>JBKPAI010000038.1:0-73724 GCA_046726355.1 Acidobacteriota bacterium | reverse complement strand
CGAAGGGGAGACGGTAGTCGCGCCGGTCGGGCAACGGCTTCGCGCCGATTTTCTGAAGTTCACTCACGATGTAGTCACCGGCGAGCCGCTCGCCGGTGCTTCCCGCCAGACGGCCCTCGAGCCTTTCGGACGCGAGAGCCTGCACATGAGCGCGCGTCTTCGATGGGGTGTCGGCCGCCGCGGCGACGCAAACCAACGCGGTTGCCGCGGCGATGGTGCAGACGATCCCCACCACGGAGGACGCGGAGGACACGGGTCTGGCCTGACGGAACGTGCGTTTTCGTTCGTGTCTCATGACTTCTTTGCCGGCTTGTGACGAAGCTTCGCCTCCAGTCCGCAGGCGATGAACCGGCGGCTGAGCGGCGATTCTTCGTTACTAGGCGGCCGCGGAGCGGCCGCTAAAATTGAACCAACTCAAGCTAAGACAGATTCTAAAGCCGCAACGTGTCTCATTCGCACGGACATCGGCTTTCGAAGATGTCTTCAGCGGCGCGTTCTTGATCGCCTCGAGCGCCTTTTCGTGGTTCCACTGCGCGAGGAAGAGTTGTCCTGCTGAACCGCCCGAGCGGCTCGACGTCCAGGCCATCTGGCGGCCGTCAGGTGAAGGCACCGGCAGGCCGTCGAAGCCGTTGGCATACGTGACCCGGACCGGCTCCTTTGCGCCCTGCGCGTCGACCATGAACAGCTCGAAGTTTTCGAACCCGAGCTTGTTCGAGGCGAAAATGATGTACTCGCCTGAAGGGTGCATGTACGGCGCCCAGCTCATCGAACCGAAATCAGTGATTTGACGCTGATCCGAACCGTCGGCCTTCATCATCCAGACATCGGCAATCAGTCCGGTCTCGTCGAACCGGCGCCACACGATATGCGTGCCGTCCCCAGTGAAGAACGGGCCGCCGTCGTAGCCGTTTGCGTTGGTGACGCGGCGCTGGCCGGACCCGTCGGCGCGCATGAGGTAAATCTCGGCAAAATAGCTCGGATCTTCGGCGAGCTTCTTCTGTTCGGCCGCGTCCAGCGTCCGATTGTAGGCGTCGCGCATCGATGAAAAGACGATCCATTGCCCATCGGGCGAGTAGCTGCCTTCGGCGTCGTAGCCGCGCGCCTCGGTGAGCCGCTTCATCGCACCGGTCTTTTCGTTATACGCGTAGATGTCCATCTCGGGATCGTAGTCCCATGAATATCGGCGTTGCTGCCCTGACGCGCGAAACGCGAGCTCCGCGTCCTGCAGCTCCTTCGACTTCGGATCGGCGTGAGTCGAGGCGAACTCGATCTCGTCGGTGCCGGGCCGGAAGAACGCGCACGTGGTCTTGCCGACGCCAGGCGAGATCCGCCTGGTTTCGCCGCTGGCGAGATCGAGCACGTAAATCTGATAAAACGGATTACCGGGCTCGCGCTCGCTCTGAAACACGATGCGCCTGCCGTCCGGAGACCAGTAGCCTTCGCCGGCGCGCCGGCCTTCGACTGTGAGACGCCGAACGCGCGTCAGAAAGTCACGTTCCTGATATGCTGGCGCGTTCTGCTGCGCGATCGCCGGACACGCGAGCAGAGCGCCAACGATCACAAACCGCAGATGGGGCATTCAACACCTGAAGAGTAAGGAGCAACGGTCCGGCATTATCGCCCAAAGATCGCACTGCGCTCAATCGGACCATCCGGCTGATGCCGGACACTACCGCTACGCTTACACCAATGACCAACAGGCAAATCAGGTTGAAAACGCGGCCCGCCGGGATGCCCACTCCCGGCGACTTCGAGTTGACCGAGAGCCCGCGTCCGGCCCTCGGCGACGGTCAGGTCCTGCGGCGGACGATTTATCTTTCCCTCGATCCGTACATGCGCGGCCGGATGAGCGAGACCCGCTCGTACGCGGCGCCGGTCGGCCTGGGCGCCGTGATGGTCGGGCACACGGTGGGCGAGGTGCTTGAGTCCCGCCATCCCTCATTCAAACCGGGCGATATCGTCGCCGGCTACGACGGGTGGCAGGAGTACGCCTGTTCGGATGGACGCGACATCCGGCCGATCGATCGCAGCCTGCCGATGACCACAGCGATCGGCGTGCTCGGCATGCCGGGCCTGACGGCCTACGTCGGGCTCGTCGACATCGGCCATCCGCAGCCTGGCGAGACCGTGGTCGTGTCTGCGGCCGCAGGGGCCGTCGGATCGGTGGTCGGTCAACTGGCGAGAGTCCGCGGCTGCCGCGCTGTCGGCGTCGCCGGGTCGGCGGACAAATGCCGGTACGTCGTCGAGGAGCTCGGGTTCGACGGCTGCGTCAATTACAAGACCGGCGATCTCGTCGCGACCCTGGCGGAGTCCTGTCCGGCGGGGATCGACATCTACTTCGACAATGTCGGCGGCGCGGTTCTGGCCGCGGCACTCCGGTTGATCAATCGCGGCGCGCGAATCCCCCTCTGCGGGATGATCTCGGAATACAATGTCACACCGCCGCCGCCCGGTCCCAACCTGCGTCCGCTCCTCGTCAACCGCGCGACGATCCGCGGGTTCATCATCAGCGATCATACGGATCGCACCGCGGCGTTCATTGAGGAGTGCGCGCCGCTCGTGCGTAACGGGAAGCTGCGGTATCGGGAAGATATTGTCGACGGCCTCGACGCGGCGCCACGCGCGTTGATCGGTCTGTTCGAGGGCCGCAACTTCGGGAAGCTGATGGTACGCGTCTCGCCGGAGCCTGACTGATCGTTGGGTCGGGTGGGTCGGGCCGGCCTGGTGGGGCGGCGTGGGTCTAGCGGGTCGGGTCGGGCAGGTGGTGCTGGTTGGGCGAATTGGTCGCGTCGGTCAAGCGATCAATGGGTCAACGCGTACAACACCACGTTGATGCCGACGGCGTAGCCGTCAGCGGCGAAGTGATCGAAATATTCGCGGTTTTCGCCTTCACGCTCGAACGCGTCGCCGAAGTCGGTGTTGTGGGTGATGAACACGATCATGTGGCCGTCGTGATCGAAGATCGCACGCGCGTGCGGCACGGCGCTGTCGTTCCCGTGCTCCGACGTGCCGCCGCCGCTGCCGAAGAAAAAGTTGATCGAGGGAATCTGCGGCAGGCGGCGCACGTCGTACAGCGTATGAAAGATCGGGTGATCGATCGTGAGGTCCTCAATCGGGTACGCGTTTGACGGCAGCACCTTCCGAATCTCGTTCTCCCATACCTGCCAGGCGTATTCACCCCAGAAGTCGTCGGCCCAGAGAAATCCGCCGCGCAGCAGGTAATCCCTCAGGTGCGTCGCCTCATCATCGTCGAGGTAGATGTTGCCCACCTCGGTCATCATGATGAACGGACATTTCGACATCTGCGGATCCGTCAGCCGCACGACGGCGTGATTGAACTCGTCGGGACCGCCGCGGCTGACCGTGATCGTGGTCAGCTCCGAGAGCCGGAAGGTGAGATTGATGTCGGCACGCGGATAGTCGACCGACCAGTTGCCGCCATCGCCGTACGGCGCGGTGCGAAACATGACCCGGCAGAAGTTGAAGCCGCCGTCGTATTTCAGTTCGGTCGCGAGAAAGGGACTGTAGCGGCCTCGACCGGGCCGGAAGCGCGGCGGCTGCGCGCTGCCCTCGGCGATCATCGCGAGCATCACGACTGCGGCGAGAGCAAGCCTTCTCATTGCGGATCCCTTGGTCGAGTCTACACGTCGGCCGATTGCCGGGCCAGCACGATCGTGACATTGTCGCTGCCGTCGCATGTGACGGCCGCTTGCACCAGCATCTCAGCGGCTCGCTCGAGATCCGGCTGGTGCTCCAGCGTCGACGCGATGACGTGGTCTGGCACCGCACCGTGGAGCCCATCGGTGCACAAGAGCAGGACCTGGCCAGCCGTCAAGGCAAGCTCCTGCACGGTGACATCGAGATCGCGCCGCGCCCCGATCACGCTGGTCAGCACGTGCCGCATGGGATGATTGGCGAATGCCGCCGGTCCCAGACCGGACTCCTTCTGGAGCATGACGATCCAGGAATCGTCGGCCGTCAGCTGTCGCAGTTCAAGGTTGCGCCAGGCGTAGATGCGGCTGTCGCCGACGCCGGCATACGTCACCTGCGATCCGTCCACGAGAGCCGCCACCATCGTGGTGCCCATACCGGTGTAGTCTGCGCGCTGTTCCGACGCCTGGCGCACCCGTGCGTTGGCCAGCCTCATCGCCGTCTTGAGCCGGTTTGCGGGCAGCGACCTCACCGGATCGAAGCCGAACGGCCAGCTGATATCTCTGCCGGCCGCGCTCTCGGTCAAAAACGATCTGACCGTGTCCACTGCCAGCCGCGATGCGACTTCGCCCGCCTTGTGGCCGCCCATGCCGTCGGCGACGATGAGCAGGCCGAGATCCGGATCCCAGAGCGCGGCATCCTCGTTCGTCGCGCGCACGAACCCCGGATGGGTGCGCGAGCACACCGTCAGCATTATTGCGCGCCGGTCGAGCGATAGTAGACTGCATCCACCGGCACTTTTCCGCCGGGGTAATCGCGAGCCTTGAAGGGGAACTCCGGCCGCGGCTTCGAGTTGATGTACGCCGCGACGTGCTGGGCGTCCGCGTCCGACAGGCCTCCCGGATCGAGGTACGGCATCGTGTAGCGGACGATTCCGGCCAGCGTGTAGACGCGCGAGGCGCCGGCGCCGTCGTTCCACGAATCAGGCCCCCACAGCGGACCCGCCTTCTTGTCCCCGATCTGCACGCCTTGTCCATCGGCGCCATGACACGACTGGCATCGTTCCGTGTACACCGCCTCGCCTCGCGCGACGTCGAGGCGCGCGATCGGAACGAGCTTGTCCGCGGGGATCGCGTTCCGGCCGCGCCAGGCCGGGTTCCGGCCAACTTCGTGGCCGCGCGAAAGCCAGGCGATGAACGCCGAGACGGCCAGCACTTCCTTCGACGCGGGATTTGGCAGCAGGTCGATCTCGGTGTTCGAAGCGTGAACGACCTCGGGCCGCGCCGCATCAGGATGCCGCACGGGATCGGACGCCGAGGCCGCGGCCAGACGCCCCGTCGCGTTTTCACTCCGGAGGAAACAGTCGACCACGCGATCGGCCAGGCTGATCAATCGCGCCGCGCGGTTGTTGTACTCCGGAAACATGCCGGCGACGCCGACGAGCGGCAGCGCCCGTTCGCGCTGCCCCACATTCAGATGGCAGTTCGCGCACGACACCTTGCCGCCCGTGAACCGGCCCGCTTCCGCCGGTGTGTTGGTGAAGATGCGATAGCCCCAGCGAATCTGCTCCGCCAGCGGTGAATGGTCGAGCGAGCGATCTTCGAGCGGGTTCTGCGGGATTTGCCATGCCGTCACCATCGTGGTGCTGGCCGGGACCAGGGGCGAACGTGGCCGGGCGCCCCGCGAGCAGGCGGCCGCGCAGAGCGCAAGCGCCAGCACGCAGGAAACCGGTACACGCGCGGAGCTGTTCATGGCAATGAAAGGCGGCGAACCGTCCCCGCCGCTGCGAAATATACCCCGCCGTCAGGCCCGACCGTCAATGCCTGCACCCCGTCGGGGATCGTCCCAAGGAGCGGTTCGGTTCCTGTGATCCGCGTGCGCTCCCGCGGTTCGATGCGCCCTCTCAGGAGACTGTCGCCCCGTCTGGAGGCGACGATCACGCTGTCGCGGAAGAACACGAGGGCGGAAGGTTCGAACGGCTGCGGAAACGAAACGGCCGCCCTGGTGAAGCCGCGCCTTCGCCCGTTTGTGGCCGCGTCAGCGACCACATTGACGTGCGGGCGGTCTCCTTCGGCGGCATCCGCCGCCCAGAGCAGGCCCGATTCAGGGTCCCAGGCCAGGGCGCGAGGCGAGCGATAGTCAGCCGAATACAACGGCGAGCCGCCGGCCTGATCGTCAGGCGTCGTGCCGTCGGTATTCAGACGCAGCACCTTGCCGCTCGGCGAGGCGAGGTCGCCGGCGAGCCGGGCATCGCCGCCGTCATCGAACGCCACATACAGCTTGCCGTCGAGGCCGACGCGCAGCGTGCCGGCAGGATCCGGCCATCGTCCGGGAATGTCATCGATCAACACCGCGCGATCGGCCAGCGTATCAGCGGCCTCACGGTACTTCGCCACCACGAACGACGGCGTGCCATGGCGCGACGGCGCGGTGTAGAGCACGTACACGAAGTGCGTGCGATCGAATTGGGGATCGAAGGCGAGCGCGAGCATGGCGGCCTCAACCCGTCCTTTTGCGTCGGGCTTCAGCGTGTTCAACGTGGCGGGTTCGATCGTTTCCGGCTGCCGCCGGATGTCCAGCGCCGGCGCCGGCAGGAGCCGTCCATCACGGATCACGCGGATGCGGCCGGCCCGCTCGGCGACAAAGAGACGTCCGTCCGGCGCAAACGCCAGATCGGAAATCGGCTCGAGCCCGTCGGCGATGCGCGAGGACGCCGGGTGCGCGTCGCGGCCGCCAGCCGCGCTGGCTGCGGCCACGCGGTCGGGCGGCGCCGCTGCCGTGGCCGCCGCGGCGAACGTGATCTCGAGCGGGGCCGACTTCCCGCTTTCGAGCACCGCATCCCCGTTGATGACAAAGGCCGCGAGCTGCAGCACGTGTCTGCCAGGTGCCATCGCCGGCAGCCGCGCGCTGCACGCAAAGCTGCCGTTCGGGGCTTCAGTGCCGCACGTCACGCCCGTCAGCTCCGATCGCGCGCCGTCGACGTAGGCGGCATACCGGAACGCTGCGAGCTCGGCGCCGTCGGAGGCCTGCTGGTCCCACCCCAGACGGTTGTTCGCGGTCGCGGTGCCGCCCGGGGCCGAAGATGGCGGCGGGGATGGGCTGCCGCAGGAGAGCAGCGCAAGGCACAAGGCCGGGATCAGCCACCGTCTCACGGGCAGGGTCACGTGCAATAGGATAGCTGGATGAAACCCTTCAGGGCCATCGTCATCGGAGGACTCATCGCCTGGACCACGATTGCGAGCCTGGACGCGCAGCTTCGCACACGCGTGCAGGCGGGCGGCTTCAGCAATCCGGTCGCATTCGTGCCGGATCCGTCGAACGGGAACGTGCAATTCGTGGTCCAGCAGGATGGCCGGATCCGCGTCGTACGCGGCGGCATGGTGCTCGCGACCGACCTGCTCGATCTGCGATCCGAGGTCGTGTCAGGCGGCGAGCAGGGGCTGCTTGGCCTGGCCTTTCCACCAGATGCCGCCAGCTCGGGCCGCTTTTTCGTCAACTTCACCGACCGCGCCGGCAACACGGTCGTGGCCCGTTTCCGGCGATCGGCCGATCCGGCGGTCGGCGATCGCGACTCGCGCTTCGATCTGCGCTGGAACGGCGCCTCCGGCCCCGCCTACATCGTGCAGCCGTTTGCGAATCACAACGGCGGCAATCTGGTCTTTGGTCCCGACGGGTACCTCTATATCGGCCTCGGCGACGGCGGGTCGGGCGACGACCCGGGTCATCGGGCGCAGACCGGCTCGGAGTTGCTCGGGAAGATGCTCCGCATCGACGTCGCGGTCGCGGACAGCGACGCCGTCGGTTACCGGATTCCCGCGGGCAATCCGTTTTCCGGATCCGGCGCGCGCCCCGAGATCTGGGCGTTCGGGCTGCGGAATCCCTGGCGTTACTCGTTCGACGATCCGTCGCGCGGCGGTACCGGCGCGATGGTCATCGGCGATGTCGGGCAGAACCGCTGGGAAGAGGTGGATTACGAGCCCGCAAATCGGGGCGGTCGCAACTACGGATGGCGCAATCGCGAAGGCGCGCACGACAATGTCACGTCTCGGCCTCCGGCGTTCCAGCCGCTCGTCGAACCGATTCACGAGTACGATCACTCGGTCGGCGGATCGATTACCGGCGGGTACGTCTACCGCGGAACGGCGCTGGGGCCGGCGTTCCGCGGCCGCTACTTTTTTGCCGACTTCGTCCGCGGACGTCTCTGGTCGCTCGCGCTCGTGGTCGATCCGGCGACCGGCGAGACGCGGGCGGAAAACGTCATGGAACACACCGACGAACTGGGCGGCGCCGCGCAGCTCGGGGGCATCAGCTCGTTCGGCATCGACGCGGCCGGCGAGCTGTACGTCGTCAGTTACTCGCGCGGAGTGATCCTCAAGCTCCTCGGTCCGCCGGCGCCGCCGACCTCGCCGTCAGGGCTGCGTATTCTGCCGGCCCAGTAAACCATTCCTGGTAGTGCGGCTCTTCCCGGTCCGGTGAGAATCTGCTGTCTCGAACATCATCGACAGAAACGACGATCAACGCAGAAACCGCAGAACTCGCAGAGCCCTGTCAGTCTGTTCTGCGTGTTCCGCGGGTTCTGCGTGGGTCGTCGGTGTTCGGAACGCTCAAACCCCGCGGCTACCCGGTATTGCGCATTCCCGCGGCGATGCCGTTGACGGTGACAACGAACGCGTGCTGCAGCTGGGGGTCGGGCTCGCGTTCGCGCATGCGGCGGAGCACGTCGATCTGCACGAGATTGATCGGATCGACGTACGGGTTCCGGACGTCGATCGAACGACGGAGCACCGGATTGTCGTATAACAGATCGCGCTCGCCGGTTACTTCCGAGATGGCATCGACGGCCACGCCGTAGCGGTCCCGCAGTTCGCGCCCGAGCGCACGGAGTGGCGGCGGCGCGAGCCGGTCGTACTGTTCGGCGATCCGCGGATCGGCGCCGGCCAGCGCAATCGCAATGAGCTGGAGCGTCGATCGGAAGAACGTCCAGCGCGCGTACATTTCGCGCAGCAAGGCGGTCTCGCCGCGGGCGTGCGCCTTGGCCAGCGCCTCGCCGATCCCCAGCCAGGACGGCAGGAGCAGGCGCGTCTGGATCCATGCGAACTGCCACGGAATGGCTCTCAGGCCAGTCACCGCCTCGCCGGTCCCCGGCCGCTGGGCGGGACGGCTGCCGATGTGGATGGAGCTGAGCTCGGGTTCCGGCGTCGCGTGGCGGAAATACTCCACAAACGACGGATTCCCGTAAACGATCGCCCGGTAGCCGGCCGCGGCGTCGGCGGCCATGCGGTCGAGACACGCCCGCCACTCGGGCGAAGGCGGCGGCGGTGGGGCCAGCATCTCTTCGATCGTAGCCGTCGTGTAGACCTCGAGCGTCCGCACGGCGATGTCGACGAGGCCGAATTTGGCTTCGATGGTCTCGCCCTGCTCGGTTACGCGAAGCGATCCGGTCATCGCATGCTGCGGCTGCGATTGAATGGCCAGATACGTGGGCCCGCCGCCGCGCCCGATGCTGCCGCCGCGTCCGTGAAACAGCGTGACGACTACGCCATGTGCTTCGCAGGCGGCGACGATCTCCTCCTGCGCGCAGTAGAGCGCCCATGCGGCGGCAAACCGGCCGGCATCCTTCGAGGAGTCGGAATAGCCGACCATCACCTCCTGCCGTCCGGCGATTCGATCGCGGTACCATGGAATGTCGAGCAGCGCACGCATCGTCTCGCCCCCACGCTGAAGGTCGGCGCGGGTTTCGAACAACGGCACGACGCGCTGGAGGTGCCGCTGGCCTGCGAGTCGCTGGAGCAGCTCCACCGCGAGCACATCCGACGGGACGCTCGCCATCGTGATCACGTAGGCGCCCAGCGACTCCGGCGGCGCGGCGGCGGCCATTTGAAACGTTCCGATCACGTCGCGGACCTCGTCCGGCGCCGACTCGAGAGGCAGCCGCGCAGGTTCGCTCCTGCCGCCTCGCGTGAGCTCGCGGAGCAGCAGTGCTTCCCGCTCCTGTTCGGGCGCGCCCGCATAGGCGCCCCAGCCAAGCTTCTGCGCAATCCAGTCGATCGCTTCCGTGTGCAGCGCAGCGTCCTGGCGGATGTCCAGCCGCGCGAGCATCACGCCGAAAACCGCCACGCGTCGGAGCAGGTCGGTGAGCCGCCCGGACGCGATCAGGTGGTTGCCCGTCTCCTGCAGCGAGCGAAAACACAGGTGCAGCGGCTCTGCGAGCTCCTCCGCCTGAAGATAGGGTTTCGCCGCGATATCCTGCAGCGCGACGTTGGCGACCGCCGCATCGGACCAGGCGCGGGTCGCCGACAGACGAGCGCGCACCTCGGCGAGCAGCGCGCGGTACGGCTCGCGCGCGCCTCCCGTCCGTTCGCGCAGCTCCTCGCTGGCGTCGGTCAGTGAGAGTTCGGCGCGCAGCTCCTGCACCTCGCGCAAGTACAAGTCGGCCGCGGCCCACCGCGCCAGCCAGATGGCCCGGCGCGTCACTTCCGGCGTCACCGCAGGGTTGCCGTCGCGGTCGCCGCCAATCCACGAGCCGAACCGGACCGGCGCCGCGCTCAGGGGCAGCGGTGTGCCTGTCGCCGCGACAAGCGCCCGATCGAGCAGGCGCAGATGCGCGGGCACGGCGTCCCACAGGCTCTCTTCGAACACGACGAGGCCGGCGCGGACTTCGTCGAGCGGCGTCACCGGACGATGTCGGACTTCGTCGGTCTGCCAGGCGAGCGCGATTTCGCGACGCAGTGCGTCGCCGGCGTCGTGGTACTCGGGCGGCGTCAGATCGGGACGGTCGAGCACGGCGAGACAGCGCGCGATGCGATGGTGCTTCTGCAGTAGCGTCCGCCTGACGATCTCGGTGGGGTGTGCGGTGAGGACGAGCTCGACGCGGACGGAGGCCGCGGCGTCCGCGATCGCGGCGGCGTCGATACCGGCCTCGCGGAGCCGGCCGAGCGTTTCCAGGCTCGAGCCGTGCTGGGCGCGGCCATGCGGATCCCGCGCGTGATCGCGGCGGCGGCGAGTGCGATGATGCTGTTCCGCGATGTTGGCCAGGCTCAGGAACTGGGCGAAGGCGCGCGCCACGCGAAGCGCAGACGCTTGCGGCAGGGCCCGCAACAGATCGGCGAGCTCATCGAACTGATGCACGTCCCCGGCATGCGCGCTCTTCGAGAGCGCACGCACCCGTTCGACCTGATCGAACAGCTCCGGGCCGTCGTGCGCTTTCAGGATCTCCCCGAGCAGATCGCCGAGGCGTCGAACATCGTCGCGCAGCGGCTGGTGGGGATCTCCGAGTTGTGCACGTTCGGCTCTGGGCTCCTGGCTCCGGGCTGTGGAGTCTGGGCTCAAGACTCTCGGCTCTGGGCTCATGGCTTGGGCTCTCGGCTCTGGGCTCAGCGACGCCGCTCGTTGGGCGCGCCGGCAAGGCCACAGCCTAAAGCCAAGAGCCCCAAGCCCAAAGCCCGAACGTTATCTCATCTGGACCTGCTCTTCGACGGTCACCTTCCAATCGACGCCCGCCGATTCGATCGTGAGGAAGTACCAGCGTGGACGGTCCCCGACCTCGGCCGTGCCCGATCCGTTGCCGCGCACCTCGACGGCGTCCATAATGTCGCGGCCGCTGTCGCCGCTGTGAAACACGACTTTCAGACGGCCGGTGCCCGGAGCCGTTTCGTTCCGCGTTTCCCAGAGTACGCGGAAGCCGCCGGTATCGCTGGTGAATGATTCGGTCTGTGTGTTTCCGTGCCCGCTCCACGAGCCGACGCGCTTCCAGCCTGGCGTTGCCGGATTCCCGGTCGTCGCGGCGCCGCGCCCGCATGCGATCGCGGCCAGTGTCAGCGTGCACACGACCACGAGTCCCGCCACTCCCGTTGTCATCATCCGGCAGACAACGTGCCCCGGGCCGTTCAACGCGCTGACAATGCCCATTGAAACGCTTCGCGTACCACCGGCGCCGAGACGGTATGGCGCCCCTCGTACTCGCGATAGGTCACGTCATAGCCCAGCGCTTTGAGCCGCCGCACGAACATGCGGCTGGTCTCGTCGATCGGCATGACCGCGTCGGCGGTTCCGTGGGAGATGAAGATTTTCGGCTTGCCTCGCGCGGCCATCGGCTGCATGACGCCGGGCGACATCGCCACGATCCGGCTGAACTCGTCGCCGTAGGTGATGCCGAGGGACAGCGCATACGACGCACCGTCGGAGAATCCCGCCAGCGTCAGCCGGCGGCGATCGACGTTGAACAGCGCCTGCATCCGGTTCACGGCGGCGCCGATGAATTCGACATCCGCGCCCCAGTTGCGCAGCACGCCGTCCCAGGTCCGCTCATCGCGCGAATCCGGCGCCAGGACGAGCACATCGAATTCGTCCGCCAGCGCGAAGGCGTAGCCGGCAGATTGCGCCGTGCCTCCGGCGCCATGCAGCACGACCCACAATGGCGCCGCGACGTCCGCGGAGTAGCCGCGCGGAACGTACATCAGGCCGTCGCGATCCCCGTCGGACAGCTCGAGGCGGTGCTGACCGGGCCCGACGCGATCGTCGCCGGCACGGAGTTCTCGCGAAGCCGCCGCCGTGGCCGCGCCGAGGGCGGCGAGAAACGATCGTCGCGTCAGCATGAAGGAGCCATTCTACCGGCCGACGCACTGAGCACGGCGAACGATCCCTTGCGCCAGGCGATGTCCACGGCGAGGCCGCTGCGCCGCAGCAGATCCATTTCCACCGTGAGAGGCACGTAAACATCCTCCTTCGCCCAGGCCGCGAGCAGGGCATCGGCTTTTGCGTGCGCGTAGGTCGTCCGCAGATGAGCGCGCCACGCGTCGCGCTGCTGGCGGGCGAGCGCGCGGCTGTCCGCCGGATGGCAGTCCACGCTGATGAACACGCCGCCGCGGCCGAGCGCCGCCCGCACGCGTGCGTAGAGCGCCATCTTCGCGGGGCGGGTGCGGACATGATGCAGGGCGTACGAGGCCACGACGGCGTCAGCCGCGGGCAGGGCGGTCCGCAGGAACGAGCCGCACACCAGCGTCGCGCGGCGTCCGAGCCGCCTGCCCGCCAGCTGCAGGATGCCCGCATCCGCGTCGATGCCGACCAGCCGCGCCCGCCGCGCCCGCTTCAGACAGCGTTCGGCCAGCGCTCCGGTGCCCGTGCCGAGGTCCACGATCGTCCGTGCGTCCCGCGGCACGATTCCGGCTGCCACCTCGAGCGCCGCTTCGTAATCGGGAATGAACGTTCGGATGCGGGCGTCGTACTCTTCCAGCTCGATGCCGAGATGAGCGGCGACACTGTTCAAGTCTGCACTTCTCGAGTCTCGGAGGCTGTGAAAAATCAGCCGTGGCGCCGCGCCGAACCGCTCAGCGAAGGCCGCGACAGGTCGTCCCGAGGGTTGAGGGACGGGAGGCCGCCGGCCGATCCATTCACCCGTCAGAAGCCGAGAGCCGAGCGCGCGAAGCCTAACGCCTCACGCCCATATGAGAGGCGTCAGGGCGTCTTGCGTCCTCTCAAGGGGCGGAACAATACGATCTCGGTTGTGTCCGGCTCACGCTGGGCTGTGCACCGTGGACAGAGGCCGACTGCGCTCGGCGCCGGCAACGGGCCGGCGCAGGCCACGCACAGCTCGTGGATGGCCGAGAGCGTGCGCGAGTGGCCGAATACCGTGTTCGTGTACGAATCGAGCCTATAGAGCCACTGCATCGCCTCTTTGCTGCTCAACCGCATCTCACCAACTCCTGAACCATTGGCAGTCTCGATTCTCGTCACAGGTCAGCGCCTCGAGGCGTGGCTTCACCGTCGGACTCGAGAAAGTGATCGTGCGCGTATTTGGATGAAGACATGATAAGCAATGAGATGCAGCTTGCCGCTGAAATATTTTTCGGGCTTTTGTCGCCGGTACGGCGAAGAAATCGTCGTCGGAACGGCGACATCAGGTCGCTGTTCTTGGCGACTTTCCAGCCCGCGTGAGGCGACATTAGTACGCCTCGACTTATCAGTGATCGTGCCGGGACACGATCATGTCGTCCGGGCATCGTCGCCATCGTCACACTCCGGTGAGGGCGCCGCTCTTATGCAGATCGACGATCGACGTCGTGACAGGTGCGGCGCGGTCTCCGCCCGGCGAAGCGGCGAAAAACCACGCGGGTCGCGACTTTTCACTTGCAACAGATGGGCTTCTTGATTAGAGTTTCGTTACCTCAGCAGTGGCTGATACCCTTCCGCTCACTCCGGATGACACCGCTCTTCTCCCGACCATCATCGGGTCGAGCTCCGCGTTGATGGAGGCGCTGATCCTGGCGGACCGGGCCGCGGAGAGCCCGGAGGCGGTCCTTCTCACGGGGGAAAGCGGGACGGGCAAGGAGTTGATCGCCCGCTACATCCACGCGCGATCCAGCCGCGCGGCACGACCCTTCGTGGTCGTGAACTGCGCGGCGCTGAACGATCGGCTCCTTGAATCCGAGCTCTTCGGCCATCTCAAAGGGAGCGTCGCCGGCGCGCACCACGACTCGCCGGGCAAGCTGCAACTGGCGGACTCGGGGACGATTCTGCTCGACGAGATCGGCTGCGCCAGCCTGCGGATGCAGCGGCTGCTGCTCCGGTTCATCGAAACGGGCGAGATGCAGGCGATCGGCGCCGAGGGACCATCGAAACGCGCTGACGTTCGCATCCTGGCGACCGCGCGCACCGATCTGACGCCTCTGACCCGCGTCGGCGTGTTCCGCGAGGACTTGCTGTATCGCCTGTCCGCCGCGCGCATTCACGTTCCGCCGCTGCGCGACCGGCGCGACGATATCGCGCCGCTTGTCGCGCACACGATCGCCGGAACCGGCCGTGCGATTCGATTCACTGACGAGGCAGTGGCGCTGCTCGCGGCCTACCACTGGCCTGGCAACGTCCGTGAGCTGCAGTCGGTCGTCCAGCAGCTGGTGTGGATGTCCGGGGTGAACGTGATCGACGTTCAGCATCTGCCGTCCAGCGTACGAATGGAAGGCGTGCGGGTCGCCTCGATGGTCGAGCGCCGCCGCCAGCTCGCGGACGATCTCTATGCCGCGCTGGTCGCGCGCACGCTCTCGTTCTGGGACGGGTTGTATCCTCTCTTCCTGTCGCGCGACGTGACGCGCCACGATCTGCGCGAGCTGATGCGCCGCGGCCTGCGTGAGACGTCGGGAAGCTATCGGGCGCTCGTTCCGTTGTTCGGGATGGAGCCGCGCGACTACAAGCGGCTCCTCAACTTCCTGGCCGCTCACGACTGCAACGTCGATCCACGGCCCTTCCGCAAGCGAACGGCAGAGACACCCGCCACAGGCGCCGTCAGGATGCCGGTGCTGGGAACCCGCCGCAAAGCCTCAGAGACCCGCGGTGAACGGTCGCCGGCATAGTCCCAGGTATCACGTCTCGGATACCTTCACCGGTACGTTGCAGACCGTCTGCGACGTGGCCATCGAACGCTGGGACGGGACGTTTATCGACGCGGTGAGCGATGGCGGCGTGCCCGCGGGCCTGCCGCTCTCGGTCGATGTGTTTGCCGGCATGGTGCGCCGGACGCTGCCGGCGATCGTTGTCGAGTGCTCGCCCGTGATTCGCTGGGGGACGCTCCGCTATCGACTGCGGCTGGCGACGACGGCACCGGCGGATCACGTCGATCCCGACGGTCTGCTCGTCCTCGACATGCCGGTGCGGCTGCTGGACCTGAGCGGGGGCGGACTGCAGTTCGCGGCGCACCGTGAGGCGACGGCCGGGATCATCGGTGTGGCACGCATCGACGTGGAGGGAAGGACCGCCGACGGCGACGTCCGTGTCGTGCGCTGCACACGTGTCGAGGGCGCGGCGGAACCGTACCGCCTGGGCGCCGAGTTCCTCCGGACCGAACGGGTCCCGCACGGGTCACCGTTGCGGCACGCGCTCGTGGCGCTGTTGAAGTCTGGTGTGCAGGCGTAGTTGTGAGTGATGAGTTGTGAGTTACGAGTTGTGAGTCGTCATCGGAGTTCCCTCGTCAGTCGCCTCACCACTCAGAACTGAAAACTCATAACTCAAAACTCATCACTCACAACTTCATTGATCCACCCGCTCGCTCTTGCGCCGCGATCGGCGCGGCGGCGGCAGTCCATCGGTCCACCAGCGGCGCCGCTCGAGCAGCCGTGGAAAACGCCGCCGTTCGCGGCCCGTGCGGCGGTCAGGGGAGAAGGCAAGGAACGTCCATCCGGTGCGCAGCAGGAACTTCTCCATATCCGCCTGACAGCGCACGAGCGCAGCCGTATTCTGAAACCGGTACGACCGTGATCCCGAGCTCTCCGTGATCACCAGAACGAGGCCTTCGTCGGTCTCCTGCCGCGATACTTCAAGGCGGCTCTCCGCTTTGACGAACGTCCAGGCTCCGCTGTCCACGTGCGTCATTGTATCGACACCGGCCAGGAGCGTGTCTGAGAAAACGTGAGCACGGTCCCAGTCAGTCGGGCACCAGGCGAAACGCGCCCTGAATTCCAAGAAAATCGGGCGTGCAGCGCTCGTACTCGCAGGGCTGAAAACCACACGAAACGCGGAACGCGCAGAAACCGCAGAGTCTTTTGCCGACACGATGCGCTGCGATCTCAGCGGGTTCGGCGTTGAATGTCTGGTTTTCAGCAAGCTGAGACGAGCCTCTTCGCCATGACCCGGACGGGGTCCTGCCGACGAGCACCATCATTTCGTGTGTGAGACGTGGGGACCGGTTGTTCGACGTGTACCTGGCACGTGTGAGCTGCGAAGTGAAAGACCAGGCTTCGGGCGTTGGGCTGCGGCGATCGGGAGAGCCAAGCCGCAACTCACGCCGCGAGCCGAGAGCTCAGAGGGTCGTGAAACATCGGCTGACACATCAAAGCAGACAAGCCGCAAAGGCCACTGAGCTTCGTGGTTTTCAAGGTCTGTGTGAACTTCGTGGTTGTCAAAGCGCCGAACGTGTGATTTCTTCACGCTCCCAGAGCCCTCCCGGATGTGGGTCCGCGAGCATCAGCCGAGGCGTGCGGTGGACGAGTGCTGAGCTGGAGATCCACAATCAACATACACGTGCACCCCAACCTGTCCTTTTCCTATGTTCCGGGGCGTGGCCGGTCGCCTCGCGTCCCGGGCCTGCGTGACGCCGTTCGCTACGCCGCGGTGGCGGCCGTGTATGTGGTCGTCGCCAAGATCGGATTTCGAGCGGCGTTCGTCGCCGAGCAGGTCAGCCCCGTCTGGCCTCCGAGCGGCCTGGCGCTGTGGGCGCTCCTGCGTTTCGGCATGGCGGTCGCGCCCGCCATCTGGGTCGGCGCCTTCATCGCCAACGTGACGACGCACGTGCCGGTCTTCGCGGCCGGCGGGATTGCCGTCGGCAACACGTTGGAGGCGCTCCTGGGCGCGTGGCTGCTGCGCAAGCTCGCCGGCATTGACCAAACGCTCGACCACTTGAATCAGGCGGTCATCCTCGTTGCTGCCGCCGCGCTCTTGAGCACGATGGCGAGCGCCACCATCGGCGTCGCGATGCTTTGTGCGGCGGGCGTGCAGCCCTGGAGCCAGGTCGCACCGCTCTGGTGGACCTGGTGGCTCGGCGACGCGACCGGCGATCTGCTGGTCGCGCCGCTCCTTCTCACGTGGACCACATGGACGGGCGCGGGACACAGCGCCGCGCCGAAGGCAGAACTGGCGGCGCTGCTCGCGGTCGCGATCGGCATCAGCGTCTCGGCGTTCACGCTCCGGCCTGCGCTTCCCGGGCACCGGCCGCTGGAGTACACGGTATTTCCCGTGGTGATGTGGGCGGCGTTGCGCTTTGCGCATCCCGGCGCAGCGCTGGCGTCCCTGACGGTGTCGTCGATCGCCGTCTGGGGCACACTGCACGGCACCGGCCCGTTCGGCGCCGACACCGGATCCTCGCCGAACGAACGCATCATCCTGCTGCAGATTTACAACGCGGTACTCGCCACCAGCGGGCTCGTCTTCGGCGCGGCCATTGCCGATCGCAATCACGCGGACCGGCTGCGTCAGACGGATCACGCGTTGACGGCGCTTCTTTCCCAGCCGCTCGATCTGAAAAACGCGGCGCCGCGATTCCTCGAGGCCATCTGCGGCACGCTCGGCTGGGAGCTGGGCAATCTCTGGCAGGTCGATCGAGATCGCCAGACGCTCGTGTACGTCGACAGCTGGCAGCGGGATCGCAGCACCCAGGCCTTCGTCACAGCGAGTGCGGCACAGGAATTCCGCTTGGGTGTCGGCCTGCCGGGCAGGGTCTGGGCGCGCGCACAGCCGTCGTGGATTCACGACGTCGTCGTGGATTCGAATTTCCCGCGGCTGCCGATTGCCGCGCGGGTGGGGCTGCACGCCGGGTTCGCGTTTCCGATTCTGAGCGGCTCGACGGTCCTCGGCGTCATGGAGTTCTTTACCCGCGTGCCGCGGCCGGTCGATGACTCGCTGCTCACGCTGATGGCCGCCGCCGGATCGCAGATCGGACAGTTCATCGATCGCAGCCGCGCGCTGCAGCGCGTCACCGAGAGCGAAGCGCTCACCTCCGCCGTGATCGACGTCGCGCTCGACTGCATTATCACGATCGATGCGAACGGCACGATCATCGAGTTCAATCCGGCGGCGGTCCGGACCTTCGGTCTCAGCCGGGAGGAAGCGGTTGGACGTGAGCTGGCCGAGGTGATCGTCCCGCCGGCGCTGCGGGAACAGCACCGCCGCGCGTTGCGCCGCTCGGTTGAGACCGGCGAGACGCGCATTCTCGGCCGCCGGCTGGAAATGCCCGCGCAGCGCGCCGACGGGACCGAGCTGATCGTGGAGCTGGCGATTACCCGAATCACGATCGGGCCGCGCCCGGTGTTCACGGCGCACCTGCGCGATATCACCGACCGCAAACGGATTGAACAGGAGCACTCCGAGCTGCTGGAACGCGAGCACACCGCGCGGCTCGAGGCCGAGAGCGCAAATCGCACGAAGGATCAGTTCCTCGCGACGGTTTCTCACGAGCTGCGGACACCCCTCACCGCGATTCTGGGATGGGCGTCGATGCTGCAGACGCGTGAGTTCACGCCGGATCGGCTGCAGGAAATCTACCACCGCATCTTCAGAAACGCGGAAGCGCAGGCCCGCATCGTCAACGACCTGCTGGACGTCTCGCGCATCGTCACCGGCATGTTGCGGATGGAATGGCAAGAAGCCGATCTCTCGGAAGTCGCGCGCCTCAGCCTCGAGACGATCCGGCCGACCGCGACCGCGAAGGGGCTGCTTCTCACTTCGGAGATTCCGGACGATGCCTGCGTGGTGTGGGGAGATCCCGCACGGCTACAGCAGGTGATCTGGAACCTCCTGTCGAATGCGGCAAAATTCACGGGCCCTGGAGGAACGATCACGCTCCGGCTGCGGCGCACCGGCCCGACCGTCACGATTGAAGTCGGCGACACCGGCATCGGGATTCATCCTTCGTTCCTGCATCGGGTCTTCGAACGGTTCTGGCAGGCCGACAGCACGAGCACGCGGATCCACAGCGGGCTCGGCCTCGGCCTGGCACTCGTCCGACACATCGTCGAGGTCCACGGAGGCGACGTCGAGGCGCGCAGCGACGGCGAAGGCCGTGGCAGCACGTTCGTGATCCGGCTGCCCGCACGGATTTCGAACGCCGCCACGGTTGCGGTCTCCGATCCGGCGGCGGACGGGTCGTGAAGGGAACGGAGCACGCGAAGCGAACGGACCAGGCTGAGGCAACGGAGCAGGCCGAGGAAACGGGATCAACACAGAGGAGCAGAGGAACGGAGACAGAACGGAGAAGACCGAATTTCTTCTCTGCTCGTCTCCGTTGCTCCGTTTCTCTGGGTGTTACCGTTTCTCTGTCTCCTCCGTTCACTGCGTCCTCAGTCTCCGTTGACTGCGCGAGCTCGCCACGTTGCCTCCGGCCCCGCGACGAACTATTCTGGGAGACGAGCGCCCTTCCTGACAGGAGCTTGCCTCATGAGAACGCTTTCTCGAACCGTGATGTTCGTCGCTGCCTGTGGGGCCGGACTTGCCGCACAGGCGGCAAAGCAGTTGCCGCCGCCATTTCAGACGCCGTCCGCTGACAACCGGCCGCAAGTAGTGGCGCAGCCCGAGGGCAGCCGTGTGAAGGTGCCCGTGGGGTTCACCGTCGACGTGGTGGCTGAAGGGTTCGAGACGCCGCGGTTCATGCTGCTCGGATCGAACCAGGAAATCCTGATGAGCGACAGCGCGCGCGGCGGGAGCGTGTATGTGCTGCTCGACAAGGACCACGACGGGCGAATCGACCAGAAGACGAAAATCATCGAGGGCCTCGATCGGCCGTACGGCCTCGCCTTCTGGAAGGACTACCTGTACGTCGCTGAAGCGACCTCGCTGAAGCGCTACAAGTACGACGCCAACGCGATGAAAGTGACCGGCACCGGCCAGGAGGTCGTCTCACTGAAGCCCTTCAGCACCGGCCATTGGACGCGCAGCATCATCTTCGATTCGAAGGGAGAAAAGTTCTATCTCACCGTCGGGTCGGGATCGAACGTCGACGCGGGCGAGGATCCGATGCGCGCCGCCGTGCATCGATACAACCCCGACGGCAGCGGTCATGAAACGTTCGTGTCAGGGACGCGGAACGTGATCGGCCTGCGCTGGTATCCGGGCACCGACACGTTGTGGGGCGCGGTGCAGGAGCGTGACGCGCTCGGGGACGATCTCGTGCCGGATTATTTCACCGCGTTCAAGCCGGGGGCGTTTTATGGATGGCCGTACGCCTACATCGGGCCGCATGAAGACCCGAGACGGAAGGGTGAAGCCCCCGAGCTGGTCAAGAAGGCGACCGTTCCTGACGTGCTGATGGGTTCGCACGTCGCCGTCCTCGATGCCCTGTTCTACACCGGCAGGATGTTTCCGGCTGAATATCAGGGCGGCGCGTTCATCGCGCGCCACGGCTCGTGGAACCGATCGAAGCGCGTGGGGTACGACGTGGCCTTCGTTCCGTTCAAGAGTGCGAAGCCGGCTGGCGAACCGCGTGAGTTCCTGACCGGTTTCATGCTCTCGCCAGACAAGAAAGAGGTCTGGGGCCGGCCGGTGGGCCTGCTGCAGCTGTCGGATGGGTCGCTGCTGATGACCGACGACGGCGGCAAGAAGATCTGGAGGATCGCGTACAAGGCGCAGCCATCGACCGCCGATCGGTGAGACACGCACAATGACGTTTGGATCTCGCGCGGACCTGAAGGTCCGCACTCCACGTGAATGCAAAAACGCGTGTAGTGCCGGCCTTCAGGCCTGCTGTCAGCGCCGACCGGTTTCGGCGGTTGGCCGCGCCGCAAAGGGCCCGACTTCCGGCTTGCCCTGAGTGTTCGCCAGCGGACCGAGCTCGTCGGCGACGCCCCGCGCGATGGCGGCCGTTTCGCTCCCCGCCTGGAAACACGTGAAGTCCGGCCGATCGCGCCAGGCAAACGGACCGCACAGCCGCACGTTTGCTTTGATGGCCGCGTCGTGGACGATGTTGATCGCGCGCTCGTAGTCGGGCGTCCCCTGCCGGAAGCCGGAGAAATTTCCGAGGTCGCCGCTGGCGGCGAAGACCGCGGTCACTCCAGGAACCTTGGCAATCTCGTCGGCGTTCTGCAGCCCTTCGAGCGTTTCAATCATCAGGATCAGTACGACGTTGTCGTTGATCGTGTTTCTGTAGCCGCCGGGCACGCCTCCCCACATGTTCTGGTCGAACGCCTGGCCGCCGCCGTTGCTCCGGCGGCCTTTGGGCGGGAAGTAGGTCCAGTTCACGGCCTCCTTCGCTTCGGCGGCCGTATCGACGGTCGGGACCACAACGACCAGCGCGCCGGCGTCGAGGGCGTGCTGGATTTCGCGTTCGTCCGTGTACGCGACGCGCACGCCGGGGACCGCCTTCGCCTGCGGACAGGTGCGCCACATCCGCGCGACTGCCTGCCAGTCGTGCTGATCGTGCTGCATCTCGGTCCAGATGAAGTCGTAGCCGGCGTTGGCCATGGCGCAGTACGTCGCCGGATCCGTGGCGCTGAACAGAGTTCCGCCAGTCACCTTGCCGCCCTGCATCATCTTCACTTTCACCGGATTCCAGATCTTGGCGCCGGCCGGCGGATCGAATGCGGATCCGTACTTCCACGTCGCCGGATTGAATGGCCCTTGATTGACAGCGCCGGCGGGCGCCGTCGCCCGGGCGTTGCTGTCCCTGCCGGCCGGGGCGGCGAGCGGGAACTGCGTCGTCCCGGGCCGAGCATTGTTCGCGTATGGATCGGCTGAGGTTGGCGGCGGCTGCTGTTGCTGCGACGGCGGTTGTGTCTGCGCCAGGAACGTGCCGACGCCCAGAGCCAGGAGGATGACGACGGAGTACAGCAGATGCCTCATAGTGATTCTCCCTGTGCTAAACGCGCGTTCGCACCGCGGGAACTATGCATGGCAATTCTCTTAAGAGCAAGAGCCTGGCATGAAACTTTTACTCGCAGGGGCGGGGTGCGGTTGCCGATACGCCGTCAAAGTGGCGGAACATTGGCCGGCACGCATATTGCGCCGGGTCCCGCCATGTTCGAGCTCAGTCTTTTCGACCATCTCCGCCTGACGTTCGGCCACATCGTCTATCGTCAGAAGGCGCATTCCGAACTCGCGCACTCACGGGTTGTCTGGAGCCGCGCGCTGCGGAGCGTGGAAGCGCTGCTGATGCTCGGGGTCGCGTTCGCATCTCTGAGTGCCGCCTACGGTCGGGGAGCCGGATATGTGATCGTCAGCGCCGTTCTAGGCGGGTTGGCGCTTCTGGTCCTGCTGTTTCAGGTGACCTTCGACCTCGAGGGCTCGTCGCGCGCGCACCGTGCCGCCGCCGCGCGCTTGTGGCAGATCCGCGAGCAGTTCCGTGCTGTGCTGTCCGATCTGCATGATGGGGCGATTGACCCGGCTGAAGCCCGCCGCCGCCGCGATGCGCTCACCGACGCGATGCACGATTTCCTCGAGCATGCGCCGGCAGTGCCGCCCCAACCCCATCAACCCAACGAGCAGGGGATGCTGACCGGCGAACCCGCACTGACGGACGCGCAAATTGACGGGATGCTGCCGGAGTCGCTGCGTCGTAAGGCGGGGAGGGCGGCGACGACATGACGCCGCGTGTCAAGGCGGCGCTCATTACGGCATCGGCCGGGATCTGTCTGTATCTGCTGCGCCGCGCCATGGCGCGGCGGCGGGTTTCTATTGACGTCGGCAACGTCAGCAGCGAATGGCTCGCGCACCAGCGCGCCGCCGGCGAAGATCTCACGCTGTGATGGGCAGGCCTGACAGGGCCTGATGAGACGGGCTGTTCGTATCCGTCTTCAGACAGACGCGACCGAGTCCATACCTACCTTGTGACGGCCAGTGGACTCGGATTCAGGCGCTTGCGCTGCAGGGTTTCCCGGTAGTTGCCTTCCAGGTATTCAGCGCCCTCGGCGGTGATCGTCAGCATGGCGCTGTCCCCGCGCGTGATGAACTTCTTCTGAATCAGGTACCAGAACGTGAACTCGAGATGTTCGCGCGCGGTACCGGTGAGCGCTTCCAGATCGATCGCCGACAGGCTCGGGCTATATGGCTCGGTCCGGCGTCGTGTGTACAGCACTTCGAGCACGGTGAGGCGGACGAGCTGCTGCGCCTCAAAGTCGTTCTCAGCCTGATTGCCAGTGGCCACCAGGCGCCAGCGGTCCTGACGGATCCGGCCGAGCGTGACGTCGTATTTCGCCCGCCGTTCGGGATCGCCGAGAACCTGGTACGCCGCGTTCAGCTCGCGAAACCTCGACTCGCTGCCTGTCTCGCGGTTATCGGGATGGAAACGCTGCGCCAGAAGACGGTACACCCGGTGAATCGTCTCGGGCTCGGCGTTCTGGCTGATCTGCAGAATCTCGTAGTAATCCGGTGTCTGATCTGAATTGGCCAAATGACAACTCCCGCCTGGAACTCCCGCGCCAGATTTATCGGCAGCGCCGTGCACTGCAGTAGTGGCGAGTGAGCAGATATGCGCAGCCGTGCCAGGCGGGTGGGGGCACCGGAACTCTTGTCGTTGCAATTGGTTGCAATTAGTTTTCGCTCACGGGAACAGACGGCGCCCGATGTAATATTCTGCGCGTGAGCCACCGTGTGAAAGCGTGTGCACCAGCGCTGGCGGGGATCGGGCTGATCGCGCTGGCGCTGACCGTCACCGCCGTTTCCGCTCAGCGGCCTGCCGCCTCACCCGCGTCCTCGGCGCCGGCGCAGGATCACACCGGAACCGTGCGCCGCTACTGCGTGACCTGTCACAACGACAAAACCAGGACAGGAGGCTTGTCGCTCGCCGCGTTCGATGTGGCGCATGCCGCCGACAACCCGGAAATGGCCGAGAAGATGATCCGCAAGCTGCAGGCGGGTCTGATGCCGCCGCCGCTGGCGCCGCGTCCCGACGCGGCGGCGCACGCCGCACTGGTCGCTGCGCTCGAGCACAACGTCGACGCTGCGGCCTCTGCCAGGCCGAATCCGGGCAGTCGTACTTTTCAACGTCTCAATCGCCCGGAGTACACGCGTGCGGTCCGCGACCTGCTCGAGCTCGAGGTCGAAGCCGGCCAATGGCTGCCGCTCGACACGAGGAGCGCGAACTTCGACAACATCGCTGATGCGCAGTCACTGTCGCCGACGCTCCTCGAGGGTTATCTGAACGCTGCGGCTGCAATCAGCCGAATGGCCGTTGGCGATCGACACGCGCCGACGCTGGATACGACCTATACGAATCCCGGATACGTCTCGCAGCATCCCTGGGATCACGTCGAAGGCGCGCCGTACGGTACGCGCGGCGGCTTGGTTGTGAACCATGTGTTCCCGGCCGACGCCGAGTACGTGTTTGAAGTGTCTCTGGTTTCCGGTGCCAATGCGCGCTTCGAAGACATCGACATCTCCCTCAACGGTGAGCGCCTGGCCTTGCTGGAGTACGAACCTGGACCTGGGGGCGGGGCCGACGGCCGCGGAGGTCGAACGGTCCGGACCGAGCCGATCCTGGTTCGCGCGGGCCAGCACCGCGTCGCCGCGGCGTTCGTGCGGCGCCTCGACGGCCCATATGAAGACCTCATACGGCCGCATGACTGGTCGTTCGCGGGCGGCGGGTCAGGCGGCCCCGGTGTGACGACACTACCGCACGTTCGCGACCTGACCATCAAGGGGCCTTCCCGAATTACAAGCATCTCGGACACGCCGAGTCGTCAGAAGATTTTCACCTGCCGTCCGACCATGCCGGCCGAGGAGCGATCGTGTGCACGGCAAATCGTGACGCGGCTCGGCAGCGAAGCGTATCGGCGCCCGCTCTCGCCGGGTGAAGTCGATCGCCTGATGCCGTTCTACGAAAAGGCAGGCAGGGCAGGCGCGGCCGGGGGGTTCGAGGACGGCATTCGCGCCGCGCTCGAAGCCATCCTGGCGAGCCCGTATTTCATCTTCCGTCTCGAGCGCGAGCCGGAGCTTGCGAAGGCGGGCGGCGCGTATCGCGTCGGCGATACGGATCTCGCGTCACGGCTGTCCTTTTTCCTGTGGGGAGCCCTTCCCGATCAGGAGCTGCAGACGATCGCGAACCAGGGGAAGCTGTCTGCTCCCGGCGTGCTGGAGAAGCAGGCGCGCCGCATGCTCGCCGATCCACGGGCGGCCGCGCTGGGAACGCGGTTCGCGGCGCAGTGGCTGCGTCTGCAGGATCTCGAGAAGGTTCATCCGGATCCGAACAACTATCCCAACTTCGACGACAACCTTGCCGCCGACATGCGGTACGAAACGGAGCTGTTCTTCAACAGTCTCGTTCGCGAAGACCGGAGCCTCTTCGATCTGTATCGTGCAGATTACACCTTCGTGAACGAGCGCCTGGCGCGCCACTACGGATTCGCGGGCGTGTCGGGCGCGCACTTCCGGCGCGTGCAGTATCCGGACGACACGCGGCGCGGCCTGTTCGGGCAGGGCAGCGTCCTGGTGCAGACCTCGCTGGCGAACCGTACGTCGCCTGTGCTGCGCGGCAAGTGGGTGATGGAGGTTCTCATGGGCACGCCGCCCCCGCCGCCGCCGCCCGACGTGCCGCCCCTCGACGAGACGGCCGATGCGAAAGACGGCCGGATGCTCACCACGCGCGAGCGGATGGAGCTGCATCGGACGAACCCGACCTGCAATGCCTGTCATCGCTTCATGGATCCGATTGGCCTCGCGCTCGACAATTTCGACGTGACCGGCAGATGGCGCGTGCGTGAAAACGGGATGCCGCTGGATACGAAGGGCGATTTCTACGATGGGACGCCGGTGACGACGCCCGCCGAGCTCCTGAGCGCGCTGATGAAGCGTCCGGTGCCGCTGGTACGCACCTTTACCGAGAACCTGACGGCGTACGCGTTGGCGCGGCGGGTCGAGTACTTCGATCAACCGGCGATCCGGGCTATTGCCAGGGCCGCGGCCGCAAACGACTACAGGATGACGTCGTTCATCCTCGGCGTGATCGGCAGCGATGCGTTCCAGATGAAGGCGGCAATTGATTGATGAGATTGTTGATTGCTGATTGCTGATTGCTGATTGCTGATTGCTGATTGCTGATTTGAATCAACAATCACCAATCAACAATCAGCAATCTCAGCCTTAGGAGGACGCGTGGATTTCATCACAGGCAGGCAGATGCCCAGGCGGACATTTCTGCGCGGAATGGGCGCCACGGTCGCGTTGCCGTTCCTGGACGCGATGGTGCCGGCAGGAGCGGGCCGATCGGCCGCGGCGGCCGCCGCATCGGAGCGAACCCGGCTGGTCTGCATCGAGGAAGTCCATGGCCTGGCTGGCTGCAACAACTGGGGTGCGAGCAAGCACCTCTTCGCGCCGGCCACGACCGGCCGCGATTTCACGCTGGTCCCGGATAATCCGCTGCGCGTGCTCGAGCCCTTCCGCGACTATCTCACGATCGTGAGCAACACCGACTGCCGGAACGCCGAGGCCTTCGCGCTGCCGGAGATCGGCGGCGATCATTTCCGATCGAGCGCGGTGTTCCTGACCCAGTCGCACCCGAAGCAGACCAACGGGTCCGACCTGTGGGCGGGGACGTCGATGGACCAGCTCTATGCGCAGCGGTTCGGACAGGGCACGCCGTTTCCGTCGATGCAGTTCTGCATCGAGAACCTCGATCAAGCCGGCGGCTGCACTTACAACTACTCCTGCGCCTACACCGACACGATCAGCTGGGCGTCGCCGAATGAGCCGCTGCCGATGATCCGGGATCCGCGCGTCGCGTTTGACATGCTGTTCGGATCGGGCGCGAGCGCCGACGATCGCGCAGCGCGCCGGCAGGCGCGCCGCAGCATCCTCGACTGGATTACCGGCGAGATCGAGCGCACCCGGCGCCAGCTCGGCGCGGGCGACCGCGCGCGTCTGGACCGGTACCTGGAGAACGTGCGTGAGATTGAGCGGCGGATCCAGGCCGTCGAGGCGCACAACAGGAGCGGCGAGCCGCGGGAGCTGCCCGACGCGCCGGCCGGCGTGCCCGACTCGTTCACCGAGCACATGAAGTTGATGTTCGACATCCACGTGCTCGCGCTGCAGACCGACATGACCCGCATCACCTCGTTCAAGACCGGACGCGACGCGCAGAACCGCGTCTTCCCGGAGTGCGAGTCGAAGCAGCCGTTCCATCCGGCCTCGCATCATGGCAACCGCGAGGAGCGGATCATGGAGTTCAACAAGATTTGCAAGTTCCGCGTCGGCCAGCTGCCGTATTTCTTGGAGACGATGAAGAGCACGATGGACGGCGATGCGACCCTGCTGGACAAGACGCTCATCATCTGGGGCTCCCCGATGGCGGATCCGAACATTCACAACCATCGGCGCTGCCCGCTCATCCTGCTCGGCCGCGCCAACGGCGCGCTGAAGGGCAACGTGCATCTCAAGGCGGAGGACGGGACGCCGATGGCAAACGTCATGCTGACGCTGCTGCACCAGCTCGGGCTCGACGATGTGAAAAGCTTTGGCGACAGCACCGGCGAATTCCCGTTGTCGGCATAAAACACAAGGACACAAAGGATACAAAGGACACGAAGGGCTACGAAGCCACTGGCTGGATTTCTTCAGCGTCCTGCGCGTCCTGAGTGGTGCCATTCGATCGGGAGTGACATATGGTTCGAGTCGAGACCCACGGCTTGGCCGTCACCGCGTTCCTCGCGATGTCTCTCACGGCGCTGGTTGGCGCCGCTCCCTCGAGCTCGCCGGTCGCCGATGCGGCGATGCGCGGCGACGCCGAAGCGGTGCGCGCGCTGCTCAGGCAGGGCGCTGACGTGAATGCCGCGCAAGGCGACGGCATGACGGCGCTGCATCAGGCCGCCGAGCGCGGTGATGCGGCGATGAGCGAGATGCTGGTGTACGCGGGTGCGAACGTCACCGCGATGACCCGAATCGGGCAGTACACCCCGCTGCACGTTGCCAGCCTGAATGGGCGCGCCGAGGTCGTCGCCATCCTGCTCAACGCGGGCGCCAGCGCCGCCGCACGCACCTCGATCACCGGCGTCACCCCGCTGCACCTCGCCGCCTCGTCCGGCGACGCCGCCGTCGTCAAGCTGCTTCTGGATCACGGCGCCGATGCCAACGCCCGCGACGCGGAATGGGGCCAGACGCCGCTGATCTTCGCCGCCGCGCGGAACCGGGCCGATGCGATCCGCATGCTCCTCGCCCACGGAGCCGATCCCGCGATCGCCACGAAGACCATCGACATCGCCAGACAGAGCGCGCTCGACCGGGCGGCGACCGAGCGGCAACGCCGCGTGCTCGAGGCCTCCGTGGGCACCGGCGAGCAGCCGACCGCCAGCCAGCTGCAGGCGGCGATGCATGCCGCCCGCGAACTGTTCGCATCCGGCAAAATTCCGCCGCCCGACACCAAGGAGGGCGCGGCGGCGAACGACCGGAACGCCCCCGGTGCCGCGAACAATTTCGACCCGGAGGAAATCAATCCTCCGGTCGCGACAAAGGGCGGATTGACGCCGCTGCTGCACGCCGCGCGCCAGGGCCACCTCGACGCCGCGCGCGCCCTGCTCGACGGCGGCGCGGCGGTCAATCAGGTGGGCGCCGGCGATGCGACGAGCCCGCTGCTGATGGCGATCATCAACGGTCAGTTCGACATGGCGATGTTCCTGCTCCAGCGCGGGGCCAATCCAAACCGCGGCGCCGCCGGCAACGGCGCGACGCCGCTGTGGGCTGCCGTCAACACGCAGTGGCAGCCGCGGACGCGCTTCCCACAGCCGCAGGAGATGGAGCAACAGAAAGCGACGTACCTGGACGTCATGAAGGCGCTCCTCGAGGCCGGCGCCGATCCCAACGGCCGCATCAAGACGCATCCGTGGTACCTCGTGTACAGCGGGTGCGGCAACCGCAACTGCGGCCTTGCCGACACCGCTGGATCCACCGCGTTCTGGCGCGCCGCGTACGCGGTGGACGTCGACGCAATGCGCCTCCTGGTCGTGCACGGGGCCGATCCGAACATTCCGACCATTGCGCCGCCCGTGCCGGTCCGCCGCGGACCGCAGGGTGGGGCCCCGGCCGGCGCCGGCGGGCCGGTCGCGCCGACGGCTGCCGCGAATCAGGAACGGTACACGGCGCCGCCGATTCCTCCGGGCGGACCGGGCGCGTATCCGCTGCACGCGGCGGCGGGAGTCGAGTACGGCGAGGGCTTCGCCGGCAACGCCCATCGACACGCGCCGGACGGGTGGATGGCCGCTGTGAAATACCTCGTCGAGGAGCTGGGCGCCGACGTGAACGCACGCGACAACGACGGTTACACCCCGCTCCACCACGCAGCCGCTCGGGGCGACAACGACATGATCCTCTATCTCGTCTCCAAGGGTGCCGACGTCACCGCCGTCGCGCGGAGCGGGCAGACGACGGCAGATATGGCCAACGGGCCGGTGCAGCGGGTCTCTCCGTTCCCCGCAACCGTCGCGCTGCTCGAGAAGCTCGGATCGAAGAACAGTCACCGGTGTGTGACCTGTTAGGGTGACCACAGAGGACGCGGAGGGCAGGAGGAAAAATCCTGTCGGCGTTCACTTCTCGACGACGCTTGGAGTGTCCCAAGTAACGTCCCTCGGCGCGGCTCGGTGGGCCTGGCTGCTGCGAAAGGGTCAAGGGCAGGAGTGACCCTCCGCGTCCTCCGCGCCCTCCGTGGTCCATTCATGGAGGACAACAATGGAATCGATCATCGCCGGATTGCTCAAACAGTTCGAAGACGGAAAGATGACCCGCCGGCAGCTGATTCAGAGCCTTGCCCTGGCCGCAGCGGCGGCCCCAGCCGCGCAGGCTGCTCAGGAAACGGCGCAGAAGGCGTCGACGATTCCTCCGCCAACGGCAGCGGCCCCATGGAAAACGGTCTGGCTGGACCACATCTCCTATGCAGTGACGGATTATCGAAAGAGCACGGCCTTCTATCGCGATCTCATGGGATGGGAGGTCAAGAACGAAGGCAACAACCAGTGCACGCTGAAGATCGGCGATATCGGCGAGATCATCATCCGCAACCGGCGCGAGCCGGCCGCGAGCACGCAGCCCGGCCAGTCCGGGCGTCCGCCGGTGTCCGGCGTGATCAACCACATCTCGTACGGCGTCCAGCCCTGGGACACTGACAAGGTGAAGGCGGAGCTCGAGCGGCGAGGCCTGAATCCCAGGCCGGACATGGTGGGCGACAACTTCAAGAGCTATCACGTGACCGATCCGGACGGGTGGGATCTGCAGATCAGCAACCAGACGAAGAACACGAGGAGCTGATCGCGACAGTAGTGTCCGGCTTGAGCCGGACCGGACCGGTTCGGTTCGGGCGCGGATCTTGAAACGTTCGACCGCATGGCTGCGGTCGACGCGTCAATCCGCGACGAGCTGTCCGATCAGCAAAAGCGCGACACCCTCCTGCGCCTCGTCTTCGATAGCCGCCCGGATCGTTTCGAGGAGTTCTGCCGCGCCATTGAAACGGTCGTGCCCGCCGGTACGACCGTGATTCTTCGCGGGAGCGCCATTACCGGCCGGCGCTGGAAGGATCTGGCGCCGTTCGACGCCGACGGCCCCGGCACGAGCGATCTGGATCTCACCTTCGTCGGATCCGAGCCGCTCAAGTTTTTCAAGCTCACCGGCTTTTTCGTGCCCGGCGTTCACTCACGCCCGTTGAGCGACGAAGATCCCGATATTGCGCCCGAACTCGTGCCCCTGCGCCGCAGGCTGACGGCGATGGTCGGACGCCCTGTCAACATCCAGGCATCCCGCGAGATCGTGATCCAGTTCCGCGGTGATATCATCGGTCAGCCCTACCTCACGCTGTTCGAGAAACCGGCCGCTCCGGCACCCGCCGGGGAGCCGCAGCGCGCGTGACCTTCCGGTTGCTCAGCTACAACATCCGGCGCGGGGCGTCGGGCCGCGAGCAGGCTATCGCCCGCGTCATTTCGGCGTGCGCGCCCGACCTTGTCGTGCTCGAAGAGGCGACGCGTCCTGACTCGGTCGCCCTGATTGCGGCCGGCGCAGGCATGGCCGACTGGCGCTCGTACGCGCGCCAGTCGCTCGCGTTCGTCAGCCGCGAGCGCGTGGTGTCCGCCGCCTGGCACCGGCCGATGTTCTCGAGGCATGCGTTCATTGAAATCGTGCCGGCCGGCGAACGGGTGCGGATTTTCGGCGTACACCTCAGCGCGGTGCACGCGGCGTGGACCGAGCGGCGCCGATTGTTCGAGCTGCGGGCGCTGCTTCGCGGTGTGGCGCGTCACCAGCACGGCCTGCACGTCCTGGCCGGCGATTTCAACACGCTCGCGCCCTCAGAGACGCTCGACGTCAGCCGGCTGCCGCCGCGCCTGCGGCCGTTTATCTGGCTCAGCGGCGGCAAAATCAAATGGCGGACCGTTCAGGCGGTGCAGGACGCGGGGTACGCGGATGCGTATCGGCTCCATCACGCACTCGGCCCGGGCCACACGTTTCCAACCTGGGACCCGCACGTACGGCTCGATTACGTCTTCGTTCCTGCCGTCTTCAAGGATCGCGTCGTCTCGTGCGACGTCGTGTCGCATCCCGACGTGCCGATCGCCTCGGACCATTTTCCGATTGTCGCCGACCTGCTGGTCGCCTGAAGAAAAGCAGCCCGGACCCCCGAATCACGATATTCTTCGCACAGCTTGCAGGCCGGCGAGCTCACTTCCCGGAGGAGAGAGTCATGCGTCTACGAGTGATGATGTCGCTCATCGCCCTGTTCGCGCTCTGGGCCTGGCTGGACGGGCGCGCGCAGACCGATGGTCCGATCGTGAGCGGAGCGCACCGGTTCGAGAAAGTCGCCGAGGGCATCTACTACACCACCGCCTCGGGTACGATGAACGTCGGCGCCAACTCTCCAGTCATCCTGACCGACGACGAAGCCCTGGTGATCGACTCGCAGATCACACCGGCCGCCGGCCGCGCGCTCGTTGCCGATCTGAAGGCAGTGACCAGCAAGCCGGTCCGGTACGTGGTCGACTCGCACTATCACTACGATCACGCGTTCGGCAACCAGGTGTTCGTGCCGGGTGCGGAGGTGATCGGCCACGACAACACGCGCCGGCGGCTGCTGACCAACGTGATGGAACAGTACACCTACTTGAACAGCGTGCAGCCGGTTCCCGCGCGCGTCGACGCGTTGAAGCAGCGGATCGCGCAGGAAGCGGATCCGCAGCAGAAGGCGGCCCTCGAGCGCCAGGTGGCGAACTCGCTGGCCTATCTGGAGCAGGTGAAAGAGGTCAAGGTGACGCCACCGAACCTGACCTTTGATCAGACGATGACCCTGTACCGCGGGGCGCGGGAAATCCGACTCCTGTATCTGGGCCGCGGCCACACTGATACCGACGTCGTCGTCTTTCTGCCGAAGGAGCGCATCGTCTGCACGGGCGATTTGATGGAGTCGGTGGTGTCGTACATGGGCGATTCGTATCCCGAGGACTGGATCGCGACGCTGGAGCGGCTCAAGGGCCTCGACTTCGATACGGTGATGCCCGGTCACGGCGTGGTCTTCCAAGGGAAGGGGAAGATCACAGCGTTTCAGAAGTACCTGCGCGACGTGATCACGCAGGTCACGATGCTGCGCACGCAGGGCTTGTCCGCTGAGGATGCGGCGCAGAAGGTGGACGTGACCGCGTATCGCAACGAGTTCGCGTCGATCCGGGGCGTCGGAATCGATGTCGCGGCGGTGCGGCGGATCTACCAGCTCGCAGATAGGCCGGAACCGTAATCAGGACCCTGCCGGGGCAACCACCAAGGACACAACCCCCTACGCTAAGCTACGGCGGTCCGCCGTAGGCTTGGCGAAGGCGGAAGGACAAAAAGCCGAAACGGCTGGCGCAGCCCGCCTCCAGTGTCGTCGCTGGTGAAGAGAGACAGGATTTTTCCTCCCGTCCTCCGCGTCCTCCGCGGTGAAATCGGAGTTCGGGGGTGGCTCGACGCAATTACAGTTCTCAGGCGCCCGGCCGCAGGATTGTCTGTCGCACGGAGGCGAAACCAGTGTCTGTCATGCACTTAGCGGTGGCACGCATGCTGCAATCCCGCGTCTCAATGGCTCAACGTCCACGCATCGTGATTGCATTGCCCGATGTCAACGAAAGCGGCGCCGTTTGCGACTGGCTGGCCGACGAAGGGTTCGACTGCGTCAAGCGCACCACGATCCGCGGTGCGGCCGACGAGCTGCAGTCGCGTCCGTTCGATCTGCTGGTCTCGGACGCGGGTTTCGCTTTTTCAGACGGATTGTATCGAATCGGCCGGAGCCGGAATCCGTCCACGCCGATTGTCGTCATCGGCGATGCCCTGGCGGCGGAAGAATGCGGAACCGCGAGCTGGGCCATGCATGTGGCACGGCCCATCGACTGCACGACGCTCTTGTGCACCGTCTCGATGGCGATGCTGGACGGCCGCCCGCGGCGCCGGTCGCCGCGCAAAGTCGTGAACCGGTTCGAGGCGGTCGCCAACGGCATTCCGGCACACATCATCGATATCAGCAACGAGGGCGTGCGTCTGGAGATGCCGCGCGACGGACGGGGTGTCGTGCCGCCGTATTTCACCGTTCGAGTGCCGCTGCTCGGCGTGGGCGTCCGGATGCAGCGGATGTGGGCGCGCCCGTGGCGCAGCGAGGGAGGCGACACGGTCATGTGGTGCGGAGGAGCGCTGGCCGAGAACCCGCCTCGCGCCGAAGGCGGGTGGCGCGCCTTCGTTGACACCGTTCCCGTTGTCAACGCGGCGCATTGACCTCAGTCCTGAGAGCCTGTGAAGAAATCACGTGCAGCGCAGCCCTTTAGGGCTGCCCCGGCGGCCGTGATGCAGGCCTGAAGGCCGGCGCTACAAGAGGCCGCCGGCGGATTTCTTCACACGCTCTGAGTGTTGAGTCGTGAGTTCAGGTTTCATCCGGACCGCACAGGGTCATCACTGACGACTCATACTCAAGACTTCACCACCTGCGCTGTTCGTCTCTATTGCTCCGTTTCTCTGTGTAATACCGTTTCCTCCGTCTCCTCCGTTCACCTCAGGGTTGAGACGGTTTACTCCGTTTCCTCTGTTTTCTCCGTTTCTCTCACTCCGTCCGAAGCAATACAGCCAGCTTCTTGTTCGCATGTAGAGCCGGCCGCCGGAGATCGCCGGCGTCGCGTAGATATCGTCGTCCAGATCGTTCACCGCGATCGGGTCGAGGCTTCCGCCGGACGGCAGCACGACGACCTTGCCGGTCTCGCTCAACATGAACACCTTGCCGTCCGCGGCGACGGGCGACGCGTAATAATGGTCGATCGCTCCCTTGAGCCGGCCCTGTCCGATCTCGTCGCCGGTCTCGGGATTGAGGGCGGTCACGATCCCGCCGTCGTTCACCATGTACAGCACGTTCCGATAGACCAGCGGCGAAGGCAGCTGCGGCACGGCTTTGTGGTATCGCCACCGCACGCTGGCGGCGGTCATGTCGCCGCGGCCGCCCAGCCGGATTGCCAGCATGCCGTTGTCGCTCGCCATGGCGGCGCGGTAGTAATCCCACTCGCTCGGAGAAATGTCGCCGTTCGCGTCGAGATCGATCCACGAGCGGCTGCCCGGGTTGGGCATGCTGGCGAGCTTGACGATGCCGTTCGCGTCTGCATACTGCCGGCTGATCTCGTCGAACGGCGGAATGCTGGGGTGAGCGCCGGGCTGGTTCTGCGGCGTTCCGAAGCCGTTGATGTAGAGCGTGTCGCCGCTCACGACCGGCGTCGATTTGAGCTCGAACGATAGACCGCCGGCCCACCAGATCTTGTCGCCGCTGGCTGCGGAGTAGGCGGTCAGCAGAAACGATCCCGGCAGGATGACCTCGGTCGGCGCTCCTGCAGGTTTGAACAGGATCGGGGTCGAGTGGCCGCTGTGCGCCTCCGGGCGCGCGGTCTTCCACCGCAGGCTGCCGTCGCGCTGTGCGACGGCGAGGATGAACGAGTCGGTGTTCTGATCGCAGGCGAGAACCACGAGATCGTCCACGAGGACCGGCGAGGAGCCCATCCCATAGAGGTTGTTGAACGGCCCGAGCGGCACACGCCAGCGCTCACGTCCTTCCGCGTCGTACGACAACAGCCCGAAATCAGCGAAGAACACGTACACGTTCGTGCCGTCGGTCGCAGGCGTCGGTCCGGCCGGGCCGTTCCGGGGATCGAGTTTTTCGGTTCGCGGACGAGGCGCCTCCCGCTCCCACAGGATTCGTCCCGTGCGGCGATCGAGGCAGAGCGTGACGAGACGAGCGCTTCGCGCCGCCGTCAGAAAAATGCGCTCGCGGGTCAGGGCGGGAGAGGAATGGCCGAACGGCAGCGCGGTTTTCCAGACGACGTTTTTTGCGGGACCGAACTCCGCGGGAACCCGCGTACTTGTCGAGACGCCCGATCCGTTCGGGCCGCGAAACCGCGACCAGCCTTCGGCGTCGGGACCATCCGCCGGTGGCCCGGCCATCAGCAGAAGGGGCAGCGCGGCCAGCGTGACCATGAATCGCGGCATAAAGAGTGTCGTTTCGATGGTTTACTGGATTCCCTCACGTCCTCAGGGCGACACCGGCCAGGGCAGAAACGAACGGTGGAAACGCAGAGGCCGCAAAAGGACGCAAGGAAAAACAGGATTCCTCTGCGGCCTTCGCGGCCTTTGCGTTCCAAGGCAGCGTCAGTTACTCGGAGACGCTCCTAGGATACACTGACACCATGCAGTTGCGCATTGCCCGCCTGTGCCTCGACTGCGAAGAAGTCCACGATGCCCAGCAATGTCCGCTGTGCGCGTCGGAAATGTTTGCCTTTCTGACGCGGTGGGTGCCGGTCGATGAGCAGCGCGCCGCGCGGGCGGCCTCCGCGCGCGCGGCCGCCGAACGCGTCTCCCCGGACGCGTCGGGACGCTGGGTCAAACGTGGTGTCGCGGGGGTGGCGCTCCTGGCGGCGGGCCAGTGGATCTGGCGCGTCGCACGCACGCGTCCGGAGGCCGGCGCATCAGACACCAAGCCTGGAAAGCCTTAGAGAGAGGCTCTGGGCTCACGGCTCGAGGCTCAGGGCTTGAGGTTGCCGCTTGACCCTCGAGATCGACCGATCCCAAAGCCCCTGACATCCGCCAGATGCCTCTCGAGTACACCCGTGACGACAGTAAGCGTCGCATCACCGTGATCTCGACCGGCGCCGTCACGCTGTCCGAGGCGCTTGCCGTCATCGAGCGGCAGGCGGCAGAAGGAACCTGGTCGTACGGTGTGTTGTACGACACGCGCAGCAGCGTGCATGCGCCGACGCCGACCGACGTGCATCAGATGCTGCTGCGGGTCGGCGCGCTGACGGCGCGGCACGGACCGCGCGGGCCGGTCGCCTTCGTGGTGCACGATCCGGCGCTCACGAGGATGGGCCATCGCTACGCGCGCCTGGGCGACTTGACCGCACTGCACGTCCGTCTCTTCGCCGCCATCGCCGATGCCGAGCGTTGGCTCGACGAACAGGACTGAAACGGAGACGAGCAGAGCGTTTGTGTGTTGGCGAAGTTGTGAGTTTTGAGTTCTGAGGGCGTGTGAAAAAATCGGTTGTAGCGCAGCCCTTCAGGGCTGCCGGCAGCCGTGATGCAGGCCTGAAGGTCTGCGCTACCGAGGCCGCCGGCCGCTTTTTTCACACGCTCTGAGTTTTGAGTGATGAGCACTGGTGCGGCGCGCAGACAGATTCCGGTAAGGTCGGCGTCAGCGGATGTGACTCGTGTGGCCGGATCCGCCTGAAGGACACTACCAGGAAGACGCGCCGCAAGTGACACGTTCCTCTGTCACCTCAGAACCGCCAGGTTGCCCCTGGCCGCCGGGCTCCTCTTCTCGTGCCACTGCTTTGAACCCGCACTGGCAGACAACCAGTTGAGCATCGTCCGCGTCACCGTGTTGACGCCATGCATGGCCGGCGTCTGCACGGCGGCTGGCGCGGGCCTTTCCAGCGTGTCGACGATGGCGGCGGCAAGCCGCGGCGCAGAGAGCTCGCGCGGATCGATCGCGGTCACGAGGCCGCGCTGGCTGAAGAGGGCGGCGCGCATGCGCTGCTCGGCGCTCGGACCGAGGCGTGGAACCAGAATCGCGCGCTTGCAGAAGCGCAGGATCTCGCTCACCGTGTTATAGCCCGCCATGCTCACGACCAGCTCGGCGGCGTTCAGTTGACTCAGCGAGTCGCTGACCGACGTCCGCACCTGGACGCCGCGCTCGCCCGCCTGATCGCGGATCCATTTGCGCTGTTCCTCGGGCATGAACGGGCCGGTGACCATGATCGTGGTGGCCTGCAGCTTGCCCTTGACCAGCGGCAGCGCCTCGAGATAGGTCTTCATCAGGCGGAACGCATCGGCGCCGCCCCCCGCCGTCACGACAATGATCGGCTCGCTGCCGATATCGAGCTTGGCGCGCACGTAGTCGGGTTCCTTCACCGGATCGAGGTTGCAGACGTAGCCGCAATAGCGCACGCGGCCGGGCAGGGCGTTCTCAATCTGATAGCGCTGTGCCGTCGGAAAGACGTCCGCCGATCCATAGATCAGCACGTCGTCATAGAAGCGGCGGAGCGTTTCGTAGAAGTTTTCGCGCTGCCACACGGCGCACGTGACAGCCGGGTCGTCGATGATGTCCCGCACGCCGAGGACGATGCGGGTGGGGTAGTCGAGCGAGCGAAGCATCCGGAGCGCGGGGACGAGCTCGCCGTTGGCGCCGCCGGGCATGTGGTCGACCAGGACCAGGTCGGGACGGAAGCGCGCGAGCACTTCGCGATTGACCGTCGAGCGCATCGCCTTGACCAGCCCGTAATCGGTGAGGAGGCGTCCGGCCCGGAACACCCCGGCGTCCACTTTCACCACCGTCGGTAGTTTCAGGAAGTCGATGCGCGCCTGGAGATCGAAGAACGGGGCGACGGGCGAATCGACCACCAAAAGGACCGAGAGGTCGGGCCGCTCGGCAACAAGCGCGTTCGCGAAGTTGGTCACCCGGCGCAGGTGGCCGAGGCCGTAGCTGTCCTGCGAATACATCAAGATCCGAGCTGGCTTGGTCACGTCCTCTTACCCTTTCAGCACGGCGACAGGTCGCAGCCGCACCACGGGCCGAATCAGATTGAAGGCCGTCATAGCCTCCACGACGCGGCCAACGTCTTTGAACGAAGCCGGCGCCTGACCGGCGATGTTGTCGGCGCCGTAGCGATACAGGCGGATGCCGTTCCGGCCGAGGTCGCGTTCGACCTGGGCCGGGTTGAATTGCGCCGCGGCGTGGACCTTTTCGAGGGTCCGGCCGGCGCCGTGGGCGACCGAGTGGAACGTCTCGGCGGCGCCGCTCGCGGCCACGGCGATGTACGAGTCAGCGCCCATGCTGCCGGGAATCGGCACGGGCTGGCCGGTCTCGGCGAGCACTGGATCATCAGCCAGTGCGCCCGGGGGCACGGCGTGGCTGGCGCCGTGGCGATGGACCCAGACGGCGTCACCGCCGTGTTCTTCGCGCTGAATCGACTCGTGGGCGCAGTCGTAAACGAGCGGCATGGCCAGCGTGGAGTCGCCGAGCACCGCCCGCACTTCCGAGCGCAGGATCGCCGTCAGAACCGCCCGGTTGGCAAAGCCTGCGTGAGTGGCCGCTGCGAGCGCGGCGACGTAACGGCGTCCGAGGTCCGAATCGGCCGGAAGCGTCCATAACGTGTCCGGTCCGTCGCCGTGGCCCATTGCCCGCCAGGCTTCCTCGAACACCGCCTTCACGACGCGCTTGCCGAGACGCCGGCTGTCGGTGTGCATCATGACGATCGTCTCGCCCAGCCGCAGGCCGAGGCGGTCCGCCACCGGTGCGTCGAGGACCGCGGCGATCTCCTGCAGTTCGAGGAAGTGGTTTCCGGCACCGAGTGTGCCGAGCCAGGGCTGTCCCTTGCTGATCGCCGCCGCCGTCACCACGGTGCGGATGTGCTCGGGATCGACGACAGGCGTGATCTGCCCGCGGTTCTCGATGCGGTTCAGATCGTTCGCGGGCAGATCGATCCGGCCGGCGACGGCAGGGAGGCCTTCGACGAGGAGGCGCTCGCACTCGGCGGCAGTGAGCACCGGTGTCTCGCGCGCGGTCACCGGGATCGCCTCGATCAGCCCGGCGAACAGGCGATCGAGCCGCGCCGGCGTGAGCTCACGAACTGGCACGTCGGTGGCGATCACGCGCATGCCGCAGTTGATGCCGGGATCGATGGCACGCGGCACGAGATGCGAACGGCTCACGACGACGGTGCCGGTCGGCGTCGGATTGCGCTGCTTGAAGTGAACGTCCGGCAGCACGGCAACGTACGCGTCGAGGCCGTCAACTGCCGCCAGCGCGGCGAGCTGCCGGCTCGACGCCGCATCCGGCTGCAGCGCCTCGCCGGTGAAGCACCGGATCGGGCGGGCACGACTGGCGGACGGGATGGCGAGTGGTTCAGCGATTGAGGTCATCTTGCGGCTCCGCCGACGCCGGCGCCTGCCCAGCCGGCGCAGTCCAGGATGCGGTTCACGACTGCCTCGACGCCGGCGCTGCGATCGATGCCGAGCGCGTAGCACGGACATGACGCCGTGAGGCGCGCGAGCGCATACGCCGACACCGTGGTCTGGCCGGGTGCCGGCCAGACCAGATCGAGGGCAGCCGTGTACCAGTCGTAGTCACTCAACTCGAGCGTCAACCGGTTGGCCGCTCCCAGCATCTCGCTGGCGGCGGCCGGTGCGATCGGCGCGACCGAGCCGCGTTCCGTGAAACGCGGGATGAACAGGGCGGCGGCGCGTACCGGCCGCCCGGTATCACCATCCGGCGGCCGGAACAGCACCTTGTGCGTCGACCCGCCATCAACGGCGAGCGGGACCAGCGCCCCGCGCTGGCGGGCATCGAGCAGTGCCAGGCTGTCGCTGGTGAGCCGGATCGGCTCGTACAGCGGGAACACGTGCGTGCCGTCGGTGAAGAGGAGGTTTTCGCTGATTAGGCGCACGCCGGGCCTGGCCATGAGGCCGATACACGTGGTCGTCTTGCCGGCGCCGCCGGGACCGGCAATGAGGACGGCTTCGTCACCGAACGCGACCGCTGACGCGTGCAGCAGAGTCCACCCGCGCGTCCGCGCGAGATGCCAGGCGATGGGGAACTGCACCAGATAACGAGCGAGCTTGAAGAACTTGCGCTCGGCGTATGCGGGATAGCGTGCCAGCTTCTCGGCGGTGGGGTGATAGTGGTAGGCGACTTCGAAGACGAACTGGCGTTCGCAGCGACGAAAGCGAAGCTGGAGGTCCTTGTCGCGATGCGTGTTGAACCACACCAGCTCGTCGTCGCCGAGGCGCATGCGCTTGCCGAAACCGGGCACCGCCAGCGTGTCGGGCGCGCCGGCGAACGTGGTGTCGCCGTCGACCGGGGCACCGGTACGCCACACGCCCGTGACCACGAAGTCGGGCGCGTCGAACACCGGACGGACTGCGCCGTCGAGCAGTCGGACGAGATAATCGACCAGCGGCTCATGGTCGCAGCCCACATTCACGGTCACGCCGTGCAACTCGATGCCTATGTGCCCCACGGTCCTGAACTCCTCACATTCCCAGATTGCTGCGGTAGCCTGGTATCGAGCCGAGTAACCGGCTGACGCTCTCCTGCATCGGCTGGCCGGCTTGCCGGTTCATGACCGCGCGGAGCTCGCGGCCAATCGTCAGGGCGTTGCGCTGCAGATCAAAGAGTTCTTCGACGGTCTTGCGGGCGTTGGCGCGCACGCGCTCGCGCAGGTCGGCCGATTGCAGCAGCCGATCGATCGCGTTCGCCAGTGCGGCTGGATCGCGAGGCCGCACGAGCAGCCCCGACTCCTCGTCAGCGACCAATTCGGGGATGCCGCTGACCGGCGTCGTGACGATCGGGATTCCGCACGCGGCCGCCTCGATCAGCACGTTCGGGATCCCATCGCGATCGCCGTCCCGGGCGACGAGGCACGGGAGCGCCATCAGAGTGGCGCGGCGGTACCATGCGATCACGGCCTCCTGCTCGAGCGCACCTTCGAGCGTGACCGTCCCGTCGAGCCCCAGCCGGCGAATCAGTCGCAGAAGCGGCGCTTTGAGCACGCCCGTGCCGATGATGTGACAGCTGAAGCAGCGGGAGCGGCCACGCAGGATGGCGCACGCGTGGATCAGGTCTTCAAGGCCTTTCTTCTCGACGAGCCGGGCGACGGCCAGGATGACGGGAGGCTGGTTTCCGCCGCACGGCGCGCATCCGAACCGCTCCAGGTTGATGCCGTGATAGGCGTGTTGGATGCGAACTGCCTTGCCGTCCAAGAGCCGCTGCAGGTACCCGACGTTGTACCGCGTGCACGTGAACACGACCTGGGCGTCAGCCAGCTTCTTTCGCAGCAGCGCAGGTGAAGCGCGATACAGGTCGCGCGCGTGCGTCGCCAGACTGTAGGGCACACCCGACAGCATCGAGGCGAGGTACGCGAGCGAACCGGGCGTGTGGATGAATCCTGCGTGCAGGTGCGTCACCGCGTCGGCCTTGAGCATTCGGACGAGCGACGGAGCCTGCGCGAACCGCGCGATCAGCCCGAGGTCGCCTGTCGTCACGGCATGTCGGAGTGTCGTCGCATACGAGCGCGGCGCCAGGGCCAGACATCGGCAGTGATCGGCGATCACCGTGCCGGGCGCGCGCCAGACGTTCGGGAGGTAGCGAATGGGCGACCGGATTTCATCGACCAGCCGGTGCCGAATCGCATCGGTCGGGTGGATCATCGAGTAGACGCGCAGATCGAAACGCTGCCGCTCGAGCTCGAGGATCTCGTTGATGATGAACGTCTCCGACACCCGCGGAAACGCCCGCACCAGATAGCCGAGCCGGCCCGGCGTACGCGGCACGGTCATGACGCCGCCTCCAGTCGCTCCCACGCCGCCTGAATCTGACCGGTGGCCCACCCGATCCATTCTGGTTGATGGCTCCGCTTGCGGAAGTTACGCAGCACGTACGCCGAGAGGTCGAGCGCTTCGTAAACGGCGAGGCGCTGCGGTGAAACCCGTGCCAGCGCGCAGAACGTCTCGCGGAAGTACTCGCTGAGCCGGCGCACCAGGCCGGCCCGTTCCAGGTGCCGGAGCCCGAACGACGAGAGGTGAGTGAGGAAGTAGGCGGCGTCGTACGCGGCTTCGGCCTGCCCGGCACGGTCGAAATCGATGATCCCGACGGGTCCCGTGCCGACGAGCACGTTGCCATGCGCGAAGTCGCCGTGCGCGAAGCCGACCGGGGACGCCGGGCTCCTCTCGGCCAGCCGCTCGACGGCCGCCCGCACCTGCTGCAGCTCGCGCGCGAGCTGCGGATGTACTTGATAGAGACACGACAGGTTGTCGCGCTGCGCCCCGAGGAGCGTACGGAAATCCAGCCACGATCCCAGCGCGATGGGCGCCTGCTGCAGCCGGTGGACGGCCCGCGCGACCGCGGTGAGGTACGTCTCGGCGTTGCCCAGATCGTCCGGGTGCCCACCGCCGGCCGTCACATCCCCCAGCACGTGTCGGAACTGCCGGCCCCTGACCGCGCTCTGTATGATCAGCCGGCAACTTTCCACGGCGGCGAGCGGCTGCGCGGCCGCCCACGTCCCTCCGCTGTCGACCGAGGCCTGCCACGTCGCTTCGAGCAGCGCGTAGGATCGCCGCCAGCGGTCGTCGCGATAGACCTTGCCGAAGACCTCGAGGCGCTGCTCGTCGAACGTTCCGGAGCGATCGAGGGTGATTGTGTACCGGAGCGTGCACAGCCGCTGCGGCTTGTACTGCAGCGGTTCGCAGACGAGACCGCGGACTCGCCAGCCTTGGTCGCGGCACTGGGGCAGGTGGGCGGCCAGCACCGCTGTCATGGCCCCTGTGTCGGTCGCGTGGCCGAGTCCAGACAGGCCGGTATCGAACGGGAACGGGCGCATCACCATGGCCATCTCGGGCACGAGCGCCAGCGAGGCTGCCGTGTCGCACACAGGTCGTGACCGCTGCAGGTGCCGCCGCGCCTCGTCGACCGTCGCGAACACCGTGGCCGCGATGATCTGGCGCGAGCGCTCGCCGGTCCGCGTGGATCGCCGCGTCAGCGACAGCGCGACTGAGATCTCGCGCCACGGCGTGACCTTGCAGTGGTCGATGGCGTAGTCCTCCACAGTGAAGCACTGCGGCCACAGGTCATCGAGCGCCTGCTGCAGGAGCGTTCGCATCAACGCCCCGTCGGCAAGGCGCGTGAGCCGCTCGCTCAACGCCGCGGCGGCGTCAACGGGGCACCCGGCGCGTCCTGGCACCGCGCCGGCTTGCTGAACGTCGTGAACCCGAAGGCCGGCAGTCACGTGCTTCTCCTCACCGGGCGCGGGCGATCGCCGGTGATTCGGCGAACGCGCTCTCGTTGGGCGCCAGCGCACACAGCCGCGCGTACACGCCACCCGCCGTTCGCAGCGCTGCCGGCGTCCCCGCTTCCACGAGGCGCCCGCCGTCGATCACGAGCAGGCGATCCGCGCGGTCCACCAGCGCCAGGCGATGACTGATCAGGATCGTGGTCTTGTCTCGCATCAGGCATTCGAGCGCCTCGATAACCAGCTGCTCGTTCTCGACGTCGAGGCCCGTCGTCGGCTCGTCGAGCAGCAGGATCGGCGGATTCCGGATCATCGCGCGGGCGATGGCCACCCGTTGCCGCTCGCCGCCCGACAACGTCGCCCCGCGCGGCCCGACGACCGTGTGATAGCCGTCTTTCAAACGGCCGACGAACTGATCGACGCGTGCCGCCCGCGCCGCCTGCAGGATCTCGTCGGCCGACGCGCCGGGCCGGCCGTAGCGGATGTTTTCGAAAATCGTGGTCTGAAACAGCATCGACTCCTGCAGCACCATGCCGATCTGTTCGCGCAGCGTATCGAGGCGGTACTCGCGGACGTCGACGTCATCGATCAGGACCCGCCCCGCGTACGGCTCGTAGAGACGCGGGATCAGGCTCATCGCCGAGCTCTTCCCAGCGCCGGTGGAGCCGATCAGGGCGACCACTTCGCCGGGCTGGACGCTGAAGCTCACGTCGTGGAGGACCGGCTGGTTGGGGCGGTAGCCGAACGACACATGCTCGAACGTAATGGCGCCGCGCAAGGGCGGCGCCGGCCGCGCCGACGCGCTGTCGGGCGTACCGGCCTCCATGCGCATGACCTCGAGAATGCGCTCGAGCCCGACGCGCCCGCGGGCCATGCGGACGCTCTGCTTTGCGAGATCGCGCAGCGGCGCGTGGAAGCTCCGCACGTAGTGCACGAACACGTACAGGTCGCCGGCCGTCAGCGTGCCGTTGAAGACCTTTCTCACGCCCAGCCAGACGATTCCGCACGTGGCCAGCGCGGTGATGATGTCGACGCTGCGCACGTATTTCGCTTCGAGCTGGGCCGCCTTGATCCCGGCGCGGACGCTCTCGGCGCTTTCGCGATCGAACTGCTGCTGCTGAAACGATTCGCGGCCGAAGGCGCGGACGACACGGAGGGAACCAATCGTCTCCTGGGTGACCGAGGAGACTTCCACTTCGCGCTCGCGCTTCTCCTTCGCCGCCTCCTTCATGCGCCAGCGGAGCCGCCACTGCACGGGACTGAGCGCCGCGACCGTGATCGCGCCGACGAGCGCCAGCTGCCAGTCGAGGAAGAACATGACCGTCAGCGTGCCGGTGAGCGTCAGCGCGGCGATCGTCCACTGCAGCCAGGTCCCGCCGAACAGATCGCGGATGGCCTCGGTGTCGCGCGTGACCCGCGCGAGCAGATCGCCAATCCGGCGCTCGTCGTGATACGTCAGCGACAGCCGCTGGATGTGGCCGAACATGCCGACGCGGAGCTCGAACACCACCTCTTCGGCGAGCCGATTTGACAGGTAATCGCCGCAGTAGGCGGCGACGCTGGCAAGCAGCCACATGCACAGAATCAGGCCGCACACCAGCGCGAGCATCCACGCGCGCGCGTCGCCGACCGGCGGGTGGAAGGCGCCTTCCCAGAGCACCCGGTCTTGCAGGACGTAGTCGAAGACCAGCTTCAACGGCCAGGGCTTCAGGAGATCGGCACCCGTGCCGGCCAGCAACGCTATCGCCGCACCGGCACAGAGTTGCCACCGTGCGGCGACATACGGGCCGACGAGATCGACGACCTGTCCCAGCAGCGACCGATGCCGCAGCGCGGTCAGGGTGCGTCTGATCATCGCAGCGACTCGCACGCGACGGCTGGATGGCTGCCGGCGATCTGCGCCACCGACTCACGGGACCCGGCCTGTGGATCGCCACGCCGGCCTGCTCGTGATCGGTTCGGCGCGTCACATGAGGCTTGACGACGGGTGGTTCGGGCCGCCGCTTCCCGCCGCGGGATGAGGGGTTCAGCGATCGCGACAATCCGCCGCGCGTTGTGGCGCCACGTGTACTGCTGCAGCACCAGCACGTCGTGTCCTTCCGTTCGAAGCGCTTCCACGAGGCCCCGGACGTGCGCAGACGCGCCTTTTGTTCCGAGCACCGGGACGCCGAAATCGGCCGTCAGATAAGCAATACGCACGTCAGCTGCCCTGCCTGCACCCCTGCCTGCTCGCCGGCAGACACACTTCCAGTAAGCCAGCGAAAATGCACGGGAATGAACGCCGAGTCCGAACAAGACGGGCTCTGGCCCGGATCTGGCTCCGAGCTCAGACTTCTCAATTCAGGCTGCGCGCATTTCGCAGCCGGTGTTGGTTCGTCACGCGGGGGTCCACCAGATCAGCAGCGTCCCGAAAGCCAGCGCGACGAGGCAGGAAACAATTGGTGACAGACGCACACGGTCCGAACATCGTTCGGTCCTGTGGGATCGTCCTGGTCCCTCCTCCTCCTCTTCACCTCACCGAGCGAGCGCTGGTGAGGTCGCAAACATTAGCAACTGGATGGCCAATCGCTGTGCGACTGTGCTCTTTGGGCAAATTCTCTCGAAAATGGGCGTGCTGAGAGGATGTGTTTGGTACTAAAGGATCAGCCCTTCGTCTTGCTTTCTTACAGTTTGATTACACAGGCGTCGTGGTTTCGTTGCCCGTCGACAGCAATCAGTTGGCTGCTACCATGAAACCCTGAACGCTCGCTGCGACAAGCGTCGTGATGGTTATCGAATCGAATTGAACGAGCGGCGCGCAGAGAGGATCGTGACGCGAGCGGCAGGGCGCCGATCACGTCTGCATGTGAACGCGGCTCAGGATCTCCGTCCGATCATCTGTCACAAACGTGACACCGACAGCGCGGAAGCTCCTGCCGGCCTGATCGATCGCTTCGATTCGTCCCTGCAGCTCGGACATGTGGCCGTGCTGTCCGCGCCGCATCTTGATTCTGACCGGCGTGAATCCTTCACCCGGAACGTCTCGTCCCGCGAGCCACACGACCTGACCGGCTTTCAGTTGGTCGAACGCCGCCGGCTTCAACTCGGCGTCGATAATCTCCGTATTCTGAGGCAGTACGAGGCTCAGACCAAGGATGCGGATCACGCGTCCATCGTCCTGCACGTGCTGCAACGGCGCCTCGATGACGGCGAGCTCCTCACACGGTTTGACCGTAACCTTCCTCGCGAGGAACGTTCCGTCCGGTTCGAGGACTCCCTTCACCTTGACTTGGTCCTGTAGCTTCAAATCACCACGCCCGATCGGGCTGGCGGTCGCCGGAGTCGTGCTGTTCGTCGGGATGCGTGTGGCGGCGACAGCGTCAGCGTCACAGAGAAACCGGATGAGAAGCGTTCGGCCGCCATCTGCATAACTGATCACGGATGATGTTTTTCGGAAGCGGGTGAAACCCGACCCTCCATGAGTGAACGAGCGATCTCTGACGACGCGGGGCACGTCGAAGCCGTTGCCCTGATCGCTGATCTTGATGACCGCTCCCAGGCGCGTCATGACCGTGGTGACGACTAACTCCTTTTGCTGATCGCGGCCGTTGCCCCACTTGTAGGCATTGCCGAGGCCCTTCTTCAGCAAATCGATCAGATCGCGAGTCAGATGATCAGTGGGGACGTGGGCGTAGCACGCGGAGAACGTCTGTGTCAGGACTGGGAACAGGTCGGCCGGCGTCCGGCCTACAACCCGCCACGGCACGTCGAATCCAGGGGTGTCACGAACGTCGGAGGCGTTTGTGTAGTGAATGTCTGCGAGAAACTGCTGTTCCGTGGCGGCCAAATCGACCATAGGACGAGATACTAACGCAGCCGGTGCCGCCTCGACAATAGATTGAATACTTATGCGCTGCGGGGAGCTGAGCCGGGGTGCGGGGCCCCGAACACGCTGCGCGTCGGGTCCCCGCGAGCGAGTCTAGTTCGTCAGGCTTCGGCCGTCGCGCACGTCTGTCTGTTCGTCCGTGGCGACCGTGATGCCGACGACGCGGAACGTTGTACCGGCGTCGGTGATCGCCTCGATTCTTCCCCGCAGCTCTGACACCTGGCCCTTCTGTCCGGGCCGGATCTTGACCGTGAGGGGAGCGAGACCTCCACCCGGAACGTACTTGCCGGTCAAACACACCACCTGACCGGCTCTCAGCTGGTTGACACCAGCCGGCAACATGTCGGCGCCGATGATCTCGGTCTGCCCGGGCAGCGAAACGTCCAGATTCAGAAGGCGAATGACCCGTCCGTCAGCCGATACCCGCTGCAACGGACCTTCGACAACGGCCAGTGCCTCGAGCGGTTTGATGGTGACCTTCGTCGCCAGCAGATTCGCGTGCGGCTCGAGAATGCCTTTCACCTTTACCTGATCACCGGGTTTCAGGTCACGCCGGTCGATGCTGCGCGAGCTCGCCGCGATGGTGCGCGTTCCCGCGGCGCTCCGGTCGGCATCACCGTTACAGAGGAACAGGACCAGGAAAGTGCGGCCCCCGTCCGCGTAGCTGATGACCGAGGACGTCTTTCGGAAACGGCTCATGCCGGACCCCTTGCGGGTGAACAATCGGTCCTTGACGACCCGCGACACGTCGAAGCCGTTGCCCTGATCGCTGATTTTGATCATCGCTCCGAGGCGTGTCATGACCGTCGTGACGATGAGCAGCTTTTCGCGATCCCGTTCGTTGCCCCACTTGTAGGCGTTGCCCAGTCCCTTCTTCACGACCGCGATCAAATCGTAGGAGACGTGCCGTTCGGGGAGATGCGTGAAGCATCTCGTCAGCTCCTGCGTGATTGCGGGCAGCAACTCCCCTGGCGTGCGCCCCGCGACACGCCAGGGCCCGATAGTGGCGAGTCGAAGACGATCGGCGTCGAACTCGATCTCTGCGAGCATCTGTTTTTCTGTCCGAGCCAGGTCGACCATGGCTGAGACTTTACCTCAACAATAGTGACCTGACCATATATCTATAGACAGACGAACAACTTACGACTTAATTATGTATGACTTACATATTCATTATGCTGACGGTGCTGAAGAGGGGTGTGGAGCGCGCCCCTCGAGTTTCGACGTTGGTGCGTAGCGCAGCCCTATAGGCTGCCCCGGGGGGCTGTGAGGCAGGCCTGAAGGCCCGCGCTACCAGAGAGAGGGCGCGGCCAGGGCCCACGCAGATGTCGACAGAAACTCCAGAGGCGCGTGGGAGCGCGCCCGACGGAGCCCCCGGTCTAAACAGTCGCGGGGCAGGAATCATAGATTCGGGCGACCTCCGTGACCGACCGCGGCACAGCGACAGGCCGCACCGCAGCCTCCATACAGGCGGCGCCCTCGGCGATCTGCCGGCGGACAGTGCCAGGCCAGTCCGGCTCATCCTGCCAGCGGAAGCGCTTGCACGCGCGCTTCAAGTGGATGAGAGCCATGTGCAGCGGCACGCGCGCCGGGATCTTCTCGTCGGTCTCGGCCAGGTACGCGGCAAGGAACGCGTCGCGTAGCGACCGGATGTACGAAACGTCACCCGTGCGCTGCTCCAGGTGCTTGAGCATCACGAAGACCATGGCGAGATCGTAGGCGGGATCGCCGACGTGCAGTGGGTCGAGATCGAGGATCCAGGCGTCCTGCCCGTGCACCTGGATCTGCCCGAGATGAAAGTCGCCGTGGACGAGCCGCAGCGACTCGCCATGCACTTCGAGCGCTCTCGCCGTCTCGACAATCCAGTGCACGCGATCCCGGATCTCCGGAAAGGCATCCGCCAGGGCGCCGTGCAGTCCGGCGCACCGGATCGCAAGATGACGCTCCACGCCGAACGGCTCGCCGGTATCGATCGGGGAGCGGTGCAGTTTGGCGAGCGCCGCCGCGAAGGATTGCATTTCCCCGGCGCCGGCGAGTTTCCGTTTCACCAGTTGTCTCAGCGTCTCGCCCGGCGCGTTTTCCATGAAGAGGAGGCGCAGGTCCGGGAGATAGCCGTAGGCCTGAGGGATTCGAACGTTGACCGGCGGCCGCGTCGCAAACCCGCCGCGCCACAGGCGCCGCATCGCGTCGAATCCGCGCTGGCCCTCATCTGCCGCGCCGTATACCTTGCCAATGACCAGCCACGGCTGCCGCCCGTCCACATCGACGCTGTAGCGCAGCAGACGGCGCTCGAGCCGTTCGACGATGACGCTTCGCACAGTCGCGTTCGCGCCCAGAACCTCGCATGCGATTCTGGAGAGCTCTTCGAGCGTGTGCTGTCGATCCTCGAGCGCGCCGCCGAGATCAGGAACCGGTCGCCCCATGGCACTCCTTTGTGATTGTGTCGCCGGAGCGCGTCGAGAAACGTGACAGGCTCCCGGCAGGCCGGCTGCGCCGGCAAAACGGTCCAATTCCAAGAAAAGCGCGCCTGCCGCGTTCGCCGTCGGGTGCACGCGCCTCCGGGACCTGTGAAGTCCGCTCTGTCGGCTGCCCGGGCCGGCATCGGCCCGAACCGGCTATGTCACTGCCAAAGCCTGCCGGCGAACCGCGTCCTACTAGCTCAACTACAACATTCTAGTAGAAGACAAGGCCGTGTGCGCAGACCTGAACTGTTCCGGCAATAGTCTCAAAAAAATTAGTTGGGTTAATAGATAGTTGGGCTACTATCTCGACCTAGCCCACCCTCGAAAAATGCTCCGTCGCAGGTGAAGCCCTCGGAAAGCCACGGGCATTTCAGGCGTGCGGCTTCTGCCCCCGACGCGACGAGCGGAAAAGGATTGCTGATGTTGCCACAAAACGTCGTTCCGGACGCCGCAAGTGCTCCGACGCTCACGGACGGTCCGGACCCGGAGTGGCTTCGAGAGCGACTGGCGGCCTGCATCTGGCGTGAAGACGAGATCCCCGGTTGTCTCGCCGCCATCCAGGTTCGCCGGCGACGCAAGTCCCATCGCGGAACGACGACGCTCTACACGGTCATCTTCGGTACCCCGTCCGGCGAGACGATCGAGCAGCTGTATATCGCCTACGAGATTCCGCGGGATGCGCTTGACGCAGAATACCGGTCCGCTCTCTCGGAGGCCCTGGTCGCTCCGGCTCTCGGCCGCGCGGTCGTGCAGATTCCCGATGCCAACCTGCTGCTGCTCGCCTACCCCAACGACCGGCGGATGCATGTGCCGGGTGACGAAGCGCTTCGCGCCTGCATAAGCCGAATCGCGACCGGGGCGGTGAATGGGGGCGCCCGGCGGCAATCAGTGTGCCGCGTCAAAGAGGCGACGTTCAGCGTCCTGCGGTACGTGCCGGGGCAGCGGCTCACGCTGAGGTGTCGCGGCAGTTTTGAAACCGAAGCGGGCGTGGAGCAGCCGTTCGCGTTCGTCGCCAAGCAGTTCAGGAAACCGGATGTAGCCAGGGCCGTCCACGGCAGCCTGGTGGCGCTGGACGAGCATTTCTCGATCTCCCGGGCGGTGCGCCTGCCGCGGCCGATCGCCTTCGACGAAGAGACCGGGCTCATGGTGATGGAGGAGCTTCCCGGGAAGGACCTGATCCAGGCCCTGCCCGACGTGGACGTGGGCGAAGCGATGTGGGGCGCCGGACAGATGCTCGCGGCTTTCCATCAAGCGCCGCACGTGGTGCGCACGAGCCTCTCGATGCAGGAGAAGATCGACGACGTCCGCCTCGTCTCGAAGAAAATCGAGAAGTACCTGCCGGCTGTAGCGCCGCGTCTCAGCGCGTGCTTTGCCCGCTGCCTGACGGTGGGCTGGAACGACGACGTGCCGAACGTGCTGCTGCACGGCGCCTTCCGTCCCAAGCACGTGTTCGTGCACGAGCGAGGGCTGGCGATGATCGACGTCGACGGCATGTGCGTGGGGCACCCGGCGCACGATATCGCGCACTTTCTGTCCGCCCTCTACTATCACGAAGCGGAGGAGCTTCTGAGTGCAGCTGATCGCTCGGTCGCCGTCGGCCGTTTCCTCGAGGGATATTCTGCGGGCGCGCCGTGGCGGCTGCAGCCCGCGGCGGTCCTGTGGTGCACGGCGGTGCTGCTCGTCAACAAGCAGGCGAGAAAGTACGTCCTGCACGCGCACGAGGACAGCGAGGAGAAAGTCGATCGCGCCCTGACTCTGGCTGAGCGGGCGCTTGCCGCGTGCGCGGTGCTTTCGACCGGCGCGACGCTGGACGTGATCCAGAGCCTGCTCAGTTGACGCGGTGCGGCGCTGATTGCCAGCACCTTCGCGACCGGGAAATTCCACCACGGAGGACGCGGAGGACAGGAGGAACAATCCTGCAGCTTGCAAGATTGACCTCCGCGTCCTCAGTGGTAGCTCGTCACGCCGATCTTCGATTTACAGGTATTCAGGATTTCGCTTCACGTACATCTCGTACCACAACCCGAACTGCGTCAGCGCCCAGCCAGGTTTGCCGTCGGGTTTCTTGGAGTGTTTCTCCCGTTCGAGGATCTGCCTGACGGCTTCATAACTGAAAATGCCGTTGTCGGCGGCGGCATCCCGATCGAAGAACAGCCGCTTCTGATATTCGGCGAGTTCGCCCTGGTTCCAGTAATAGCTCGGATAACCGATCACCTTCCGTTCCAGCACTGCCTGCGGCAGGGCCTGCTCGAACGCTTTTTTCAGGTGCGTCTTCAAGCTGACGTACGTCTTCCCGCCGTCGAACGACGGAGGGAGCTCGGTGGAGAATTCCACCAGCGCGCGATCCAGGTACGGTGAGCGAAGTTCGACCGAGGCCAGCATTCCGGCCCGGTCGAGGACCCGGAGCGTCTTCTCCGTCGACGTGATCATCAGATTGGAAAACAGGAACAGCCGGAAGAAATCGTCGCTCTTGATGGCGCCGATGTAATCGCGCAGCACCTCCAGAATTTCCGGCTTCCCTATCCGCGGCGGCTCGCGCAGGAATCCTTTCTGCTCGTCGAGCTTGAAGAGTCGGCTGCGCAGTCTGTAGTACCGCTCTTCGTCCGTCTGACATTCCTGCGTTTTCTTTTCCAGCTCGACGCGCTTCTCCGGATCGAGAAACTTGCGGTGTACCCCGCAGGCGCCGGCCGCGGCTGAGCCGGTCAGCACCGAATTGAGGCCGGCATCCCGAACCGCTTCGGCCAGCAGGTACTTGCTGTAAATATTCGGCGTCATGATCAGGTCGTCGAATTGTCTGATCACGCGCAGCAGTCGCGGGCCTGGATGGTGGTCCGGCTCGATGATGACTTCGCGATGCCGGGTGGAAAACTTCTGCGCCACCATGCGCGCATACGCGAGATCCTCGTGAATCTGACCATTCGAAGGATCGATGTTGAAGCCAACCGTGAACGTATGGATTCGCGGCACCCCCAGCTCACGCAGACCAGCCACGATGATGCTCGAATCGACCCCGCCGCTCAGGAAGACGGCCACGTCCGGGCAGCCGTTGACATAGCGTTCCAGCGCCCGCATGAAGAGCTCTTTGAGCCGGCGAATGCAGTAGGTCTCGTCTTGCACACCGCCGCCGATGGGCGGCAGGTGCCAGTACTGCTTTCTTTCGCGCCGGCCGTTCATTTCAACATGCAGGCTCTCGCCCGGCAGCAACTTGTAAATGTGTTTGAACAGGGTCCTGGGCCCGGGGATGTAGCCGAAACTGAAATAGAGCGACAGGCTGTCGAGATCCAGCTCCGCCGGCACGCCCTGGTGGGCAAGAATTGCCTTGATCTCGGAGGCAAAGACAGTCGTGGTTCGTGCTGGGTCGGCGTAGTAATAGAGTGATTTCTCGCCGAGCTTGTCCCTGCCCAGCAGGAATTTCCGCTTCTGCGCGTCCCACAACGCGAGGCTGAAGGGGCCATCCAGCTTTGTCAGGCACTCCTCGCCATATGCCTGATAAGCCGTCATCACGGCTTTCACATCCTGGTTGATCGGTTCGAGCAGCGGTGAAACCGTTCGCCCGTTCAGCATCTCCTCACAGTTCGTGACGCACCCGTCGATCGCGACGGCGACATGGCCGTTCGTCGCGAAGCCGGGAGCGGCCACCCGAGCGTCAGCGACAAAGGCATTGAGATGGGTTTGCCCGAGCGCAACGCCTGCAGCCGTATTGGCGTAGGTATTCGTGCCGTCGGGCCCGCGATGCCTGATGCTGTGGAGCATGGCAGCGAGGGTTGCCCCGCCGGCCGCATCAGGCGCAGAACTGAGAACGCCACAGATTCCACTCATTCGGTCCTCGGATTCAAAAGCGCGATCAAAATCGCACGGAACGGTCGCCCGACGACATGCCAAGGCCGATGGTTGCGGCGGTTCGAAGGCAATTCCCTCCGGACTCGATTTCCCCGGACATCTGGTTTTGTGTTCGAGCGAGGTCGAAACTCTACCTCGGCTGCAACGGTCGCGTCAATATATCTCCTGTCGTGTCAAATACTTACAGCTTATTTATGCTTACAGATTCCTTATCTCAGCGAAGCATTCGGATCGACCTGCAACTAAAGAAGAGAAAGGCTCTGGGCTCAGGGCTCTCGGCTCACGGCTTGTGGGCGACCCCGCGAGATCGCCAGAGCCCAGAGCCAAAGCCGAACGCCCAAAGCCTGGCTTGGATGTGGTCCGGAGCGTTCTGGTTTGACAGTGCGATTCTGATTACGACGACGTTCGCGACATGAAAACCACCACGGAGAACACGGAGGAGAGGAGGAAAGATCCGGCTATGTTTCGCTCCTCGACTATGTTCGCCGAGCCCTGAGCAACGTCGAGGGCAGGCTTGAATCTCCGCGTCCTCGGTGGTCGTTCTTTCACGCCGTCGCGACGTCTGCCTCCTCGAACCCGTCGAGGAAGGCGTCGCTGCGCAGGACGTACAACTCGTACCAGGCCTGAAGCGCGAGGAGACCCCAGGTGCGTTTGCCCGCGGATTTCCGCTGGCTCGAGCTGTCTTCTTCGATGAGACGCCGGACCTGGTCTTCGCGCAGCAGGCCGGTGCGCCGCAGACCAGCAGGCGAGAGCAGCTGCCGGACGAGCGGCTTGACCTCGCCGCGTGTCCAGTAGTAGCTCGGTGGACCGATTCGGGGGCGCGCAGCCACTTCGTCCGGCAGCTCGTCATGGAACGCCCGCTTGAGTACCACCTTGAGCATGTCCTGCGTCTCGCTGCCCTTGTACTTGGCCGGCACGGTGTTCGCGAAGCGCAGGAGCTCGGCATCGTGAAAGGGGTGTCGCAGCCAGACCCCGTTCAGCACCGCGGCGCGCTCCTGTGCGTTCAGGCTCTTCTCCGCACCCTGAAAACGCAGAATCGTCGTATGAATCACGTCGCTGAGATCGTCGGAGACGATTCCTTGGCGGTAGCGCCGGATGACCTCGAGCGCGGTCTCGCGCGCATCGACGGCGGGTTCGAGCAGCGCCGCCTGCTCGTCACACGGCACGAACCCGTTACGCGCCGCGAGGTAGATCTCTTCGACGCTGGCGCCTGCTCCTGCACGCTTGCGGAACTTGGAAAGCTTTGCCTCGGAGTAGCGTTGGAAGATCATTCCGCAGCTCGAGCCGCTCAGGCACGAGTCGATCCCCTCGCGCTGTGCCGCCGCCGCGAGAAAGTACTTGGCGTAGACATTGGGTGTGACGAACGGCTCGTCCATGTGCCTCACGAGCCGCGGCAAGATCCGGCTCGGATCGTCATCGACGCCGATCCTCACCGGATGATGCGAGGTCGCGAACGACTGCGCGACGCGCGCCGCCCAGTGCAGATCTTCGGTGTGCCGAGCGCTCCCGGCATCGACCTGGAGACCGAACGTGAAGGTCCTCCGTTCGGGCACTCCGAGCAGGCGCAGCGCGCACAGCACGAGCGTCGAATCCACCCCGCCGCTCAGATACACGCCAACGCGGCGGGCGCCGTTCACGTATCGGGACACGCTTGCGAGCAGCTGTTCGCGCGTTGCGGCGGCGAGCGCGTCGAGATCATCGGTGCGGACATCGAAGGGCGGGTGGCTCCAGAAGGCGCGGCGGGTGAGGGAAGCGTCGGGGCCAATCCGGATCACGTCCCCGGGGAACACTTTTTCCACCCCGGCCACCATGCTGAGCGGTGCCGGCACGTACCCGAAGGAGAGGTAGGCGGAAATCGCGCGCGGGTCGGCCCGTCGCTCGATCGCCGGATGTGCCAGCACTCCTTTGAGCTCGGACGCAAACACCGAGAGTCCGCGGGCAGCGTCGTGGGCCGCATAGAGCGGACGGCTCCCGAGCGCTTCCCGCGCCAGGTACAGCGTCCGCCCGGCGCCGCTCCAGAGCGCAAGCGAGAACGGACCCTCGAGTCCTGCCGGAAAACGCGAGGCGTCCGCACGGAACGATTCGACGGCGTGCGCCACGTCCCGGCTGCCCGTGACGGCTGCCGGCGCGGCGCCGAAGATGGCGCCGTCGAGCGTCGCCACGACGTTCGGATCTTCGTGCCAGTGCGGCGCCGGCGTTTCACATGGATTGGAGAACTCGGGAGCGAAGGCGTGCCCGAGGGCGACGCCGGCCGCGGGATCGACGAACGTGCGCCGGAGCCCCGTTCCGCGATGGCCGATGGCCTCCAGCATCCGATCCAGATGCTCCCGGCTGGCGAGGATAGGCTGGCGCGGGGAATAGATACCGCAGATGCCGCTCATGCGCGTGACTCCCGCTGCTGATGCCGACGTTGCGCCGACGGAGCCGGCTCGTGACCATCATCGCGCGTCGCTCAGCGGCATCCGGTCAGCCGCCTGAGGTGCGTTGACGACATCCAACCTCTCGGCGTACGTGACTTCGCCGATCACCGACGGGAGGATGCCAGGGAAGGGCGCCCGCTGGCAGCGGTACGCCGCGATGTTCTGGCTGGTGAGCAGGAACGGACAGAGCCGGCCCTTCGCGTTCCTGGCCAGTGCGACTTCGCCGCATTGAATGCGGGAATCGGCGCCGGGGAACGGCCGGAAACAGATCGTCTCGGGCGTGGCGCGCTGGGTCATGTGCACGCCGCGGATCACGCCGCTCAGTAGCTGTTCCGACCGGGCGAGTACTTCACGATACCGTGATATGCGGGCTGAGGCTTCGTTGTCGCTGCACAGCCGGCCGAGAAAGCGCGCCACGTTGTCGCGCGCCCTGGCGTCGATCGCGGTGCCGTCGGAGGCGAGAGCGTTCGGAAGCTCCTGGAAATCGGCGACGCTGAAATGTTCAGATTCGACGATCAGGCTGACGATGCCGCTGGTGATGGTGGCCTCGATCAGCTCGCGGAACCGGGCACAGTAGCCCTCCGTCCTGGCCACGGGAATGTCGTTGACGAGCAGCGCGCACAGGTTGTCGATCACGATGTGGAATCGCACGCCGGGCGGATAGACGCTTCTCACCCGGCGTGCGAAGGTCGCGATCTGATGGAGCACGAACAGCTCTGCGAGACCTACGTCGAAGGTCGGCTCGTATATACCCGGCTGGAGGCTGGCGTGATACCCGGCACCGAGGTCGTACGAGAAGTCGATCGGCTCGGCGTTCCGTGCCGCGCGCTCGATGCAGGCAACGGCCATCTGGCGATACGGCGCGACCCGGGACTTGCTCAAATAGCAGTAGTCCCTCTCTGTGAGCAGGTCGAAGACCGCGTCGCCCACGAGCGCGCTGGCGCGACTCGAGGCCTCCGCGTGGCTCTCGCAGAACGCCGCCATCAATCGGGCGAGACTGGCCGCGACTGCACACCAGGGCTCCGCGCGCGTGCAGGTGGAAGTGGAGTCCGGACCGGGATCCACGAGCATCGGGAACCGTCCCGTTTCAATACGAGTTGGACTTGCCCCCAACTCCGAGCGCGCAACCGAGACCGTTGCGGAACAGGAATCAGAGGTACTCTGAATTTCGCCTGACGGACCTCTCTCGTACCACAGCCTGAGCTGCGGGTTCAGAAGCTGTATGAGATGGCAAATTGAATCGCCCGTGCGCTCTCGGCCGAAATCGGCCGTCCGAAGAACGGCGAGCTGCGGACGCCGACAATCTCGCGATAGTTGACGCGATTGAGCACGTTGAACGCGTCGATACTGAACTCCAGCTCTCCCGCATCGTCGGTCGCGCGCCGCTTGAGTGGCCTGGGCGTCTCGAACAGCTTTTTCAACCGGAGGTCCAGCCTGGCGAACCCGGGCGCCTGCCCGGCATTACGACTGAAGCCCGCCGGCCGGTCGGTCGCCCTCGTGTCGGCGTTGTCGTCGAAGCCGGTTGTCATCTCATACGGTTTGCCCGACCGCAGTTCCAGAATCGATCCGACGTAGAAACCGTGCGTCAGCGACAGCAGACCGGTCAGGTTGAAGCGGTGGCGCACGTCGAAGTCGGCGCGCCCCCATTCGGCGCCGGGGTCGTAGTTATTCACAGGCAGCACGAACGCCAGAGAGCCCCCCGCGTTGGTGCCCGGCGTGTCGTTCTCGGTCCGGGCATACGTGTAGACTGCCGCGCCATCGAACGCGACGCCTTTTCGGTTGAAGGTCACCTGGACCGAGTTGCTGCGCATCGCTCCCGTCGACTCGATTTGGATAATCTCGCGGGCGGTCGCGTCGGGGCGGATCCCCGTGCCCGGGAGCGGGGCGTTGCGGTCGCGGACGCGAAAGAGATCCACGCCGCGAACGTGGGCAAAATCGACGCTGACCATCGTCCTTCGCCAGATCTGCTGTTCGATACTGACGTTAGAGTGGACGAGGTAGCCGGATGACAGATTCGGTGCGAATTCGTAGCGACTGGGTACGGCGACGATGCCCGGCCCGGTCGCGAACGGATTCGGAAACGATGGATTGGTGAATACCAGCGTCCGCGTGCGCGCGCCGTCGAACAGCAGGGCCTGCTCGATCGCGCTGTCGCCAAGCCGGTCGTAGAAGACGCCGACGCCGCCGCGTACGTTGGTTTTCTGCGCGCCCGGCGCAAAGGCAAATGCGACGCGCGGCGCGACGTTATTGTGATCGCCGATGTACGACTCGAAGTCGTAGCGGGTCCCGAGCATCAGCGAAAAACCCGGCCGCAGCCTGATCTCGTCCTGCAGGAACGCATCGGCCCCATGTGGCCTGTACTCGACCTGCGGCGTGCCCTGGTTCACGCGGAACACGAACGGTTGCCTGGCGTTGAACAGCTGCAGACTCGCGAACTCGAAGGTGCCGCCGAAGTTGCTCCCGTCGGTCGTCGTGGTGAACTGCGGGTGAACGCGGCCGCCGAAGCGGATCGTGTGCGCGCCGCGGAAATACGTGGCGGTGTCCTGAATCTCGGCCTCGAGCGAGCGGGATTGACTGAATTTCTGGTTGGCGCCGCCGCGAAACGCGCCATTCACCACGATCATCGATCCGGTGGCCGAAGCCCCGACCGTTTCCAACGGCCGGACCACGGAGAGGCGCGTATCGTTCACCAGCGTCGGCGACAGGATGCTGTGCACGCCGAACCGCACGCTGTGACTGGTTTCGTCTTTGTCGTAGGCCAGCTCAGGGAGCGCGAGCCCTCCGACGCCGCGGTTGCGATTGCGTGCGCTCTCGTAGTCGTACTTGAACGAGAACTGAAGCCTGTCGCTTCTGGAGCCGAGATCGAATCGTCCTCTGAAGAACCGCTCAGTCTGGCTGCCCGGCACGAGGGCCTTGACCGAGCCCGATTGCGTCAGGGCATTGACGATGCTCGTGGTTCGATCGTCGCCCGCCGACCCGGACAGCAGATACGACGCCTTCGATGACCCCAGCGGCCCGCCAAATTGCATCTCCCCGAGCTGCTGGTGCAACTCGGGCTTTTCCAGCGCGAAGGCGTTGCGGGCGCTGAGTACCGAATCGCCGAACAGCAGGGACGCGTCGAGGTGATAATGCGTTTTCGACCCATCCTGCGAAATGACCTCTATTTTTGATTTGCCTGGACGCCGGTACTCGGCCGAGTAGGGATTCCTGTTGATGACCAGGTCGGCGATCGCCTTGGTCGGAAGGGTCAGCCCGCTCACTTCCTGGCCGTCGATCACGATCGTCGGCGTTCCGACAACCGGCGAGAGAAAGTGCGACAGGTAGTCAACCACCCGGTCCTTGCCAAAGCCCAGGGGGACTCCGGCCAGCAGGTCGTCATCTACGGGAATGGCGTCGCCGTTCTCGTCGGTCTTATCCCGCTGGATCTGCGGACGGCGGCGCTCCGACACGTTCACCGTCTCCGCGACTTCGACTTGGAGCTGCAGCTTCAGAGGTTTCGGCCGCTCGGTCCCGACGGCGAGGCGACGCTCGAGCGTCCGGAAGCCGGGCGACGTGACGGTCAGCACGTAATTACCGGGTGCGAGACGCTCGACGACCGCCCGTCCGCGTTCGTCGGTTGTGAATTCACGCGTCTGCTGCGTGGCCGCGTCGAGCACCGTGACCTTTGCGCCCACCAGCACGCCGCCAAGCTCGTCTTCGGCAGACACCTCGAGGACACCGTGTCCACGCTCCTGCGCCGCCAGCGGCGACGCCAGCAGGACGACAGTCAGCACACTCTTCAACCAGTTCTGAACTCCCATCAATAGTCGCCTCGTTGAAGAAATTGTCCGGCGGTCTCTCGTCCCGCGACGCTGCTCGGGACGACCGCCGGCACAGCCCTGAAGGGGCTGTGAAAAAATCGGCAGACCACATTGACCACGAAGGCCACAAAGAAGGCTATTTCTTTGTGGTCTTTGTGAGCTTCGTGGTTGTCAAACGCGCCGAACGTGCGATTTCTTCACGCTCCCCGAAGGGCTGCGCCGCACCTCACTGGTTTTCAGTGAGGCGTGAGCCTCGAGACCGGCGGTTTCGAAAGCCGGTTGGATCGGTCGCGTGGTGCGTCCTTGGCATGTACGAGAGAACCGTTTGAACCGTTCGCCTTTGAACCGTTCGCCTTTGAACCGTTCGCCTTTGATGTCGTGGTCTTCCTGCCGTCCGGCTCTGTCAGCCACTTGAGCAGCGTTCCCTTCACGATATCGACCCCGTGCATCGCAGGCATGCTCGAGGTGCACGGCGCCGGCTTGGCCAGCGTGTCGACGATGGCCGCCGCGAGACGCGACGGAGAGAGCTCGCGCGGATCGATCATGGTCACCAGACCACGCTGGCTGAAGATGCCCGCGCGCATGCGCTGCTCGGCGCTGGGACCGATGCGTGGGACGAGAATGGCGCGCTTGCGGAAGCGAAGGATCTCGCTCACCGTGTTGTAGCCGGCCATGCTCACGACGAGCTCGGCGGCATTGAGGTGGCTGAGCGAGTCGCCCACGGACGTCCGCACCTGCACGCCGCGCTCCACGGCCCGCTCGCGCAGCTGTCGGCGCTGTTCCTCGGGCATGAACGGACCCGTGACCATTACCGTGGTCGCATGCACCGCGCCGTTGACGAGCGGCAGCGCATCCAGATAGGTGTGCATGAGTCGAAACGCGTCGGCACCGCCGCCGGCCATGACCACGATAATCGGCTCGGCGCCGATCTCCAGCTTGGCCCGCACCTGCTGCGGATCTTTCACCGGGTCCATGTTGCAGACGTAGCCGCAGTAGCGGACCTGCCCCGGCAGCGCGCGCTCGATTTGGTACGAGTGCGCCGTCGGAAACACGTCCGAGGAGCCGTAAATCAGCACGTTGTCATAAAAGCGCCGCAGGGTGTCGTAGAAGCCTTCCCGCTGCCAGACGGCGCAGGTGACGGCGGGATCGTCGATGATGTCCCGCACGCCGAGCACGATACGGGGGTGGTAGTCGAGCGATCGCAGCAGCCGGAGCGCCGGAATGAGCTCGCGGTTGGCACCGCCGGGCATGTGATCAACGAGCATCAGGTCCGGGCGAAACCACGTGAGCACTTCCCGCATGACGGTCGAGCGCATCGCCTTGACGAGCCCGTACCGGGTGAGCAGGCGGCCGGGCTGGAACTTGCCGGCCTCGACCTTCACCACTGTCGGAAGCTTGACGAAGTCGATGTGCTCCTGGAGATCGAAGAACGGCGCCACCGGCGAATCGACGACGAGCAGGACCGAAAGGTCGCTGCGCTCGCCGACGAGCGCGTTGGCGAAGTTGGTGGCACGGCGCAGATGGCCGAGGCCATAGCTGTCTTGTGAGTACATCAGGATGCGGGCCGGCCTGGTCACGTCTGGTTACCCCTTCAGTACGGCGACTGGTCGCAGCCGCACCACGGGCCGAATCAGCTGGAAGGCCGTCATGGCCTCCACGACGCGGCGGACATCTTTGAACGAAGCCGGCGCCTGACCGGCCAGGTTGTCTGTGCCGTACCGATAGAGGCGGACGCCATCCGCCCCGAGATCGCGCGCGACCTGCTCGGCATCGAACTGCTCGGCGGCGTCGATCTTTTCGAGCGTACGGCCTGCGCCGTGCGCCACCGAGTGGAAGGTCTGTGCGACGCCGTCTGCGGTGACGGCGATGTAAGAGTCTGTGCCCATGCTGCCGGGAATCGGGACCGGCTGCCCGCACTCGCCGAGCACCGGATCGTGCGCGAGGGCGGCGCGCGGTACGGCGTGGCTGGCGCCATGCCGATGCACCCACAGCGCGTCGCCGCCGTGCTCTTCGCGCTGAATCGACTCGTGCGCGCAGTCGTACAGGAGCGGAAGCCGCAGCGTCGGGTCGTCGAGCACGGTGCGCAGCGTGGTGCGCAGGATGTGCGTCAGCACGGCGCGGTTGGCAAAGCCCGCGTGCATGGCCGCCGCCAGTGCGGCAATGTAGCGGCGGCCGAGCCGCGACTCTGCAGGCAGCGTCCAGAGGCTGTCGGGCCCATGCCCGTTGCCGTTCGCGTGAAACGCCTCTTCGAAAACGGGCTTCAGCACCCGTTTGCCGAGCCGCCGGCTGTCGGTGTGCATCATGAAGACAGCCTCCCCGAGCCGCAGCCCCAGCCGGCTGGCGAGGGAGGCGTCCAGTACCCCGACGACCTCCTGCAATTCGAGGAAATGATTGCCGGCGCCGAGCGTGCCGAGCCACGCCTGGCCCTTGCTGATCGCGGCGGACGAGACCACGGTCTGAATCGCGTCGGCGTCGACCGACGGCGTCATCCGGCCACGATTCTCGATGCGTCCCAGGTCCTCCGCCGGCAGGCCAATCTGCGAAGCCACGGCAGGTAGACCCTCGACCAGCAGACGCTCGCACTCGCCGGCCGTCAGGACCGGTGTCTCACGAGCCGTGATCGGGACCGCTGCGATCAAGTCGCCGAACAGCTGATCCAGCCGCGCCGGCGACAACTCCCGTACCGGCACCGACGTCGCGATCATGCGCATGCCGCAGTTGATGCCCGGATCGATGGCGCGGGGCAGCAGGTGCTCGCGGCTGACGACGACCGTGCCGGTCGGCGTCGGATTACGCCGTTTGAAGTGCACGTCGGGCAGCACGGCGACGTAGCCGTCGACGCCGTTCACTGCCGCCAGCTGCGCAAGCTGCTGGCGGGCGCGGTCGTCGGGCAGGAGCGCCTCGCCGGTGAAACATCGAATAGGCCGTGCGTCATCGGCCGTGCGAAGGTCGACGGGGGCGGCCGGGCGCGCCGGCCGATGCGTCGCGTGCCCGTTGCTCCAGCCGACGCAGGTCAGCACCCGGTCCACCACCGGACCGACGCCCGCCGCGCGATCGATGCCGAGCGCGTAGCACGGCGTGTTGGCGGTGAGTCGGGCCAGCACGTTCGCGTGATGCGCCGCGTGGCCGTCGGCCGGCCAGACCAGATCCAGCGCCGCGGTGTACCAGTCGTAGTCGTTCAACTCGAGAGTCAGACGATTGGTCGCGCCGAGCAGCTCACTTGCCGTTGCCGGGGCGATCGGCTGGAGGAATCCCGGCGCGGTAAAACGTGGGATGAACAGCGCCGCCGGCCGGACCAGACCATCGTCGGCGCTGGTTGGCAGCCGGAACAGGACCTTATGCTTCGAGCCGCCGCCGAGACCGAGTGGAACCAGCGTCTGACGCGGCCCGGCAGCGAGAAGCGCCAGGCTGTCGTCGGTGAGCCGCAGCGGCTCGCGCAACGGGAATATGTGCTGGCCGTCGGTGAAGAGCAGGTTTTCGGTGACGAGGCGCACATCGGGATGTGCCAGCAGCCCGACGCACGTCGTCGTCTTGCCGGCCCCGCCGGGCCCGGCGACCAGGACCGCCTCGCCGCCGCGCGCAACGGCCGACGCGTGCAGCAGCGCCCAGCCGCGCGTGCGCTCGAGATACCAGGCGACCGGGAACTGCACCAGGTAACGCGCCAGCTTGAAGAATTTGCGTTCTTCGTATTCCGGATAGCGCGCGAGCTTCTCGGCGGTCGGGTGATAACAGTAGGCCACGTCGAACTGCAGCTGGCCGGCGCGCCGCCGGAACCGGAGCTGGAGGTCTTTGTCCCTGTGGGTGTTGAACCAGACGAGCTCATCGTCAGCCAGGCGCATGCGCTTGCCGAAGCCGGGCGCGTCGCCGGCTTCGCCCTCGTCGGCAAACACGCCGGCACTCTCGAGCGCCCTCTCGTCGGTGTGCCAGCGGCCCGTGACCTGCAGATGCGGCGTATCGAACACCGGCCGGACCGCGTCGTCGAGCAGCTGGCACAAATATTCGAGCAGTGGCTCGTTGTTGCACGTCACGTTCACCCTGACTCCATGAAGCTCGACCCCGATTTGCCGCATGTTCACGCCCTCGCCCTGTCGTGGACGGTCCCGCCCGTCCTGCGCGTTGTTCACACTGTCTCCGGCCGGGCCCGAAGGCCCGTCCCTACACCCGTCGCACCTGACTCGCGCGTCATGACGGCGCGCAGCTCGCGGCCGATCACGAGCGCATTGCGCCGCAGATCAAAAGTCGCTTCGACTCTCTGCCGCGCGTTCACGCGCAGGCGATCGCGCAGATCGCGCGCGTGCAGCAGCGCATCGATCGCGCCCGCCAGCGCGGCCGCGTCGCGCGGCTCCACCAGCAGGCCTGTCTGCCGGTCCTCAATCAACTCGGGAATGCCGCTGACCGGCGTGGTGACGATCGGCAGGCCGCAGGCCGCCGCCTCGATCAGCACGTTCGGAATGCCGTCGCGATCGCCGTCCCGTGCCACGCGGCAAGGCAGCGCCATCAGCGTGGCGCGCCGATACCACGCGAGCACCGCGTCCTGATCGACGGCGCCCTCGAACTTCACCACTTCCTCGAGCCCCAGCTCACGGACTTGTCGGACCAGCGCCGGCTTGCCCTCGCCGGCGCCGACCAGATGACACGTGAAGCGCCGGCCGCGATCGCGCAGCAGCGCACATGCCTGGATCAGATCGTCGAGGCCCTTTTTCTCCACCAGCCGCGCGACCGCGAGCACGATCGGCGGCTCGCCAGTGCCGCACGGACCGAACGCGAAGCGCTCGAGACTGGTGCCGTGATAGACGTGCTGCACGCGGATCGGCGATCGACTGGTTCCAAGCCGCTGCAGGTGCGCGATGTTGTACCGCGTGCACGTGAACACCACCTGCGCTGCCGCAAGCTTCTTGCGCAGCAGGCCGGTGGAGGCGCGATACAGGTCGCGCGCGTGGGTCGCCACGCTGTAGGGCCGCCCGGTCAGGCGCGAGACCAGATACGCCAGCGAGCCCGGGGCGTGCACGAAGCCGGAGTGCAGGTGCGTCACGCCATCGCGCTCGAGGGCACGGACGAGCGATGCGGCCTGCGGGAGCCGCGCGATCAAGCCCCACTCTGCCGCCAGGAGCATCGTCACCACCGTCGACGCGTATGCGCGCGGCGCGCGCGCCAGCAGCCACAGGTGATCGGCGACGATGGTGCCGAGCGAGCGCCACACCGGGTGCGGCAGATAGCGGATGGGCGCCCGGATGCCGTCGACGAGGCGGTGACGGATCGGATCCGTTGCGGCGATCATCGAGTAGATGCACAGGTCGAATCCCTGGCGCTCCAGCTCGAGGATCTCGTTGATGATGAAGGTCTCCGAGGTCCGCGGAAACGATCGCACCAGATATCCGAGGCGGCCGCGCCCGGCACCCACCCGGCCATGACGCGCGTCACGTCGTCCCACGGGCGCGACCATCGTCATGACGATGCGGACCTCCGCGCCGCGAATGCCGCATCGAGACGGTCCCAGGCCGCCGCAATCTGACCCGTCGCCCAGCCGATCCACTCCGGTTGATGGCTGCGCTTGCGAAAATTGCGCAGCACGTAGGCGGAGAGGTCGAGCGCCTCGTACACCGCGAGCCGCTGCGGCGACACCGCGGCGAGGACGCCGAAGGCCGCGCGGAAGTAGTCTGCGAGCTGCCGCACCTGCGACGCCCGTTCCGGGTGACGCAGCGCAAACGACATGAGGTGCGTGAGGAAGTACGCGACGTCGTACGCCGGTTCGGCCTGCCCGGCGCGGTCGAAATCGATGATGCCGACACGGCCGGCTTCGTCGACGAGCACGTTGCCGTGTGCGAAATCGCCGTGCGCCATCGCCAGCGGGGCCGGCGGACACAGGGTGGCCAGGCGCGCGATGGTCGTGCGCAGATGCACCAGCTCACCCGCGAGCGCCGGATGCACCTGGCGCAGGTAGGTCAGATTGTCGTTCTGCGCCGCCAGCAGCGTGGCAAAGTCCAGACAGGGGCCGTCGGCGATGGGCGATTGCTGCAGGGCCCGCACCGCGCGCGCGACCGCTGTCAGGTGCGCGGCCGCCTGTTGCAGTTCCTCGGGCCGCGCGCCCTCCGCCGTCAAATCGCCGAGCACGTGGCGGAACTGCCGGCCCGCAACCGCGCTCTGCACCACGAAGCAGCAGCCGTCCACGGCGGCGAGCGGCCGCGCGGCGGTCCAGGTGCCCCCGCTCGCGACTGAGGCCTGCCAGGTGGCTTCGAGCAGTCCGTAGGACCGGCGCCACCGCTCGTCGCGGTAGACCTTGCCGAACGCCTCTACGTGTTTCGTGTCGCGCGTGCCCGCGTGACGGAGCGTGACGGCGTAGCGGATCGTACAGAGCCGGCCGGGTTTGTATTGCAGCGGCTCGTACGTCAGTTCGCGAATCCGCCAGCCCTGATCGCGGCACTCGGGCAGGTGCTCGGCCAGCAGCGCGGTCATCGCGGCTGTATCAGTGGCATGAGCGAGCCCCGGCAGCCCCGCATCGACAGGAAACAGCCGCAGCACCATCGCCATTTCAGGCACGAGCGCCAGCGAGGCTGCGCCCCGGCCGCCCGAGGCGGCTCGTCCTTCCTGCAGATGCCGCCGCGCCTCATCGACCGACGTGAACACCGTGCCGGACGCGATCTGCCGCGATTCCTTCCCCGTTCGGGTCGATCGCAGCGTCAACGAGAGCGCGAGGGAGATCTCGCGCCAGGGTGTCACCTTGCAGTGGTCGATCGACGAGCTCTCCAGCGCAAATGCCCGCGGCCGCAGGCGATCAATGGCCTGCTGCAGCAGCGGCCGCATGAGCGCCGCGTTACCGAGGTCGGTGAGCCGTCGCGTCAACGCGGCGGCCGGATCGAGCATGGCGCCGTGCACGGGCACCGAGCTGGTGTGTCGGGCATCGGGATCCGGCACGGGTTCTCTCCTGGTCATTTCACGTGGGGCTCCGCCCCACACCCCGGCTCGGTCGCTCGCGGGGACCCAAAGGCCCCGCTCCGCTCTCTCGCAGGCGCGCTCTGCGCGCCTGAGCCGAGCTCGTACGCCAAATTCGACATGTTCGTCAGCCTCATGGGAGCACGGTTAATTCGCACGGGCGACCGGCGACGAGGAGGCCATGGCGCTCTCAGTCGGCGAAAATGCGCACAGCCGCGCGTACAGCCCGCCGGCCGCCCGCAGCTCCGCCGGTGTCCCCGATTCAGCAATGCGTCCACCGTCGATCACGAGCACACGATCCGCGCGATCGACCAGGTTCAGGCGATGGCTGATCAGGATCGTGGTCTTGCCGTGCATCAGACACTCGAGCGCCTCGACCACCAGCTGCTCGCTTTCGACATCGAGCCCGGTCGTCGGTTCGTCGAGCAGCAGAATCGGCGGGTTCCGGATCATCGCGCGGGCAATCGTCACGCGCTGCCGCTCGCCGCCCGAGAGCGTCGCGCCACGCGGTCCGACGACGGTCTGGTATCCGTCCTTCAAGCGGCTGACGAACTGATCCACGCGCGCCGCCCGCGCGGCCGCCATGATTTCGTCGTGCGACGCGTCCGGGCGCCCGTAACGGATGTTCTCGAGAATCGTCGTCTGGAAGAGCATCGACTCCTGCAGCACCATCCCGATCTGTTCGCGCAGCGTGTCGAGGCGGTATTTGCGGATGTCCTCGCCGTCGACGAGCACGCGGCCCGACAGCGGCTCGTAGAGCCGCGGGATGAGGCCCATCGTCGAGCTCTTGCCGGCACCGGTGGGCCCGACCAGGGCGACGACTTCGCCGGGACGGACTTCGAAGCTCACGTCGTGCAGGATCGGCTGCGTCGGGCGATAGCCGAACGTCACGTGGTCGAACGCAATGGCGCCGCGGAACGGTGGCGCCGGACGCGCATCCGCGTTGTCCGGTGTGCCCGAGTCGGTGTGCATGACCTCGAGAATGCGCTCGAGCCCGACGCGGCCGCGCGCGATCTTCACGCTCTGCTTGGCGAGCTCGCGCAGCGGCCCGTGGAAGGTGCGCACGTAGTGCACGAACACGTAGAGCGTGCCGGGTGTGAGCTTGCCCGCGAAGACTTCCCGGACGCCGAGCCAGACGACCCCACACGTCGCCAGCGCGCTGATGATGTCCACGCTGCGCACGTAGTTGGCCTCGAGCCGGGCGGCCTTGATGCCGGCGCGCACGCTTTCGGCGCTCTCGCGATTGAACTGCTGCTGCTGAAACCCCTCGCGGCCGAACGCCTTGACGACGCGGAGCGAGCCGATGGTCTCCTGCGTGACCGAGGACACCTCGACTTCGCGCTCTCGCTTCTCCTTCGAGGCCTCCTTGATCCGCCGTTTGAGCCGCCATTGCACCGGACTGAGCGTGCCTATCGTGAGCGCGCCGACGAGGGCGAGCTGCCAGTCGAGCACGAACATCACCGCGAGGGTGCCCGCGAGCGTCAGACTCGCAATCGTCCACTGCAGCCAGGTATTCCCGAACAGGTCGCGGATCGCATCGGTATCGCGCGTCACACGAACCAGCAGATCGCCGATGCGGCGGTCGTCGTGATACGTCAGCGACAGGCGCTGAATGTGCTTGAAGATCGAGACACGGAGCTCGAACACCACTTCCTCGGCGAGCCGGTTGGACAGGTAGTCGCCGAAGAAGGCCGCCAGGCTGGCGAGCCCCCACGCGCCGAGGATCAGGGCACAGACGAGCGCGACCATCCAGGCCCGCGAGTCGCCAAACGGCGGCTCGAAGGTCCTGCCCCAGAGCGTCACGTCTTTCAACACGTAGTCGAAGACCAGCTTCAGCGGCCAGGGCTTCAACAGATCGGCGGCGGTTCCGGCGAATACCGCTACTGCCGCGCCGGCGCAGATCTGCCATCGTGCGGCGACGTAGGGGCCGACGAGATCGGCCACTTCGCCAAGCAGCGTCTCGTGCCGCAGCCGTTTGAGCGTCCCTTTGATCATCCTGACCGCCTCCGCTTCACGGCTGCACCGCCGGCGGCCGGCCGTGCAGACATCCCCGCTGTCTCGATTTCGGCGCCGGTACGGCGACGCCTCGCCGGCGGCGCGGACGGATCGGCCGTGCCGGTCGTTCGATCCGGCCGCACGCGGCGCGCGATCAAATCCTCGGCGATTCCCGCGACCCGCCGTGCGTTGTGCCGCCACGTGTACTGCTGCAACACGCAATCGCGCGCGGCAGCGCCCACGGCGCGGCACAGGGCACGATCGGCTGAAATCCGTCGAATCACGTCAGCCAGCTCGTTCGCATCGCCCGCCGTATACAGCCAGCCGGTGCGCCCCTCCTCAATCACCTCACACGCCTGGCCGACTCGCGCGGCCACGACCGGCAGCGCCATCGCCATGTACTCGAACAGCTTGACCGGCGAGAAATACGCTTCGGCATCCGCCGCGTACGCCGCGACCGTGAGGTCCATCGCCCGCAGCAGATCCGGCACGGCGTCGTGCGGCACCGCGCCGGTCATGTGCACCGCATCGCCGAGCCCGAGCTGCTCGGCCTGATGCCGGAGATCTGTCAGGTGCGGACCAGCGCCGACCAGGAGCAATCGAAACGCGCTGTCCCGGCCGCCGAGCAGCTGCAGCATCTGCAGCAGCGTTTCGACGCCGTGCCATGGCTTCATGCTGCCGACGAACCCGATGACGAACTGGTCGTGCCAACCCAGTTGTTGTCTGATCGGCGACAGACCCACGGCCGGCCCGAACACGTCGGGGTCGGCTGCATTGGGAATGACCGACATCCGATCCGGCGGGACGCCAAAATCCGCCACGTAGGTGCAAAGCGCCTGCGAGACGACGACGACCTGGTCCGCGCCCGCGAGGACGAGGCGTTCGGCGGCCCGCGCCACCAGGGGCAGCGCCAGGCCGCGCATCTTCTGCTGCTCGAACATCAGCGGCGCGTTCACTTCGAGCATCAGCGGCACGTCGAAGTGGTGCGCCAGCGCGAGTCCTGCCGTGTTGAACAGGCAATGCCGCTCGTAGATCACGTCGGGCCGGAACTCCTCGAGCATGAGGCGCCCCTGCAGCTCGAGGGTCGAGGCGTAGAGCAGATTGCGGAGATCCTTCGCGAGACGCGTGCCCTGGCAGAGATCTTCCTGTTGCAGCGCTTCATAGAGCGTCGGCAGCGCACCGGCGAACGGCACTTCCCGGACCTGGAAGGAGGCGGGAGATTCGTCGCCCACGTTGGCCGCGAGCACGAAGACGTCGTGCCCTTCCGCCCGCAGCGCCTGGACGAGGCCGCGCACGTGCGCCGACGCTCCCTTGGTGCCGAGAACAGGCACGCCGAAATCGGCGGTCAGATACGCGATACGCACGCCACGTCCCTCGTTGTTCGGCGGTCTTCGATCACCGCCGAATCTGGTTGAGAACTGACAACAAACCCGCTGCGTTCACTCGAACAGGGCACGGATGAAGCCGAAAACAGTAGTTGACGGCTTACGTTGACCAGACTTTGTGGTCAGCCAGTCGCAGCGCACGCAGAAACCCACAGCAGAGCTGCAACTGCCGAGCCAGTGAACCCGGCAGCCTGGATGTTCTGAATTGGCGTGGACTTTCCGAGCGGGTGACGGTAGTGACTCTTCAAAAAACGTATAGAAAGAGTGCGGCACCCGTTGGACTTCGTTACACCTGAGTTACAAGAATTTCGCGAGCACGATGTCTCACGCGAACTGCCGCCTGAATTTGCGGACTGTGGGAAGACGTTGCCGCCCGATTCAAACTTCTCCCAAGCGATGAGCAAGCCGTCCACTAGCGCTGTTAACAGATACCGAAAATATCTGGTCCGAGTCAGATTCACGGGTCACGCCTCCGGGCGAGCACAACCGTACTGACTACAGCTCTGCTGCTCGTGCAACAAAGCTGCAACGGGTCTGGTTATGTCGATTTGATGTAACGGAGGCGCAGCATGCATCCGTCTCGGCCATGATGTCAAGCACAGCAATTGTTTTTCCTGAGGTCTTCCAGAGCAATGATTGCGAAAATCAACACCGTGTCTGAGTTCAGACAGACGAATGGCGCGTCGTAAGTCGAGTGGGGCGAGTAAGTCTGGTAGGTGGTCCGACCTACCTGACTTACCCGACCGACACGACCTACCTGACTTACCCGACCGACCCGACGCCGTCTACTTCAGCGACAGGTAGTTGTGGAAGTAGCGGAGTTGCCCCGCATCGCTGGCGAGTACAACCAGGCCCGTTGTGCTGTTTACGTTCTGCTTGGTCGACGTCGGATCATTGATGACCGAGGTCGAATCAAGATTGAGAACGTCGGTCGTGATGAACGGCACCCCATCGTCAGTCGGGAAATTGATGGCGTCGATGCTCGTCTTCTTGTACCGGATCGACGACTGCGCGGCCGCTCCCTGCTCGACACTGACGAACACGTACACCTCACGGTGGTCCGTGTCGACCAGCACGTTAGGACGCGTCGGGTTCGCAGAGTTGGCGGCCTTCAGATCCGCCCCGGGGCTGTTGCCGTCGTTGTCTTTCCTCGTGTAAACGGGGTAGCGTTTCCAGTCCGTTTTCGTTTTACAGCCGCTGACCGCGTTCTGACAAACGAGCAGGCCGATTTGCTTGGTCAGGCCTTCCTCCTTGTACGCCGCGAAGAGGGAGCCCCCGGCTACCTTGATGTTGAGGTGATCATCGCCCGAGGCCGTGTAAATTGCGTCGCTCGTCCAAGCCAACGGGCCAGCACCATCGTCGTGCACCGCGAAATGCATGCTGGCCGACACGACGTTATCGGTATCACTCGCCTCTCTGCCAGATTTTGGGTTAGGGTTCCGACTCGGCTGACTCAGGTTGTTCTCCTCCTGGTGGCTCCACATGATGCCGACGTGGCCATCATAGGCGACGATGGTCGCAACGTCGTCGGTCGTAGTCGCGCCGCTCGTGGCTTCCAGGGCGCCGCCAGGCAGGGCGAAGGGCGTTCCCCAAGTCAGGCCGTCGTCGAGGCTATAGTTCACCATGACTTGGTTGTCCTCGACATACGTCACCCACAACTTCCCGGTCGTATCCTTCGCGAGGACCAGCGTTTCTGTTTTGCCGGACCTCACGATTCCCGGAACGCCGCCAAGCGTGTAGGTTCTTGTCCCCGCGTCGTAGCTGAAGCGGAACAATTTGCCGCAGTTGCCGTTGTCCACGCCCGCGAAGCAATTTGCATCTCTAGTGGCCTTCGAGTTGAAGAGGTGAGACGCGACATAAAGGGCGGTCCCATCCCACTCGACGTCTGACCGACTGTCTCGCCGCGTGTCGACAGTCGTCCCCGTGTCCACCCAGTCCTGCGTCGTGAGATCGAGCCGGTGGATCCGATAGCCTCCTTTGGGAGCGTCCAACGTTGCGGCGGTGCTCCACAGAATGCCCCACCAGGCGCCGTCGTTGAACCAGAGCTTGCTCTCGGGTTTCTCGCCGGTTGGCCGGGAGTTCTGTCCCGTTTTGCTCGGATAGGAGAAGTCGCGATAGCCGACCTGGATTTGCTCCGAGGCCGTGATGCCCCCGATAACCAGGCTGGCAATCAGGGCTGTGAGCCCGATTCGGATCCGATACTTTCTCTCAGCGCCTTGCATCGTCGCTCCTCCTTCTGCGTCCCGTCGGCAGGTGTTCGGTTGAGATGGCTGATTGCGCAAGTTGGTCCCCTGTCCGAAATAAATGCTGAGCGTCTGTCAGATGAGTTAACAGGGCGTAAGCATTATGTATCTCGACCAGGGGAGTCAATTGGTTTCTCGCCATAACCGCATTTTCTGGAACAATTTGTCCAGAAGGTTGACTTTTTACGACCTCATGCGGTAGTTACCGAACTGAGCCGTTCGAAGGAGTGGCTGAGTTTAGGCCGAGCGGGGTCGGAGCGAGCCGACCCCATGGCCGCGTCAAAGCCGAACGCGCTCTTGCGTTACTTCAGGGGAAGATAGTTGTGGAAGTAGTAGTTTGCCTCCTCGTCGCTCGCGAGCACGACGAGGCCGGTTTTGCTGTTCACGTTCTGTTTGGTCGACGTTGGATCGTTGATTATCAGATCCGTCGAACTCTTGATGAACGGCACGCCAGGATCTTTGGCATCGAATCTGATGGCGTCGAGGCTCGTTTTCTTGTAATTGATCGTCGACTGCTTGTTCAGTCCCTGTTCCACACTGACGAAAATGTACATCTCACGGTGCTCTTCGTCGATCAAGAGTGACGGACGGGTCGCATTCGGTGAGCTCGCGGCCTTCAAATCGGCTTGAGGACTGTTGCCGTTATTATCTTTCCTCTGGTAAACACGGTAGAACTTCCAGTCCGTCTTTTTCGCGCACCCATTGGCGGCGGTCCGGCAGACCAGCAGCCCGATTTGCTTGGCGTCGCCCTCCTCTTTGAACGCCGCGTAGAGCCGGCCGCCGGATGCCTTCAGGTTCATGTGGTCGTCGCCGGAGGCCGTGTAAACCGCGGCGCTCGACCAGACGGACGGATCAGCGCCGTCGGTGTGCACGGCGAAGTTCATCGTGACCGATGCGGGCTGATCGTTTTCTATCGAACTGTTGTAGGTCTGGCGGCTCCACATGATGCCGACGTGGCCGTTGTAGGCGATGACCGAAGAGATATCGTCTACGGTGCCGTTCTCGCCCACATCCGCGTGGGCGACCGGCAGCACGGACGGGGTAGCCCAGGTAAGATCGTTACCGTTGAGACTGTGGTTCACCATGACGAAGCCGCTCTCGACGTACGTCACCCACAAGGTCCCCGTCGAATCCTTCGCCAGAACCAGCGTTTCCGATTTGCCGCCCGTCACCGTCGGCACGCCATTGACGTCGACGACGCGGGTGTTCACGTTGACGGGAAATCCGCTGTCGAGCGTATAGGTCTTGGTCCCTGCAGTGTAGGTGAAGCGGTACAACCTGGCCCAATCCTTCGAGCTCGTTGACGGTGCTCCCGTGCCCGTCTGGACATGTGAGGCGATATACAGACGTGTCCCGTCCGAGAGTACGTCCACGCGAGCCTTGCACCGGTTGTCCACAACCGTTCCCAGGCCAAAATTCAGCCAGTCCTGGG
>JBKPAI010000037.1:0-10093 GCA_046726355.1 Acidobacteriota bacterium | reverse complement strand
TGACGGTGTTCTTGACGATATGGCTTGCCATTCCGAGCGTCGCGCAGACACCCCAGCCGGCTGGCGAGCCTTGCGCACCGCAGACGGCTCCGGCGCCGATGGTCGGAATCGATCCGGCGACGGCGACTCAGCTCCTCGATCGCATCCAGGCTGTGCTCGATGAAGCGGTGAAAGGCGAGTCGCCGACGTCCGTGACCGCCGTCGGCACATCCGGCACACCAGACGCGAAGGCGGCCGAAGGGAAGATCAAAATCGATCGCAGCCTCGTCGATGAGATCCGCGCCGAGGTGGGCCAGGTCAGAACACTATTGAAGAAATAGAGCCGCGGCCCGGATGGCCTCGTGCAGGCAGATGTCGTGTGACAGGTTGCGAAGCTCCCCGGCCACGGCTTCTGCCCGAGTCTCGCGACGGATCGGAATCGTCATGGGCGCCATGCTGCCGGCACTCTTCACGATGACGTCGTGGCCATCGAGGGTGGCGCTCAGGTCCGCAGGTTTGCCGCCGATTTGAACGGCCAGCACGGCGTCGTCAGGCGGGCCTTCTTCAACAGCAGGCGTGATCTCGGGCTGCCAATGCAGCCGCGACGCCAGCCAGCCGACGGTCAGCCAGGCCAGTGATGCTTCTCCGGGGCAATGGACGATGCGTACGCGGCCGCGTGCAAGGTCCTCGAACTGCGCCGGCGTGCAGGCACTGAGCAGGGCCTGACGCAGAGCGGTCAGCCGCCGCCAGTTCAGATCGGACAGGTCCAGACGAAAACCAGACCGGAGCAGCGAGGCGACAGCGGGGAAGGCGCGGCGCGCGTCGCGCCACCCGCGGCTGTCATACACGAACTGACGCCCCATTCGGACGATGGGTTCGATTGGTGGCGCCTGCGACACGTCCTCCATCCACCACACCGACGTCGGAACGTCGCCGCGAACCAGCTGGCTGACAATCGACGGCAGGCACGCTTCGGCGCACGCCGACCGAACCGCGATCTGTTCGATGCCGTATCGCGCCGCTTCGCCGCCAAACATGACGATGCGGATCGCCACGGCAAAATCTGCGGGAACGCGCGACGCGCCGCGCTGATGGTCGAGCACGATGAGCCGGCACGGATGCCGTGCCACGACATCATCGAATGCGTCGCCTGCCATGCCGTCCTGCGCCCGTTCGGCGGTCCGGAACACCACCAGGTTCGACATCACGGCGCGCGCGACCGGTCCTTCATGCGCGATCTCGCGCCAGAGCGCGGCCAGGTCCGGCTCTATGGCGTCGGTGGTGGTGGAGCGCGTCAGCTGTGACGTTACAGTGCTTTCCATTGCCGTCCCAGCCGTCTCACCAGCTGCTCCGCTTCCGGAGGCCCCCACGCTCCGGCGGGGTACGTTGGAATGGGCGCGACGCGATCGGCCGCCCAGCGATCGAGAATCGGCATCACCCACTGCCACGCCGTCTCGACGAGATCGCGCCGCATGAACAGGGTCTGGTCGCCGGCCATCACATCGAGCAGCAGCCGTTCGTACGCCTCGGGCGACGACGCCCCGAACGTGCTGCCGTAGTGGAAGTCCATCTGCACGGGGTAGATGTGGACGCGCGGCCCGGGAACTTTTGACGAAATTCGGAGCGCCAGCCCTTCGTCCGGCTGGATCCGGATCGAGAGCACGTTGGGGTCGAGCCGCGCCGCGGCGCTGCTGTTGAACAGAATGGGCGGGACCTCCTTGAGGTACACGGACACTTCGCTCGCGCGTTTGGGCAGCCGCTTGCCGGTGCGGAGAAAGAACGGCACGCCGGCCCATCGCCAGTTGTCAATCCAGAGCTGCAGCGCGACGAACGTTTCGGTGCGGGAGGCCGGGTCGACGCCGGGTTCCTGCCGGTAGCCGCGCGCGGGCTGACCCATGACGAATCCTTCGGCGTACTGGGCCCGCACGGTGCAGGCATCGACGTCATCGAGAGCGACCGGACGCAGCGATCGGAGCACCTCGAGCTTCTCGTCGCGGATGACATCAGCGTCGAGCGACCGCGGCGGCTCGATGGCGACGAGCGAAAGCAGCTGGAGGAGATGATTCTGCACCATATCGCGCAGTGCGCCCGCGGTCTCGTAATACTCGGCCCGGCTGCCGACGCCTTCCGCTTCAGACACCGTCACCTGGACGTGATCGATGTACCGTTTGTTGAACAGCGGTTCGAAGATGCTGTTCGCGAACCGGAGGACGAGGATGTTCTGGACCGTCTCCTTGCCGAGATAATGATCGATCCGGTAGATCTGCCGCTCGTCGACGACCGCGGCAATCGCATCGTTGATGGCGCGCGCGCTGGCGAGGTCGTGTCCGATCGGTTTCTCGACGACGATTCGCGCATAAGGATGGACACCGCCTCTGACGATGAACCGGGAGCGATCCAGCTGTTTGACGGTGGCGACGAAGAGCGACGGCGGCAGGGCGAGGTAATACACGCGGTTGCCGCCCAATCCGCGTTCGTGTTCGATGATGTCGAGACGGGCGCCGAGGCTGGCGAAAGTTCCGTTCTCCTCGATCGGGGACTGTACCCAGAACAGCCCCGCTCCGAACGTCTGCCAGGTGCGTTCGTCAATTTTCCGCCGTGAGAACGAGTTGATGCCGCTTTTCGCGAATTCGCGGTAGGCATCGTCGGTCATCTGCTTGCGGCCGACGCCGGTGATGGCGATGTGCGGCGGCAGGAGGCCGTCGACGTGCAGGTTGTACAGAGCGGGCAGGAGCTTGCGATGGGCCAGGTCGCCGGCGCCGCCGAAAATGACGACCGACACCGGCTCGGCGGCAATCGGCGCCGCGTCGCCTGGCACCAGCTGCTCGTACAGCGCCTGGTCCGGTGGGGTGAGGACGTCGTCAGGCATTAGCTTTCGCCTTCACGGCGTGGCCGCCGAACTGCTGGCGCAGCGCGGCGAGGAATCGCGCGGCAAACGGATTGTCCTGCCGCGACGCGTAACGCGTAAACAAGGCGGCGGCGATCGCCGGAACGGGAACGCCGCGGTCGATGGCTTCCTTCACGGTCCAGCGGCCCTCGCCCGAGTCTTCGACGTACGCTTCGAGCGTGGACAACGCAGGATCCTCCGCCAGCGCCTGCGCGGCGAGGTCGAGCAGCCAGGATCGGACCACGCTCGCGTGCCGCCATAATTCCGCGACGGCGGCGAGGTCTATCGTGTACTCGCTGTGATGTAGCAACTCGAACCCTTCCGCGTAGGCCTGCATCAGCCCGTACTCGATGCCATTGTGGATCATCTTGACGTAGTGCCCGGAGCCGTGCGGTCCGATGCGCAGATATCCGCCCGCGGGCGCCAGTGTCAGGAAGATCGGTTCGAGCCGCCGGCAGACGTCCTGCTCGCCTCCGACCATCAGGCAATAGCCTTCCGTCAGGCCCCAGATCCCGCCGCTGGTTCCGGCGTCGACATAATGAATCCTGCGCTCGGCGAGCGCGGCGGCGCGGCGCACGTCGTCGTGGAAGTTGGTATTGCCACCGTCGATGATGACATCGTCCGGCGACAGCAGGTCCGCGAGCGCCCGCACCGTGGATTCAGTCGGATCGCCGGCGGGGACCATCACCCAGATCGCCCGCGGCGGCTTCAGCGTGGACACCACGGCCTCGAGCGTTGCCGCGCCCCGCGCTCCCGCGCCTTCGGCGCGTGCCGTCGTCTCGGGGCTGCGGTCGAATGCGACGACCTGATGACCTCCCTGCATCAGGCGCGTCACCATGTTCATGCCCATGCGGCCCAGACCGACGAATCCAAGTTGCATGTTTTTGCACCTGTGTGGCGCGACGCGTTCAGCCGATCGGCTGTCGCCCGCCTGAAAAAGCTCGCGCCCTAGCCTAGGCGCCCGTCCGAGGAATGGGGAACGGGCTCCTCGTAGGCGCGCTGCGCGCGCAATTTTCTTAGCCTTCAAGCCATGTTTGTTTGCCGGCGTAGCCGGCCTGCCAGAAGCGTGTTCACGTTTCTCACACACGCTCCTAGGCCTGTTCGAGCAGCGCCGCGGCCAGACTCTGGAGCAGCGAGCGATTGGGTGACGGCAGGTGCGCATGCACCGCCCGTCGGCCGGTCACGTCGAGCGACGTGAAATCGCCGAGCGCCTGCGCGAGCTCCAACGTGCCGAACGAAAAGGACTCGCCAGGAATCGCGACATCCGACGCGGGCGCCGCGGTGACGAGCACGAACACCCCGCTATTGGGCCCCCCCTTGTGAAGCTGACCGGTCGAATGCAGGTAGCGCGGCCCGTAGCCGAACATCGTCGCCGCGCCGGTGCGTTCCCCGATGCGGCGACGCAGCGCCGCGAGCCCGTCGGCGAGCGCGCGATCGGGTCCGACATAGGCCAGGATCGCGACGTAGTCTCCGGCCCTGACCAATTTGGTGAACGGGCCGGCTGCCGCCGCGTCGTGAACCGCCCGGCTGAACGTGAGTTCGATGCCTCCCTCGAGCGATCGATCGGGAGCGCGCCGCGGCAGGCGATGCGATGACCTGTATTCAGCGAGCAGTGAGCTGGTGGCGTCCTTGGCCTGCTGCACATTGGGCTCATCGAACGGATTGATGCCCAGCAGCGCGCCGGCGACGGCGGTGGCAATTTCCCACCGCACGAATTCGGCCCCGATCATCAGCGGTTCGGACCAGTCGATGTCGATCGCCGGCGATAAAGACGCAGCGGCTTCGCTGCCCCCACGCCGGGCACCTCCGGCACGCACGACGAGGCGATCGGTTCCGTCAGTTGCGACCCCGGGCGCTTCCCCGGTGATCGGCACGATCCCGGTGCCATTCTTTCCCGTGCTTTCGGCGATCAGCTGCTCCACCCATAACCCGAATGATGCGAGCTCGGGCGGCAACAGTAGCGTCAGCTTGTCGCGGCCGGCCCGGGCTGCGGCGCCCATCGCTAATCCGAGTGCGACCGCGGGATTCTGTCCGACCACCGTCTCCGCCGGCGCGGCCGCCCGCAGCATGGCTTCGGACCACCCCACCAGCGCGCTGATGTCCATGCCCATCAGCGCGGCCGGCACCAGTCCGAAGAACGAGATCGCCGAATAGCGGCCGCCGATGTCGGATGGGTTGATGAACACCTCGCGGAAGTGCTCGTCCCGGGCGCGACGCGCGAGCTCTGTGCCCTCGTCAGTGATTGCCGCGAAGTGATCGGCCCAGCGCGACACGCCGGCTGCGGTGAGCTGCTGGCGGAAATGTGCGGCGAGGCAGTTCGGCTCGATCGTGGTTCCCGACTTGCTGGCCAGCAGATAGAGCGTGCGTTCCGGCGACGGCGAGACCGCGCGGACGGCCGCCGGATCGGTCGAATCGAGCATGAAAAAACGGGGCGAGCCCGGTGCCACGCCGACGATGCCGCGCAGCACTTCGGGCGCGAGGCTCGATCCGCCCATACCGAGCAGGACGACATCCGTGATGCCGTCGCGTCTCACCTGTGCGGCAAAGGCATTCAGCCGTGCAATCGATCCCGCCATCAGCGCCGGCGAGTCCAGCCAGCCGAGTCGATTCGAGATCTTCTTCTGCGTCGCGGCATCGCCGCTCCAGATCGATGCGTCGCGGCGCCAGAGCCCGGCAGCGGCCCGCGCCGCTGCCTCGACATTGGCGTTGAACGTTTCGGTCAGCGGTCCGGGCGACCAGCGGAGCGAGCCCTGCAGGCGCGCCACTTTGTCGATAACGTCAGGCATCCCGATAGAATACTCGCAGGCAGGAAATGGCGCGAGGGTTCGAGAGCAAAGACGTCGAGTATCAGCAGGCTGAGGCCGAGCGCGCGAAAGAGGTGCGGCCGCCCCTCAGCGCCGGCGAGCGCGAGGCACAAAGCAAGCGGCGGACCATCGAGCTGGCGCTCGCGCGCGCGAAAAACGATCTCGCCGCTGCGCGATCGGCGGCGCATCGTGAAATGCTCCAGCAGGCGATCGCCGCGCTCGAGCACCAATTGCAGAGACAATGACGAGCTCTCGCCGGCTGCTCCTGATTTTCGCGGCTGCGATCGTCTCCACGATCTCGTGCTCGTGCGGCTCGCGCGAGGACCGCCGCGAAGCTGCACCTCCCTCCGCGGCGGCGCGGCCGGAACGGGGAGGTGCGTCCGATCCGGACAACGCTCCTCGATCGACTGCCCGATCGGCCCATCCCGGTGCGCCGCGCATCGTGATCCTGGGCGACAGTCTGACGGCTGGCCTGGGACTGCCGGTTGAACAGTCGTACCCGGCGCTCATCCAGCAGCGTCTCGATAGTGGGGGACTGACCTTCGAAGTCGTCAACGCCGGGGTGTCCGGCGACACGTCAGCCGGAGGTCTCTCGCGGCTCGACTGGGCGCTCGAGGGCGATGTGCGGGTGTTGATCGTTGCGCTGGGCGGAAACGACGGGCTGCGCGGCCTGCCCCCGGAGCAACTGAAAGCGAACCTGGCCCAGATTATCGAGCAGGCGCAGGGCCGGCGAATCCGGGTGATTCTCGCCGGCATGGAAGCCCCGCCGAACTACGGACGCGATTACATCGTCGCATTCCATAAGGTGTATCCCGCACTGGCGACGGAATACAAGGTGCCGTTCCTGCCGTTCCTGCTGGACGGAGTGGCCGGCAGCGAGACGCTGAATCAGCCGGATGGCATCCATCCCACCGCGGAAGGCGCCCGCATCATGGCGGACCATGTCTGGGCGGTGCTGAAGCCCGTGCTGGACGAGATCAAATCTCAAGGCTCAAGTGTCAAGTCTCACGCTTCAAAGTCGAAGCCTTGAGTCCCATGCTCGAGGCCTGAGACGTGAGACTTGAGACGTGAAATGATCGTGCTCCGCGAGGTGTCGAAAACCGTCATGAGCGGGAGCGAACCGCTCACGATTCTTCATCCGTTGACGCTGGAGATTTCCCGCGGGCAGTTCGTCGCGGTCGTCGGCCCGTCGGGCAGCGGCAAGTCGACGCTCCTGGGACTCATTGCCGGCCTCGACGCGCCGACCAGCGGCGACGTGCTGATCGATGGTGTGAACATCACCCGCTTGTCCGAGGATGCGCTGGCGAAGCTTCGGGGCGAAAAGGTCGGCTTCGTGTTTCAGTTCTTCCACCTCATTCCGTCGCTCACGGCGGACGAAAACGTTTCGGTCCCGATGGAAATAGCCGGTGCGCCCGACGCGCGGAGCCGGGCCCGGGCGCTGCTCGACGAGGTGGGCCTCGCCGGCCGCGCGCACCATTACCCGTCGCAGCTGTCGGGAGGGGAGCAGCAGCGCGTCGCGCTCGCGCGCGCGCTCGCCAACGATCCGCCGATCGTGCTTGCCGACGAACCGACCGGAAATCTCGACAGCACCAACGGCCGCCACATCATGGAGCTGCTGCAGGGAATCCACCGCTCACGCGGAACAACCATCGTCCTCGTCACGCACGACGCGGAGCTCGCGGCGACTGCCGACACCCGCGTCGTTCTGCGGGACGGACGCGTCGTGGAGCGAATCGCATGAGGTTCGTGCTGGTCATGGCGGCGCGGGAGACAAGAGCGTCGTGGCGCCGGCTCCTCTTCTTTTTCGTCTGCATCGCTGTCGGCGTCGCCGCCATCGTCGCGCTGCGTTCGGTCATTCAGAGCGTTCGCGCGGTCATCGGCGGCGAAGCCAGGTCGCTGATTGCGGCCGACGTGGTCATTGCGACCAATCGGGGCTGGCCCGACTCCGCGCGCGCCCTTATCGACCGCCGTCTGGCGGAGGCGGGCGCGTCGGCGCGGACCGAAACGGTGGAGACGCCGACGATGGTGCGGCCGGCCGATGCCTCGAAACGGGTCGCGAAGATGGCGGAACTGCGGGCCCTGCAGGAGGGGTTTCCGCTGTACGGCGCGATCACGCTTCAGGATGGCCAGCTGTACTCGCACGCGCTGTTGAAGAACCATGGGGCGCTCGTGCGTCCCGAGCTCCTGACCGTGCTCGACCTGAAGGCCGGCGATCAGATCCTGATCGGTCAGGCGGCGTTCACGATCCGCGGCGTGATTGCCAGCGAGCCGGGACGCCGGGTCGGCGGCTTCGGACTCGGGCCGCGCGTGCTGATCGACTTCGACGACCTGCCATCGACCGGGTTGCTCGACTTCGGAAGCCGCGCGGATCGGCGGCTCCACGTCAGGGTGCCGGACGACCGCATCGGGCCGCTGGTCGTGACGCTGCGCCGCGAGCTGCGCGAGGAATTCATCACCACGCGATCGTACCGGTCGACCGAAGACCAAATCGGCCGCGACTTCGAGCGGGCGGAGAACTACCTCAGTCTGGTCGGACTCATCATCGTCATCCTCGGCGGCATTGCTGTGTCCAGCGTGACGCGCGTGTTCATCCTGCAGAAGATCCGCAGCATCGCCGTCCTCAAGTGCGTCGGCGCCAGAAGCCGGCAAATCGTGGCTGTCTACGTCCTCCAGGTCGTGGCGCTGGGACTCGCAGGCAGCCTGCTGGGCGTCGTGATTGCGAGGGCGGCGGTGGCCGCGATCCCGCTGGCGATCGGGCCGAATTCGACGTCGTTGCTCGCGCAGGCCCGCTACGGCATCAGCGCGAGTGCCGCAGCCCAGGGGATCGCGATCGGCGTCCTGGTGTCGCTCCTGTTTGCCGTCGTGCCGCTGCTCCAGGTGCGGTTCATCAAGCCGTCGCTGCTCCTGCGGGACGAGACCCGGAGCCGCCACCGCGACTGGCTGGGTGGCGGCGCCGTCGTTGTCGTCGCCGCTGCCCTGGTAGCCATCACCGCCTGGCAGTCCGCGTCGCTGCGGATCGGCCTCATCGTCTGCGCCGGATTCTGCGGGCTCGCGATCGTGCTGCACCTCGCCGGCCGGCTGCTGATCACCCTGCTCGCGCCGCTCGGCAGCGCCCGATCGTTCCCGTTGCGGCACGCCGTGCTACACCTCTCGCGGCCCGGCAATCAGACCCGCGTGGTCCTGCTGGCCGTCGGCCTCGGCGCCTTTTTCATCGTCGGCATCCGGTCGCTGCAGGCCAGCCTGCTGGACGAGTTTTCGGTGCAGACCTCGGCCGACTCGCCCGACATGTTCCTGCTCGACGTCCAGCGGACGCAGCAGGCAGGCGTCCGCGCGTTTCTCAGCGACCCGTCGCACGGAACCGGCGATTTCCGGCTCATCCCCGTGCTGCGGGCGCGGGTGGCCACCGTCTCGGGACGGGAAACGACCTTGAACTCGGTGGACGAGATCCGGGAGCGGCGCCCGTCGCTCGGGCGCGAGTTCACGATTACCTATCGGGACCACCTCGAATCGAACGAGCGGGTGGTCGCCGGGGCGTTCTGGAGCTCGCCTGCCGCCGAGCCTGAGGTGTCGGTCGAGAGCGGGATTGCCCAGCGCGCCCGCTTGCACGTGGGCGACACCATGCGCTTCGATCTGCTCGGGCGCACGATCAGTCCGCGCATCACGAGCATCCGCGACGTCGAATGGAGGGAATCACGCAACGGCGGGTTCGTTTTTGTGTTCCGGCCGGGTCCTCTCGATGCGCTGCCCCAGACCTTCGTGGCGCCGCTGCGTGGACCGGCCGATCCTGCCGCGCGCGCACGCTTTCAGCATGATCTCGTTCAGCAGTTTCCGAACGTCTCCGTGATCGACTTTCACGAAGTCCTCGAAACCATCCGCGACGTCATGGGAAAGGTCACCCTGGCCATTACCGTCGTCGGCGGCCTCGTCCTGTTCAGCGGCGCCCTGATTCTCATCGGCGCGGTCGCGATGACCAAGTTTCAACGGGTGTACGAGGCCGCGGTGTTCAAGACCCTCGGCGCCAACACGGGGACGATCGGCCGGATGCTGCTGTTCGAGTACGGAGTGCTCGGCTCGCTGGCGGGCCTGATCGGCTCCGCCGGCGCGGTCGTCCTCACCTGGGGCGTCAGCACCTATGCGCTTGAAATCCCCTGGCGCATCGTGCCGACCGAACACGTGGCCGGCGTGCTGCTGACGGCGGTCCTCGTGGCCGTGATCGGCGTCGCGGCAAGCCTCGATGTGCTTCGGCACAAGCCGCTGGCCACGCTCCGGGCGGAATAGGCCAGGGATTGGGCGGCAAGGCACACGGGGCCCGCGAGCGACCGAGCCGGAGTGTGGTCGGAGGCCCCCCGCGCGAGGCGCGCGCAGCGCGCCCGCGAGAGAGCGGAGCGGGGCGCAGGGGGCCCCGCGAGCGACCGAGCCGGAG
>JBKPAI010000036.1:0-22976 GCA_046726355.1 Acidobacteriota bacterium | reverse complement strand
GGTGTGCTGTGAGCGCCCTACCGTCGTGTCGGCCTTCTCCTCCGTGCCACCCTGTCCTCCGGCGGTACTTCCTACGGGATCGGCACCCGATCGACCACGTCCGCGATCACGCTCTCCGTCGTCAGGCCGTGGCTGGCCGCGTGCGGGCCCAGCCAGATGCGGTGGCTGAGCACGTACACGGCCAGATCCTGGATGTCCTCCGGGTACACCTCGGTACGCCGGCGCACCAGCAGCGCCCACACCTTGGCCAGCCGTCCCCAGCAGATGATCGCGCGCGGCGATGCGCCGAGATCGACCCCGTGCTCGACGAGCTCGGAAGGCGAGTGCGTGTGCCAGTCGGTGTCGGGATTATACGGACGCGTGGCGGCGACGAGCCGCTGGATATACGTGGCCAGCCGCTCGTGCAGGTAGACCTGCGCGTTGATCGCGCCGCGAAGCTGGATGATCCGCTCCTTGGTCATCAACGGATTGAGCTTCACCCGCTTGAAATCGAAGTGCACCAGCTTGGCTTCTTCTTCCGGCGGCAGGTAGCCGATGTTCACCATGATCGCGAAGCGATCGGTCGCCGCTTCGGACAAGGGAAACGTGCCCTGTCCGAGCTCCACCGGATTCATGGTCGCAATGGCAAAGCTGAACGCCGGCAGTTCGTACGTGGTATGTCCGAGGGTGACCGTGCGGTCCTGGAGACCCTCGAGAAATGCGCTCTGAGACTTGAGGGGAATGCGGTTGATCTCGTCAAGAAGGATGACTTCGGCGTTGGCGAGCGGACCGAACTCGGTCATCAGCTCGCCGGTGGCCGGATTGATCATCTGGAAGCCGACCACTTCGGTCGGCTGCAGGTCGGCGCGGCCCTGCAGGCGCACGAACTTGGCGTTGCTGATCGCGGCGAGGATGACGCCGAAGAACGTCTTGCCGACGCCGGGGACGCCCCGGAGCAGCAGGTTGCCGGCGTTGACCTGGCGCTGCTCCTTCTTGTCGTAGGTGGTCGGGATCTCTGACATGAGCACGACATTGGCCAGCGATTTGGCGGTGTCGTACCCGACCAGCGCTTTGCTGCCTTCAGCCACAATCTCGTCGTGAAAATGAATCGCTTCCTCGAGGTCTGCGTGCATGGAGACTGACATCTTAGTCCAGGTCAGCCGGGCTTCAGGCGAACGACCGCATGACGTGATCGGGGAGGCCGTTAGAATGTCGTTAGCGCGTGATGCGGCTCGAAACGAGAACTTGTACTCGTTCCTCACCGAGCCGCATCACGCGCAAGGCGCGCGCACCGCGCCCGCCGGAGCGGCCCGCCTTCGCGCCGCACGCGCTACGGCGCGTCCGCCGTAGCTTTAGCGGAGGTGGAAGCGGGGCTTGCGGGGTCCCCGCGAGCGACGGCGTTTGGGGGGCCGGCGGGGCGAAAGCCCCCGGTCTAAATTCGATGAACAAGGTATTGGGCAGCGCCGACGACGCGGTGGCCCTGATCCAGGACGGCGCCAGCATTCTGATGGGCGGGTTCGGCCTGTGTGGAATTCCGGAGAACCTGATTGCCGCGCTCCACCGCCGCGGAACGAAGAATCTCACCGTCATCAGCAACAATGCCGGCGTGGACGACTTCGGCATTGGAGTCCTGCTCAGAACGCGGCAGGTGAGAAAGATGATCGCGACCTATGTCGGGGAGAACAAGGAATTCGAGCGCCAGTTCCTGAGCAGCGAGCTCGAGGTCGAGCTCGTGCCGCAGGGGACGTTCTCCGAACGCATTCGCGCCGGCGGCGCCGGCATCGGCGGCTTTTTCACCCCGACCGGATACGGCACGCTCGTCGCGGAAGGCAAGGAAACGCGCACGATCGACGGACACCCGTATGTCCTGGAACTGCCGCTGCGCGCTCAGTTCGCGTTCGTCAAGGCCTGGAAGGGGGACCGCGTGGGGAATCTCGTCTACCGGCGGACGGCGCGCAACTTCAATCCGATCATGGCGACGGCGGCCGACGTCACCTTCGCCGAAGTGGAGCACCTGGTCGAGCCCGGCGAGATTGATCCGGACCATGTGGTGACGCCGGGGATCTTCGTGACCCACATTCTTCAGGGAAAGAAGTACGAGAAGCGGATCGAGAAGCGAACCGTGCGGGAGCCGGGCTCCGGGCACTGACACGGCTTTGGAACGCAAAGGCCATGAAGGCCGCAGAGGAACACCGTTTTTCTTTGCGTCCTTCCGCCTTCGCCAAGGCTACGGCGGACCGCCGTAGCTTCAGCGGAGGCGGTTGCGGCCTCTGCGTGAGATCGTCATTCACCGACGGCTTTTGGAGCCCAAAGCCAAGAGCCTTGAGAAGACCATGGACATCCGCGACCGCATCGTCAAACGCGTTGCCCGTGAGCTGAAAGACGGCGACTACGTGAATCTCGGCATCGGCATGCCGACGCTCGTCGCCAATCACATCCCGCGCGGGGTGCACATCACCCTGCACTCCGAGAACGGTCTGCTCGGCATCGGGCCCTATCCCACCGAGAGGGAGGTCGATCCGGATCTCATCAATGCCGGCAAAGAGACGGTCACGGAGACTCCCGGCTGCTCCTATTTCAGCAGCGCCGACTCGTTCGCGATGGTGCGCGGCGGCCACATCGATCTCACTGTCCTCGGTGCGCTGCAGGTGGACGAGGAGGGCAATCTTGCCAACTGGATGATCCCCGGCAAAATGGTGAAAGGCATGGGCGGCGCCATGGATCTGGTGGCCGGCGCAAAAAAAGTCGTGGTGGCGATGGAGCACACCACGAGAGACGGCGGCCACAAGATCCTGAAGAAGTGCACGCTGCCCCTCACAGGCATGAAAGTCGTCCATCTCGTCGTCACCGAGCTTGCGGTGATCGAGGTGACCGAACGGGGCCTGCTGCTGCGGGAGTTCGCGTCAGAGACGTCAGTGGAGAAGGTGCGGCACTCCACCGGCGCTGACTTGATCGTCGAAGGTGCGCTGAAGACGTTCTAGTGTTCGAATCAGGGGCGCTGCGCGCGCCAACGGCGGTCGCGCAGCCCTTCAGGGCTGCCAGTGCCCAGGCGGCCGTGATGCAGGCTTTAAAGGCCTGCGCTACCTGGGGCCGCCTTTGTGTTGACCCCGTAGGGTCCTTCGGGACGTACTTCGCTGGTTTCTATTGCACGCCGGTGTGCGCCTGCGCCGTCACCACATTGACGGCCAGTTCGAGAGGACCGGCAGGCGGACTCGGATTCGGCGACAGGACACCGAACGCCTCGGACAGGAGGTCGGGATTTGCAAAGTTCGCGACCACCTCGATGCGGCTGCCGCGCCGAAGCACAATCGGATTCTCCAGCCAATAGCGGCGCGACCAGTCCGGCCGCGTGTTCAGGCGGATCATCGGCACCTGCGATCCGTCCGGTTGCACTGCCTGCACCTGCACGGTGATATTCGGCGGCAGCTGTTCCGGCCTCAACGCCACGACCTGCAGGTCGGCATCGATGGTCCGGCCGAACGTGAGCGTCTTGTTCTGACCGGCCGCGTTCGCGGGCGAAGCAACGGGGATCGTCAGGAGCTCCCGGCCTTCCTTGTCGGGAGCGAAGTACAGGCCAATGGTACTGCGGTCGGCAATCGCCTGTCCTTCGAACTGCCACGTCTTCTTGTAGTGCACGCGCAGGCCGAGCTCCGCGCCGGCCGGCAGGCGGAAAACCGTGCGGCCGTCGGCAGGTTCAGGGTCGTGGCCGGGAATCCAGAGCGCGAGCAGACGGTCAGGTACCAGCGCGCCGTTGCCGATGCCCTCCGGCATCCCCTTCAGATAAATCACCGCACTCCGCACGATCCGAGGCGTCCCGGGCAGCAGATCGACGGCCCGTACGAGTCGCGGCTCGGTTGTCCGCGTGGGAATCGTGAATTCCTGTGTCGTCTCGAGCGCGTCGGCCGGCACGGTGAATTCAACAGGCATGGGCAGGGCAAGGTCGGGCATGCCCATGCCCCAGTCGTTTTTCAGCGTGACTGCCGGCAGCGTCTGTTCCAGGTTGCCCTGTGGATTTCCACCGGTCGCCCAGGTCAGCACGACGTCGAGCTCGCGCGCGGTCAGCGTGCGCGCGTGCTTCAAGTTGCCAAAGCCTTCGTCCGCGTTCCACGGCGGCATATGACCGGCCACGAGCTCGGCGCGGATCGATTCGGCCCAGGGATACGCATCCTTGTACGTCGTCAGCGACATCGGGGCCACGCCGTTCTCGACGTGGCATCCGGCGCACCGCCCCCGGAAGATCGGGAACACATCGTCGTTGTAGGTGTATTTCGACGTGATCGCCTTGTGTGCTTCGCTGCGTTCACTAACCGTCGCGAACATAGCGAGAACGATCGCGCCCACGACCGTCACTTGCCGTGCCCTGCCGATGTTCTTCATTGCCTTCCCGGAAATGATGCCTCGACTTCCTTCACAGCCGCCTCGAACTGCGAGAACGCGACGTCGATCTGTTCCTTGTTTCCCAGATCGCCGAAGGCGTCGAGCAGCCACGCCGATCGCACCAGCCGCGTGATTGCCGGACCGACGGCGCGGCGGCCGCGCTCGTCCAGTGCATTCTTGCGCTCGTCGAGCGCCAGGGCGAGATCCTTGGCCTGAAACGCCGGAACATAGACGCTCGCGAACGCCCCCTGATCGATGAACCGCCGAATCTGCTCGGTCCGCTCGGTCAGCTGCGCGAGCATGTCGGGCACGTTGTCCGGAATGGGCAGCGGAATGAGTCCAGGATCGACGCCGCCAGCCGCCGCCGGCGGCGGTGGTGGTGAAGGTGGCGTGGGCGGTGGCGTCGCGGCGGGCGCCGCAGGTGATGAAACGGCACTGGGCGCAGCAGCGGGCCTGTCTGCCCGTGGCGCCGTCGCGGGGGCGGTGTTGCTCGTCATCCGCGGCGCCGCCGGCTCTCTCGAATACTCGGGAAACGTGAAGTCGAACCGATGCTCGGACGCGGCCGCCTGAAACTTGACTTTCGCGGTCATCTGCGCCGGGAACGGCACGCTCCGGATTCTGGCTTCGAGATACCTGCCGTTTGCAGAAGCGACCAGCGGCGCCGCCTCGATCTCCTTCGCTGTCTTCGTTGCGGGATCGAAGGTCTCTTTCAGCACGACGCGTGCAGTGGTCTTCCGCACCTGGTCGCGCGGCAGCGGCTTGGTGAAATCGTCGTAGAGATACAGCCGGAAGATCCCGGCGCGCGGGTACGTGCCCTCCAGGTGATGCCAGTTGTCGGGCGCCATGAAGAACAGCCCGCCGTGCTGCGGATTGTGGTTCCCGTGCGCGCGCGGCGTGAATCTCTTCGTCATCGGCGAGCCGTCCGGGCATGCCGCGGGTGCCAGGACATCGACATTGCTTCCCGGGCACGTCCATGACACGGCGACGGTGACCTGCACCAGCTCGCGGCCGTCAATCGGGCACTTGCCGGGCCCTTCCTTCATGACTGCGGCGTGGACCGGACACGTCCACATTGAATCCAGGCGGATGGGCTGAAGCTCCATCCGGCATTTCCGGCACTGTCCCGGTGCGTCCTCGATCACGTCCTCGTCGCCCGCCATCGGGCAGACGTACGAAACCGGCGGCAGTTTCTGAGTCTGGACGGGGCTTTTTGCCGCTTGCTGCTCAGCCGGACCGCTGCCGGCTGCGACGAGCGCTGCCGCAAGGAGGAGGACTGAATTGGATCCCATGGCCAGTGACAGGCGGACCCCACCTCCGCCTTGGCGAAGGCGGAAGGTCCGCACACGTCTTCTCCAATTATGCAGTACCGCTGATGCAGTACCGCTCCACCTGAAGCGCATGCACGGCGTGGGGCGAGCAGGTGACTAACGACCAACGACTAACGACTGATTACGGCTATTCCCCACGGTCGATCGCCCGCTTTGATCTTCTTCACTACCTGCCGCGTGGCCAGGTCGACGACCGAGACGTCGTTCGACGGTCCGTTGGCGGTGTAAATCGTCTTGCCGTCCGGCAGCACGCCGACGCCCCAGGGCCGCTGGCCGACGGCCATCGAACCGGCCGCCGCGCCCTTCACCGGGTCGATGAAGAAGAGACTGCCGAACGATCCTGTCGTCACGTACACGGTCGATCCGTCCGGCGCCACCACGATGCCCATCGGCCGCGGCTTCGGCGTGTTGCCCTGCCCTTCGAGCTGAATCAGCCGCAGGAACCTGTGCTGCCGCGCATCGATCAGGGCGACGGCCCCGCCGTTTTCGAGCGAGACGTATGCGCGCGAACTGTCGGGCAGAAATCCGATCGACCGGGGCCGCGGGCCGACCGGGATCCGTTTCAGGACCTTATTGGAGGCGGTCTCGATGGCGAAGACGGCGCTGTCCTCTTCGCTCGTCACGTACACCACCTTGCCGTCAGGCCGGATCGTGACCCCTTCCGGTTCTTCGCCGACCTTGACCGCCGCGACGATGTTGCCTGCCGGCAGGTCGACGATGCTGACCTGCGCGGCATCTTCGTTGGCCACGTAGAGGCGCTTGCCGTCGGCGCTGATGTCGAGTTGTTCGGGATCGTTGCCCGCATGAATGACGCGTCTGACCTTGTAGGTGTCGGCATCCACTTCGCCGATCCCGTCGGCGCTGCGGTCGGGAGGCGGCAGCGTTTTCTCGTCGACGCCCGGCGGCGCGCTCGGCGAACCGCTCAGGGCAACGTAAATCGTTTTCCCGTCCGGACTGACTTTGACGCCGCGAGGCCGTTTGCCGAGCGGCGCCGTCGCGATGACCGCTTGGGTGGCGGCATCGATCACGGTCAGATCGCCCGAGGCTTCGTTGGTGACGAGCACGCGCAGGGGAGGAATCGGCGCCGGCGATGCGGCGGGCGCAGCCGGTGCGGTGGCGGCGGGCTTCGCCGGCTCCTCGCGGCACGCTGCGCCCGCGAGCATGGCGACCATGACGAAGATACATGAATGCCGGTACATGGGCGGATGATAGCCCACATCCGGAGCCGGCCGCTCTGGTCCTCCGCGGCAGTCAGAGTATGATTGCCGGCCGTGCACCTGACGCCGCGCGAAGTCGACAAGCTGTTGATTCATACGGCAGGCGAGCTCGCCAGAAAGCGCCGTGACCGCGGCTTGAAGCTGAATCATCCCGAAGCGGTCGCGCTCATCACCTCGGAGATCCTCGAGCTCATTCGCGACGGCCGGACGGTCGCGGAGATCATGAGCGTCGGTGCGACCATCCTGTCCGCGGAAGCGGTGATGGAGGGCGTCGCCGAGATGGTGCCCGAGATCCAGGTGGAAGGCACGTTTCCGGACGGCACGAAGCTGGTGACGGTGCATCGGCCGATCAGATGAAGACGCGAGCTGGAGATGTTTCCAGGCGAGTATCTGCTCCAATCGGACCCCATTGAACTGAACGCCGGCCGCGCGACATGCCGTGTCGAGGTGAGCAACCGCGGGGACCGGCCCGTCCAGGTCGGGTCGCACTTCCATTTCTTCGAAGCCAATCGGGATCTGGTCTTCGATCGCGCGGCGGCCTACGGCATGCGGCTGAATATCGCCGCCGGCACGGCGGTCCGGTTCGAGCCCGGCGACACACGTGAGGTGGAGCTCGTCGCCATCGGCGGCACGCGCGAAGTGTACGGACTCAATCGCCTGGTCGAAGGCGCGCTTGATGATCCCGCCATCCGCGCGGCGGCACTCAGCGCCGTTGAGGCATTTGTGAAACCGCGATAAAGTGCCGACCTCGTCGATGCGCGGCGATGAACGCTATCGAACAACGGAGGATTGCTCCTCCGCGTCCTCCGCGTCTTCCGTGGTTCATGAACCGGTATGAAGATCGATCGCCGCACCTACGCCGACCATTACGGCCCCACCACCGGCGACCGCATCCGCCTCGCCGACACCGACCTCGTCGTCGAAATCGAGCACGATGCCACGGTGTACGGAGACGAGGCGAAGTTCGGCGGCGGCAAGGTCATCCGCGACGGCATGGGCCAGTCGACGCACGCCAGCCGGGCCGCCGGCTCTCCGGATCTGGTCATCACCAACGTCGTGATCATTGACGCCGGAGGCATCCGCAAAGCCGACGTCGGCGTACGCGACGGCCGCATTTCGGCGATCGGCAAGTCGGGGAATCCAGGCGTGATGGACGGGGTGACCGGCGGCCTCGAGATCAGCGCGTCGACGGAGATCCTGGCCGGCGAGGGTCATCTCCTCACCGCCGGCGCGATTGATGCCCACGTTCACTTCATCTCACCCAATCAGATTCCCGATGCGTTTTACTCCGGCATCACGACGCTCATCGGCGGCGGCACCGGGCCGGCAACGGGCACGAAGGCGACCACGTGCACGCCCGGGCCCTGGAATATCCGCCGGATGTACGAGGCGGTGGAGGCGTTCCCGTTGAACTTCGGCTTTCTCGGTAAGGGCAACGCGTCGGGACCGGATTCCCTCAGGGAGCAGCTGCGCGCCGGCGCCCTTGGATTGAAGCTTCACGAAGACTGGGGCACGACGCCGGCCGCCATCGATCAATGCCTGTCGGTGGCCGACGAATTCGACGTGCAGGTCGCGATCCACACCGACACGCTCAACGAGGCCGGGTTCGTCGAAGATACGATTGCGGCATTCCGCGGACGGACCATCCACACGTACCACACCGAAGGCGCCGGCGGCGGCCACGCGCCCGACATCATCCGCGTCTGCGGCGAGCCCAACGTCCTGCCTTCATCCACCAACCCGACGATGCCGTTCACGAGGAACACGCTCGACGAACATCTCGACATGCTGATGGTCTGCCATCACCTGTCGCCGAACGTTCCCGAGGACGTCGCGTTCGCCGACTCACGCATCCGGCCCGAGACGATTGCGGCCGAAGACGTGCTGCACGATCTCGGCGCGTTCAGCATGATGTCGTCCGACTCACAGGCCATGGGAAGGATTGGCGAGGTCATCTGCCGTACCTGGCAGACCGCCGACAAGATGAAGAAGCAGCGCGGTCCGCTGAAAGGCGAGAAACCGGGCAGCGACAACCTGCGTGTGCGCCGGTACGTCGCGAAGTACACCATCAATCCTGCCATCACGCACGGGATCGCCTCGGAGGTCGGATCGGTCGACGTCGGGAAGCTCGCCGATCTGGTCCTGTGGAAGCCTGCTTTCTTCGGCGTGAAGCCCGAGGTGATCATCAAGGGCGGCTTCATCGCCGGCGCCATGATGGGCGACGGCAACGCGTCGATTCCGACGCCGCAGCCGGTTATGGCGCGGCCGATGTTCGGATCGTTCGGCGCCGCGCTGTCCACGTGCGCGGCGCATTTCGTGAGCCGCGCGGGCCTGGAGTCGGGCGCGCTGGCAGGCCTCGCGCGGCGGGCGGTCGCGGTGAAGGGCTGCCGTACGCTCAAGAAGACGGATCTCGTGATGAACGGCGCGCTGCCCAGAATGGAGGTCGACCCCGAGACCTACGAGGTGCGAGCCGACGGCGAGCTGCTGACATGTGAGCCGGCCGAGGTCCTGCCGCTCGCGCAGCGGTATTTCTTGTTTTAGGCCGTCCGTATGATCGTCGTGGACAGGATCTACCAGGACTCCGATCTGCCCGACGCCGCGCGCTCGTACGCCCGCGATACGATGACGCTCGGATGGGAGGAGCGGACCCATGCGCACGGACGCCGGCGCACTGATGGCGGCATCGAGTTCGCGATCTCGCTACCGCGCGGGACGACGCTCCGCGGCGGCGACCGTTTCGTCCTCGACGAGCCGCGCACCGTCGTCACCGTGGTGGAACAGCCCGAGCCGGTGTTCGTGGTACGGCCGCGCACGCCGGCCGAGTGGGCGCTTTACGCGTATCAGATCGGCAACCGGCACCAGCCGCTGATGATCACCGGCGACGCGCTGGTGTGCCCGGATGTGCCCGGCGTGGAGCAGCTGCTCGAGCAGTATCACGTGCCGTACGTGCGGGAGACGCTGCCGTTCACGCCGGCGGCCGTCGCCGCGGGCCACAGCCATTGACGCGCATGGCCGGTCCGCTTCTCCGCCTGCTGCATCTCTGCGACAGCCTGTTCCCAATCGGTGCCTTTGCGTATTCCGATGGTCTCGAGGCGGCGGCCGTCAGGTTGTCGCAGCACACGAAAGACCGCGCGCTGGAGCTTCTGAGCGGCTGGATCGATGTCGTCTTCGACGAGACCATCGGCCGGCTGGAAGGACCCGTGGTGTGGAGCGCCTGGCGCGCGACAGCGGACGAGAACTGGGCCATCCTTGCGGCACTCGACGAGGAGCTCACGGCCTGCAAGCCAGCGTCGGCAGCCAGGCGTTCGAGCCGGGCGATGGGTCAGCGGCTGCTGGTCACGTGGTCGTCGCTCTACCCCGACCCGCGCCTGCAGCATCTCCTCCAGATGGGCGGCAATGCCCGGGCCGGGCCGTCTCACCCGGTCGCCTTCGCGGCGGCGTGCGCGTGCGGCGGCATTAGCCGGTGCGACGCAGTGGCCGCGTTCGCGTACACGCGTCTGGCCGCGACGATTTCCGCCGCGATGCGCCTGACCGCGATCGGGCAGACCGACGCGCACCGGCTGTTCGCACGCGCACTCGAACGCGTCCCGGCGCTCGTCGACGGCATTGCTCAACGTGAGGCGCCGCCGGAATCATTCGCGCCGCTCATGGACATTGCGGGCATGTCGCAGCAGTATCTGCATTCGAGGCTCTTTCGATCGTGATAGCTCTCTTACCACGGAGGACGCGGAGGACGCGGAGGAACAATCTGACCGTAGGGTTGCCGTGCCCGTCCTGATGTGGTGTGCTCCCGAGATGTGCCGTCCTGCCATAGCGCAGAAAACAGATGCGAAGGGATCTTTTCAGGTTCGACCCTCCGCGTCCTCCGCGGTGGGCGTAATAGAATCCAGCGTGTATGGTCCGACCGCGTCCCTTGCGGATTGGCATCGGCGGCCCGGTCGGTTCGGGCAAGACCGCGCTCGTGGATGCGCTGTGCAAGACGATGCGCGACCGGTATCGTCTCGGAGTCATCACCAACGACATCTTCACGCGGGAAGATATGGAGTTTCTCGTGCGGAGCGCGGCGCTTCCGGCCGACCGGATCATCGGCGTGCAGACCGGCGGCTGTCCGCACACGGCGATCCGCGAAGACGCATCGATGAACTTCGACGCGCTCGCGGAGCTCATGGCGCGGCACCGCGACCTGGATCTCGTGTTCCTGGAAAGCGGCGGCGACAACCTGGCGGCGAGCTTCAGCCCGGAGCTGGTCGACGCGTCCATCTATGTCATCGACGTGTCGGGCGGGGACAAGATCCCGCGGAAGGGCGGTCCGGGCGTGACCCGGTCGGATCTCCTGGTCATCAACAAGATCGATCTCGCGCCGCACGTCGGCGCCGACCTCGACGTCATGTCGCGCGATTCGCGCGCGATGCGCGGCGACCGGCCGTTCGTGTTCACCTGCCTGAAAAACGGCACAGGGCTGCACGATGTCGTCGCGTGGATCCAGAGCGAGGTGTTGTGGGACCCGTGACGTGTTGAGTTGTGAGTCGTGAGTTTTGAGTGATGATTCGCGGCCCTGGCTTGACGCACGGCCTGACCCGCCGCCGCTGCTGACGCGCGGTCTGGAGACTCATCACTGATCACTCATCACTTACTCATGACTCAACACTCACACCTCACGACTGACACCCGCGCGCCGTCCGTCATCGGCCGCCACGCGCGGATGGAGCTGGCATTCGAGGCGCGTCGGGGCCGGACGATCGTCGCGCACGCGTACGCGGAGCCGCCATTCTGCATCCGGGCATTCGACGTGAAGGACGCCGTGCATGTCATCGTTGTCTGCTCCGGGCCGGGCGTGTTCGGCGGCGATAGACTACGCCAGTCGATCCACGTGAGGTCGGGCGCGCGCGTGGTGCTGACCTCACAGGCCGCGCTGCAGGTCCACCCGCCGGGTGCGGCGCCGGCAGCGATCCGTCACGACTACCGACTCGATCCGGATGCCGAGCTGCACTGCCACTGGGATCCGGTGATTCCATTTGCCGGGGCGTTCCTGACACAGGAGTTCCACATCGACGCGAACGTCGCGGCCAGGCTGTACTGGAGCGACGCGCTGATGGCGGGGCGTGTCAGCCGCGGCGAATCGTGGCGGTTCCACAGCCTCGCGCATCAATTGCGGCTGCAGATCGGCGGAGCCCTCGCGTATCTCGAACGCTTTCGGCTTGCTCCCGGCGATCGTCGGCTCACGGCGCCGTGGGCGGCTGCTGACGGCGGCTACGTTGCGACCACCATCATCAGGCACCCGAACGCCGGACCGGAGATTGCCGAGGACGTTTATCGCCGGTTCGGCAACATCGAGAGCGCGCGGCTCGGTGTTGATGTGCTCGAAGCGGGCCTTGTCGTCGCGCGGCTGGCCGGGTCGAGCGGTGCGGCCATGGCCGCCCTGCGCGATGCGCTGCGCCGCACCGCTGCCGCTTCCATATTTCAGCGGCCTGATGCCGCCGGCCGGAAGTAAACTGAAACCAATGCTCGCGCTGTTTGTCTTTCTCGCGTGGGGCTCCGCCCCACACCCCGGCTCACACCACCCCACGGCGCACAGTCCGCGCCGTGGGGACCCCGGGGTCGCTCGCGGGGGCCCCTCCGCCCCGCTCCGCTCCCTCGCAGTGACGGCCGCTGTGTCAGCCCCTGCGGATGTGGCCGGCAACTGGCGCGTCGAATTCGTCGTGCCGAACGGCGAGATGGCCGTGAACATGACCCTCAATCAGAACGGCACCAAACTGAGCGGCCGGGTCGTCAACGAAGACGGAGAATTTCCGCTCGACGGCAGCATCGACGGCGACCAGGTCACCGTCACGTGGGTCGTTCCCGAGCGCGGCGCCCAGATGCCGATCACGATGAAGGGAACGGTGGATGGCGAGTACATCACCGGCACCGCACGGCTCGGCGACGTCGGCGAGGGTTCGCTGTCGGCGCGCCGGGTGAGCCGGAACCCGTAGTAGAATCACACTTTCCGCCAGATATTCTCGGGAGAGTCACCCATGCGTGGTGCGGAATGCGTGCGGCCGGCGCTTCTGTTGCTCCTTCTCGCGTCGATGCCGGCGGCGGCACTTGCCCAGACCAGCGTGGCGGGCGACTGGGAGCTGACCATCAACTCGCCGCAGGGGTCGCGAACCGCGCCCCTCTCGTTGAAGCAGGATGGTGAGAAGATCACCGGGATGTTCAAGTCGCAGGCCGGCGAATTGCCTGTTGAAGGGACGATCACGGGCCGCGACCTCAAGCTCGCGTTCACCATTAACTTCCAGGGACAGCCGCTGCCGATCACGATGAGCGGGACGGTCGACGGCGAAGCCATCGCCGGCAAGGCGAATTTCGGCGGGTTTGCCGAGGGCGACTTCAGCGGCCGGCGAGCCGGCGCGGCCACGGCGGCTGCGCCTTCCGAACCGCCTGCACCTGTGCCCGTGTCCGATCCGTCGCCAACGCCGGCGACGCCATCAGCCGTGGCCGGCGGTGCCGCGGGTACGTGGGACGTGACGCTCAAGACCCAGGGCGCTGAGTTTCCAATCACCGCCACCCTCACCGACGAGGGCGGGAAGATCGCGGGCAAGATGACAAGCCACCTCGGTGAGGTGACGCTCGAAGGAACGCTTGAAGGCAGGACCCTGAAGCTCTCGATGATTGCCAGGACGCCGCAGGGCGAGATCCCGGTGTTGCTCACCGGCGATGTCGACGGCGACGCCATCATCAACGGCAAGGCCGTTTTCGGCGGATTGGGACAGGGCGAGTGGACCGCAAAGCGCAAACCGTAGCGCTGACACCTGACGCTCTGCAAAACCAATCATGATGCACAGCCAATCACCGTTGTGGTCGTGGTTGCTTACGTATCGACGAACGATTTGTGTCGCGGCGGTGCTGTTCGCCCTGACCTCCGCCCCGATCGCACAGACCACAATCAAGCTCGCGACCGTCGTGCCCGAGGGCTCAGTGTGGGACAAGAGCCTGAAGCAGATGGGCGAAGACTGGAAGCAGGCAACCGGCGGAAAGATCGCGGTCACGGTCTACGGCGGCGGCTCGCAAGGCGACGAGCCGACCGTCCTGCGCAAGATGCGCCTGGACGCGCTCCAGGCCGCCGCATTCACTGCGGTCGGCCTCGGCAACATCGACGCCGCGTTCAATGTCTTCGACATCCCGTTCTTCTTCGAGTCGTACGACGAGCTGAACTACGTCACCGAAAAGCTCACGCCGGCAATCCGGAGCCGGATCGAACCCAAAGGATTCGTCCTTCTTAACTGGGGGCACGGCGGCTGGACGCAGGTCTTCACCAAAAAGCCGGTGCAGACGGTCGACGATCTGAAGAAAATCAAGCTCTACACATCGGCCGGCAACGACCGGATGGTGCAGTGGTTCAAGGCGAACGGCTTCGAGCCTCGTCCGATGGCGATGACCGACATCCTCACCGGTCTGAGCACAGGCATGATCGAGGGACTGCCGACGCCGCCGCTCGCCGCGATGCTGTTTCAGTGGTACCGCCAGACGCCGTACATGCTCGATATCGGGCTCGCGCCGATCATCGGTGCCAACGTCATCACTCAAAAGGCGTGGAAAGCGATTCCCGACGCCGACCGGCCGAAGCTGCTCGAGGCTGCCGCCGGCGTCGAGAAGCGGTTGCAGGTCGAGGTGCCGAAGCAGGATGCCGATGCCGTCGCCGCCATGACCAAACAAGGCCTCACCGTCACCAAGGCGACGGGCCCCGAATGGCGGACCGAGATCGACGGGCTCGCCCGGACCATGCGCGGCGAAATGGTGCCGGCCGAGATCTTTGACCTCGCCGCCAAAGCCCGCGACGAATTCCGCAAGAGCAGAAAGTGACCGGGTCCGCAGGGACCGACCTCGGACTCCTGGCCGGAGGCGCAGGCGCTGCCCCGCCGCGCGGGCGGGGACTGCCCGCCGCCCTGGCCCGCGCCGAGGATACGTTTGCATCGCTTGCGCTGGCGGCGATGGTCGTGCTGCCGATCAGCGAAATCGTGGCGCGGCGTGCGTTCGGCCGCGGTATTCCCGGCTCGGGTCCGATCGTTCAACACCTGACCTTGTGGGTCGGCTTTCTCGGCGCGGCGATAGCCGCGCGCGAAGGCAAGCTCCTCGCGCTCGCGACCGGCACCTTCATCCCCTCCGGACTTCCGCGGCGCGCCGCTGACACGCTCGCCGCCGCGTTCGGCGCCTGTGCGGCCATCGTTCTTGCCTGGGGCGGCGCGCAGATGGCGATGATCGAGCGCGAGGCGGGGACAACGATCGGCGCAGGCATCCGCGCGTGGGTCGCACAGCTGGTGCTGCCCGCCGCGTTTGTGCTGATCGCGGTACGTCTCGTCTGGCGCGCGGGCAGTGGCGCGAGCCTTTCAACCGACCGGGCGAGCTCATGGGAAGGACACGCATCTGCCCGGTCTGTCTCGCTCGATCGCCTGTTCGCCGGGCTCGGCATGGTCGCGGGTCTTGTCTTCATCGGGACGCCATCGCTTCTCGAGGGCAGGCTGCTCGCACCAGGCCTCGCAGCCATCGTCGCCGCGGCGATTGCGGGGACGCCGCTGTTCGCCATTCTCGGCGGGACCGCTGCGTTCCTCTTCATGCGCGAGGGTGTGACGCCGGCAACGATTCTGATCGAAACCTATTCGTTGAGCGTCTCGCCGACGCTGCCGGCGATCCCGCTGTTCACGCTGGCCGGCTTCCTGCTGGCCGAAGGACACGCCTCGGATCGGCTGCTGCGCGTGTTCCGATCGTTCTTCGGCTGGGTCCCCGGGGGCACGGCGGTCGTCTGTGCGGTGCTCTGCTCGTTCTTCACGGTGTTCACCGGCGGATCCGGCGTGACCATCCTGGCGCTCGGCGGCGTGTTGTTTCCGGCGCTCCTCAGAGACGGGTACCGTGACAAGTTTGCGCTGGGGCTCCTCACCGCGTCCGGATCGCTCGGTCTGCTGCTGCCGCCGGCGCTGCCATTGATCCTCTATGCCGTCGTCGCGCAGATACCGATTGAGGACATCTTCATCGGCGGCATCCTGCCCGGCATCCTGCTCACCTCGATGATTGCCGCCTGGGGCGTGCGCGAGGGCGTCGTCTCGGGCGCGGGACGGTACCCGTTCCAGGCGCGCGAAGCGTTCCGCTCGATGTGGGTCGCGAAATGGGAGCTGGCCATGCCGGCGCTCGTCCTGGTGGCGATGTTCAGCGGGCTGGCAACCGCGGTCGAGGCCGCCGCGCTGACGGCGCTCTATGCCCTCGTCGTGCAGACCTTCATCCACCGCGACCTGTCGTTCGGCCGCGATCTGCTGCGCGCGTTCAGCGAATGCGTCACCGTGATCGGCGGGGTGCTGATCATCCTCGGTGTGGCCGTCGGGCTGACGAACTACCTGGTGGGCGCCCAGGTGCCCGCCCGCCTGCTCGCCTGGGCGCGCACGGCCATCACTTCGAAATACATGTTCCTGCTGATGCTGAACCTGTTTCTGCTCGGCGTCGGATGGCTCATGGAAATCTGGGCAGCCCTGGTCGTCGTCGTCCCGCTCATCGTGCCGCTCGGCGCCGCGTTCGGGATTCATCCGGTGCATCTCGGCATCATCTTCATCGCGAACCTCGAGCTCGGGTTCCTGACGCCGCTGGTCGGGTTGAACATCTTCCTCGCGTCGTATCGCTTCAAGCGGCCGGTTCTCGAAGTCTGCGCCGCGGCGCTGCCGATGATGGCGATTCTCGGGATTGGCGTGCTCGTCATCACCTACGTCCCGTGGCTTACGACGGGACTTCTGTCAGTCTTCAGTCGTTAGTCATCAGTCGTCAGTCCCAGTCGTCGCGATCGCAGAAGGGTTCGAGCAATCCACTGACCGACATTTCGCCCAGTATCTGTATCGTTCGCGCGGATCGAGCCGTGAGGTGCGCACGCAGTGGCTCGTTGCGCGTGATCGACACGACATCAACGAATCCGAGCGTGGACGGCTGTCGGACAAATACGAGGAGATCGCGAAGATGCTGACCGGTCTAATCGCCCACCTCGAGAAGGAGGATCGCAAACATCGCCGGTAAGCCTCCCCAACCGGCGACTCATGACTGTCAACTGGCGACTGATGACTGGCGACTGGCGACCGGGACTGGTGACTGGCGACTAGGACTGACGACTAATGACTGACGACTGACGACTCGTGATAGTCTCCCCCATCATGTCCAAAGTTGAACGCTCGTTCGCCATCCTGTTCGTGCTCGGATTTGCCGTCGCCGGGTGCTCCTCGTCGTCGGCGAAGTCGGAGCAGACATCCGCAGCAACCCGCGTGGCGGCGAAGCCGAAGCTCGGCATCCGCCCGGCCGGGGATACCGAAATCCAGCCCGACATGACGAAGATCACGTCGGACGATCTGAAGAAGGTCTTCACCTACATCGACGAGCACATCGACGAGCACGTGGAGAACCTCCAGAAGTGGATTCGTCAGCCGAGCATCTCGAACAGCGGGGAAGGCATTCCCGAGTCGGCCGAGATGGTGAAGGGGTTCTTCGATCAGCTGGGCTGTCAGGAATCGCGCGTGTACGACGTCGGCATCACCGAATGGGGTGCCCCGGGCAACCCGGTGGTGTATGCGAAGTGCGATTACGGCGCGCCGCGCACCATCGCGATCTACTGGCAATACGACACGATGCCGGTCACGCAGCCGGATGCCTGGAAGGTGCCGCCCTTCGAGGGCCGCCTCGTCGAACAGGGGCCGTACAAGAAAGTGTTGATTGGGCGCGGCGCCGTCAACTCGAAAGGCCCTGAGATCGCCTATTGGAACGCGCTGATGTCGATCAAGGCGGTCACCGGGACGATGCCGGTGAACCTGATTTTCGTTGCCGAGGGTGACGAGGAGCGGATGGACATCGGGCTGCGCAAGTTCGTCAAGGACCATCCCGATCTGTTCCAGGGCGCCGAGGCGTTGATTGGCGAGGGCGGCGGGCAGAACCCGAGCGGCAGCGCCGGCGTCGGCGGCGGATCCGAAGGGTGCGTCTACATCGAGTTGACGACGAGCGGCAAAGCCTGGGGGCGCGGTCCGGTGCAGTCCGACATTCACGGGTCGAACAAGCGCGCCGTCGACAGTCCCGCCTGGCGCCACATCAAGATGCTCGCGTCGCTCGTCTCGGACGACGGCAACACGCCGTTGATCAAAGGCTTCACCCAGGGCATGGAGCCGCTGTCGCCGGAGGAGACGGCGGCGCTGAAGAAGGCGGCCGAGAAGACCGACATGAAGGTAGCCGCGGAGAACGTCGGCGTGGCGCGCTACATCGCCGACGATCCCTTCACCATGCTGAAGATGGCGCGCTACGGGATCTCGTTCAATCTGGACGGCATCTGGAGCGGCAATATGTACGCGGGCGGCGCCGGCGCCATTCTGCCGAACAAGATCACGTCGAAGCACAACATGCGCTATGTTCCGAAGATGGACGGGCTCCAGATGGTGAAGCGCATCCGCGAGCAGCTCGACCGCAACGGCTACAAAGACGTCGAGATGAAGGTGATCGGCGACGTCCCCTGGTCGAAGATGTCGTACGACACCGATATTGCACGCGCCATGATCCAGGCCTACGACCAGTTCAACATCCCGCATGGCGAGCCGGCGCACTACGCGTCGATCCTGGGCGGCTACTGGCCCGCGTATCTGTTTTCGAACCAGGAAGTCGGGCAGCGCGTGGCGAACGTGTCGATGCCCATCGGGATGGGCGGCGCCGGCCACGGCGGCAACGCGCACGCCGCGAACGAGTACTACATCATCGAAGGCGCCGGCAAGGTGTACGGCATGGCGGGCGCCGAGAAGGTCGCGGCGGCGATCATCTACAACTTCGCGGGAAAGAACGGGCCGTCGGCGGTGAAGACCAACTAGGAGTTACCGCGGAGACGCCGACGACGCGGAGGGACAGCCCTGAGGATTTTTCCTCCTCCTCCGCGTCCTCTGTGGTGCGATTGTTGTTACTCGGACAGGTTCCTATGTCGCTGCGTTCCTCCATCGGCGTCGCCTTCGAGGCGCTGGCGCGCAACAAGCTGCAGACGACGCTCACGATGATGGGCATCACGATTGGTGTCGCGACCGTCTTGACGATGGTCGCCGTCGGAAGCGGTGCGCGAAGTGCGATCGACCAGCAGATCCGCGCAGCCGGCATGAATCTTATCGTCGTCAGAGCCGGCAATTACAAGGTGAAGACGGAGGAGGACTTCGGGGGCGTTGTGGACCATCAGGCGGCGATGGAGGAAACGGAGGAGACGGCGGTAGCGGTATCACGCAAAGAAACGGAGGCGACGGAGATAACGGGATTACACAGAGAAACGGAGGAACGGAGACGACCGGAGGCCACATGCATGAATAGCGATCTCCGTTCCTCTGCTTCTCTGCGTTATACTGTTTCCTCCGTCCGCTCCCACCCCGTCTCCTTCGTCCGCTCCGTTGCCTCCGTCCGCTCCGTTGCCTTCCACCCCGAAGACGATCCGATGGAAAAACACGACCATCCGACGGCCAGCCAGCGGCTGGGCGACACCGCAGCGGGTCTCGGCGCCGCGGCCACGCTGACGGCGGACGATGCCGCGGCGATCCGGCAGGTTCGCGGCGTGCAGTACGTGTCGGAGGGCGTTCACGAGAACGTCCGCGTCACGACCGGGGCGAAGCGCTGGTTCACGAGGCTGCATGGTGCGGATGTGGAGCTGCGCGAGATCCGGCGGGCCTGGACGTTCCCATCCGGCCGATTCTTCACGGCCCGCGAGCAGGCGCGCGCCCGGCAGGTCGCCGTGCTCGGCACTGTCGTGGCGCAGAAGCTGTTCGGCGCAGCGAATCCCGTCGGCCAGACCGTTTCGCTGTGGAAGCAGCCGTTCGACGTCATCGGCGTGGTCGGCAGCGGGAGCTGGATGATTGCGCCGGCTCCGGGAGACGATCAGTTCGATGCCGTGTACGTCCCCTTCACCACCGTCCACCGGGTGCTGAACCTGTCGAAGCTGAATGACATCACGATCACCACCGCGTCGACGGGAGAGGTCACGCGCATCGCGAAAGAGGTCACCGAGTTGCTGCGTGCCCGGCATGGGATCGGCACCAAGGCCCCGGACGACTTCACGGTCACGACCCAAGCGCGCCGCGCGCTGGCCAGCGGCGGGCTCCGGCCCGATGTCGCCCGCGCGGTCGTCGGCAACGTGTCCGGACTGGAGAAGGTGACGCTCGAACAGCTTGGCCGAACGCTCGACCGCGCCATGAAGACGATGGCCGCGCTGCTCGGCAGCCTCGCCGCCGTGTCGCTCATCGTCGGCGGAATCGGGATCATGAATATCATGCTGCTGTCGGTCACCGAGCGGACCCAGGAGATTGGCCTGCGGCGCGCAGTCGGCGCGCGCTCGGGCGACGTGCTGCGCCAGTTCCTCCTCGAAGCTACAGTGCTGAGCGCCGCAGGCGGCGTCGCGGGAATCGTGCTCGGGGCCGCCGCCGCCGCGGTGCTCGCGCGCGTCCTGCACTGGTCCACCGCCGTCTCTCCTGCCGCGATCCTGGGGTCGTTCGCAGCTGCGGCAGCGATCGGCATGTTCTTCGGCTACTACCCTGCCCGCGAGGCCTCCCGCGTCGATCCGATCGAGTCCCTCCGGTACGAATAAGTGTTCCGGATCCATATGCGGGTCGCCCTTGATGCGCTTGCCGCGCACAAGCTGCGCACCGCCCTGACGACGCTGGGCATGACGATTGGCGTCGGCGCCGTGGTCACGATCGTCGCGCTCGGCGCCGGCGCGAAGCACACGGTCTCTGAGAACGTACGCTCGGCCGGGACAAATCTGATTCGGGTGGAGGCCGGCAATTTCACTCGAGGCGGCGAGGAGTCGAACATCGCGAGCGGCCTTGGAACGGCATCGACCTTGACGGTCGCAGACGCGGAGGACATCGGCCGGATCGCCGGCGTGAAGTCGTACGCGGCCTGCGTCAAGCTGCGCGGCTGGGTCGTTGCCGGAACCGTGCGGGTCTACACACAGGTGCTCGGCACCGACATCGCATTTCCGGCGATGAACGGCTGGTCGTTTCGCCGCGGGCGGTTCTTCACGGCCGCCGAGGTCTCGGCCGGCGCTGCAGTGGCCGCGATCGGATCCGCCGCACGCGACAAGCTGTTCGGGCCGGATGTCAATCCAGCCGGACGCGAGGTTCAGATCCGCGATGTGCGGTTCCGTGTGACCGGTCTCGCCGAGGGCAGCGACGAGGACCAGATGGAGATGGTTTTCGTTCCGTACACGGCCCTGCAGCGCGTTCTTGGCATCGATCATCTCCATTCCATTGTCGTGGCAGCCGAGGAGGCAGGCGATGCCACCCGGATCGCAGGGGAGATCCGGCCACTGCTCCGGGCGCGTCACCATCTCGACACCGATGCCGCGCGCGAACGACTTCGGCAGGGCGGCCTCCTTGGCAATCAGATGCCCACCTCCAGCTTCGGTGTGCCCGATGATTTCACCGTGAAGACGCAGGCAGCGGAAGCGCTGACGCGCGGCCTGTACACCTCAGTGGCTGCCTTCGTGCTCGCCAACATGCCGAAGGTTGATCAGATCAACCTCGAGGAGATGACCGGCACGCTCAATCGCGCTGGCTCGACGATGACGACGCTGCTTGTGGCGATCGCTGCGATCGCACTCATTGTCGGGGGGATCGGGATCATGAACGTGATGCTCGTGTCAGTGAGCGAACGGACGCGCGAAATCGGGATCCGGCGTGCGGCCGGCGCAAAGCGTCGTGACGTCCTGATGCAGTTCCTCGTCGAAGCCGTGGCCCTGAGCTGTTGCGGCGGGATGACCGGGGCCGTGTTCGGCAGCGTCGCGGCGGCAATCGTGACACGGGTGCTGGAATGGCCGACCGAAGTGTCCGGCGCGGCGATTGCGTTGGCCTTTGGCATCGCAGCGGCCGTCGGCGTGTTCTTCGGGTACTACCCGGCGCGCCGGGCGTCGCGTCTCGATCCCATCGACGCGTTGCGCCACGAATAACGACGGGTCCTGCCCGGCCAAGGGCTCTGCCCTTGAGTCAGTCATGAGTTCTGAGCCTTGAGTCATGAGTTTCAGAGCTGCGGCGCCTGAGGGAGGAATGCCGAGCCGCTGAATCAAACTGTGCGTCATGCGCGCCGCATGAGTCGTCCTCAAAACTCACAACTCAGAACTTCACCAACGCCGGACACCATTTCCTGGTCCGGCTGTTAGCATGTCGGGTTGTGCGTTGGATCCGGCACATCCTGGCCATCGTCTTCGCTGCCGATATCTGCTTCGCGAGTGCCTGCAGTCGAGGTGTTGCGGACAGCGAGAGCCGCCCGAAACCTGCGGACTCCGCGCCTGCCGGCGCCGCCGCCACGGTACCTCACGGCAATCACGATCCCAAGTACGGCGGCGTGGTGCTGATGAACGGCGATCTGCATTTCGAGGTCGTGCTCGGCCGCGATGGCCGGTATCAGGTGTACTTCAGCGATGCGCTCCGCGAGGAACTGCCCGCATCGACCGCCTCGAACGTCAGCGTGACCGTGACACGCACGGGGGCCCCGCCCGAAACCGTGATCCTTCAGATCGACGAGAGCGGCGAAAGCTGGATTGGCCGCGGGCGGCCGGTCGACGATCCCGCGCACGCGACGGCCCGGGTCGCTTACACATCCCAGGCCGCGCCGTACTGGATCGATGTCCCTTTCATGAGCAGGTAGGGCGGTGGGGCGGGTCAGGCAGGTCGGGTGAGTCGAGTGTGTCAAGTAGGTCGGGTGGGGCGGGTAGTAGGTCACGTGTGCGGGTCAAGTAGGTCGAGTGCGGTAGGGAAGGAGTGACCGTCTCTCCCAAACCGCGAGAGGACTCTTGCTCCGCGTCGTCCGTGCTAATGGATTTTACTTGCACGCTTCAAGATGTCGTTCGTTAACGCCTTCGCCGCCCGAAGCAGTTCAAGGCAGCGGGGCGTCCTGTTTTCAGGTAGTGGAGTCGTTGTCGAGATCAGAGTCTCGATCTCGGCGAGCATGTTCTGGAGCGCTTTGATCGGGACTGGATCGATCAGCATGCGCCTGACACTACGCCAGCCGACGATTTCGATCAAGCCGCCGACCAACGCCGGTTTCAGACACTACCCACCTGCCCTAC
>JBKPAI010000035.1:0-71856 GCA_046726355.1 Acidobacteriota bacterium | reverse complement strand
ACAGGCCCCAGCACCCTGCGGTGACAGTCCCCAGCACCCTGCGGTGACAGTCCCCTGCACCCTGCGACACAGGCCCCAGCACCCTGCGGTGACAGTCCCCAGCACCCTGCGGCGACAGGCCCCAGCACCCTGCGGTGACAGGCCCCAGCACCCTGCGGCGACAGGCCCCAGCACCCTGCGGCGACAGTCCCCAGCACCCTGCGGCGACAGTACCCGTATAGAATGTCGCTCTCATTAAACAGGAGCTGTGCATGCGCCTTGTTTCGCTGCTCGCATTCGTCGTGCTGGCCGGCCCGATGACCTTTGCTCAATCTTCGTCGAAACAGATCTTCGGCACCAACCCGAACCTGCCGTTCAGCGCCGCCGTCAAAGCCGGCGGGTTGATCTACGTGGCCGGAACGATCGGTCCCGCGAGCGGCCCGATTGCCAAAGGCGACATCAAGGCCCAGACGAAGCAGACCCTGGACAACATTGCAGCGACGCTCAAGACCGCAGGATCGAGCCTCGCGAACGCGGCCAGCGTCATTGTTTATCTCAGGAACGCGGCGGATTTCGCGGGCATGAACGAGGTCTACTCGACCTACTGGCCAAAAGATCCGCCGGCGCGCACCACGGTAGTCCTTCCGTACCCGCTGGCAAATGCCGACGGGCTCCTCGAGATCTCGATGGTCGCGATCCCTGACGGCGGCGAGCGCGTCGTCGTCCATCCCAGCGACTGGATAAAGTCGCCGAACCCCTACAGCTACGGCATCAAGACAGGCAACAGCCTGTTTCTGTCGGGACTCGTCAGCCGCAACGGCAAGGACAATTCCACGGTCAAGGGCGACATCAACACCCAGACCAGGACGGTGCTCGACAACGGTTCCGCGATTCTCAAGCAGGCGGGCATGAGCTTCGCCGACGTCGTCAGCGCGCGCGTGTACCTCACCGACGACACGACGTTTCAAGCGATGAACACGGTTTATCGAACGTATTTCACGAACATGCCGCCGGCCCGCGCCACGGTGAAGACCGGATTGACCAGCCCCGATTACGCCGTGGAGATCGCGATGGTGGCAGTGAAGGATTCAAGCCGCATGGCATTCACGACGCCGAACGCCGATGGGTCGGCGGGCACGCCCAATCCGAATCTCAGCTCCGCGATCCGCGTCGGCAATCGACTCTACCTGGCCGGGATTCTCGGCAATACCCCAGCGAACAGGGGCGACGTCAAGGCACAGACCGGCGAAGCGCTCGCACGGATCGGGCGGACGCTGAAAGCGGCCGGCTTCGAGTGGTCGAACGTCGTCGACGGAGTGGTCTATCTAGCGGAGATGCCGAAGTTCCAGGACATGAACACGGCGTACCGGGGAACGTTCACCAAAGAGTTCCCTGCGCGCGCGACGGTGGGAACCGGCCTGATGAACGCCGATGCCGCGGTCGAGATCATGTTTACAGCGGTGAAGTAACAGGCGTGGGATTCGGCCTTCAAGCGCACCCTGCGGGCAACACAAAGAACACAAAGGACACAAAGGAAAAGCCAAAAACAGGATTTCACCTTTGTGTCCTCGGTGTCCTTTGTGTCGGCTCACGCAGTGTGCGTGATTTCACATTCCAGGATTGCAGCCATCAGGGCGCCGGAAATCCTCGCGCAATCTCGTCGGCCGACCGCAGCGTGAGCGCCACGAAGGTCAACGTTCCGTTGGTGCAGCCGCCCGTCGGCGTCGTCGGGGCGCCGACGACGAACAGATTCTCGTGATCGTGCGTGCGGCCGAAGCTGTCACACACGCTTGCGGCCGGATCGGTGCCCATGCGGCAGCCGCCGCCCGGATGATCGAGGTAGTCGCCTTCGCTGCTGTTCACAATCCGTCCGTTGCTGGCCTTCGCAAGCCTGCTGAACACGCCGCTCACGTGAGCTTTCGTCGCGGCGGCTCGCGCGACCGTCGCCTGGTCGAAGCGGTGCGCGATCACGGGCATCGGATCGCCATAGCGGTTCTTCTTCGCGGCGTCCAGCGTCAAGCGGCTGTCGGCCGACGGGTGCACGTCGATGTACGCACGCAATCGGACCGAACTGCCCTTCGTGCGCGATCGCCAGTCCGCCATCAGCTCGTCGCCCAACAGCAGCTTCCCGCCGGCATCGCGCAGCCGCGGATCGCGTCCGGCCGAGCTCTCCCACACGCGCGTATCGTGGCGGACGAATGGCCGGTCGGGCCGGCACCGGAAATACTCGCGCGAAATCAGGCTGTGCGTCATGTTCTGACCGGGAAACGTCTGATCGTCGATGTTCGCGATCGCCGACATGAAACTGTGTCCATTCATGTACCGCCCGACCACGCCCGAGCTGTTTGCAAGACCGTTCGGGAACCGCGGGGTCGCCGACAGGAGCAGCAGGTGCGAACTCCAGCAGTATCCGGAGGCGATGACGAACGTCTTCGCACGATAGTCGATTGTTTCGTCCGGACGCTCTTGATGCACCGCGCGCGCCGCGACCACCGTCGGCCGCCGGTCATCGAGCACGAGCCGCCGGACAAGCGTCCGATCGTGCAGCAGAATTCTCTTCGGCGCGATCAGCTGCCGGAAGGTATAGTCGGGTGAATAACGCGCGCCGGAGGGGCAGACTTCGCCGCACGTGTCGTAGACGCAGCAGCCGCCGCGGCCGTCGAACGCCGTGAGGTTCCGCGCCATCGGCAGGCCGTTGAACTTCAGCCCGCTCTGCTGCGCCCACGCTTTGAGCACTTGAAGGTTGTAAGAAAGCGGAATCGGGCCCTGCGGATACGGCGCCGACCGGCGGTCCTCGGGATACGGACCCGGCTCGCCGGCGACGTTCAGGCGCCGCTCGGCCTCGCAGTAATACCGCTCGAGCTCTTCCCACTCGATCGGCCAATCGACGGCGAGCCCGTACATCGACTTGAGGCGCAGGTCTTCTTCAGAGAATCGATTGCAGGCTCCGCCCCAGTGCAGCGCCAGACCGCCGACGGCCATGGTCATGGCGATGATGCCGCTGGCCTGCTGATCCTCGATGTAGTCCTCATGCCACGGGTGCTCGCCATACGCCGCCGCGCGCTCGCGGTAACGGCCGCGGTTCTGCACGTCGAAAATCGATCGGCCGGCTTCGACGACGATGATGTCAAGGCCGGGCCGCAGCTCGGACAGTTTCAGCGCCAGCATCGCCGAGGTGATGCCGCCGCCGATGATGCAGACGTCGGTTTCATGGATGGGCATCGTCCACTCTCCAGCGGATGACGGACAACGTGCCACGTAGAAACCGCACAACCCGCAGAAACGACTATTCCGCGGCTCGGCGAGTTCTGCGTCGATCGTCGGCCTACTTCACGAGCGGTTCAGGTTTCCTGACCGTGATGGCAATCGGCCGGCAGACCTCGCGTTGAATCATCGCCTTGTAGCACTCGTCGTTCGCTTCGCTGCTGCGGAAATAGAAGGCCATGAGATCGGCAATCACGTGCTCGCCCATCGGTCTCGGAGGCAGCGTGCGCACACCGGCCTTCGTGATGGCTTCGTCGAGCAGTGTGCGCTGTGCTTCGAGATCGAGGTTTCCCCACGTGCCGCCCTTCGCGCGCGCGGCGGCTGCCAGGGACGCGAGCTGCGAGATGTAGCCCGGCACGGGAGACGCCGGCGTCTTGCGCAGCTGTGGATGGCCATATCCGTGCGCCATGGCCACGCCTTCGCGATACCCGCGCGTCCAGACGACAAACCGCTCAACCGTGTCGCGGATGCGGGCCGCGCCCAGTGAGACGGGCAGGACGGTCGGCGCCACGTCGTGAAGCGTCGTGATGGCCTCCGGCGTCAGCTCGCGCGGCTGTGCAAATACACGCAGGCGGTGCAGCGGCAGCGTTGCCGTTGTCGACGCGATCCATTGCAGTAGCGTGCGTCGTCTCATGGAGTGCATTATAGTGAAGCGATGGAAGCAATTTTCTCAGCGTGGGGGCGCATTCTTACCGGACATCTTCCGGCAATGTCGATCGAGATTACCCGTGAATGTCCATTACGCTGTCCCGGCTGTTACGCCTACGGGGACAACCACCTGGGCGGTGAGGTGACCCTGCGGGAGGTTCGCGACTTCAAGGGTCAGCAGCTGATCGACGGTGTCCTGGCTCTCGTCGACCGTTATCGCCCGCTCCACCTGTCGATTGTCGGCGGCGAACCCCTGGTGCGGTTCCGTGAGCTGGATGTGCTGCTGCCGCTTCTCGCCAGACGCCGCGTGTACACGCAACTGGTCACCAGCGCCGTCCGGGAGATTCCAAAGAACTGGCAGGGTCTGCCCCGCTTCTCGATCGTCGTGTCGATCGACGGGCTCCAGCCCGAGCACGACGTCCGCCGCGCGCCGGCCACGTACGATCGCATCCTCAAGCACATCGCCGGGCATACGATTACGGTGCACTGCACCGCCACCCGGCAACTGACCGCGCGACCGGGTTATCTCGAGGAATTCCTCCGCTTCTGGTCTGACCGGTGCGAAGTCGAGAAGATCTGGATCAGCCTGTACACGCCGCAGATCGGCGAGATCTCCGACGAACGGCTGCGGCCGGCCGACCGGGAACGCGCTGTCGCCGATCTCCTCGCGCTGCGGCTGCGCTTTCCCAAGCTGGCGCTGCCGAAAGGCCTCATCGAGGTGTACGCGAATCCCCCCGATTCGCCGGATGAATGTGTCTTCGCAAAGACGACCCTGACGCTCTCCGCCGATCTGAAATCGAGAGTGACGCCGTGTATCTTCGGCGGCGCTCCCGACTGCAGCAACTGTGGGTGCATCGCATCGGCGGGCCTCGCCGCGGTCGCGCGCCATCAGCTGTTCGGGTTCATCCCGATCAGATCGATCTTCAACAGCTCGCTGAAGCTGGGGCAGCAGGTCAGACGGCTGCGGCCCGCGGAAGCCTGCAGCTCGTGAGGCGATGAGTATCCGGATCACCGCCACGCGGAAAGCGCGTTCGCTGCGCCAGTTCACACGCGGGCTGATTCACCAGTCGCATCCGCTGCTCGTGCAGATCATTCCGATTCGACGCTGCAACATCGATTGCAGCTACTGCAACGAGTACGACAAGGTGTCCGCGCCGGTGCCGGCCGACGTGATGATGCGGCGGATCGAGAGGCTGGCCGGGCTCGGAACGTCGGTCGTCGCATTCAGCGGCGGCGAACCGATGCTCCACCCGGCCCTCGACGATCTGATCCGTCACATCCGGCGCCTCGGGATGATGGCCGGTCTGATCACCAACGGCTATTATCTGGTTCCGAAACGGATTGAACAGCTGAATCGGGCCGGGCTCGATTTCCTGCAGATCAGCATCGACAACGTCGAGCCCGACGACGTCTCGAAAAAGAGTCTCCGGCTGCTGGACAAGAAGCTTCAGCACCTCCGCGCGTATGCCACGTTCGACGTCAACATCAATTCCGTGCTCGGCGGCGGGATTCGCAATCCTGAAGACGCCCGCACGATCAACCGAAGGGCGCGCGAGCTTGGCTTCTCGACATCGATCGGCATTATCCACGACGGCTCGGGGCGGCTCAGGCCGCTTGGCCCGGCGGAACGCAAGGTGTACGACGAGGTGTCGGCTGCGATCAACGGGCCCTGGCAGGTCCTGAAGAATCTTTATTCAGGCATCCGCAGCTTTCAGGACAACCTGGCGGACGGCCGGCCGAACGACTGGCGATGCCGGGCCGGCGCCCGGTACCTCTACGTGTGCGAGGACGGTCTCGTCCACTACTGTTCGCAGCAGCGGGGCTATCCGGCCACCCCGCTCGAGACCTACACCATCGACGACATCCGCCGGGAGTTCGTCACGCCGAAATCGTGCGCACCGTACTGCACCATCGGATGCGTACACCGCGTGTCAGCAATGGATTTCTGGCGCGGCAAACAGTCGGCGGTCTCCAGCGGTGCGGTCACGGCTGAAGAGTGACCACTCACAACTCAAAACTCACAACTCAAGACTCAGGACCCGAAAACTCCGATCTACGTGGCTGCGACCAGCTCCGGATGTTGCTGTTTCTCGGCCTTCTTCGGCTCCTTGCGGCCCGCGTCGAGCAGTAACCAGTCGCGCTCGAAAATCGACGTCATCTCGCGAATGACGGCGGCATCGGTGAGGATGACGCCGATCTCGCGGCGCTTCTCGAGCCGGCGCAGGCTCTGGCTTCCGAGGAACGCGCGCGCGCCGTCGCGAATGATGGTGCGGATGTGCAGGCGCTCGTCGGGACGCCTCTGGTTCTTCACGCGCCATTTCGATTCGACCTTGCCGATGATTCTGACGTCGAGACCGTCCGCGATCTTCCCGGTCAACAGCCGCAGCATCGCGTCGTCACTCACCTGCGGGTCGTAGATCAGTAATTGCCGGCGCGCCCCTTTGATGAACGCGGTGAGACGCTCGCGTGAGTTGAGGGGACTGACGATCAGCTGCTCGTGTCCCGGCTTGTACGGCCGCCGGTCGAAGTCGGCTTCGAACAGCTTCATGGCTTCCTTCACCAGCTTGCTGTTCCCGGTGATGACGCCGAAGCTCCGGCTTTTCTGCATGTCCAGACCGGTGAAGTTGAATCCGTACACATGCAGGATTCGCCCGTCGACAATCATCATCTTGCCGTGGTATCGAACCAGATCGTCGGCCGATCGGGACACGGTGACGCCGGCGTCGAGCAGCTCGAACTCGAGCTTGCGCAGGTGTTTCGTGCCGCCCCGGTTCGCGTGGGCAGTCAACGCCCGCACATCAACGCCGCGCGCGACGGCAGACTGCAGCGCCCGTGCAGTCTCAACCCGGTCGAGACGGAAAATCAGGACGTCAATTGTTCTGGTCGCCTGGTTGATGGCGTTGACGACGGGCGCGACGCCGGTATCCGGCTGGACGATGAGCTTCATATGTTCGGCGCCATCCCATTGGCGACCACAGCAAGTTGCTCGCCATCTCGGCAGGGTGCGGCGACGGGCAGCTGAGGTTCCAGCACCGGCCTCTCTCGGCCGCGTGGCTCTGGGCTTTCGGCTTCAGCCTTCTTTCGGGTTTGGCGATCTCGGCGGGTCAAGCCGTGCGCCAAGAGCCGTGACTACACGTCGCTCACTCGTGGCGCAGCGCGGACAATGGATCGAGCCGTGCGGCGCTGCGGGCAGGCAAGTACGCTGCGAGATGGGCGGCTGCCAGCAGCAACGCCACCGCTCCGGCGATGGCGGCAGGATCGGCAGGCGTCAACCCGAAGAGCATCGACTCCACCCAGCGCGATGCTGCCCACGCCGCCGACAACCCAAGCGCAATTCCAATCAGAACGAGCCGGACGCCGCCCTTCAGCACGAGGGCGACGACCCGCGCCGGCTGTGCGCCCAGCGCCATGCGAATACCAATTTCCTTGGTGCGCTGGGCGACGCTGTACGCAAGCAGTCCGTAAAGCCCGATACTTGCCAATGCCAGCGCGATTAGGCCGAATCCGCCTGCAAGCGTCGCCATCATGTGCTCGCGGGCGATCGTGGCCTCTACTTGCATTGAGAGCGGCTGCACTTCGATCGGTACGTTCGGCAGCTTCGACTGCAACACCTGTCGGATCGCCGAAGCCACTGGCCCGGGCGCCCCGGCTGCCCGGGCCGCCAGCGTCGTCGGAAAGTCGCCCGTGAGCTGCGCGTACGCGACGTACACGGTTGGAGGAGGCGCCGCGCGCAGACCGGCCGCATGTGTGTTCCGGACAACCCCCACGATCTCCAGATCTTGCCGCTGCCCTCGCATGCTGGCCGAGAGATGCTGGCCGACCGGAGTGCGGCCGGCAAAGTGCCGGCCGGCGAACGCTTCGTTGACAATCGCCACGGCAGGGCTCTCTGCCGAGTCGCGGTCGGTAAATTCTCGTCCGGAGAGCAGCGGGATCTGCATCGTGGCGAAAAAATCAGGTCCGGCACCCACGAAATATGCGTTGTCTCGCTCCGGGACCGTTTGCCCTGCCGGAACCGCCGGCTCGCTCCAGACCGACCCGTTCAGGGGCGTGTGGGTGGAAAGGCCTGCGGCGACCACTCCGGGCAGCCGTCGCACGTCGTCGAGCAACTGCCGCGGCAGTGCGGTGCGCCGTCCCTCGAGATTCACGAGCAGCACACCTTCACGGTTGAAACCCGGATCAAGATGCTGAAGATTCTGCAGCGTGCGCACGAAGAGGCCCGCGCCGGCGAGCAGGATCAACGAAACAGCGACCTGGACGCTGACCAGCGCCGGCAGCAGCCGCGATCGGGAACCGCTCATCCTGGCGTCCTCCCTGAGCGCGGCGGACGATCCCGGGGCCGTCGCCTGAAGGGCAGGCGCCGCCCCGAAGAAAAGACCGGTCGCGATCGCAACCGCAGTCGTGAACAGGAGGATGTGCCGGTTCGGCGTGAGATCGAACACGATGGGAGCCGGTCCGGCTGCAATCAAGCTGACGAGAAAGCGACCGGAGAGCCAGGCGAGCACCAGTCCGCCTGCCGCTCCAACGAGCGCCAGCAACGTGCTCTCGACGAGCAGCTGCCGGACGATTCGGCCCCGGCCTGCTCCGATCGCCAGACGCACGGCAATTTCTCTCCGCCGCGCCGACGCGCGTGCGAGGAGCAGCGTTGCGACGTTTGCGCACGCGGCCAGCAGCACAAGACCGACAAGACCCATCAGCACGAACAAGGGTTTCTGGTACAACCCGCGCAGGTAGGTCCAGCCAGTGCCGCCGGGACTCAATTCGAACCGTGAGTCCGCCATCGCCTTTCGGCGGGCGGCGGGCCAATGCGGTGCGATCACGGATTCGGCGATCTGCGACCACACCGCATTCAGACGCGCCGTGGCTTGCGGAATGGAGACGCCTGGCGCGGGCCGGGCGAGAACGCGCAGCCAGAAATTGCCTGGACCAAGGAGCGGCGCCGCGCTTGGCTGGACCGTCGGAAGCGCGGCTACCGCCATCGTGATATCCGCAATCGCGCCGACGTTTGCACCAACGAAGCCGCGGGGACTGACACCGACGATCGTGACGGGAACTCCATTTATCCGAACAGACTGTCCGATCGCTCCAATGCTGAGCGCGAGCTGGCGCTCCCAGTAACCGTAGCTAATGACCGTCACCAACGGCGCACCGGGCTCATCGTCCTCGCGGGTGAGCAGACGGCCGGCCACCGGATTCAAGCGGAGTGTCTCGAAATAGCCGCCGGTGACTATGGCGCCAGGAGTCCGGCTGACGAACCCCGGAGAGCCGACGTCAAAACTGAAGCCGAAGAAGCCAGCGACGCCGGTGAAGATCTCGTGCTGCTCGGCCAGCGCTCTCGCGATCGGATAGGAGACGCTGTCAACGTTAGACCGTTCGAACTTGATCTGAACCAGCTCCTGCGGATTCCGCACCGGTAACCATCGCAGCATCAGTGCGTCGATCAAGCTGAATATCGCCGTGTTCGCGCCGATACCAAGCGCCAGCGTCAGCACGATAACGACAGTGACGGCGGGTGCCCGGGTAAACATGCGGCACGCATAACGCACATCGCGGCCAACCTCGTCGAGCCAGCCGCCGTGACGATCGGCGCGGACCCTTTCTTTGACTTGTTCAATCCCGCCGAGCTCAAGAATCGCCAGCCGCCGCGCCTCGATCGGCGACGCGCCGTCACGCATCTTCTCGGCCGCTGACATCTCGACGAACGACCGTAGTTCGTCATCCAGAATGCGCTCGGCTCTGCCGCGGTTCAGGATCCAGCGGAGGACGGACGCGAGCCGATGCATGACGATCATGCGCCCTCCAACACGCTCGCGATCGCGAACGCAACGCGGTCCCAGCGGCGCCTGTGGTGTTCCAGCTGCTTTCGTCCGGACGGCGTGAGCCGGTAATACTTGGCGTTGCGATTGTTCTCGCTTGGCCGCCACTCCGCCTTCAGTTTTCCATCCTGTTCGAGGCGGTACAACGACGGAAACAGAGAGCCCGGATTGACCTGGAACTGATCGTGACTGAGCGCGGCGAGCCGCTGCGAGATGCCATAGCCGTGCATCGGTTCGCGGGCGAGGATCGTCAGGATCATCAAGTCGAGCGTGCCCTGGGGAATATCCAGCTTTTCGGGAATATCCAGCTTTTCCATCGCGTCCCTTTAGGGTGCCAATATGAGATGAGCCGGGATGATACCGGCGCACCTTTAGGGTGTCAAGATATTCCGCTGTAGTGCAGGCTTCCGCCTTCGCTGAAGCGACGGCGCGGCAAGCAACTACCCCGGAGGACGCAGAGGATGCGGAAGTTGAATCCTGAAGGAGAAGAGGATTCTTCGCCTGTCCTCCGCGTCCTCCGTGGTGAAATTGTCGCGCGGTTGACTGGAGCCTTCGAACGTGGAAAGTCCGAACTACATTGGAAAAACGTCTCGGAATCTATCGCCCCGTGAATCGCACGCGAACGCCGCCGTTGACCAGGCGGGGCGAGCCGATGGTGGTGGGAAGCGTGCCGACGAAGTACTCGCGGTCAGTCAGGTTCTGCACGCCGAGAAACACATCAAGGTTCCTGGCGACCGGTCGAGACAACAGGAGGTCCACGATGCCGTAGCCGGGCAATCCGGGTTCGGATTCGCCGGGCACCGCGCGCGTGTTCTGATCGTCATCGAACTGCCGGCCGATGAACTGCACCCCGAACGCGACTGACACGTACCGTGCGCTCGAATACGCGATTTGAAACGAGCCGCGGTGCTTCGGCACCTGCGGCAGAAACTTCCCGACGAGCAGCGGGTTGGCGGCGAACTCGCGGACCGTTGCGTCGTTGTACAAGTAACCGCCGGTGACCCGCCATGTGTGCCTGAGGCGGTACTCCACATCGGTCTGGACGCCGGTGATACGGGTCCGGCCAAGATTCTGGCGCTGCTGTCGGTTGGTGGCAATCGTCACGTTGGACACGGGATTCCTGACGCGGTTGTTGAACCACGTCGTCCGCACGGTCACGTTGCGCACCGGAGTGAGGTTGATTCCCAGGTCGCCGCCGACGAGGCGCTCCGGTCCGAGCTGGTTGTTCGCCAGCGTGAGCACGGCGCCGACGGAAAACTGGCGATAGAGCTCGTTGAGCGTCGGTGCGCGAAACCCCGACCCGATGTCGCCCCAGACGCTCACACGATCGGTGATGTGGTACAGCGCGGCGGCACGCGGGCTGACCACGGTGTCTTCGCGCGAGGGCAGCGACGGATTGTTGTTCGCGGTCGGGACTCCTGTGGCGACCGTCGTCTCCAGATTGTGCGCGTCGTAGTTGTGCCATCCATCAACCCGTGCGCTCACCGTCAGTTCGAGGTCCGGAACCGGCGAGATCAGATCCTGTACGAAGGCGCCGACGCTTCGCTGGGTCCCGCCCGACACACGCCGGGTCACCACCTGGGCGCCCACCTGCGCGTCGAGCACATCCTCCTCGCTGTCGCCGTTTACCCATCGCCAGTCGGTGCCGGCGGTCAGGAGCTGCAGGGAGCTCAACGCCTTCGACCACTGCACGACCCCGCCGGCGCCGGTGGTCGGCACCCGCTGGTTGAGCGTCATCCGGCCGACGCTGCGCGGGACCGGCACCGCCGGCGGAGCCGGGACCGCGAGAAAGTTGCTGCGGAACGTCTCGAAGTCACCGAAGACGCGCGCCTGCAGATCGCTTTGATCCGGCAGGACGAGGCGGATGCCGCCGGCCGCGTACTTCCATCGTGTGCTGTTGGCTTCCTCTGTACCGTCGAACGTGCTCAGCTTGCCGTTGTCCCGGTTCTCGGCAAAGTAACCGGTCCGGACGAAGACGTTCAGGCGCGCGCTCGGGTTGTAATCGGCCTTCACGTTGAAGTTCCGGAAGTCAACCGTGGCGTTGTTGTCGACCCGCCCTCGCTCGGTCGCCGCAACGATGGGAAAGCCGTCGGTGCGGAACACGCTGCCGTCCACGGCGAGGCCGATCCGACCCCACACATCGCTGGCAAAGAAATCCGCTTTCGGACTGTTCCGGTTCCCGTACTGGGTCTTGAAATCGACCGTGCGGCGCGCCGGACGGCTCGTCACGATGTTGATCACACCGCCCATGGCGTAGTTGCCGTAGAGACTGGAGCTCGATCCGTCCACGACCTCGATCCGATCGGCGCTCTCGAGCGGCACGCGCGTCCAGTACACCCAGCCGCCAAACGGATCGTTGAAGGGGATGCCGTCGAGGAGAACGAGCGTCCGGCTGACGCCGCTCGGCCCGATGCTGCGCAGGGACACGCCCTGCGCGGTCGGATGCGACGACAGGCTGCTGGTCCGCCGGAACAGGCTGAAGGTCGGCACCTGCCGCAGCACGTCGTCGGCAACGACAGCCGGCGACTGCCGGATCTCGTCACGGCTCAGGATGGTCATGCTCGCCGGCACGTCCCCGAGCCGCTGCTCGGTCCGGCTGGGCGTCACCGTGACCGCTTCGAGAATCGTCGCCGGCTCGAGGACGATCTCGACGTCGCGGCCGCGGTCGCCGTTGCCGATGGTCTGGGACTTCTCCGCGAATCCGCCCGCGCGAACGGTCACCGTCACGTCGCCTTCAGCCGGCATCGCCACTCTAAACCGTCCGTCCGGTCCGGTCAGCGCGACATGCTCCGTTCCTGACGTTGGCTTGACGACGACCGAGGCGCCGGTCACCACGCCGCCGCTCGGATCGCGCACAACGCCGGACACCTCAGCCGGTGCGGCAATCGCCAGGGTGAGCAGCAAAACCGAGATCACTGCGAAACCTCCGGTTGATCAAGCTGGATACTCTGGTCATCCACTCTGTTTCTTTGTGTCCTTTGTCTCCTTCGTGTCCTTTTGTATCGCGAACGCCACCAGCGCTGCATCCTCGCCCCCGCCCGTCGCCACGACAACGAACTGACGGCCGGCGCGTGAGCGGTACGTCATTGGCGTCCCATTGGCGCGCCTCGCCAACCGGAACTGCCAGACTTCATTGCCCGTCGCCGCATCGACGGCGTGGAACGCCGCGTCCCCGCCGCCCGCGAATACCAGGCCGCCGGCGGTCGCGAGCACACCCGGCGCTCCCGGCACACCGAGAACGGCGGGCAACTTCACGGCCTTCAACGCGGGATGATCCCGCAGCGCCGGCATGTCGCCGAACGGGACGCGCCATTTGATCGTGCCGCGGTTCAAATCGAGCGCGACCAGATGGCCATACGGCGGCTTCAGGAGCGGCAGCCCATTCATGAACTCCGCATTGGTTTCACCGATGCGGGTGAGGTCGGCGTCCACCTCGGACGCGCGCGGGTTCGCGCTCGATCGGTCCGGTTTTCCGACACGGGCGATGTTCGCCTGGTTGCTGGTCTTGAAGAAGAGCACACCAGTTCGCGCGTCGAACGCGCCACCGCCCCAGTTGGCGCCGCCAATCAGGCCAGGCCGTTGGACCGTGCCGCGCAGGCTGGGCGGCGTGAACAACGGGCCGAGCCGATATTTCTTCAGCTCCTCCTGCGCTGCCGACTTCAACTCCGACGTGAGGTCGAAGGCATCGTCCAGCGTGACACCCTGATCGGTGAACGCGGGCGGCCTGGTCGGGACCGGTTGCGTGGGCCACGCGCGCTCGCCCTCGACATCGCTGGAAGGCACCGCGCGTTCTTCGATCGGCCAGACCGGCTTGCCTGTGATCCGATCGAACACGAACGCGAACCCCTGCTTGGTGAGCTGGACGACCGCGTCGACCGGCGGGCTGCTTCCGCCGGCGGGACGAATGCTGACCAGGTTGGGAGGCGACGGGTTGTCGTAATCCCAGAGTCCGTGGTGAACGAGTTGATAATGCCACTTGCGGACGCCGGTGCTCGCGTCCAGACACACGAGCGATTCTGCGAACAGGTTCGCGCCCGGCCGGCGACCGCCGAAAAAGTCATTGCTTGGCGTGCCGAGCGGCACGTACACCAGGCCGCGATCCGCGTCGAGCGTCATCGGCGACCAGGCGTTCGTGTGTCCCGTGAAGCTCCACGAGTCCGATTCCCACGTGTCGTTGCCGATCTCGCCCGGCTGCGGAATGGTGTGAAACGACCAGACCTGCCTGCCGGTGCGTGCGTGAAACGCGCGGACGTCGCCGGGCGGGTCGTTCCGATACACCAGCCGATCACCGACGCCGTTGCCGAGAATGACGAGATCCTTGTAAATCACCGGCGGCGAGGTGTTCGTATAGTGCAGTCTGTTGATAGTCCATACCAGACCTTCACTCAAGTCGACCGCGCCGTGCGCGCCGAAAGAATCCACCGGGCGGCCGGTGGCCGCATCGAGCGCGATGAGCCGATAGCGGCTGTTGATGAAGATCCGCAGCGTGTTCCCGTTCGCGCTGTCGCGCCACGCGGCGACGCCGCGGTGCACGAAACCGGTGCCGTTCGGCGGCTGGCCGTCTTCGTACGCCTTCGGATCGAAGGACCAGACTTCGGTCCCGGTCTCGGCGTTCAGCGCGACGACCCGGTTGTACGGCGTACTGAAGTACAGCACGTTGTCGATCATCAGGGGCGTCGTCTGGAAATTCCCCGGACGGGTGCCATGAGCCGGCAGCGCCTTCTCGCCAGTTTTCCATTCCCAGGCGACCTGCAGGCGTGACACCGTGGAGGCCGAGATGTCGGCGAGGGGCGAGTATTTCGTCCCGCCAGGGTCGCCGCCATAGAACGGCCAGTCGACTTCCGGCGGCGCCGGCGCGAGCGCCACCGCCATCGCTGCCACCATGAGCGCGGTCATCGCTTTCAACATGCTTCGAGTGAGAGGATTATAATGCGCCATGCGATTCAACGCTCTTCTGTTCGCGTCGCTGCTGTCGGCGGCGGGGCTGTCAGCACAGGAGCCGACGGTTCGCGTCCGCGCCGCCACGGTCATCGACGGTGCGGGCAAGGTCCTGCGCAACGCGACCATCGCCGTTCAAGGATCCAAAATCACGTCGATTGAGACCGGCGGCAATGGATCGGCGAGTTACAACCTTGGACAACTCACCATCCTGCCCGGGATGATCGACGTGCATGCGCACGTCGCGTGGCATTTCGACAAGGACGGGCGGTACGCCTCCCCGCCCGGATCTCCGGCCAGTGAGATCCTGTACAGCGCCGAGAACGCATTCGTCACGCTGATGGCCGGCTTCACGACAATCCAGAGTCCCGGATCGCCGAGCGATGTCGACCTGCGCGACGCGATCGCGCGGGGAACCCTGCCCGGTCCGCGGATCCTGACGTCAATCCGCCAGATCAACGAGCGCAGCGGCACCGCCGCGGAAATTCGCGAGAAAGTCCGTCAGCTCAAGAAGGACGGGGCCGACGTGGTCAAGATTTTCGCGTCCGCGAGCATCCGCGACGGCGGCAAACAGACGATGACCGACGAGCAGCTGCAGGCGGTGTGCGGCGAAGCAAACGCCCTCGGGATGCGAACGATGGTCCACGCCCACAGTCCCGAATCGATCAAGGCGTCGGTGAACGCCGGCTGCCACCAGATCGAGCATGGCGTGTTCGCCGACGACGAAGTCTTGAAACTGATGGCGGACAAGGGTGTGTACTTCGACCCGAACATCGGTGTCGTTCTGCAGAACTATCTCAGAAACAAAGCGAAGTTCCTCGGTATCGGCAATTACACCGAGGAAGGGTTCGCCTACATGGAGAAAGGCCTCGATCTCAACAAGGTAATGATCAAGAAGGCCGTCAACACGCCGAACCTGAAGATGGTCCTGGGAACGGATGCCGTCGCCGGCGCTCACGGCCATAATGCCGACGAGATCGTCGAGCGGGTCCGTCAAGGCGGACAGAAGCCGATGGACGCCATCATTTCGGCGACATCGGTGGCGGCAAAATCGCTGCGGCTCGACAAAACGATCGGCACGCTCGCTGCCGGCTATGACGCTGATCTGATTGCCGTCGAGGGGGATCCGCTCACTGATATTTCGGCGGTGACGCGTGTCGCGTTCGTGATGAAAGGCGGCAAAGTCTACAAGCACGTCGCCCCGGGAACGCGGACGAGCTCTGATTTTTGATTCGTCATCGGCTGCGGCCGCTGCTCGCGACAGCACTTGCTCGAATGCATCATCCTGATCGGCCTGCCGGCCGCCGGGAAGACCACGTTTTTCCGGCGCCACTTTGCCGCCACGCACACCCACGTCAGCAAAGATCTCTGGCCGCACGCCACGGCGCGTGACGCACGCCAGCGCCGCGCGATAGACGAGGCGCTGGCATCGGGGCAGTCTGTGGTTGTCGACAATACCAACCCGAGGGTCGCCGACCGCGCCGCCATCGCGGAAGTGGCGCGCGCCCGCGGCGCGCGCGTGGTCGGATACTTTTTCGACGTGCCGACCCGCGCCGCGATCGCTCGGAATGCCGGACGATCGGGGCGGGAGCAGGTGCCCAAGGTGGCCATCTTCACCATCGCCAAGCGGCTCGAACCGCCGGTGCGGGCCGAGGGCTTCGATCAGCTGTTTCGGGTGGAAATCGGCGAGCATCGCGAGTTTCGCGTCACCGAGATGCCCGGGTGACTGCCCTTCACTCCACTGAGACGTTCAGGTGACTGACCCTTCACTCCGACCGCGGCGTGACTCTCGTCGGAGCTCTGTCCGACGACGGTCGGACTCAGGTCGGACTTCGCTCGGATCGTGGCGGGACTGCGGTCGGGGTTCGCACGGACTTCAGTCGGAGCTGGGTCCGAGCCAGGTTGGAGCCTAGCGCGATCTAGCTCGACCGCTTGGATCGATTGTCCGGCCGCAGCCGCGCTACCAGCGACGCCATATCGTCCGGCAGCGGCACCTCGAACCGCATCTCCCGCCCGTCAGTCGGGTGCGCGAACGTCAGACGGCTGGCGTGAAGCGCCTGCCGGCCAAACCGAACAGGCCGCAACTGCTCGGGCCCGTAGGTGTAGCGCTGTTCCCCGACCAGCGTGTGGCCGCGCAGCCGGGCCTGAATCCGAATCTGATTCCGCCGGCCGGTCACAAGCGTCACCTCGATGAGCGATGCGCCTTTCAGCGGCTCGAGCACGTGGTAGCTGCTGATCGCTTCCTTGCCGCGAGGATCTCGCGGATGGGTCTCTTTCTGTATCAACGCTTTGTCGTCCCAGAGCAAGCGATCGCGCCACGTGCCCGACGGCGGCGTGGGATGGCCGTACACGACGGCCTGATAGACCCGCTCCGGACGATGCCGCTTGAATTGTTCCTTGAGAGACTGATGCGCCGCCGCGGTCTTCGCGAACAACACGAGCCCGGACGTATCGCGGTCGATGCGATGCACCACGAACGGGCGCGGTTTGTGGCGCGCCCTGAGATATTGCCGGATATCGTCGAATACCGACCGCGCGTCGCCGCGCCGTTCAAGCGGCACGGCCAGAACGCCGGCCGGCTTGTTCAAGATAATCACCGCTTCGTCTTCGTAGAGGATCGGCAGATCGCGACTGTCGCCGAGCGCCGCGCGGCGTTTCGCCGTGCCGGGCCGGTCCATCCAGATGCGGACCTCGTCGCCCGGGGCGAGACGACTTGCCGCCGCGGCAGGCGACGCTTCGCGGCCGTTGAGAAAGACCTTGCCGCGTGCCAGGGCCGATGCCGCCCTGGCGCGCGAGCCTAGACGTTCTGCGGCAGCGAGATATTTGTCGAGTCTGAGGCCGGCGTCTTCGCGACCTGCGGTCCAGCGTGCGTTGGCCATCCGAACAAGTCACCTACGATCCCGGCGGCTTCGACGCATGTCAACGGACGGCGGACAACGGTGACGCGCCCAGCGGCAATCGCCTCGCAGATTGAATCCGGATCGGGCTCCGCCTCGACCAGCGAGTATGTCCTGCCCAGCTGACGCAGCCGGTGAACGTCGCCGTTGCCGACGACCGGCTTGCCCTCCCGGCGCGCCCAGCGTTCCCCAGGCTGGTTAAAGTCAACCAGTCGGGTGAACATGGCGTTGCACTCGACCGCATCGAACAAATCCTTGTATCGATCGAGATACGACCAGAGACAACTTCTTGACGGAAAGAAGGGATGGGGCGCCACGACAAGACCTCGACGCTGCTGCCTCAGCCGTGCGAGATCGGTAAAAGTGCGGACATTTTCTGTATTAGCTTCGTAATTGAGCAGGAGTACGTGTTTCCCTTCGATCGTCTGCTCGATCCCGGGAATCAACACGACGCCGCGCTCGGCCGCATAGGGCCGGAGGCCGCGGATGTCCAACTGCCGCTCGTGCAACGTGATAGCGAGCGCGTTGTACCCGAGAGCCGCAGCCCGGTCAATCAGGTCGGTCGTCGAATACGGAATTGAATCGTGGGGGTCGTCAGCGGTGTGCGAGTGCAGCTCGACTTTTAGCATCAACGATATCGACTCTACAGTTTTCGTGCCGGATTCGGGACGATTAACGAGGGGCTCCGCCCCACACCCCGACTCGCAGGCGAGCTGTGCGCGCCTTTGAAGCCGTTCTGTTTATCGGATGGAATGGTCGACTTGGGCAGACTCCCCGGTTACGGCACCTTTCATTGTCAAACAATGCCATGCCGGCGTCTAGCGGGCACGCTTCAACAGCAGCGTCCTCTTACCTTGACCCTCGGCAACGATTCCCGTCGTTTCCCAGCCGTTCACACCTTCCGCATTGAGTGCCATGACCGGGTCGGCTCCCAAATCGACCATGATCGACTTGTACTCCCAGATCGGACGAGCGACGCGCACGTTCACTGGATTCTGGGTCGCCGACACCTCCCCGGCTATCCCGTTCATCACCTGGACTCGTATGGGCCGGTCGATGTTGACTTCGCGCAGATCAACGGGCAGCGCCTCAGAACTGCCGCGGTTCTGAACCCACACGCGCCCCTCAGTCATCTCTCCCGGCCGAATGGTCTGGTCGGGTGACGCAAGCACTGCCGTGGCGCCGGTGACGAACAGCCCAATCATGATCGTCCGCATGTTGTGCTCCTAACGTGTGGCTCTGCCCCACACCCCCGCTCACACCACCCCACGGCGCACAGTCCGCGCCGTGGGGGCCCCCGGGGTCGCTCGCGGATCCCCTCTGCTCCCCGCTTCCGCCTCCGCTAAAGCTATGGCGGACGCGCCGTAACGCCTCCGGCACGAAGGCGGGCCGCTCCGTCCCACCCCACGATGCACAAACCGCATCGTGGGGGCCCCGGCTCGCAGGCGCGCTGCGCGCGCCTCCTAGTAGAAATCGTGCGCGTCGAAATCCACGTCGACGCCGCGCATCCCCTGGACCTGTTCCGCCCGCACCGACGTCACCCCGTCCTGGTTCTGCAGCACGCCATCGACGATGAGAAACGGCTCTTCGACGATGACAAGACGGTCGCGCTCGAACAGATCGGGCCGCACGATGATGTTGGCAATGCCGGTTTCATCCTCGAGCGTGAGGAACACGAACCCTTTCGCCGTGCCGGGACGCTGCCGTGTGATGACCATGCCCGCTACGCGTACGCGGCGGCCCTGGCGTTCGGTCTGCAGATCGCGCGCGCGCAGGATGCCTCGCGTCGCAAGCTCCTCGCGCCGCAACGCCATCGGGTGACGGCCGGCGGTGAGCCCCATGCCGGCGTAGTCGGCCACAAGGCGTTCGGCCTCGGTCATCGGTTTGAGCGGACATGAACCGGCGTCGGTGTCAGGCGGCTCTTCACGGGCGAGCCGCTCACCACCAGCACCACTTTCATCGTCGACCGTTTCCCATTCCGCTGGGGTTCCCGCCTCTCCCACATGTTCCGCCTCTTCGAACAGCTCGCCGCCTGGCCGCACCGCGCGCTCGGCCTGCCAAACCGCCGAGCGCCGATCATAGCCGAACGAGTTGAGCGCACCGATGTCGGCCAGGGTGACAACTTCGTCGCGGCGCAGGGCCGCGCGCGCGATCAGATCATCGAGCGTTCGGAACCGGCGGCCCTGGCGTTCGCCGACCGCGGCCGCCCAGTCGTGCGAGCAGTTGTTGCAGAACCAGCGACGGCCGTCCACCTGCTCCAGCATCGATTCATCGTCGCAGCCGCACTTTGGGCAGATGGGATGGGCAGGAGAGGCAGGTGGGGCAGCAAAGGCACGACCGCTCGCGATGGCGCGCCCGGCCTGTTCACGCAACCCATTCACATACCGCAGGCCCAGCCGGATTGCGCCGTCCGCTTCGACCGTGCAGCCCCACTCGGAGATCTGAACGTCGATTGGCCGGAACCGCACGCCCCGGCGCTGCGCATCCTTCACCAGCGTGGCCGGATGATAGAACCCCATCGGTTGATTGTTGAGCAGCGCCGTGTAGAACGCCGCCGGGTAGTGCGCCTTGAGATAGGCGCTGGCGTACGCGAGCAGCGCAAAGCTCGCGGCGTGCGACTCGGGAAAGCCGTACAGGGCGAACGACGTGATCGACTTGATGATCTCTTCCGCCGCATCGCCCGTGATCCCCTGGCGCGCCATGCCCTCGCGCAGCTGCACCTCGACCAGCTTCATGCGGCGCTCCGATCGCTTGAAGCCGAACGCGCGGCGCAATTCTTCGGCCTGACCGCCGCTGAATCCCGCAGCGACCATCGCCATGCGCAGCAGCTGCTCCTGGAACAGCGGCACGCCGAGAGTGCGCGCCAGAATCGGCTCGAGCGACGGATGCGGATAGATGACCGGCTCGCGGCCGGCGCGGCGATTCAAATATGGATGCACCATCTGCCCGACGATCGGTCCGGGACGGATGATCGCCACCTGTACGACGATGTCGTAGAAACGGGCCGGCTTGAGACGCGGCAACGTCGCCATCTGGGCGCGCGACTCGACCTGGAAGACGCCAATCGTGTCGGCGTCGCACAGCATCCGGTAGACCGCGGGGTCGTCCTGGGGGAGATGTGCGAGATCGACGCGCGGCTGCGGGCCCGCCGTCTGTCGTTCCTCGACACCGCCCGCAGCGGGGCCGATACCCGGGGCGCCCGCGTTCGCGATTTCTGGAGTGTTCACGATCGTCAACGCGTCCTGGATGACAGCCATCATGCCGAGGCCGAGCAGATCGACCTTGACAATGCCCATGTCGGCGCAGTCGTCCTTGTCCCACTGCACGACGACGCGGCCGGGCATGCTGGCGTTTTCGAGCGGCACGACGGCATCGAGCTGGCCCTGGCAGATCACCATGCCGCCGGAATGCTGGCCGAGGTGCCGCGGCAGATCGAGCATCTGATGCCACAGCCGCGCGAACAGGCGCACGCGGGTCGAGCTCAAATCGAGGCCGACCGCTGACAGCTGCCGCGGCAGCGTATCGGACGGATCGGCGAATTCGAACTGATTCATGATCTTTGCCAGACGATCCACCTGCGCCGCATCGAAGCCGAGCGTCTTGCCGACCTCACGGGCCGCGCTCCGCCCGCGATAGGTGATGACGTTGGCGGTCATCGCCGCGCCGAGCGCGCCGTATTTCGTGTAGACGTGTTGAATGACCTGCTCGCGGCGATCGCCACTCGGCAGATCGAGATCGATGTCGGGCCACTCGCCGCGTTCCTCCGACAGGAACCGCTCGAACAACAGGTCCATCCCGACCGGATCGACTGCCGTGATGCCGAGGCTGTAACACACGGCGCTGTTGGCGGCCGACCCGCGTCCCTGCACCAGGATGTCGTGCTGCCGCGAAAAATTGACGATGTCCCAGACGATGAGGAAGTAGCCGGCCAGATCGAGCTTCTCGATCAAATCCAGCTCGCGTCCAATCTGCGCCCGCGCGCGGTCGTGGTACGGCTGGTAGCGCTCGCGCGCGCCGACATCGGTGATCCGGCGCAGAAAGGACATCTGGGTCTCACCCGGCGGCACCGGATAGTCGGGAAAAGAATACCCCAGGTCGGCCATCGTGTACTGCAGGCGATCGGCAAGCTCGCGCGTGCGGCTGACCGCATCCGGATTGTCGCGAAACAGCGCCGCCATATCGGCGGATGACTTCAAATATCGCTCGGCATTCGGCGCCAGCCGTCGTCCGGCGGTCGCGAGATCGGTATGGTGGTAAATGCAGGTGAGGACGTCGAACAGCGGGCGTTCGGCCGCCGTCGCGAAGCGAACGCCGTTGGTCGCGATCGTCGGGACGCGGAAGGCCGCGGCGAGCGCGACGAGCGCGTCGTTCTCGTGCTCCTGCTGGCGATGAAAGTGGCGCTGTAATTCGACGTACACGTTCGCGCGGCCGAAGATGCCGATCAGTCGATCGAGCAGACCGCCGACGCCGTAGCGCTCGCCGTTCAGCGCCGTGCGGCCGGCGAGGGCGACGAGGCCGCTGGTCGATCCTTCAAGCTCGTCGAGCGCCAGCGCGCCTTCACCTTTCGCCGCGCGCATCTTCATGCGCGTGACGAGACGGCAGAGATTGCGATACCCCTCCTGCGACTCGCAGAGGACCGGCAGCAGAAACGGCTGGATGGGCAGGATCGGCGGGATCGGCAGAACAGGCGGGGCAGACCGAGAGCCTGCTCGCAGACGTTCCCCTCCTGCCCCTCCCGCCTGTGCTCCTGCCTGGCGGGTTCCACCAATGGTGAGCTCCGCCCCGATGATCGGACGGATGCCCGCCGCGAGCGCCGCCTTGTGAAACCGCGGCGCTCCGTAGACGCCGTCGCGATCGAGCAGCGCGAGCGCGGGATAGTCGAGATCGGCGGCACGATCGATGAGCACCTCGGGAAGCGAGGCACCCTGTAGAAAACTGAAAGCGGACGCGGCATGAAGCTCGATGTACGAGGAAGACACGTGACCCGCTCACCATGCAGACGCGCCACCACTATTGCCAGCCGACAACGACGATCAACGCCGAGCTCACGGAACACGCAGAGCACCCGTTAGACAATTCATTCAACCAGACGGGGCGACATCCATTTCAATCCGCTCGCGCACGGTCAATCGACAATGCCATCGATAAACCACTGGCTGGTGTCGCGATCCTGAAAGAGGCGATAGATCGCGCCGTCGCTCAGCGCGACGTCCCATTCGTCGCGGTTCCAAGAGGGCAGGATGGGCGGGATAGGCTGGACGGGAGGTTGTGAATGTTCCTCTCCTGCCCGTCCTCCCTGTCCTGCCCCTCCTGCCTCTCCTGCCCTTCCTGCCTTCTCGATCCACCAGTTCCCCGACGAGCGCCACGGTCCGACGCAGGTGACCACCGTTCCTCCGGCGAACCCGCGGCGATCGGTAGTCACGCGCACGGGCCGGCCACCGGCGCCAGCGTCGGCGTCGGCCAAGACGACACGCGCCGGCACGGGATGGCGGCATCGGCGCAGCGCACTGACGACGTTCGTCACCACGTTCAACGCAGAACCTGCAGAACTCGCAGAATTCTGATGAGCGGATGCTCTGCGTGCTCCGCGAGTTCCACGCTGATCGTCGTGATCCGTTGCAAACGGCAGCATCGCGAACGCGCCGGGACAGTAGGAATCGACGACGGCAGGAGCGCCGAGGCGATCCTGACCCATGAGCGCGCCGAGCCGGGCGACGAGCGTGGACAACTGCTCCGGCGTCGGGTGCGCGCGCCTGAACAAGGTGTGCTGCAGGATGCGTCCCGGCGTCGGATCGATGATGACGCTGACCCGATCGATGGCCGCATCCGGCGGATGCGACTCGAGATCCAGCAGCGCCAGCGTCCGGAGCGTGCGCACGTCGCGCATCGGCGACGGCAGCTCGAGCCGCCGCACATACGGCTCGCGCGTCACCAGCCGCAGAACGACGTGCAGGACCGCAGCGCCGCGATCGCGGCGCTCGAGCCGTGTGGACAAGGGCTCGAGCAGGCGCGTGAGGACAAACGACAGGGGTTCGAGCCCGTCAATCGGCCAGTCGAGATCGAGCGACGATTCGAACCGCTCTGCTTCGAGCGTCGGCACGAGCGGCCGGATGTCTTCGCCGCGCGCGACAGCCTGCCAGACCAGAGCGCGACGTCCCAGCCGCGCCGTGAGGTCCGCCTGCGGCAACGCCGCAAGCTCGCCGAGTGTGTTGAGCCCCCAGCGCTTGAACGCAGCCAGCGGCCCGCGATCCTCCGACGCCGAACCACCGGCGGGCCGAACACGCTCGGCGGCCCCTGCACCGGCATCGTCGATGGAGATGACATGTTGAAGGATGCCGATCGGAATGGATGCCAGCGCGTCCGCCTGATCACCAGGCGCAACAACGGTGATGCCCGGCCTGGCGTGCGCCAGGACCACCGCAGCGGTCCGCGTTCCTGCGACGGCGATGTTGACGTGGACGCCTCGCGACGCGGCTTCACGACGGAGCTCTTCGCCGATCGTGCGGGCCGGGCGTACCAGACCGGGGGGCTTCGCCCCGCCGGCCCCTCCATCCCCGTCGCTCGCGGGGCCCCAATGCCCCGCGCCGTAGCGCCTCTGGCGCGAAGGCGGGCCGCTCCGGCGCGGCGCGCTACGCGCGCCTAACAACCGATCCAGACCGCTGACGTCGATCGACACGAGCCTGTCGTGATGACGTTCGTACCGCGGCGAGAACTCGCGGGCAATGTGTTCAAGCGCGGCGCGCGGGGCATCGGCGCAGACGGCCGGCGCCGGGGGCTGGTAGAGACATGCGTACAGGGGCACGGTGTGTGCGTCGCGCGCCATGTCAGGCTCCGTACGCGGCGAGCGCACTGAAGCCTGCGCCCGTCTCCTGGCCGGCATGCGATCGGGCGCGCACGACCGACGCGTCGATGTCAAGGCCCTCGAACAATTTCGCGCTGAACCGAGCGGCCGGACGTCCGCCGGCTCCGCTGCGAACCCCGAGCTTCAGCGTGAGCCCCGACGAGCTGCGCGCCATCGGCGCAGCGCCAACCAGCACGCCTGCGGCCTGGCTGCCTTCGAGCAGCCGCTGCAGCCGTATCCACGTCGTGAACGGCAGGCTGCGGATCGCGTCGGCGGGTGCTTCAGCCACGTCCAGGACAACCACGCCGAAGTTGCCGGCCTGCAGCACCAGGGTGAACGCGCGAAGCGCCTGTTCGAGCGCGCGCCGGTTGAGATCCCGGCACAGCCCGGGATTCGATACCACGTGCCCGCGTACCCAGAGCAGCCGATCCAGTGCAATGCCGGCCGCATCGGCCGACGCCACATCGAACATGTCGAGGGCATCGATCACTGCCACGAGCTCGCCGCGCGCAGTCGCCGCCGCCAGCAGGCGAAGCAAGACGCTCGTCCGACCCGACGACCGCTGACCGACCAGCTCCGACAGGTGCCCACGCGGAAACCCGCCGCCCAGCCGTGCGTCCAATGCCGTGATGCCCGACGGCGCGATGACCGTCTCGTCAGGGCTGCCGGAGCCGCCACCGCCCAGGATGGGCAGCGCCGTTGTCAGCGTGCGATCGAGGCGGCGGGCTCGGAGGAGCGTTTCGAGATGATCGCGGGCAACAGCCATGTGTTTCGCTTTAATTTCGCCTGCTCGCACTATACCGCACCGTCCGAGGCGGAATCAAGTAAGGTAAGATAGCGAATCAACTCTGCAGGCCCTAAAGGCCTGTACTCCATTTGTTTAGCTCCACCTGGTCATTGCAGACCTGGCAGGGCGGCTTGCGAGCCGTCCTGCCTGCGACCTGGTATTGATTTAGGCGCCGTATCCTTTGGCCGAACCCGCCCACGCTCGAGCCACCGCAACGGCTGACGCCGCCGCCGCCCCCGCGCCGTCACTGGGGCCACGGACCATGCGGCGGATGCTCGCCGCCTTCACCTACCGCGATTTCCGGGTCCAGTGGTTTGGCGCGTGCACCTCGAGCATCGGGACCTGGATGCAGATCGTGGCGCAGAACTGGCTCGTCCTGTCGCTCACGAACTCCGCGTTCTTTCTCGGACTCGATGCGTTCCTGCAGCAGCTGCCGATCATCCTGTTCACGCTGATCGGCGGCGTCTTCGCCGACCGCTACGATCGCCGGCGCACGCTCCTCGCGTCGCAATACGTGCAGATGACGACGTCGGGCGCGCTCGCGCTGCTCATGTACTTCCACGCGGTGCGCATCTGGCACATCCTGGCGCTGTCGTCAGTCACCGGCCTGGCGCAGGCGTTCGGCGGTCCCGCCTATCAGTCGCTCATTCCATCGCTCGTCGACAAAAAAGATCTCCCGAACGCGGTGGCGCTGAACTCGATTCAGTTCAACGTCGCGCGCGTGCTCGGGCCGCTGCTGTTCGCCGCCACCCTCGCCGCCTTCCGCGACTGGGGCTACAACGAACCGCAGGCGATGAACGCCTGCTTTCTGCTGAACTCGCTCTCGTTCGTCGTCGTCATCAACACGCTGATGGCGCTGCGGGTGAAACACATCCCTCCGGCCGCGACCAGGGGCGTGCGCGACGAGCTGCGCGGCGGGCTGTCATACGTCAGGGCTCATGGCACGCTGGTCGCGCTCATCGTCCTCGCGGCCGCGACGACGTTCCTCGGATTCGCGCTGCTCACGTTCCTGCCGCTCTTCGCGCGGAGCGTGTTCCACGAAGGCGCCGACACCTACAGCCATCTGATGGCGTTTTCCGGCGCTGGATCGATCGTGGGCGCGCTGATCGTCGCCTGGCTCGGAAAATTTCCGCGCATGGGCCTGACCACGCTGCTGACGCAGGTGGTGTACGGCCTTTTGATCATCGCCTTCGCGTGGTCGCGCATCCTCTGGCTCAGCGACATCCTGCTCTTTCTTACCGGCACCGCGCTCATGGTGGTGTTTTCCACCGTCACGTCGCTGGTCCAGCTCATCGCGCCCAACGAGATGCGCGGCCGCGTCATGAGCATCTACATGCTGGCGTTCCGCGGCGGGATGCCGCTCGGCAGCCTGGTCAGCGGGTACCTCGCCCGCTTCCTTGGCGCGCCGCTGGTCATCGGCATGAACGGGGTGCTGATCGTCGCCGTGGCGGTCTACTTCCTGACCCGCAGCCACGGCGTCCGGGAGATCTGAAAACTCGTATACTGCACCGATGCGATCAACATTCATCGGACTCGTGATGAGCGTCGCGGCAGGCGCCGCCCTCCCGCTCCTTGCGCAGCCGCGCCCGCAACCGGGTATCAAGCTGCCGCTGTCGCAGGTCGAGGCCCAGATGTTTCATGTCAGCGCCGGAAAGCGGCTCAAGCCGGCCGCCTGGCCGAACGGCGCCCGCGTTGCCGTCGGTCTCAGCTTCGATGTCGACAACGCCACGGCGGATCTGGCGACCGGCAACCTGATCTCGGAATCGATCTCCCGCGGCGAGTACGGGGCCGTCGACGGTCTGCCGCGGATCCTGCGGCTCCTCGACAAACATCAGCTGCCCGCGTCATTTTTCATCCCTGCCGTGAGCCACCTGCTCCATCCCGACATGATCCCGCTGATCATGAAGAGCGGGCGTCATGAGATCGGCGTGCACGGCTGGATTCACGAGCACCTGCCCTCGGTCAACGACGAAGCCGGCGAGAGCGACATGCTCGCGCGGGCGATCGAGACGCTGACGAAGGCGATCGGCAAGCGGCCGGTCGGCTACCGCGCTCCGTCATGGCAGTTCAGTCCGTGGACGATGAAGCAGGTCAAGGCGGCCGGCTTTCTCTACGACAGCAGCCTGATGGCGAGCGACGATGCCTACGAGATCCTGCTGGACAAGCAGCCGACCGGGGTCGTCGAGCTGCCGATCGAGCGCATCCTCGACGATTTCCCGTACTTTGGCGGCGCGACGAACGGCGGACTGCCGAACCCGGATCTCATCGAGCAGGTGTTCCAGTCCGAGTTCGACGGCGCCTACGAGGAACGCGGCCTGTTCATCCTGACCATGCACCCGCACATTACCGGCCATCGGTCGCGCGTGGCCGGCCTCGAAAAACTCATTCTGCACATGAAGTCGAAACCGGGTGTGTGGTTCGCTACGCACGAACAGATTGCGCGGTACGTCAAGACGCCGCAATCGTAGCCGCACATCCGCGTCATCATGATAAATTCACCACGGAGGACACATAGGACACGGAGCCCACGGCGGGAAATCCTGTTGGTCTTCGGGAGTGACCTCCCGCGCCCTCCGCGTCTCCGCGGTAGATTCACAGCGGAAAACAGATGCCTGTTCTCGAGCTCCTGACCAGCTCCGGTCTCGGTTCGCTTCTGGGATTGCGTCATGCCCTCGAGCCGGATCATGTCGCCGCGGTGACGACGCTCGTCGCCGACTACGGCCGTGGCAATCGCACCCGCACGAGCGCGGCGTTTCTCGGCGTGTGCTGGGGACTCGGCCATACCGCTGCGCTCATCGCCGCCGGAGCGCTCCTCGTCGTCGTCGGCGCCGAGATGCCGCCGTCTGCCGCCAACCTGTTCGAGCTCGCCGTAGCGCTGATGCTCGTCGGCCTGGGCATGCGATCGATCGTCAACGCCGCGCGGCAGGGTCCGGCCGGTCCGATTCACGCCCATCACCACGGCCGCGTCATCCACACGCACCCCGGAGCGCCGGCGCACGTTCACATCGGACGGTGGACCTTCGCCCGCCGGCCGCTTCTGGTGGGCGCGATGCACGGGCTGGCGGGCAGCGGTGCGCTCACCGCGCTCGTACTGGCCACGCTTCCATCGACGGCGGCGCGGCTGCTGTACATGCTGCTCTTCGGGATGGCATCAACGCTGGGAATGGCGGCGATGTCGGGGCTGTTTGGGCTGCTGCTCGCTCGCGCCGGCCGCGATCATCGGTTCGCGCGCGTGGTCTCGTTCGCCGTCGGCTGCCTCTCGACCGTGATGGGGCTGGCGTACGGCTCGAAGGTCTTGGGTTTCTGACTGGATCCGGGGGACTGCGCCCCCGCGGACCTCCACGCCGTCGCTCGCGGGGACCCCACAAGCCCCGCTTCCGCCTTCGCTAAAGCTACGGCGGACGCGCCTGTGGCGCGCCTAGACGGGGCTCCGCCGCGGCCCCCATCGGCCGCTCCCGCGCAGGCCAGCCTGTCCACTCGCCGGCTTATTTGATCGAGACGGTCCACGACACCGGAACCGACTCCGGCACAAAACAGACTTGATCGTTGCACGCCTGGAATTCGAGCGTGCCCGAGAGCGTCACCATCGCTCCCGGCTTCAGCGACTTCTTCAGCGTGACGTCCTGCAGCAACGCGAACGGTTTCCGGTACACGGGCACGGTCTCGTTCAGCGCTTCGAAATGGACCATCTCGGACTTCGGATAGGTCAGCTTGCCGGCGGTGATTTCAGCCTGTGGCTTCAGGGTCACCTTCACGGGCAGATAGTCCTTGGCGCCCGGCGCATAGACGTGGATGCCGGGATTCGGCGACATCTCGACGCTGAGCGAGACCTTCTCCCCCGCGGACGCCGCGGCAACCGGCGGCGTGGTGATGGCCACATGCTTCGACAGCGGCTCCGTGCCGCGAAACTGCAGCGAGGGCGCATTCTGAGCGGCGAGGGCGGTTGAGCACAGAATGGCGAAAAACACGGTGCGCATGGGATCGATTGTGACAGATGGGGCGGGTCGCCAGCCAGTTGAAACCTCACGATTAAACGCAGAGGCCGGTGAGTCCCACGTTCCTCGCTGGTTGCCTGCGGCAGACATCTTCCAAAAACCGGAGGCCCGGGTCCCCAGCCCCAGGCCTCCGGCCCCGCCGCTTCAGCGTCAGCGCTTTGTCGCTTCATACAGCGCGCTCGCGCCGCCGCCGAGCGCCGCGCCCACGAGCGCGCCCTTCTTGCCGCCGATGATGGCGCCGACGCCCGCCCCGGCGGCGCTGGTGCCGCCTACCACCAGCGCGGTTCGCTTCCAATCACGACCTGAACGGCGCTCGAGTTGCGAACTCGACGGCCGCTCGGACGATCGCGCCACCCGGCGCGGCGCCGGTGCTGTCTGCACGTACGGATCGTAAGCCGCAACCGGACGCGCCGTGTAGACGGCAGGCGCACGCGCCGCAGGCGGAGCAAAGGCATCGCCTGTCAACGCGACTCGCTCGTTGACGTTGACGGGACGCGCAAACGGATACGCTTCCATCCGTGGGTCGTACTGGACCAGGCCGGCCGGTGCGGCCGCGACGCGCGAACCGGACAAGCTGTAAGCAATGAGCAGCACGCCCATTGCGATCACCGTCAGAATTGCTGCCAGGAACTCTCTCATGTGCTCACCTCCGCTGACCCGGTCGAGACCAAGGTCGATGCCAAAGCCCGGCCGCTGTTTTCCTTAAGAATTTCCTGCGGTTTACACCCTGACGTGGCCTCAAACGGGGTCAGCTGTAGAGGACGTCGCTACAATGGGCGCGATGGCTGGCCGCATCCTCATCGTCGAAGACGATCCGGACATCGCCGAACTGGCAAGCCGATTTCTGGACAAGGCGGGCTTCACCACCGAGCGCGTCGGGTCCGGCCGCGAAGCACTCCGGCAGATTACCGCGCGCCCGCCGGATCTGGTCGTGCTCGACCTGATGCTTCCGCACATGGACGGTCTGGAGATCTGCCGCAGCGTCCGCGCCGACGAAAAGACGGCCGCCATCCCGATCATCATGGTGACCGCGCGGGGCGAGGAGTCGGAACGCATTGTCGGTCTCGAGCTCGGTGCGGATGACTACCTGGCGAAACCGTTCAGTCCGAGCGAGCTGGTCGCGCGCGTCCGCGCGTTGTTGCGCCGGGCGCGGCGCGGAACCGCACCCGGCAACAAATTGATCTACGGACCGATTGTCGTCGACACCGAGCGCCACATCATCACGGCCGACGGCAGTGAGGTCGGATTGACCGCGAAGGAATTCCTGCTCCTGGTGTACTTGCTCGAGCATCGCGGACGCGTGTTGTCGCGCGACGTCCTCCTGACCGACGTGTGGGGGTACCGCTACACCGGCGGCACGCGGACGGTCGATGTCCATGTGCGGCGGCTGCGCGAGAAGCTGCCGGTCCTCACCGATGCGCTCGTCACGGTCAAACAGTTCGGCTACAAGTTGATGGATCCGCCGCCGCCGCGCACGTCATGATGCCGCCCATCCGCGTCCGCTACCAGACCAAGTTCCTGCTCGCCGCATTTTCGTCCGCATTGATCGCGCTTGCCGTGGCCGGCGTGCTGTTCGCCACGACCATGCGGCGGCAGGTCGACGAGGGTATCGAACGCACGCTCGTCGCCGAGGCCCGGCTGGCGGCGGAGCTGCTCTCGCAAGGCACGATCTTCGCCACCGCCCGCGATCTGGACGACGAAGCCGATCGCGTGGGCGGGCTGCTCGGCGCGCGAGTGACGTTCATCGCGCCGGACGGCCGCGTCCTCGGCGATTCCTTCGAGCCGTTCGACGGCGTCCTGGCGATGGAGAATCACGGACAGCGGCCGGAAGTCGTCGAGGCGAGATCGTCGGGAGTCGGCAAATCGCGCCGATACAGCGCGACGATCGGCATCGACATGTTGTACGTCGCCGTCCCGGTCAGACATCCGGCGATTGGATTCGTGCGCGTGGCGCTGCCCCTCACTGACGTGCGGCAGCAGCTGCGAACCGTGATTCGCGCCACGCTGGCCGCGCTCGCGCTCGCCCTCGTCGGCGGCGCCGCCGGGGCGTGGATCCTTTCGGTGCGCCTCGGACGGCGGGTGCGGCTCATCGCCGGCATCGCGAGCCGGTACCGGAAGGGCGATTTGACGCCGCCGCGGCTCGGCTTCGGCGAGGATGAGCTCGGCGACGTCGCGCGGGCGCTCGACGAATCGATTCATGAGATCGCACGGCGCCTGGAGGAACAGGCCCGCGATCGTGCCCGTATGGAAGCCATTCTCGCCGGAATGGTCGAAGGGGTCATCGTGGTCGACGCCCAGGGCCGGCTGCAGCTCGTGAACGGCGCGGCGCAACAGATGCTCGGGCTCGATCGGCCGGCATTCGGCCGGCCATATGTCGAGACCATCCGCCATCCGGCCATCGCGGAGCTCGTCGCCGGCGTGCTGTGCGGCCGGTCGCCGGAGCCGATTCAGCTGTCGCCGCCGCGCGACGCCACCCGCACAGTCCTGGCGCGCGCCGCGCCGGCCGCCGGCAGCGGTGATCAGGGCGTCGTGCTGGTCCTGCTCGACATCACCGACCTGCGCCGCGCCGATCAGATCCGCCGCGACTTCGTGGCGAACGTCTCACACGAACTGCGCACCCCGCTGACCGCGATCCGCGGCTACGTCGAAGCGCTCTCCGACGGCGACGCGACCCCAGAGGAGAGCCAGCGGTTTCTCGGCATCATCACGCGGCACACCGAACGCATGGAACGGCTGGTCAAGGATCTGCTGCGCCTGGCGCGGCTCGATGCCGGACAGGAGACGCTCGAGCTCGCTGCGTGCGATACGCGAAGCCTCATCGACGTCGTCGTCAACGATCTGGTGCAGGCTGCCGACGCGCGCGGTCAGCGCATCGAGGTGACCGTCGCGCCCGGCGGCGAGAAAATCCGCGCCGACGCCGCCAAGCTGCACGATGCGCTGCGCAACCTGATCGCGAACGCCATCAACTACGCGCCCGAGCAGACGACGATTGGCGTCGCGGCGGCGCCGCTCGACGGGCGGGTGACGATCGCGGTATCGGACGAAGGTCCGGGGATCCCCCAGGCCGATCTGATGCGCGTGTTCGAGCGCTTCTATCGCGTTGACAAATCGCGGGCACGCGACCCCGGCGGGACCGGCCTCGGACTGGCGATTGTCAAACATCTCGTCGAACTGCATGGCGGCAGCGTGCGCGCGGAAAACCGTCCGGAGGGCGGCGCCCGATTCGTATTGACACTGCCGGGAGTGAGGTAAGGAGTTACCGCGGAGGACGCGCAGGGTTCATTCTTGAAAAGAGCAAGATTTTCCTTTCCGATGCGGTGGGATTGTCATTCGCGGATGCATCCGGGCGGCGCAGAGCCCAGAGCCTCCAGGGCTGACCCGCGGTCGGGCGAAGATGCGCCTTTGCGTTTCACAGCCGCGTCAGTGAGCCGGACATGCTGCCGAGGAGGACGATGATGTTGAGCGGATTCCGTCAGTTCGTCATGCGGGGAAATGTTCTTGACCTCGCGGTCGCCGTTGTCATGGGCGGTGCCTTTGGCGCTGTCGTCACGGCGATGGTCAAGGATGTGTTGACGCCGCTCGTGGCCGCGGTGGCGGGCAAGCCGGACTTTTCCGCGATTTCGTTGCGAGTGAACAACAGTCAGATACTGATCGGCGCGTTTCTCAACGAGCTGGCCTCGTTCGTGCTCATTGCCGCAGTACTGTATTTCATGGTCGTCGCGCCGTTCAATGCCATCATCGCCCGCTCGCGGCGAGGTGAAACGCCGCCAGATCCGACGACAAAACAATGCCGGGAATGTCTGAGCGAGGTGCCGATTGCGGCGAGGCGATGTGCGTTCTGCACGTCGCCGCTCAGTTGACGGAAACGGAGGCACGGAGGTCACGGGTCAACCACAGAGACACGGAGAAACGGAGGAACGGAACGGCGGAAAACCAAGTACAGAATCGTTCTTCTCCGTTGCTGTCTCCGTTCCTCGGCTCCTCTGTGTGTTACCGTTTCCTCCGTGTCCTCCGTTTCCGCTTCCTCCGTCCCCTCCGTTTCCGTCCCCTCGGTTTCCCAATTCCAAATTCCTACCGCGCGCCGCCCAGACTCAGCGCCGTGTAGGTGAGGGCGGCAATGATGAAGGTCGCGGGAATCGTGAGCACCCAGGCCCAGATGATCTGCCTGGCGACGCCCCAGCGGACCGCCGACAGGCGCCGGGTCGATCCGACGCCGACAATCGACCCGGTGATGGCGTGCGTAGTGCTGACCGGCACGCCGGTCTGCGTGGCGAGCAGGATGGAGAGGGCAGCGCCGGTTTCCGCGGCAAAGCCGCCGACCGGCACCAGCTTCGTGATCTTCGAGCCCATCGTGTGGATGATGCGCCAGCCGCCGGCGAGCGTACCGAGCCCGATGGCAGTGTGGGCGATGAGCACCACCCAGAAGGGAATTTCGAACGTCTGAAGATAGCCGGCGGTGAACAACACCCCGGCGATGATGCCCATGGTTTTCTGGGCGTCGTTGGCGCCGTGGTTCAAGCTGAAAAATGCGGCGGACACGAGCTGGGCCCGGCGGAACCAACGATCGACCCGCGAAGGCGGCATCCAGCGGAACAGCCACAGGATCGCCGCCATCAGCGACAGCCCGAGTACCATGCCAATCAGCGGCGACAGCACGATGAAGATAAGCGTTTTCGTCCACCCGGCAGGGATAACCGCCGACCAGCCCGTTTTCGCAACGGCGGCCCCGGCATAGCCGCCAATCAACGCATGTGAAGAGCTCGTCGGCAGTCCGAAGTACCACGTGATGAGGTCCCAGACGATGGCGCCGGTCAGGCCGCCAAAAATCACGGCGAAGGTCACCGTGTTGATATCGATCATGCCGGAGCCGACGGTCCTGGCGACCGCGGTGCCGAACGTGAACGCGGCAATGAAGTTGAAGAACGCCGCCCAGACGACGGCCTTGCCGGGCGACAGGACGCGCGTCGACACGACCGTCGCGATGGAATTGGCGGCATCATGGAAGCCGTTGATGAAATCGAAGCAGAGCGCGACCGTTATCAGCGCGGCGACAATGAACATCGGTTCCTACCCGTGCTTCACCACGACGCCCTCGAGGACGTTGGCGACGTCCTCGCAGCGATCGGTCGCGTCTTCGAGGAAGTCGAGCGTCTCCTTCCATTTCATGACCATCAGCGGGTCGCGCTCCTCGTCGAACAGCCGGCTGACCGCCTGCTGGTGAATGCGGTCGGCTTCGTTTTCGAGCCGGTTGATCTCGACCGCGTGCGTCGCCAGGCCTTTGTGCTGCTCCAGCGCGTCGAGCGCGAGGCGCACCTGGTGGGTCGACGCGCTGATGATCTGCGCCAGCTCGCGCGCGCCGAAGCGCACCCGATCGAGCCGGTAGAGCCGCACGAGCGTCGCCGACGCGTCAATCGCGTCCATCACATCGTCGAGCGAGCGGGCGAGCGTGTGGATATCTTCACGATCCAGAGGCGTGACGAACGTGCGGTTGAGGCGCTGGATGATCTCGTGCGTCAGGAAATCGCACTTGTGCTCGATCTCCTTGATTTCCTCCGCCTTGTCCCAGATCGGGTGATCGGGCGCCACCATGTGCTCGAGCAGGATGGATCCCTGTTTGAGCTCGTCGGCGAGCGCCTGAAAATCCGAGTAGAACTTCTCCTCGCGCGGAATCAGTCTGAAAGCCACTCGTCTCCTCTGCACGCATTGGTGCCGCAATTCAAAAGAAAACCGCAGGATTCTAACAGATCCGTTTACTCGGCTGTTACATGACGGTGTACGATTTGCGTACACTCGATGGCCGTGAACAACGAAGTCCTCGCTTTGATCCTCGGGGGCGGTCAGGGTGCGCGCCTCTTTCCGCTGACGCACCAGCGTTCAAAGCCAGCGGTGCCAATCGGCGGCCAGTATCGTCTGATCGACATTCCCGTCAGTAACTGCCTGCATGCAGACATTCGTCGCATCTTCGTCCTGACCCAGTTCAATTCCGCGTCACTCAATCGTCACATCGCGCTCACCTATCGGATGGATCTGTTCAGCGGCGGTTTCGTCGAGATTCTCGCCGCCGAGCAGACCCCCGACAACCCGCACTGGTTTCAGGGGACCGCTGATGCCGTCCGCCAGGCGGCCAGACACTTCGTCCGCTACGATGCCGATTACTACCTCATCCTCGCCGGCGATCATCTCTACCGCATGAACTACGCTGAACTGGTCGATGCGCATGTTGATCGCCGCGCCGACATCACCATTGCGGCGCAGCCGGTCACGATTGCGGATGCGTCGGCGATGGGCATCTTCCGATTCGACCATGCCGGCCATATGGTCGCGTTCGAAGAGAAACCGAAACGCGACCGCCTGCGCGAAATCGGGAGCAGCATCCCGGCTGGTTCGCCGTTCGGAAATACGACGGTCGACACGCCGTTCGTTGCGTCGATGGGCATCTACGTCTTCTCGCGCGAAGTGCTGCTCGATCTGCTCAGCGGGGATGAGAAGGACTTCGGCCGGGAAATCATTCCCGGCGCCCTCGGCCGATACCAGGTGAACTCGTTCCTGTTCGGCGGGTATTGGGCCGATGTGGGGACGGTGGACTCGTTCTACGAGGCGAATATCATGCTCACCGACTGGAGCTCGCCGTTCAGGTTCTACGACAGTCGCCGTCCGATTTATACGCATCCTCGCTTCCTTCCGGCCTCCCGCCTGAGCGACTGCACGGTGCGCGAAGCGGTCATTGCCGACGGGTGCTATCTGGAGCAATGCGCTATCGAACGGTCGATCATCGGCATCCGCACCGCCGTGCACGCCGGCGCGAAGATCCGCCGATCGGTCCTCCTCGGGGCAGACTTCTTCGAGGCAGACGATGATTACCCGGCGCGTGGAGACAACCCGCGGCTGGGCATCGGCCGGGACGTCGTTCTCGACCGGGTCATCGTCGACAAGAACGCGCGGATTGGCGATGGCGCGAAGCTCACGAACGCCGCCGGCATCGCGGAGTGCGACGGCAAGGGGTACTACATCCGCAGCGGGATTGTCATCGTCCCCAAGGACGGCGTGATCGAGCCGGGCCTTGTTGTGTAACTGGCATTTCCAAATTCCACACTCCACGTCGAAAATCGTCAGGCACAGCTGTTTTTCTCACAATAGCGGCCCCACGGCTCTGCGCGCTGCCGCACAACGCGCTTCGATTCCGTGATCGACATGTCAGTTTCGTCACAGCATCCGGGCGGAACGTGCTCCGCGCGGAACTGATTCCATCCTGACCCCGCAGAAAATCACGCAAACGCACTGACCGGACGCATGGCGTGGCCCTTGCCTCTACCGTGGGCACCCCCCTTCTCCAAATCCCACAGGAGTCTTGCGTCGTGAGAACCAATTGGACGGTCGGTGTCGGTCTGTCGCTTGCCTTGCTGGCGTCGGCCAAAACGTCGGAGGCGACAACCTTTACCGTGAACGCAGGTGGCGACCTGCAGGCAGCGATCAACGCTGCGCAACCGGGAGACACGATCCTGCTGCAGGCAGGCGCGACGTTCACCGGCAACTACAAGCTGCCCGCAAAAGGTGGGTCGACATATATCACCATCCGCTCGGCGGCCGCTGACAGCTCGCTGCCCGCCGCCGGAGTGCGGATCACTCCTGGCTACGCCTCTTTGCTGCCGAAGATCAGGGCCACGAGCAACGGACCGGCGATGAAAGTGATGTCGGGCGCCACGTATTGGCGTCTGATGTTTCTCGAATTCCTTCCCTCATCGTCAACGACCGCCGCGAACCTCGTCGAGTTCGGCGGGGCCGGAACCGGCCAGAGCACGCTGTCAGCCGTTCCTCAGCACCTGATCATGGACCGCTGTTACCTGCACGGCGACCCCGCGTACGGTCAACGCCGCGGGCTGTCGCTGAACAGCGGGAATACGCAGGTCGTGAACTCCTATTTCGCCGACTTCAAGGGCGTGAGCCAGGATACCCAGGCGATCAACGGGTGGAACGGCCCCGGCCCGTTCCTCATCGAGAACAATTATCTGGAAGCCGCCGGCGAAAACCTGATGTTCGGCGGGACCGATCCCAGCATCCCGAATCTGGTGCCGAGCGACATCACCATCCGCCGCAACCTGATCTCGAAGAAGACCGCGTGGGCGACCCAGTCGTGGACCGTGAAGAACCTGATTGAGTTCAAGAGCGCCCAGCGCGTGAACGTCGAAGGCAACACGATCGAGAACAACTGGGCGTCCGGACAACAGGGGTACTCTATTCTGTTCACGCCGCGCAACCAGAGCGGCACGGCGCCGTGGACCGTGGTCCGCGACATTGTCGTGCAGAATAACATCATCCGCCATCTCGCCGCGGCCTTCAACATCAACGGATACGACAACCTGGCGACCAGCCAGCAGACCCAGAACATCACGATCAAGAACAACCTCCTGTACGACGTGAACACGAGATGGGGGATCCCGAACCATCCGGCGAACGGCTGGCTGGCGGTCATCGGGGGGGGGCCGAAAAACATCACCTTCGATCACAACACCGTCGACAACAACGGCGGCAGCACGTTCTTCCTCTACGGTGGCTACTCGCTGACCGGTACCAGCATTCTCGACTTCGAGGTTACGAACAACCTGCTGCGCGACAACAGCTTAGGCATTTACGGCGATAAGTATGGCGAGGGCATCCTCGGACTGAACGCCTACACGCCCAATTACGTCGTCCTGCGCAATACACTCGCAGGCGGCGCCGCCAAGCAGTATCCGACGGGCAACGACTTTCCCACGTTGACCCAGTGGCTCGCCGACTTCGTCAACCCCGGCGCGGGCGACTACCATCTGGTGTCGACGAGCCTCTCGAAGCGGGCCGGGACCGACGGCAAGGATCTCGGCGTCGATTTTGCGATGTTGGAGGCGGCCTTGAAGGGGTCGACGAAGCCGGTGCCGGTCCCGCCGCCGCCACCGCCGGGCGATTCGACGCCGTACACGGGCACCCCGGTCGCGCTGCCCGGATCTGTGCAGTTCGAGAACTACGACGCGGGCGGCAGCATGATCGCGTACTACGACACCACGAGCGGCAACAACGGTAGCGTGTACCGGGCGAATAACGTTGATATCCAGGTCACGACCGACGCGGGCGGCGGGTGGAACCTGGCGTGGGTCAAGGCGACCGAGTGGTTGAAGTATACGGTGAACATCGCCGCCGCCGGCACGTATTCAGTCGATGTGCGCGTGGCGTCCAGCGGCGCCGGCGGAACGTTCCATATCGAGGTTGACGGCGCCAACGCCACGGGACCGATCACCGTGCCCAACACCGGTGGCTGGCAGACGTGGCAAACGATCACGAAAACCGGCGTCTCGCTTCCCGCCGGTACACACGTTCTTCGCGTCGTCATGGATACGAACGGGGCGACCGGCTCGATTGGCAACTTGAACTGGTTCGCAGTTCGTTAGGGCCAGATAAGGCGGGTGGGACAGGTAGAGCAGGTAGGGCAGACAGGGAGGCCCATCCGACCGACCTACCTGCCCTACCCGACCCACCTGACCTACTCGACCCACCTGACCCACCCGACCTACTCGCCCCCCCGACCTACCCGACCCACGCGACCTATAATCGGCCATGTCCCGTGGCCTTTCTTCTCACCTGCCGCTCACAGCACTTCTCGTCGCGCTCACCTGGATTGGACCTGAAGGACAAGGCGCGAAGCAGGCGATCGCACACCGCGGTGCGTCCGGCTCTGCGCCGGAGCACACAGCGGCGGCATACCGGCTGGCGATCGAGCAGCGCGCCGATTTCGTGGAGCAGGATCTCGGGGTCACTCGCGATAGCCAGCTGGTGTGCATTCACGACGATACACTCGAGCGCACCACGAACGTGGCAGAGGTGTTTCCGGGCCGCGCGTCGACCGGCGGGCGCCGCGGCGCCAGCCGCTGGCTCGTCAACGATTTCACGCTCGACGAGATCAAGCGCCTGGACGCCGGCACATGGTTCCGGCCTGAGTTCGCGGGCGCGCGCATTCTGACGTTCCAGGAAGCGATCGATCTCGTTCGTGGACAAGCGGGCCTGTATCCGGAATTGAAGTCCCCGCAACTCTACAAAGCCCGCGGTATCGACCAGGTTGCACTCTTCGTCGACATCGTGCGGCGAAACCGCCTCGACACCCCCGAGTCGCTCCGTTCGACGCCGCTCATCATTCAGTCGTTCGACGAGGAGGCCGTGCGCCGCGTCGCGGCCGAACTGCCGGCGGTGCCCCGCATCCTGCTGATTGAACGCGACGGCGACGTTTCGCCAGCCAGGCTCCGCGCGATCAAAGCCTTCGCCACGGGTGTCGGCCCGGAAAAGTCGCTCGTTGCCAAAACCCCTGGAATGGTAAAAGCCGCTCACGATCTGGGGATGACCGTCACCTCGTGGACGTTCCGGGCTGACGAAAAGACTTCTTTCCCCACGGTACGTGACGAGATGGGGCACTTTCTGTACGACGTCGGCCTCGATGCGCTGTTCACGAACAATCCGGATCAATTTCCGAGAGGATCAGTCAGGTAGGGCTGGTAGGCCAGGTGGGGCTGGTTGGATTGAGAGGGCTGATGGGTCCAAGGCACTCGGCTTGGTCACATAATCGTCAGCGCCGAGCTCGAGACCATTGACCCGGTCGTCCTCGCTCGTCGAAGCGGTGAGCATCAGGACCGGCAGGTGCCGGGTGGCGTCTCGCGACCGAAGAACGCGGCAGACCTCGACCCCGTCAAGGACCGGCAGGTTGAGGTCGAGAATGACGAGATCGACGGCGCGGTTGCCGACTTCCCTCAGTGCTGTGTCTCCGGTGGCGATAATCTCCGCGTCGGCGTCGCCATTCCGCTCGAGCGAATGCTTGATGCGCGCGGCGACGTCGCGCTCATCTTCCACGATCAGAACCTGAGGCCTGGACGCCATGACCTTCACGGTAGCGGTAATGCCGTTTCGGGCCGGTTTCACCGGTACTAAAACGCGTTAATTGGGACGGCATCAGGAAGCGAGCAGGGACGGATCACTCGGTTGATCTGTCACCGTCAACGAATCGGTAACCGAGCGACACCAGCGTCTGTATCTGGCAGCCGACCGGGCCGAGTTTCTGGCGCAGTCGGCAGACATGGACATCAATGGTTCTGCTGTGGACCGTTTTCTTCTCGTTCCACACGCACTCCAACAATTCCTGTCGGGTGATGACGCGATTCCTGCATTCGACAAGATACCGGAGAAGGCTGAGTTCGAGTCGTTGCAAAATCAGCGGCCGCCCGTCGACGCTGACGTACGCGTCGTTGAAATTGGCGACCAGGCGACCGTTTTTGTATTGGACCACAGTCGGTTCGCGGCGACTGAATGTCTTCTTTCGCAGCAGGACACTTCGAATTCTGTCCACAGTTATCTGTTCGCCATATGTCGCATCCACGTAGTCGTCCGCGCCGGCCATAAAGGCACGGGTCTGTTCGTCGGCGTTGGTGCCATCGAAGTCGATCACGATGGTCGGCACCTGCACGGTCATCGGGCGGTCTCGTAGAATTCGGCATAGTTCCGCGCCTTGCACGACCGGCAATTGGGAATCGAACAGCAGCATGGTGAATTGATCCGTCTCGAGCGCGCGTAGAGCGGCGTCGCCGGTTGACACATGGCGCACGACCCAGGGCGTCCTCCGACGGAGAGCCTTTTCGAGGACGACCGCTGCCTGGCGACCCTCCCTCGCCGCGAACAACACTCGAACTTCATGGTCCCGGTCGCCACCGCTTTTGTTCCGAAACCTGCTGCTCTTGGGCATCGTTGATCCTTCGCCACGATGCGTCGAACGGTTTGCGAGAGTGCTGCGGGGATGTTAATTCCACGTTAACAAGCGGCGTCCCAAACCCAGCTGAGCCGAATTAACATACATGAAACATCCCTGACATCTCCACGACACTCCGGGTGCGTACAGTCGCCCGCATGAAGCGCACCAACCGGCTTCAAAAGGAGGATCGCTTGGCTCTTCGACGTGGTCGGCTGTGGTGCGTCGTGGGATTAGCGGCTCTGATACCTCGGATCGCGTCGGCGCAGGTAACGCCTGCCGCGGGATTTACCCCGCCCGATGATACGCCGTCGATCCGAGTGGGCATGACGCTTTATCCGACGTTCACGTATCAGACAGAGCCCAAGATCACAGATGCCAACGGCAGGACCGTCAACAAGAATACCTTCGACGTCACTCGCGCCTACATCAACGTAACGGGCAATGTCTCGCACATCATCGCGTTCCGTATCACGCCAGACATCACACGAGAAAGCGGTCTGCTCACTCTCGGACCCGGTAGCAGCGTGTCCAGCGACAGCCTCGTGTTTCGAATCAAGTACGCGTTCGCCCAATTCAATCTTGATGACTGGATGGCGAGGGGATCGTGGATCCGACTCGGGATTCAGCAGACGCCGTGGGTGGATTTCGAAGAAGGCATCTATCGTTATCGATTTCAGGGCACGGTATTCGCGGAGCGCATTCCGCTTCCGACGACGATGACGTCTTCAGATGCGGGCGCTTCCTTCCACTACAACTTCCCCTCGAATTACGGCGATATCCACGTCGGACTCTACAACGGCGAGAACTACCAGAGAGTCGAAGTCAACGATCAGAAGGCCTTCGAATTCCGCGGCACGGTCCGACCGTTCGCGACGAGCTTGCCGGTGCTGCGAGGAGTTCGAGCGCATCTTGTCTATTACAACGACCACTATGCCGCGAGCGACGAACGCCAGCGGGTGATGGGAAACGCGACGTTCGAGCACCAGTACCTGAACGCTGGATTCGACTACCTCAGCGCCAAAGACCAGACGTTGGCGACGGCTACCAAAGTTTCGAGCAACGGCTACTCGATCTGGGCGACGCCGCGGCTCCCAAAGGCAAATGGCTCGTCCTGGGAGGCTCTGCTCCGGTACGACCACTGGACCCCTAACACGTCGAACGCGCTCGCACCTACGTCGACCGCGCCGAACCCCGGTACGACGGTGTTCGACGATCAGCACCAGAACCGAACGATCGTCGGCGTAGCGTATTGGTTTCCTCACCAGGGAAACGTGAGCACTGCGATCCTCGTCGATTACGACGGCCAGAGCTTTCGCAACATCACCACGACGCCGACGAAAGGGTTGTCAATCCACGGGTTAGTCAATTTCTGATCGGAGGAATCCATCGATGAAATCCATGCCGAAAGTGTCTGCAACCCTCGGCGGTGTTGCGCTCCTCGTCTGTGGCGCAGCCGCGCAGACCATGCAAATCAACGGGGCTGGCGCGACCTTCCCGAACCCCATCTACTCGAAATGGTTCGACGAGTACCACAAGCTGCATCCCAGCGTCGCCATCAACTATCAGTCGGTCGGATCGGGCGCCGGGATCCAGCAGGTGACGAAGCAGACGGTGTTCTTCGGCGCCACCGACGGGCCGATGACGAAAGAGCAGCTGCAGGCCGCTCCCGGTCCGATTCTGCACTTTCCGACCGTGCTGGGCGCGGTGGTGCCCATCTACAACATTCCGAACGTCACCGCCGAGCTGAAATTCAGCGGTCCGGTGCTCGCCGATATCTTCCTGGGCAAGATCACGAAATGGAACGATCCCGCCATTGCCAAGCTGAATGCCGGCGTCAACCTGCCGGCCACCGACATCACCGTCGTCCACCGCTCGGACGGATCGGGGACGACGTACATCTGGGTCGATTTCCTCGCCAAGACGTCGCCCGAGTTCATGAAGCGCGTCGGTGTCAGCACCTCGGTGAACTGGCCGGCCGGCGTCGGCGGCAAGGGGAACGAAGGCGTCGCCGGTCTGGTCCGGCAGACGCCCGGGTCGCTTGGCTACGTCGAGTTGATATACGCGCTGCAAACGAAGATCAGCTACGGCGGGGTCCAGAACATGGCGGGTGAATTCGTGAAGGCGTCGGTCCAGTCGGTGACGGCGGCGGCCGCAGAAGCGGCCGCGAAAATGCCGCCCGATTTCCGCGTCTCGATCACGAACGCGCCGGGAAAAGGCGTCTATCCGATTTCGTCGTTCACCTGGCTGCTGCTCTACGAGAACCCGAAGGACAAAAACCAGGCCAAGGCCATGGTCGACTTCATGAAATGGGCACTGACCGACGGCCAGAAGTACTGCAGCGACCTCGGCTACGCCCCGCTGCCCGAAGCGGTGGTGAAGCTGGAACAGGCGGCGCTGGCGAAGATCAAGGTTTCGTAGGTCGCATGCGGAGTCGCGATTTCACATTTCGGGCCGGCACCGGGGTCTTCGCCCTCGCCCTGCTGCTGATTGTCTGCGCCATCGGATTCGAGCTGGCGCGCCAGTCGCAGCAGTCGATGCAGAAGTTTGGCTTCGCGTTCTGGCGCACCGAAATCTGGGATCCGGTCGCCGGCGAATTCGGCGCGCTGCCGTTTATCTGGGGGACGCTGTACTCGTCCGTGCTCGCGCTGCTGATTTCGACGCCGATCGCGCTCGGCATCGCCATCTTCATCTCGGAGCTCTGCCCGGCGGCGCTGCGCCAGCCGCTCGTGTTCCTGACCGAGCTCCTCGCCGCCATTCCGTCGATCGTCTACGGTCTCTGGGGAATTTTCGTCCTCGTCCCGGCGGTTCGGACGCTTGAAGTGTCGATGCCGGAGATGCTGCGGCGGCTGCCGCTCTTCAGCGGGCCGCCGCTCGGGGTGGGCATGCTGGCCGCGGCGATCATCCTGGCGATCATGGTGATCCCGCTGTCGTCGTCGGTGTCGCGCGAAGTGCTCAGGTCGGTGCCGCCCGCCCAGCGGGAGGCGGCGTACGCGCTCGGCGCGACCAGGTTCGAGGCCGTGCGGGCGGCGCTCTTCTACGCCCGCACCGGGATCGTGGGTGCGATCATGCTCGGGTTCGGCCGCGCGCTCGGCGAGACAATGGCGGTCACCATGGTCATCGGGAATACGCCGCGGATCTCGACGTCGTTGTTCGCACCGCAATACACCATGGCGGCGGTCGTCGCGAACGAATTCACTGAAGCCGCCGATCCGCTCTACCTGGCCGCGCTGGTGGAAATCGGCCTGGTGCTCTTCGTCATTACATTGATCGTGAACTCGCTGTCGCGCCTGCTCATCTGGAGCATGGCGCGGAGTGCCAGGGCGGCTGTGGTCCCGGAGCCGGCGCCCCAGGCTGCGGCGGCATGATGGGAACACGAGGGCGCAAGATTATCTCGTCGCTCTTCGTCGGCTTCTGCGCCGTCTCGGTCGCGGTCGCCCTCATACCGCTGGCCCTGGTGCTGTTCTTCGTCATTGGCCAGGGAATCCGTTCGATCAACCTCGATTTCTTCACGCAGATGCCAAAGCCGGTCGGAGAGGCGGGCGGCGGCATGGTGAACGCGATCGTCGGCACGCTGATGCTCAGCGGGTTGGCATCGGCGCTGGCGGTTCCGATCGGAGTGGTGAGCGGCGTCTACATGTCGGAGTACGCCGGGACCAGGTTTGCGTCAGCCGTCCGGTTTGCCGCCGATACTCTCAACGGCGTTCCGTCGATCATCATCGGTGTGTTCGCTTACGGAGTGGCGGTGGTGCCCTTCCAGCAGTTCAGCGCCCTGGCCGGCGGGTTTGCACTCGGCATCATGATGGTACCGATCATCGCCCGGACCACCGAGGAGCTGCTGCTGCTGGTGCCGGGGGCGATGCGCGAAGGCGCGCTTGCGCTCGGCGCCACGCGCGCTCGTGCGGTGTTTTCGGTGGTGCTGCCCGCCGCTCTTCCGGGCATCGTCACCGGCATCGTTCTCGCTCTGGCCCGGATCGCCGGCGAGACGGCACCGCTGCTGTTCACGTCGTTCAATAACCGGTTTTTCAACACCGACGTGCGACAGCCGACCGCCGCACTCACCGTCCAGATCTACACCTACGCGATCGCCCCGTACGACGACTGGCACCGGCAGGCGTGGGCCGGCGCGCTGGTGCTCGTCGCCATCGTGCTCACCTGCTCGATCCTGGCCCGGGTCGCAACGCGCCGCCTCGAGCGGATGCACGCACGGACTTGACCATCCCAGGTCGATGTCTGAACCAACTGGATCTGCCACCGTCTCGTCTGACGCGGCACAGCCCATCAAAGCGGGTGGGAAGCCACTGTTCTCCACCTGGGTTTCTCTCTGTCACGATGGCCCCCCGGCACCTGAACGGGGCGCTGGAGGAGCTGACGCGACGGCTGATGCGTGAGCCTCGAAACCCGGCGCGGAGGACGAATGCCGGCGGCTGGCACTATGCGTTCGACTTCTTCAAGTTGGATGAGCCCGTCGTCGCCGAGTTTCGCGACCTGATGGAGCAGCGTGTCCAGGGATACCTGAACTACCCGAACTATTTCCGTCCAGCGGGTCAGAAAAAGAAGGACACCTTTCGACTCGAAGGCTGAATCAATCTAAACCGCGCCGGCGATTTCAACGTGCTCCATTGACATCCGGGCTGTTTTCTCTCAGCCACCTACACGCGTGCTGCCGTCCGGGCCGGCTGCTCACGCCCGGTGACGGACGTCCTCACCCTCTACAACGTAAATGACTTCCTCGCAGATGTTCGTCGCATGGTCGGCAATACGTTCCAGCGATCGCGCGACGAGGATCAGGCTCATGCATCGCGTGATGGCGTCTCGCCCCTTGGCCGGATCCGCCAGAAGATCGCGAAAGGTCTCGTTGTTCAGCGTGTCGACCTCGTCGTCCAGTTTGATGACCGCCTGCGCCTTCTCGATGTTCTCTTCCTGAAACGCCGCGAGGGCATCGTGCACCATGCCGCGGGTGATCTCCGACATTCGCGAGAGATCGTGGAGCGGCCGCGGAGGCGGATCCGACAGCAGCAGCTCGACGTACTCACAATTGTTGAGCGCCTGGTCGCCTATCCGCTCGAGCTCCGAATTGATGCGGGCCATCATCAGCAGCAGCCGGAGATCCTTGGCGATCGGCGAGTAGATCGTGATCAGCCGGATCACCTCGCCGTCGATCTCGAGCTGAAAGCGGTCGAGCTGTGCCTCGGTCGCGCGCACGCGCTGAACCAGGGCACGGTCGTGCGTGACGAGCGCGCTGGACGCCCACCCAACCATCGACTCGGCAAGTCCGCCCATCTCCATCACTCGCCGCTTCAGGCTGTCCAGCTCCTGTTCGAACTTTTTCATGACGAGACTCCTCTAAGGAGCGTATCGGATAACGCGCGGCAGCGCTTCCCAGGAGCCCGCCCACGGGTACTCGGGCGGGCTCCTAGCCGTAGCGGCCCTCGACGTACATTTCGGTCTCCTTCCGTTTCGGCCGCAAGAACATATCGAGGGTAGCTCCTTGTTCAACGGCTTCGCCGAGCAGCATGAAAATGCATTCGTCGCTCGTCCGGCGCGCCTGCGCCATATTGTGCGTCACGATCACGATCGTGTACTTGGTCCTCAGGTTCCCCATGAGCTTCTCAATCGCGGCCGTCCCTTCGGCATCCAAGGCCGAGCAGGGCTCGTCCATCAGAATGATTTGCGGCTTGAGGGGAAGCAAACGTGCAATACAAAGTTTCTGCTGTTGCTCCAGGGTAAGCAGGGTTGCCTTCTCGTGCAAGCGATCCTTGAGCTCGTTCCAGAGCAGCACCTCGCCGAGGGCCGATTCGACCAGCGAGTCCAGCATCTTCCGTTTGAGCGCGAAGCCGCGTGAGTGGACGCGCAGGCCGAAGACGATGTTCTCGTAGATCGAGATCGGCAGCGGATTCGGCCGCTGAAAGACCATTCCGACCTGTTTGCGCAACTCGCCCAGACTCACATCCGCGGCATAGATGTTCTTGCCGAGGATCGTGATCTCGCCGGAGGTGGTGACGTTGCCGTAGCGCTCGTTGAGACGGTTGAAGCACCGCAGGAACGTCGTTTTGCCGCACCCGGATGGCCCGATCAAGGCGGTAATCAGCCCGTCGCGGATGTCCACGTCGACATTCCTGAGCGCCTGGAAGTCGCCATACCAGAGGCTCAACCCGCGCGTCTGAATCTTGGGCGCCGGCGCAGCTTCCGACGCGGTCATCCGAAATGCCCGCGGACGTAATCGAACGTCAGCCGGTTGGCCGGATGTTCGGAAAAGATTACCCCGGCCTGACCTACTTCCACCAGGCGGGACGCGTTGAGAAACGCGACGTTGTCGGCCAACCGATGGGCCTGCTGCACAAGGTTGGTGACGAGCACAATCGTCATCGACTGCTTGAGTTCGAGGAGCGCATCTTCGATCTTCATCGTCGTGACCGGATCGACGGCGATGGAGAACTCATCCAGACAGAGAATCTCCGGTCGGTGCGACAACGCTCTCGCAATCGTCAAACGTTGTTGCTGACCGCCGGAGAGTCGGGTACCGAGCATCTGTAACCGGTCCTTCACTTCGTCCCACAGCGCTGCCTGACGCAGACACCGTTCCACGAGGGCGTCCAGCTCGGTGCGGTCCCGAAGACCTGCCATCCGTGGGGCATAGGCGACGTTGTCGTACACCGACAGTGGCAGGCCGACGGGAAGCGGGAAGACCATACCGATGCGTCGTCGGAGGTCGTACACATTTTTTGCGCGAAAGACGTCCCGCTCTCCCACGAGCACTCGGCCCGTCACCTTGGCGTTCGGGACAAAATCAATCATGCGATTGATGCACTTGAGGAGCGTGGTCTTCCCTGAATTCGCCGGCCCGATGATGCCGAAGATCTGGTGTCTCGGGATCTCGAGGCGGATGGCGTCGAGAGCCACCTTCCGGCCGTACGTTACGGTGACGTCCTGGAAGGCGATGTGCGCCGCCACGATGGGAGCTACCACTTCTTTCGCGACCGCAGGTGCACCCGAAAAGCGATCGACATCGCGTTCACGACGAGGACCAGACCGATCAGCACCAAAGCCGTGCCGTACTGGAGGCTTTCCGAAACGCCTGTGACCTGGGTCGAAATTGTGAACAGGTGATACGACAGCGCCATGCAGCGGTCGCGCAACCCGTACGGGAACCACGATTCGAGCCCGGCGTCGGGAACAGCAACATAGAAGACGGCGCCGGTAAAGAGAATCGGCGCCGTCTCGCCGGCGGCTCTGGAGACCTGCAGGATCACGCCCGTCAGAATGCCGCTGATCGCGTTTGGCAGCACGATAGTACGGATGGTCTGCCAGCGGCTCGCCCCCATGTTCCAGCACGCCTCGCGAAATGTGACCGGGACTGCCGCGAGCGCCTCTTTGGTACTCGTAATAATCACCGGCAGGGTCATGATCGCCAGTGTGGCGGACGCCGCCAGCACTGACCGCCCGAATCCGGCGAACAGCACGAACGCACCAACGCCAAACAGCGCGTGTACGATGCTTGGCACGCCAGCGAGGTTGATGACAGCGAGGTTGACGATGCGAGTCAGCCAGTTCTCACTGGCGTATTCATTGAGGTACACACCGGCAAGGATGCCAATGGGCGCTGCGATGGCGAGTGAGAAGAGCACCAGGTAAAAGGTCCCCACCAGCGGTGCCCAGATGCCTCCCGCAGTCATGTAGTTCGTCGGATTCTGGGTGATGAACGACCATGAGAGCACTGGCCATGCCTTCACCACGAGGTACGCGAAGATCGCCAGCGGTGGCAAGACGAGGACGCTGGTCGTCAGCAGTAGGACGAGGTAGATCAGCCGCTCGACCCACTGTTTCCGGCGCTCAATCGGCCCGGGCGCGAACGGCTCCCTGTGTGCGCTGTCGCTCTGGCGGCCACCGACCATCGGCTCGCGGTGCTCCAAGTCAGATCCTCTGTTTTCCTCGTACGCCTCTCACGATCAGATCGGCGGTCAAGTTCACGGCCAGGGCGATGACCATCAGCAGGCTGCCGATGACAAACAGCACGCGATAGTGGGTCCCTCCCTCGACCGTCTCCCCGAGCTCGGCGGCAATGGTGGCCGTCAGCGTCCGCACCGGATCCAGCAGGCTGTGGGGAATCTGCACGGCGTGACCGGTTGCCATCAACACAGCCATTGTCTCCCCCACGGCACGTCCGATGCCCAACAGGGCGGCGGCCAGTAACCCGTTCCTCGCGGCGGGCAGCAGAACCCGGACGACCAGCTGCCAGCGGCTCGCGCCGAGCGCCAGCCCTGCTTCACGGTACGAATCTGGGACCGCTTTGAGCGCGTCTTCGCCCACCGACATGATGATGGGGACGCTCATCAGCGCGAGAATAATGCCACCGTTCAGAATGTTGATGCCAATGGGTGCGCCTGTTGCCCGGATGATGATCGGATTCAGCACCATGTAGCCGATGAATCCCCAGACCACTGAGGGAATGGCCGCGAGGAATTCGATGACGATCTTCAGCACTTCCCTGGTCCTGCGACCGCAGAACTCAGAGATGAAGATCGCCGCGCCGAACCCGGCGGGCACCGAGATGATCATCGCCAGGAGGGTGACGGAGGCAGTGCCTGCGAGGAGCGCGAGGATGCCGAATTGCGAGCGGACCCGCGATTCCGGCCGCCAGTTGACGCTGGTGAAGAACTCTTTGAGATCGAATCCGCCGAAGAGAAGCGGTGCAGCCTCGCGAAAGACGAAAAAGAAAATCGCAAAAACGAAGAAGATGGCGCTCCATCCGCAGAGCCGGATCGCCCACTCCACGACCGGCTCCCCCAATGTCGAGAGCCGGCGGTGAAACTCCAGACGCATGCCGAGTGAGCGGCGTTACGTGCGCGTTCTCGGAACCGGGACGTAGCCGATATCCTGCACGATTTTCTGTCCGTCCGATCCGAGGGTCCAGTCGATGAACTCCTTGACGTGGCCTGTCGGCTCTCCGCGCGTATAAAGGTATAGCGGTCGGGCGATGGGGTACGATTTATCAATCGCCGATGCCGGCGTCGGGGCCACCGCGGGGTCCCCTTTCTTCTTGGAGATCCTCAGCGCCGTTACTTCGGGTGTGGCGTACGCCATCCCGCTGTAGCCGATGGCACACGGCGTCCTCGACACCAGCGCCACGACGTCTTTCGATCCGCTCTGGTCGATCGAGCCGATCTTGTAGTCTCTCGAGTGCCCGAGCACGGCTTCACGGAAGTACACGTAAGTTCCAGAGTTATTCTGGCGACTCACACGAATGATCTCGTCGCCCGGGCAGGCGGCGTTCTTGATGCCAAGCTGGGACCACTTCTCGATTTTGCCCCCGTCTCCGTAGATCTCCGCCAGCTCTTCGAGGGACACAGAGGGCAACGGGGTGTCCTTGTGGACGTAGACCGCGAGTGCGTCGAGCGCGACTGAGAACTCGCGTGGCTCAGCGCCGCCGTGGTCTTTGACACGCCGAATCTCATCGGGACCCATTTCCCGACTCGACGCCGCAATATCCAGAATGCCGTCGATCAGGCCGGCGATTCCTACTCCCGAGCCGCCGCCGGCGACCTGCACGGAGACGTCGGGCCGCGCCTTCCTGTAGTTCTCGGCCCAGGCCTGCACCAGATTGACCATCGTGTCTGACCCGGTGATGCGGATCGCGGAACCAGATGACGAGCCTTGACGTGAAGCCGGCTCTCCGTTCTTGCCGCCGCATGCCGTCAGCAGCAAGCCGATCGCCACGGTGACCGACAATCTGATCAGTGACATGGGATGGCGTCCTCCTAATGGCGCGCCGAGCGGCGACGCAGCCTGCTCAACGCAAGCGCCGTCCACCTCGGGCGCGCGACGATACGACCGATGCGCGCAGCGGTCAAAGCGGGTGGTCATTTCCGCGTCTCACGGAGGAAGGGCGGCGCCAGCGCCGGCGATCTGCAGGAATCCCGCACCAGCCGCATAATCGCCCAGCCCGTTCGGGCCTCCCGACACCGAGGTCAACAGGAAGCGGAGCCGAGGTACGACACGTATAACCAATGATGCTCACGGTATGACGACTGGGCTGTCGGCGGTGTTACAAGTGCGTTAATTTGCTCAGTTGCCCCTCGGCGGGCTTCGTGAGCGCTGGAAGCACGGCTAGTAGGAGGTTTTCTCCAGCGGCCCGAGGACAATGAACCAGCTCTCGCAGTCGGTGCGCGAGCCGCCAGCGAGCGCAACCGTGAACATCAGGTCGAGAGACGGAATCTCCCAGCGGTGTTTGGCGCGGCCGGCCTCCATGGAGACGACGTAGGGCTTCAGCAGATTCTCGGGCGACGAGTGATCGCGGTGTTCGTCCTGGACGCCGGCAAAGATGGCGAATTCGCGGCGCGGCCCCATGTGGACCTCGAACTTGCCGACGCCGTTGACCACATGATCGTACACCCGTTCGGAGTAGCGGCCGTCCGCCTCACGGCACGACTGCCAATGGCCTTCGAGGACATTTCTGGGATCGCGCGAGAACGACGTGAATTGAGGAGCCGCGGGCCGCGCCGCACCGACGATCATCATCGTCGCACCGGCTGCGATGAAAACGATGGCTCCGCCGGCAAAGGGAAGACGCACGGTACTCCTTTCAGACAGCCGTCCCGTAGGATCAGAACGCAGAATACCAGAAACGCGGCCGCGTAACGCACAATTAACAGGTTTGACACGCCAGTGAAACGGCGGATCGCTAAGCTGCAGGTAATTTGACACCGCGAAACCGGGTTCTCATCGTCGAAGACGAACAGGACATCGCCGGCCTCATCAAGCATGCGCTCGAGCGCGGCGGCGAAGCCGAAGCCGAAATCGTCGGCTCCGGCGATGCCGCACTGAAGGTCGCCACCGAGCGCACGCCCGATCTCATCATTCTCGATCTGAACCTGCCGGTCTTGAGCGGCATGGACGTCTGCCGAATCCTGCGCTCCCGCGCTGAGGGCCGCCGCGTGCCGATTATCATGCTGACGGCCCGCACGAGCGAAGACGACCGGGTATCGGGATTCGAGCACGGCGCCGACGATTACGTGACCAAGCCGTTCAGCGTGCGCGAGCTGTCCGCGCGCGTGCGCGCCATGCTCAGGCGGCGGACCAGCGATGAACCGGCGCCGTTCGCCTATCGCGGCACCCATCTCTTCGCCGATTTCGACGCTGTTTCGGTACTGGTGGACGGCAGCCCGGTGCGGCTCACCCGCCGCGAGTTCGACCTGCTGCGCTTTCTGGTGCAGAACAAGAACCGCGTCGTTTCGCGCGATCGTCTCCTGGAACGGGTCTGGGGCTACGAACGCGTCGTCGAAACCCGATCTGTCGATGTCCACGTCGGCCGGCTCCGATCGAAGCTCGGAAACGCAGGGTCGCAGATCGAGACGGTTGTCGGTCTCGGCTACCGGTTCACCGATTGACCCCCGCGGCGCATGAGATTGCTGATTGCTGATTGCTGATTGCCGATTTCAATCAACAATCAGCATTCAACAATCTGCAATCTCATCGATGGGAGGGGGCTATCGATGGCCGCACGCGCACAGACCTATAAGACGCACGCCCGACTGCGGCCCCGTTTCACTTCTGGATACTTCGCAAGGCGCTCGGCGGCAGGAACCACCGCAGATCGCCGGGTCCCTGCGGCGGCAGCTGGTCGACGTCGATTCGGCAGACAGCGCCTTTCTTGAATTCGATCGGGTGCCTCGAGCCGATCAGCCGCGCCGCGATTTCGCCGATGTTCGGCTCGTGCCCGACCAGCGCGATGCCCGCCTTGCGCGCATGCTTTTCGAGATCGACCGCCAGCGCGGCGAACGTGCCGGTGGGTGTCAGCGCATCGACGGTCACGATCGATGGCCGCAGGGCCAGACCGGCAGCGACGATTTCAGCGGTCTGGCGCGCGCGAACGAGCGGACTCGTGAGGATCACGTCAATCGTGACGCCGAGGCGCGAGAGGCCGCGCACCGCCTTGCGCATGCGCGCCATGCCCTCCTCCGTCAGCGGGCGCTTGGCATCGTCCGGCCACGCGTCGCCGCGATCCTCGGCGACACCGTGACGAATGAGATACAGCTCGAACGGGCCGGGCATGCGTCAGACGGCAACCGGCCGCCGCGCGGGACGATCGGCCGTCGTGTGAACCGAGGCACGGGCGCTCTTGCCGCGCGGATGGCGGACAGGGAGACCCTGGTGGGCGGTACCGGGATGAGCGCTGAGACGCGCGGCGAGAGCTTCGAGTCGAGTCCGCTGGCGGAGGTAACGCGCGTGCAGCCGGCGGCAGTCGTCTTCGAGCGCGATCAGCAGCCGGTCGATCGACCGCCAGACCCCTTCAGTCGGCGGCGCGAGCGACGCCTGCACCTGGCGGACGCGATCGATCAGTACCTGCACGTCATGGAGCCGCCCGAGCGTATCCTGGGCACGCTTGAGGACGCGAAGCTCGGAGGTGGCGCGCCGTCCGGCCACTTCGTTGGCGAGCTCAACCGAATAGCGCAGTTTCTTGACGGTAATTCGCACGCCGTGCAGACGGTCCGGCAGATACACTGCGCCGGCATCCGCGACCGCCTCACTCACTCGCGACGCACGAAACGCGGTCCGCGCGTCAGCGGCCCAGCGCCACGCGTCCGAGGTTGCCCCGTTCGCCTGTTCCGCCTTCGCCAGGTTGTCGGCGAGGCGTCTGAGCTTGCGGGCGATGCGCTTCATGTCCTCAACGGGCATACGATCGAACAGCCGTTCACGAGCGTCGTCCCGGGCCTTGGAGACGGGAACGGTGATACGGCTGAGGGCCTGGCTATGCTCGGGACGTGACACGTGCAACTCGTCGATGAGGAGTAACAGCACATCGAGCTCACGAACGCCACCCAGGCGTCTGGTGACTTTGCGGAGGCGGCGGCCTAATTTCCGCGTCGTCTCGCGGTCGAGCTGCAGTACGGCGAGCAGTTCGCGCAGGCGGCGCGAGGCGACGCGCGCGCGGTGCAACGCGCGAACATCACCCTTGACGGCGCCGTTGAGCGCGGACGTGAAGCGGTCGACTTGATTACCGAGGAGCTCGGACCTCACGATGAACATGATGGAAAGGCCGATCTGGCCCATGCTCATTATATTAAAAGGTGAGAAACCATGCGGATTGCGGCCATCGACATCGGCACCAACTCCATCCACATGATCGTCGTGCAGATCCGGGCCGACCTGTCGTTCGAGGTCATCGATCGCGAGAAAGAGATGGTCCGGCTGGGCGCGGGCGGTCTTGACGGCAAGGCGCTGACGCCTGAGGCGATGCATGCTGCGCTTCAGGTTCTCTCGAAATTCAGGCGTCTGGCCGAATCGCATGCGGTGGACGAAGTCATTGCCGTCGCGACAAGTGCCACGCGGGAAGCCGAGAACGGCGGCGAGTTCCTCCAGGCCATCGCGGATCAGACGGGCATTCGTCCACACGTGATTTCCGGGACGGAAGAAGCCCGGCATATCCACGCGGCGGCCGTCTATGGCGTAGGGACACCCGGCGATGTCGCCGTCGTCGTGGACATCGGCGGCGGCAGCGTCGAGGTCACGCGAGGAACAGGTGCCGCGATTGAGCTCGGCCGTAGCTTCAAGCTGGGTGTCATCCGGCTGACCGAGCGGTTCGTCAAGAGCGATCCTCTCGCACCGAAGGACGGGCGAAAGCTCGTCCGCCACATCGAGGACCAGGCCGGGAAATACCTCGATCAGATTGCCCACGCCGGGTTCGAGCGGGTCATCGGCACGTCGGGCACCATCCTCAGCATCGGCAGCGTCATTGCCGCATCGGAGGGTCGCGCGCCCGATGCCTCGCTGAGAAACCGGCGCGTCGCCGCCAAGCAGGTACGGCGGCTGCGCAAGGAGATCGTCGCCCTGAGTATCGAGAAGCGCCTGCGCATTCCCGGTCTCGAGCCGCGGCGTGCCGACCTGGTCGTCGCCGGCGTCGTGCTGGTGGACGAAATCCTGCGGCGCCTCGACGCCCCCGACATCACCTTGTGCGACCTGTCACTCAGAGAAGGGCTGGTCCTCGATTACATCTCGCAGCACCGAAAAGAAATTGCGCAGGCGGATCGGTATCCTGACATCCGCCAGCGCAGCGTCATCGAGCTGGCCGAGCGGTGCAACTACTGGCCCGAACACTCGCAGCAGGTGGCGCGGCTGGCGGCGGCGCTGTTCGACCAGACGCGCGCCATCCACGGCCTGACCGATCGCGAACGCGCGTGGCTGGAGTACGCGGCCATCCTCCACGACATCGGCGTGCACATCAGCTACGAACGACACCACAAACATTCGTACTATTTGATCAAGAACGGTGATTTGCGCGGCTTCGAGCCGGAAGAAGTGGAGATCATCGCGCTCGTGGCGCGGTATCATCGTCAAGCCACTCCCAAGCGCAGCCACGAGGGTTTCGGCGACCTCGGTCGCCGCACGCGGCGCATCGTGCGGACGCTGGCCGCGATCCTGCGGCTGGCCGAAAGCCTCGATCGCAGTCACGGGCAGACGATCAGTGGCCTCGAGCTGCACGATCGCGGCCATGACGACCTGCTGCAGGTGCGGACCACGGGGGATGCGGAACTGGAGCTCTGGTCAGCGACGCGTCATGCCGCGCCGTTCGAGCGTCTGACGCGAAAACCGCTGCGTATAGAGGTCAGCGGAAACGCCTATGCTGAACAATCTCACGCAACCGCACGAGTATCCGGGCAAGCTGTTCGTGGTCGAGGGGATCGACGGCTCCGGGAAGTCGACACAGCTGGGTCTGCTGGCCAAGTGGCTGACCGCCGAAGGGCATCGCGTGTTCGTCACCGAATGGAACTCGTCCGCGCTGGTGAAGGCCGCCACCAAGACGGGCAAGAAGAAAAACGCGCTCACGCCAATGACGTTCAGTCTGCTCCACGCCACCGATTTCGCCGATCGCCTGCTGTATAAGATCATCCCGCCGCTCAAGGCCGGCATGATCGTGCTGGCGGACCGCTACGCCTACACCGCGTTCGCGCGCGATGCCACGCGCGGCGTCGACCGGCAATGGGTCCGGGAGCTTTACAGCTTCGCGGCGCGGCCGGATCTCGCCCTGTATTTCCGGGTGGCGATTGACGTCTCGGTGGATCGGCTGCTGGCGCGGCGGATCAAGCTGAAATTCTACGAGTCGGGCATGGACCTGGGATGGAGCTCGAGCCCGGTCGAGAGCTTCCGGCTCTTTCAGGGCAAAGTGCTGAACGAGTACGAGGAAATCGTGCAGGAATTCGGACTCGAGGTCGTGGACGCGGCGCCAAGCATCACCGAGCAGCAGCGGGTCGTTCGAGCGCTGGTCGCGAAGCACGTCGCAACGAGCAACGTGGAGGTCACCGATGACGAGTCCGTCTGACACGCCGGGTGAAGGCGCGAACGGAAACGGCGTGACCGGCCGGTACTATGGCCGCGGGATCCCATATCTCCCCATCGAGAATTATCCCGGCAAGCTCATCGCCATCGAAGGGACCGACGGCGTCGGCCGGACCACGCAGATTCAATTGCTGCGGGAGTGGCTCGAGGTCAGAGGGTACGGCGTCGTGGAGACAGGATGGACGCGATCGCCGCTGATGCAGCCGACTATCGAGCTGGCGAAGGCGAGCAACACGCTCAATAAGCTCACGTTCGTCCTGCTCTACGCCACCGATTTCGCCGACCGGCTCGAAAAGGAGATGATCCCGGCGTTGAAGGCCGGTTTCGTGGTGCTGACGGACCGCTACATCTTCACGGCGCTGGCGCGCGCCGGGGTGCGTGGCGTCGATCGCCAGTGGCTGCGCAACCTGTACGGCTTCGCCATCGCCCCGCACCTGGTCTTCTATCTCAGCATCGACGTGAAGTCGCTGATCGGCCGCGTGCTCCAGACGCGCGGAATGGATTTCTGGGAATCAGGGATGGATCTGAAGCACGGCGACGATATCTACGACAGTTTCAAGACCTACCAGCAGAGACTGCTGCGCGAATATGCGTCCATGGCCGACGAGTTTCACTTCCGGGTCGTCGACGCGCGCCGGCCTATCGACCGCATCCAGGACGAGCTGCGCCGCCAGGTGGCTGCGTTTCTGGAACCGTCCGAGAAGCCCGTCGAAAGCGCGGCGATGCGTTGAACAGCCAGGGCCCTCTGGAACGCTCCTGGCTCCGGGCTCGAGGTTGGCCCTTGACGCGCGAGATCGCCACACCTCACAGCCGCTGAGCCCAGAGCCCAAAGCCAGGCGTGCTGCGAGATTTAACATTCCGGAAAAACAGGACCGGCTAGCTCAGGCTATTGTGACTTCGTGCCGGAATTCGCCGCCTGGATGTCACCCACGATTTCGTCGTCAGCTTCAGCCCCAGCCCCGGCGCCACCTCAGGCCGCCGCGACTGTTACCCGGCCGAAAATCGCTGTCGAGCGGATGAACTTCTATTACGGGCCCCGCCGGGTCCTGGAGAACGTCGCGCTCGAGGTCTTTCCCAACCGGGTGACGGCGCTGATCGGCCCCTCGGGGTGCGGCAAATCGACGTTCCTTCGATCGGTCAACCGGATGAACGATATCGTTCCCGGCGCCCGCGTGGAGGGGTCGATTCGCATCGACCAGCAGGATATCTACGCACCATCCATCGACGTCGTCGACCTGCGGCGGCGCGTCGGCATGGTCTTTCAGAAGTCGAACCCGTTTCCCAAGTCGATTTTCGACAACGTCGCGTATGGCCTCCGCATCAATCGACTGGTCGGTTCGCGGGAGGAGCTGCGCGGGCGCGTCGAAGCGAGCCTCATGGCCGCCGCGCTGTGGGACGAAGTCAAGGATCGGCTGCATACGTCGGCCCTCGCCCTGTCGGGCGGGCAGCAGCAGCGTCTGTGCATCGCGCGCGCGCTGGCAGTCGAGCCTGAGATCATTCTGATGGACGAACCGGCGTCGGCGCTCGATCCCATCGCGACCCAGCGGATTGAAGAGCTCATCTACCAGCTGAAATCCCGCTATACGATCGTCATCGTGACGCACAATATGCAGCAGGCGGCGCGCGTCTCCGACGTGACCGCGTTCTTCTGGCTCGGGCGGCTCGTCGAGTGCGATCGCACCAACAAGATCTTCACCAATCCGTCGGAAAAGCTGACGGAAGACTACGTGACCGGAAGGTTCGGCTGATGGCGGCGACCGAGCGGGTTCGCCACTTTCAGGAGGAGCTCGAGCAGCTGAAGGCGCGGCTGCTCGAGATGGGCGGGCTCGCCGAAGAACAGGTGCGTCTCGCCGTGGAAGGGCTGGTGCAGCGCGACCGCGACCTCGTCGCGCGCGTCCTGACCGGCGATCAGCCGCTGAACGCGCTGCACATCGAGATCGATAGCCGCTGCTTCACCCTGCTCGCGCTCCATCAGCCGATGGCCGTCGATCTGCGATCGATTGTGTCGGCGGTGAAGATCAATACGGACCTCGAACGTGTCGGCGATCTGGCCGTCAACATCGCGGAGGCCGCGCTGCGCTATGCCAACCACCCTCCGGTGAAACGCCTGATCGACATCCCCAACATGGCCTCAATCGCCCAGGCGATGCTGCGGGATGCGCTTGATGCGTTCGTACGCCGCGATACGGCGCTCGCGCAGCAGGTGCTCAACGCGGACGATCAGCTCGATGCCTTGAAGACGCAGATCTTCCGCGAGCTCCTGACTTACATGCTGCAGGATCCCGCCACCATCGAGCCGGCGCTGGATCTGATCCTGATCTCACGGCACCTCGAACGTATCGGGGATCACGCCACGAACATTGCCGAGGATGTCATTTTCATGGTGTCGGCGCGCGACGTCCGGCACCACGCGCCGGATCAGCCGGCAGGCTGATGTGCGGTACCCGAGGCTCAGCCCGGAGCCTCTCGGCCGCTCCTGATTGCCTCTTTCCGGCTGACCGCTTCACGCCGCCTCCCTTTCTGGGAGCCGCCGTGGCTCCGGCCGAGGGCGCGTACACCGCGTCGGCGGAGCCTTGAGCTTCAGCGGAGGTGGAAGCCGGACACTACCCAAAAGCCAGCGTACGCATTCGAAAACCGGCTCACACTAAAATAGCCGCTTGCGACAAGCCTCTCTCGATATGTCTGAGAGAGACAGGCATGAAGCGCGAGATCCCGTTGTGCGTATTCTGCCGGCTGCGTCCGGTGGACCCCGAATGGCGGCCGTTCTGCAGCGAACGCTGCAAGCTGCAGGATCTGGCCCGGTGGGTCGACGGCGACTACAGGGTAGCCGGCGAGGCGGTCAGCGAACCCGAAGAACCAGACAATGATTAAACCGCGGAGGACGCAGAGGACGCGGAGGTTCAATCCTGAACAGGACTTTCCTCCTTTCCCCCGTGTCCTCCATGGTGGGTTTGTCATTTCAAGGTGAACACTCGAGCCCGGAGAGACTCGAGTACTGCGGCCTGAGACCCGTGTATGAGCGACACGCTGACAGTCGTAGACAACCGGACCGGTAAGAAATACGAGCTGCCGGTGCAGGACGGGACGATCCGCGCGATGGATCTCCGCCAGATCAAAACGGGACCCGACGACTTCGGGTTGATGACGTACGACCCGGCCTTCATGAACACCGCAAACTGCCGCAGCGCCATCACCTACATCGACGGCGACAAGGGCATCCTCCTCTACCGCGGCTACCCGATCGAACAGCTCGCCGAGGAAAGCGACTACCTGGAAACGGCGTACCTGATCCTGTTCGGCGAGCTGCCGACCGCCGCCCAGATGCAATCGTGGACCCGCGAGATCACTCTCCACACGATGCTGCACGAGAACATCAAGAAGCTGATGGAGGGCTTTCAGTACGACGCGCACCCGATGGCCATCTTCCTGAGCACGGTCGGCGCCATGTCAGGGTTCTATCCCGAGGCCAAGAACATCCATGACAAGGCGGCGCGGATGCGGCAGACGCACCGGCTCATCGCCAAGGTGCCGAGCATCGCCGCGTGGGCGTACCGGCACAGTATCGGCCGGCCGTACGTCTATCCCGACAACGACCTGAGCTTCACAGGCAACTTCCTGAACATGTTGTTCAAGATGACCGAGTTGAAGTATCAGCCCAACCCCGTGCTCGCCAGGGCCCTCGACGTGCTGTTCATCCTCCATGCCGACCACGAGCAGAACTGTTCCACAACGACGATGAGGACGATCGGGAGCTCGCAGGCGGACCCGTACTCGTCGCTCGCCGGGGCGGCGGCTGCGCTCTACGGACCGTTGCACGGCGGGGCGAACGAGGCCGTGCTGCGCATGCTGAACGAGATCGGTTCGGTCAACAAGGTGCCCGACTTCATCAAACGCGTGAAGTCGGGTGAAGGCAATCATCGGCTGATGGGATTCGGCCACCGTGTGTACAAGTCCTACGATCCGCGGGCGCGGGTCATCAAGCGGATTGCCGACCTGGTCTTCGCCGTCACAGGAAAGAATCCGCTGCTCGAAATCGCGCTGGAGCTCGAACGAATCGCCCTGCAGGACGACTACTTCGTGACGCGCAAGTTGTATCCGAACGTGGACTTCTACTCCGGGCTCATTTATCAGGCGATGGGCTTTCCAGTGGAAATGTTTCCTGTGCTGTTTGCGATTCCGCGAACCGCCGGCTGGATCGCCCAGTGGGAGGAAATGCTGCTCGATCCGGAGCAGAAGATCGCGCGTCCGCGCCAGGTGTACACGGGTCCCACGGCGCGGACCTACGTGTCGCGCGAGCAGCGGCAGTAATAGGGCAAGTGGGGCTGGTGGGGCAGGTAGGGCGGTGGGTTGACGTGGTGATGCGCAGCATGACTGTCGCGTTCGTGCTCGCTGCACATGCGGCCGCGGCCCCGACCTTCGATTCGGGCCGCGCGTGGGCCGACCTGCGTCAACTCGTGGCAATCGGCCCGCGGCCTGCGGGATCGGCCGCCATCGAGCAGTCGCGCAAGTACATGAAAGACCAGCTCGCCGCCGCGGGCGTGGCCGTGGTCGATCAGGCCTGGGATGCGGAAACACCGCTGGGCAAGGTGCGGATGGTCAACCTGATCGCGACCATCCCCGGTGCCCGCAAAGAGCGTCTGGTGATCGCCGGGCATTACGACACGAAGCTCTTTCGACAGTTCCGGTTCGTCGGCGCGAGCGACGGCGGCTCGAGCGCGGCCTTCCTGCTGGAGCTGGCACGGGTGCTCAAGACACGGAAGAACCCGCTCACGATCGAGCTCGTGTTCCTCGACGGCGAGGAAGCCGTCGTCGAATGGAGCGGCACCGATCACACGTATGGCAGTCGGCACTATGTCGAGGCGGCGCGGAAGGACGGCTCGCTCGCGGCGCTGAAGGCCATGGTGCTGGTCGACATGATTGGCGACCGCGATCTGCAGATCCGGCGGGACACGAATTCCACCGCCTGGCTGACGAACACGATCTGGGATGCCGCGCGAAAGAAGCAGCTCGACAGCGTGTTCATCAACGAGTCGACCGCCATCGAAGACGACCACATCCCGTTTCTGCAGGCAGGCATCCCGGCCGTCGACATCATCGATCTGGACTACGAACCCTGGCATACGGCCAAGGACACGCTGGACGCCGTCAGTGCCCGAAGCCTCCAGGTTGTGGGCGACGTCGTGCTCAGCGCCCTGCCGCAGATCGAAGCGCGTTTTGCCGCGGACCACCCGGCGAAGCGCGTTCACCGGTAGTGTCCGGCGGTAGCCGGACCGTGACGCGTTTGAGCGGTACGTGCGCTTAAAGGCGGAACTACTCTTGCCAATCCGGTCCTTCCTGCCCTGCCCCGCCTGTCCTCCCTGCCCGGCCCGCTAAACACGGCTAACCACGGCGTTTAGGGTCCGTCTAAGCTTGTGAGTGATGGACGCGACCGAGACAGCAGCCGTCCTGGCCCGTGCCCGCCAGGGCGACAGCGACGCGTTTCGCGCACTCGTCGAGCGGCACAGCCGGAGCGTCTTCCGGCTGGCGTTCCGAATGACGGGAAACGAACAGGATGCCGAGGATGTGGTCCAGGAAAGCTTCCTTCGGGCGTACCGGCAGCTCGGCCGATTCGAATCGCGCGCTGATTTCGGAACCTGGTTGTACAGAATTACGGCGAACTGCTCGGTGGATCTGATGCGCGCCAGACAAGCTCGTCACGATCAGGTGCGCGCCGAACCGATCGACACGGACACCGAGATGGCGACCCCGGACAACCCCGACCCCGAGCGGCTGGCAAACAGCGCCGAGATCGGCCGTCGCGTGCAGGACGCGCTCGGCGGCCTCAGCCCGCTCGAGCGCGCGGCATTCACCCTTCGTCATTACGAGGGCCGATCGATCGACGAGATCGGCAGGACCCTCGGGCTCGGGACGAGCGCGGCCAAACACAGTGTGTTCCGCGCGGTGAGGAAGCTGCGCGCCGCGCTGCAGCCATTGCGGAGTTAGCCGTGCTTGGCGACGGCTGGAAGGTGAACGAACTGTCGACGAGAATTTTGGCCTCGTTGCCGCATAACAGTCGAAGCGCGCCGAAGGCGCGCCCGCCGGAGCGGAGCGGGGCTTTCGGGGCTGCCGCGAGCGACGGCGTTGGTGGGTCCGGCGGGGCGAAGCCCCCGGTCTAGATTGGAAGAAAGCCAGCGATGGGTCATTACACGGAAGACGACCTCATTCTCTATTACTACGGCGAAGGACGGCGCCGGCCCGCCATCGAGCGCCATCTCGGCACATGCCCGGCGTGTGCGGCCGTGTACCGCGAGATTGCCGGCACCCTGGCGATGGTTGTCACGCCGCCGGTGCCCGACCGCGGGGAGCAGTACGGGCTCGAAGTCTGGCAGCGAATCCGGTATCGGCTGCCGGAGCGTCAGACGCGCTGGTCGAGGCTGATCGAGCAGCTGTTCCGCCGCGATCGCCTCGTGCTCGCCGCCGCGGCCGCCACCCTGGTCGTCGCTGCGTTCGCTGCCGGCCGGTTCTGGTCGTCTCCGCCGGCGCCGGCGTTCACCCCGGCCGTTGCCACGGATCGTGCGGTCACGCCCGACTTCCGGCAGCGGATCCTCATCGCGTCGGTCGCCGATCACCTCGATCGGTCGGAGCGCGTGCTGACCGACATCATGAACGCGGCCGATCACAGCGACATCACGACAGAACAGCGGCGGGCCGAGGATCTGCTGACCACGAGCCGCCTGTATCGACAGGATGCAATGGATATCGGCGAACAATCGGTGGCTGCGGTGCTGGACGACGTGGAACGGAGCCTCATTGAAATCGTCCACACGCCGTCGAAGGTCACCCAGGCGGATCTGGACGAGATGCGCCGGCGCATCGACGCGGTGGCGTTGTTGTTCAAGGTGCGGGTGTTGAGCGATGAACTGCAGGCGCGTGAAGGCGCACGCGCATCCGGCGATGCCACCCCGCGAACGTCAACACGGAAATCCAGTTGAAGACTGAGACGTCATGACCATCAGATACATTGTCTCTAGTTCCCTGCTGATCACCGCGCTTGCCGCGCCGGCCGCGGCACAGCCTGTCGGACCTGGTCCGATGGGCCTCGGTCCAGGAGGCCACGGCCGGGCACTGTTGTCGATTCGCCAGGGCCCCGGTGACCTCGAGGCGGACGATCGCGCGGATGATCTTTACAGCGAGGGCCGCGACGCGATCGAAGAAGGGAAGTACGAACGGGCCCTGGATCGCTTCGATCGGCTGATCGTGCTGAAGTCGAGCCTCACCGACGCGGCGCTCTATTGGAAGGCGTACAGCCTGGCAAAGCTCGGGCGCCGCGCAGACGCCCTCGGCGTGCTGGCCGACCTCCAGCAGCAGTTCAAGGACAGCCGCTGGCTGCGCGAGGCCCGGGCGCTGGAGGTGGAGCTGCGGCAGGCGTCGGGCCAGACGGTCGCACCGGAAAGCCAGGTCGACGATGACACCAAGCTGCTGGCGCTGCGCGGTCTGATGCAGAGCGATCCGGAGCGCGCGCTGCCTATTATCGAGCAGATGCTCACGGGCGCCAACTCGCCGAAGGTCAAGGATCGTGCGCTGTTCGTGCTCAGCCAGTCCAACTCGGCGAGAGCCCGGGAAATCATCAACAACGTGGCCAAAGGCGGGGCGAATCCGGATCTGCAGCTGCGTGCGATCAAGTATCTCGGCGTCATGGGCGGGTCTGACAACCGGCAGACGCTCGCCGACGTCTATCGGGCTTCCTCCGACCCGGCAGTCAAGCGCGCCATCATGCGGAGCTTCATGGCCGCCGGCGATCGCAGCCGGCTGCTGTCACTCGCCAAAACCGAGACGGTGCCGGCGCTCCGCGGCGAAGCCGTCCATCAGCTTGGCGCGATGGGCGCGCATGCCGAGCTCGCGGAGCTGTATCAGACCGAGACCGCAATTGAGGTCAAGAAGAACATCATCCAGGCGATGTTCGCGGGCGGCAACGCCGAGACGCTGATCGAACTGGCTCGAAACGAAAAGGAACCGCAGCTGCGCCGCGCCGCCGTGCGGAACCTCGGGCTGATGGGGGCGAGCCGGACCGGCGACGCGATCAAGGCCATCTACCAGACCGACACGACGCCGGAAATCCGCCGGGAGGCGATTAACGCGTTGTTCCTGCAGAACAACGGCCGCGTGCTCGTCGAACTGGCACGCGCCGAGAAAGATCCGGCGATGAGGAAGGAGATGGTCGCCAGGATGTCGAACATGCAGAAATCGAAGGAGGTCACCGACTACTTGCTGGAGCTCCTGAAGTGAAGGCCGCCACACTCATTGCTGCACGGTCGCTCGCCGCGTTCGCGCTCCTTGCGCTCCCGGCAACGCTCCCCGCCCAGGGCCGGATCGCGAACGCGAGGACCGAAACGCGGTCGGCCGCGCAGGGCCTCGACCGCGAGATGCGCGCCGCTGCCGCGCGTGCCGGCGTCACCTGGGTCGGCTACCGCGTGCCGATGGTCGCCGGACCGCGGCAGATGTGCTGCTTCGACAGTGACCCGGCCGCCGCCGGCGTCTGCTGCGGCATGTGCCGGCTCGACGGCGGCAGCGGGGTGACATTGAGTACAGGGTCGAGCGGCGACTCGTTGTACGGCCGTGATTCACGCGTCGTGCTCGAGCCGGCCACCGAATTTCTCGTGCTCGCACGCTTCGAAGCCGGCGACGTCAGCCGGGTGCGGACCTTCACTCCTGATTGCGACCTCGACGCCGGCAACCTGCCTGTCGTCTGGCTGAACGACGTCAGGGCTGACGACAGCGTGGCGTGGTTGACCTCGGTCGTGCTGGGGACGCCCGAAACCGGCGAGCGCCGCGAGCGCGCCGGCAAAACGGCAATGGCGGCCATTGCGCTGCACAACGCGCCGGCGGCCGATCGCGCCCTGGAAAGCTTTGTCACGCCCGATCGACCCGAATGGCTGCGCGCCGACACGGCATTCTGGCTCGGCTCCGCGCGCGGTGAAGCCGGGGCGCGGCTCCTGACGCGAATGCTCGCCAGCGATCCGAGCGAGAAGGTCCGCGACAAGGTCACCTTCGGCCTCTCGGTCAGCAAGGTCCCGTCCGCCCTCACCACCCTCGTCAACGCCGCACGCAACGATCAGAGCCGTAAGGTTCGCGGCCAGGCGCTGTTCTGGCTCGCGCAGCGTGCCGGCAAAGACGCGCTCGCCACGATCACCGGCGCGATCGACAACGATCCGGACACAGAGGTGAAAAAGAAGGCGGTGTTCGCCTTGAGTCAGATGCCGAAGGACGAAGGCGTGCCCCGCCTCATCGAAGTGGCGCGCACGAACCGGAATCCGGAAGTGCGCAAACAGGCGATGTTCTGGCTTGGCCAATCGAACGATCCGCGCGCCGTGCAGTTCTTCGAAGATATTCTGCTGAAGAAGTAGGGGCGGCTCGCGAGCCGCCCCCTACCTGAATCATTCCTGACCGGCATCTGCCGCAGCTGCTCATCACCGGTTGCCGGGTGCAGAGCGCCCCTCAAGCGCGTGGTACGATCGCACGCGCATGAAGCGAAAACGCGTTGCCCGCGAGCTCCTGAATACCACGCTGATCGCGCTGGGCATTCTGTCGGCCGGCATGGGGCTGAAAGGATTCCTGCTCTCCAGCAACTTCATCGACGGCGGCGTGACCGGCATCGCCATGCTCCTCGCCAAGACGACCGGCGTGTCGCTGACCGTGCTGCTGCCCGTGGTGAACTTGCCGTTCATCGCGGTCGCGTATCGCCAGATCGGACCGGCCTTCGCCTTCCGCAGCGTGATTGGAATCGCCGGTCTGGCGGGCGTCCTCGCACTGGTTCCCTACCCTGACGTGACGCCGGACCTGGTGCTGACGGCCGTGTTCGGCGGCTTTTTCATCGGCGCCGGCATCGGGCTGGCGGTCCGGGGCCGGGCGGTCCTCGACGGCACCGAGATTGCGGCGCTGTTGATCAGCAAACGCGCCGAACAGTGGCGTGTCGGCGACGTGATTCTTGCTTTCAACGTCGTCCTGTTCCTGGTGGCGATGTCGGTACTCGGCGTGACCGCCGCGCTGTACTCAATTCTCACGTACATGGCTGCCGCACGGACCCTCGACTTCGTCATCCATGGGATAGACGAGTTCACCGCGATCACGATCGTCTCCGATCACAGTCAGACGATTCGCGACCGCATCGTCCGCGACCTCGGGCGGGGCGTGACGATTTATCGGGGACAGGGCGGCATGACTGGAGCCGAGCAGCACATTCTGTACTGTGTCATCACGCGGCTGGAAATCGGCAATGTGAAAGCGATTGTCCGCGACCTCGACCCGGCCGCCTTCGTCGTCTATCACCCGCTTTCCGGTGCCGAGGGAGGCTTCGTCCGGAGACGCGCATTGCAGTGAGCCTCTTCCCGGGTTGCTCGCTGCCCTTTAACAGGCATCCGCCCCGCTCGCCGCTGTCAGCTTGCATGCTGCGCAGCTGACACAAACGACCTGGAGGACACAAAGGTGACAGCCGCACTGCTTTCCCTTGGTCGAGTGGGTCGGATAGGTCGAGGAGGTCGAGTGAGTCGGGTCCGTCAATAGGTGACCACCAGACCAGCAGGCCTACAGTGCCAGACCCACCCGACCTACCAGACCTATGTCTTGTGTCCTTTGTGTTTGCGCCGCAGGGCTGAAGATGGGCAGCGCACTCGAGTAGTTCTCACCCCTTAACCGTGATCCGCCGGGCTTCGTCGACGAGGCTCTGGATCTGCTCGCGGGTCAGCGTCCGGTTCGATGCCTTCGCCGCCGCGAATACGCGATCGACGATCTCGTCGCTCGACGGCAGGCCGCGGCGCTCGAGCCAGAAGATCACATTCGACCGGCCCGACATGGGGCCGATTTCGATCTCCTGCTCGCGTCCGACCAGGCTCGCCGGCACCGCAGCGTACACCGCGTCCATCAGCGCGCGGTCGCCCTTGCGAAACGCCTTGACCACGGCTGCCGCATGCACCCCCGTCGCCGTCCGGAACGCATCGGCGCCGATCACCGGATAATTCGGGGCAATGCGGACGTCGCACGCGCGGGCGACCGCTTCGCAGTACTCGGGCAGGGACGTCAAATCCTGGTCGCGGTAGCCCATCATGACCAGGTTCACGAGGAGCAGATCGAGGGGGGTATTGCCGCACCGCTCGCCGATCCCGAGCGCGGCGCCGTGCAGGCGCGTCGCACCGGCTTCGAGCGCGGCGACCGCGGACGAGACGCCGAACCCGCGGTCCTTGTGGCCATGCCAGTCGATGCCGACGTCGACCTGCAGCTCGGCAATCAGCGACTTCACGAACGTGACGACCGCCTTGGCCCCGTTCGGCGTGGCATGTCCAACCGTATCGGCCACGCACAGGCGCGATGCGCCCGCACGGATCGCCGTCGTGTACAGCTCGCGCAGTGAGTCGGGATCGGCCCGGGTGGTGTCCTCGGTCACGTACATCACCGCGAGGCCTTCTTTCACGGCGAACGCGACCGCGTCCTCCGTGCATTTCTTGAGGAACTCGAGGCTCCAGCCTTCGGCGTACTGCCGGATCGGGCTCGAGCCGATGAACGTGCAGCATTCGATCGGCACGCCCGTGCGCTGCGTGATCTCGACAATCGGCTTGATGTCGGCGACCACGGTGCGGGCGGCGCAGTTCGCGCGGATCTTCAGCCGCCCGGCGCTGATGGCGCGCGCCAGCCGTTCGACGTCCCGCGCCACGTGCGGACCGGCGCCGGGCAGGCCGATATCCACCGTATCGATGCACAACGCGTCCATGCGCTGAAGGATGTCGATTTTCTCGTCGATGGACGGGGCGCGGACCGAAGGCGACTGCAGCCCGTCCCGCAACGTCTCGTCGTCGAGCATCGCGACCGGACGCGGCCCCGCTGCGTCGTGGTTCCAGTCGTAGATCAGCGGGTGGGGCGCAATGCGCACGACGTCACCTGAGATGTGTGAGGTGTACGTGCCGCCAGACGGATGGCCGCGAGGCCAATCACGAGAATGATCGCGGCGGATGCCGTCGCCGTCCACAACGCGCGCGTTACGGCGGGACGCATCCAGTCGTCCATGTTCTCGAAATACGGCGCGGCCGAGGCACTGCCTCTCACCGCGCGCTGCGCCGCAACGATGTACTGCCGGCCGGCGGTCACAATCACGTGATCGAACACCACGTTCCAGACAATCACGGCCCACGCGATCCACAACGCCCGCGCCAGCCGCACGGCGCGGGCCGGCTGCCTGAGCGCAGCCAGTCCGCGCCAAAAGGTTTCCGCCTGCATAGGTTGATTATCGCATGCTCGACAGCAGGTACAGCAGCAACAGGAGGGCTGCAACGATCAGAACGACGGTCACGACACGCGGGCGCCGGCCGCCGCGCCGCGACACCGGCGCAGGCTTGTATTTCGCCTCCGTGGTCGCAGTCCCGCAACGATAGCAGATGAGCGCCTTGTCGGCGATCTCAGCGCCGCAGTTCCTGCACTGCATGCGTCGTCTGGGGCTGGATGAGCGGGCGCAGCGCCGCCATCAGAATCAGCACCAGCCCGAAGGTGCAGACGATGGTGGCGCCGGTGGGGAGATCGAGCTGCAGCGACAGATACACGCCGAGGGCCGATACCACCGTGCCCATCGACCATCCGATGGCGAGGCGTCTGCCGATCGAGTCGGCATACAGCATCGCGGCCACCGATGGGACGATCAGATAGCAGAACACCAGCAGCACCCCGGCGATGGCCACCGAGGAGGTCACGACGAAGCCGAATGACGCGTAGAACAGGAAATCCCAGAACCGCACCGACATCCCGCGGAGCGGCGCGTACGCGTGATCCATCGAGATCGCGAGGAACTGCCGGCGGAAGATGTAGTGAAACACACCGATGGCGCCGTACAGCAGCGCCGTCTTTCTGACTTCGCTCCACGACACCGCGAGAATATTGCCGACCAGCATGTCCTTCAGGTGCTCGCTCTCCGACGTCGCCTTGCTCATCGCCAGAATGGCCGCACCGGACGCGACCGCGTAGCAGATGCCGATTATGGCTTCCTGCGGAATGCGGGCTCGCTTCACCCGGATCATCGAGAACACGCCCGCGCCGAGGAACGTGAACGCGAGACTGATCCAGTACACCACCGGCGCATGCGGGTCGCCGCCGGACACCGGCAGCAGCAACGCGATCGTCGCGCCGAGCGCCGCAATCTGCGCCAGCGACAAGTCGACGAAAATCACTCCCCGCTCGACGACGTGGACGCCGAGATACGCGTGAATGCCGGTCAGGATCAGGCTCGCGGCAAACGGAGCGGCGAGAAACGCCAGGATTGACGTGTCCATTCCTCAGTCAACCACCACGGAGGACGCAGAAAACGCGGCGAGCAAGTCCCCGGCCATCAGGATCGACCCCTCGCAGCGAAACGAACGGTTGAACGCCGAGGCCGCAACCGCCTCCGCTGAAGCTGCGGCGGTCCGCCGTAGCCTGGGCGAAGCCGGAAGCACGCAAAGAAGAGTGTTCTGCAGCCTTCGCGCTTGCCAACCCGGAGCTCGCCTGAATCGCCGTCGAGCGACGGCTCGGCCTTTGCGTTTCTCCGCAATGTCAGTGCCCAGGCACGCTGGCTACGGGCCGGCGCCGGCCTTCCGAATCGCATCGGTGAGCAAGGCGATATCGTAGTCGAACAGCTTGAAATAGTCCGTGGCAGCCTTGACCCCGCCGACCGAGGGCGGCATCACCAGCACCTGGGCACCCGTTGCGCGCGCGATCGCATTCGGCGTCTTCAAATCGAAGTACGGTTCCACGAGAATCAGCTTCACGTTCTGCCGCTTCATTTCGTTGATCACGTCGTAGGTGTGCTGCGGCGTCGGCGGAATCCCGGGACGCGGCTCGACGTAGCCGATCACTTCCAGACCGTACCGGTCGGCAAAGTTCGAGTAGGACCGATGATAAGTGACCACCTTGGTGCCCTTGAACGGCGCGAGCGCCGCCAGCCAGCGTTTCTCGGCGGCATCGAGACGGGTGCTGAAATCCGCCAGGCGCTGCTGGAACCCGGAGCGATCCCCGGGCCGGAGCTGTGACAGCTTGTCCGCGATGTCCTTCGCGATGATCTTCCCGTTCTCCGGGTCGAGCCAGTAATGCGGATTGCCGAGCGGGTGGACGTCGCCCATCGCACGCGTGACCTGGCCCTGCGGGATATCCAGAATGCGCGCGTGAAGCGACGCATCCAGATAGCCTTCCGCCCCCGGCTGAATCTTTGCATTGCGGCTCTGCTGCACCAGAGGCGGAAGCCAGCCAATTTCGAGCTCGCGGCCGACGGCAACAAGCAGATCCGCCTTCTGCAGCTTCAGGATGAAGCTCGGCTTCGCTTCGACGAAGTGCGGATCCTGGTAGCCGCGGGCGATGAAGTCGATCGTCGCGCGGTCGCCGGCGACCTCGCGGCTGATCCCCGCCAGATCTTCGGTCGTCGTGACCACGGAGATCTTTCCCTGCGCCAGGGCCGGAGCGGTCGACATCAGGACCGCGGCAATCGCAATCAGCTTCCTCATAGGGATTTAGAAGGGATGGGCGCCATGCGCGCCGATTGAGAACTGGACCTGGAACAGGAGCTCGTTCGCCGTCGGGCCGTCGCCATAACCCGTCCGGCGGTACTGACCGCGGATCTGGCTGAACTCGCTCGGCCAGTAGGTCAGCATCAGCGATCCGCCGGTGTCGAGCAGCGAAGCATCCGTGGCGCGGTGGGCTCGATCCACGCGGGCACCGGCAAACCATCGTCGCGCGAGCTGGTAGTCTCCCGAAACATAGTAGCCGTTCGCGGCCTGCAGACCGCCGCTTTGCTCCCGGCGGCTCCAGATGATTTCCGAGCGGCCGACGAAGGAGCGATAGATCGCGCGCTGAAGCGGGCGCCAGCGGAAAGTCGCATCGATCCCATACAGCGTCGTCGTGAACTGCCCGTACAAGGCGTCATTCCCGAACGAATCGTCGTTGTGCCCGTGCGCCGCCGAAAAGCCGATATCAATGTTGCTCGATTCGCTCAGATCCTGGTACCCGCGAAGGTGGCCGACGGTGCTGAGGTTGCCGCGTTTGACCGATCTGAACACGTCCGCACTGTCCCCACGGAACACCTGTCCGGTGGCTTCGAGGAAGATCCACCGGTTCGGAATCAGCCGCGCGACGGAAATCCCGGCGTCGTCGATCCCGTCCTCGCCGCCGACGAGGTTCCGCGTGACGAGCGGGCGGTCGGCCCACGGCAGCACGTGATTGTGGAGGGTGTTCACCTTGCCGAATGCAGCGCGCATTCTCCCGACTTTCGTGAGCAGGCCGCCGGGGAGCGAGGTGAAGGTGACGAATCCCTCTTCCTGTTCGACACCTTCTTCGCCGAGCGAGGCGAAAAAGTCGGCGCGCGCATACGGATCGACGATGGCCTGGAACGACGCTTCGGCCTCGTGCACTTCGAGTGTGGGTCCGGGATTGACGACGTTCCGGCCCGCAGCCCCGAGCGCATCGCCAATCACCGCGATGTCCGGATTGAAGATCTTTGAGGCTGCGGTTGCGCCGCCGTAAACGGGCAGCGCGCCGCTGGGTCCGCCCGCGCCCTCCGCGCCCGGCGGGACGGCGGCCGTCGGCTGCGCCTGGCCCGGCGCCGCCTGCGGCGGTGGTCCCGGC
>JBKPAI010000034.1:0-48316 GCA_046726355.1 Acidobacteriota bacterium | reverse complement strand
GGGACCGACCGCCAGCTTGCTCAGCGCGTTGCCCGACGTGACCATCTTCCGCGACCACCCGAAGTCGCGGACCATGAAGTCGTAGTACAGCGGCAGGCCGTAGAGGGCGAGACCGACGACCGCGAACAACGCGGCGAATGCAGTCGCCGTCACCTGCGCGCCGGACGAGGGGCGTTTCATGAGCATTCACCACGGAGGACGCGGAGCACAGGAGGCTGGATCCTCATTGACAACTGATCATCGTGTGCTCTCTACAGCCCGGCGCCATCCCGACCAACACGTTTGAAATCGCCAGCAGGATTTCACCCGCACGTCCTCCGCGTCCTCCGTGGTGGAGTCTCTATGCGACCCTCAGCAACCGCGCCGAACGCGGTGCCAGCTCGAACGTCATCGTACCCTGCCGGCGGCCGAGCGGCTCGTCGGTCCAATAGTCGATCACCGTGGCGGGACCCGGCAGACTGAACGTCATCACGCGCGGCCGCTCGTCCCAATTGAACAGACAGACCATGCGCGCGTTCGGCAGCCGGACGGTGCCGACGCCGAGCGATCGATCCTGGAATTCGGCCGCGATCCCGGTCGGCGGCAGGAGCTTCTTCAACATCGCGGCGCGCGCCGGCGGCAGCGCCGTGAGATCGTCGCCAGACAGCACCATGCCCCCGCTCGCGTAAATCGCCGTGGCGTGGAACTGGCACTCGCTGTCGGCCAGCTCGCTGAGCACGACGGCATCCGGATCGTTCCACCAGAGCCGCCCGTTCTGCCAGTTGCGACTCAGGTTCTGCCGCGCCGTCGTCACGATGCGATCCCACGATCGTCTGATGTCGTTCGAGCTGCGCGACCCGTGCACGAGCCCGATTGAGGGCCAGATCGGGTGGTTGCAGCCGAGGAGGAAGGCGTCGCCGGCGCCGCGCAGGATCGCCTGCATACCGCGCCGGTACGCTTCGATGCGCGTCGCCCGCGGATCGTGGAAACGTCCGCCGTGCATGGCGCCCCAGAAGTTCGCATCGAGCTTGAAATAGGTGCAGCCCCATTCGCGGCGCATGGTGCGAAACACGGCCTCCAAATGGCTCTGCGTACCCGGGTGCGTACCGTCGAGTGCAAACCACGGCCCGCGTCGCCAGCCGCCGAACGTCACGCGATCCGAGCGCAGCGGTGCGCCGTCGGCGTCCTTGATGAACCAGTCCGGATGCCGCCGAAAGAGGTTGGACTGTTCTTCAGCAACGAAGGGCGCTACCCAGATCGCCGGCTCGAACCCCCGCCGCCGAATCCGATCGAGCACGCTCCTGACGTCGCCGCCGAATGCCGCCCCCGTCTCCAGCCAGTCGCCCATGGCGCTCTGGTAGCCGTCGTCGATCTGGATGTACTTCAATGCCGGAAGGCGTTCAGCGATCACATCGAGGTTGTCGAGCACCTGCTGCGCGGTGACGCGCGGCCCGAAGCAATACCACGAGCACCAGCCCGCCGGCGGGTGAACGGTGCGGCGCGGCGGATGATGCGCTTCGAGCCGTTCGGCGACGGCGGACAGCAGACGGCCAGACTCCGCGCCCGACGCGACCATCAGCTCCTCGAGGGGCCAGGCGTCGTTCGGCCCGAGCTCGAGGCCGTCGCTCTCGAGCGCCGCCCGCACCGTCGAACCGCGCAGATCGAAGCGGCCGGCGAACCTGCCGCAGGAGGTGAACGCGAGCACGCTGGTGTCGCCGGCCGGCGGCGTCAGCGTCATCAGTCCGTAGCACGCCCGCGCGCCTTCGCCCGCCGGGAGCCGATAATGCTTCGCGTCGGTGTACTGGCTGAAATCGAGCGGCGATCCGAGCGTGCCGCCGGTCTGCGACAGCATCTGGAACCCTTCGCCGTACAGCTCTGTGTCGCGCGGAAACGCGGTGTCGATCTCGAACAGGACGATCTCCTTCAACCGGACAGGGCTTGAACCGCGGTTGACCGCCTGCGCGCGACAGAGCGGCCCGTCCCATGTCCGGACGACTTCGACCGCATCGACGCGACCGCCGTCGACGCTCACGGCGTATGCCGGCGTACCCGCGAGCGCCGCCGCGTTGAGCGCGCCGGCTGCGTTCCGCCCCTGGCTGAGGCGCCCCGTGCCGGTCCGTCCACGAACTGTCTGAGCTTCGCCCGCGCGGCCGCCTGCGACCGCCATCAACATCGCCGTTCCGACAAACCGCCGCCGCGAAATCATCGGGCCGCTCCGGCGCCGGCGCGCGAGGCGTAATGGATCTCCCCGGCCTCGCGCAGCCGCCCGGCGGCCTGCTCCGGCGTGAGATCACGCTGCGGCGATCCGAGGAGCTCGAACCCGACCATGAACTTGCGGATCGACGCTGAGCGAAGCAGCGGCGGATAGAAATGCCCATGCAGGTGTGCCGGCGACGATGGCTGGTCGCGAAGCGGCCGCTGGTGGAAGCCCATCGAGTACGGAAACGGCGCTTCGAACAGATTGTCGTATCGCGTCGTCAGACGCTTGAGGAGATCCGCCAGCGCACCGCGTTCTGCATGTTCCAGCTCTGACAGCGTTCCCACATGACGCCGGCTGACGAGCAGCGTCTCGAACGGCCAGTTCGCCCAGAACGGAACGATCGCGAGGAAGGCCTCGTTGGCGCAGACGATCCGTTCGGCCAGGCGCGTCTCGACTTGCATGTAATCGCATAACAGGCAGCTAAAATGGTCTCGATGGTAGCGTGCGAACGACTGCCGCTCCCGGTCGGGCTCGTTCGGGATGTCGTCGGTGGCCCAGATCTGGCCGTGCGGATGCGGATTGCTCGCCCCCATCATCGCGCCGCGGTTCTCGAACACGAGCGCGTAGCGGGCCCACGGCTGCCGCGCGATCGCGGCACATTCGGCAATCCACGTGTCGACCACCGTGCCGATCGACGAGGCTGCCATGCGCGCGATCGTCAGATCGTGACGCGGCGAAAAACAGACCACCCGGCACAACCCGCGCGCCGGTTGAGCGACGATGAGGTCCGCGTATGGAGCGAAGGACGGCTGGCAGGTGGGCTCCGTCGACGAGGTCAGCGCGGCGAAGTCGTTGTCGAAGGCAAAGGTCGAGGCGTACGGCGGGTTGACGGCACCCCCCGATCGCGTGTTGCCGGGACACAGGTAGCAGGCGGGATCGTAGGTCGCGGCAGGCTCCGCTGACGGCGGCTCGACTGCTCCCTGCCACGGACGTTCGTGGCGCTGCGGCGACACGAGCACCCACTCATTGCGAAGCGGGTTGAAGCGGCGATGGGGGTCGTTCATAGAAACAGCAAATCAGAATTCGGAATCAGGAATTCGCTCACGCATCCCACATTCATTGTCAAATCGGCCGCGGAGGACGCGGAGGTTCAATCCTCAACAGGATTTTTCCTCCTTTCCTCCGTGTCCTCCGTCGTGGATTTGTCATTCCACCTTCCTGATTCCTGATTCCTGATTCCAAATTCCGATACTCCCGGCCCCGCGGCGCAGATCCAGATGTCGGGCCGTACGCCCGTCTCGTGCTCGTACCGTCGAGCGACCTGAACCGCCACACCGGGGGCAGCAGACGCCTCGACCAGAGCAACGGCGCAGCCACCGAATCCGCCGCCCGTCATGCGGGCGCCGTAAACACCCGGCGCGCCCGCCGCAATTGCCGCCATCGTATTCAGTTCGCCGCAGCTCACCTCGTAATCGTCGCGCAGGCTGGCGTGCGACTCGTTCATCAAGCCGCCGAAGGCCGCGAAATTGCCGCTGACGAGCGCGGTCGCGGCCTGCTCGACCCGCATGTTCTCCGTGATGACGTGACGGCATCGTCTGAACACGCGTTCGGACATGGCAGGCCGCACGGCGGCGAGATCGTCCATCGTGGCATCGCGGAGCGCACGAATCCGGGGAAACTGCTGTGACAGCGCGCGGACGCCGGTTTCGCAATCGGCGCGCCGGGCGTTGTACTCGCCGGCTGCCAGCTGGTGGGTCACCATGGTGTTGCAGACCACGGCACGCACATCGTCCGGCACCGGCAGCCAGCGGCACTGAAGCGTACGGGTGTCAAGCATCAGCGCGTGGCCGCTCCGGCCGTGGCAGGCAATCATCTGGTCCATGATGCCGCACCGGGTGCCGGCCCAGACGTGTTCGGCACGCTGGCACGCAAGGGCCAGTGCCGTGAGATCGAGCCCGGCGGCGGATCGATCGGCGCGGTTCGAGAGATCGAGCAGCGCATAACCCACCGCGACTTCGAGGGCAGCCGACGAGCTGAGGCCGGCGCCGATCGGCACGTCGCTGGCGATCAGCATGTCGGCGCCGGACAATGCCAGCTCGCACGCGACCCCGCGAACGTAGTCGGTCCAATGATGGGATGTGCAGGCGTCGCGCCCGGCGGCCAGGCTCGCCGTTTCGCCGTACTCGCGCGAGTGCGCCACGAGCGCTCCGTCGGCACGCGGCGCGGCGGCGACCCACGTCGATCGATCCAGGGCAATCGGCATCACGAACCCGTCGTTGTAGTCAGTGTGCTCGCCGATCAGGTTGACCCGGCCAGGCGCCCGGTACACGCGCGGCGCCCGTCCGAACCGTCGCTCGAAATCAGCCGCGAGATCGGCTGGATCGATCATCCCGACCCTCGTCTCTGTCTTTCCGTGTAGCGCGGACCTTCAGGTCCGGGGCCCCCACGGCGCGGACTGTGCGCCGTGGGGTGGAGATCCGCCCGAGACGGCAGACCCTGAAGGCCTGCGCTACAACCGTGGCTGGCGGGCCCCGCACGATTCGCGAACGATCAGCTGCGGCGGAATGATGACGCGCTGCGGCTCGTCGGCGCCTTCCTGCTCGACCCCTTGCAGCAGGAGCTCCGCGGCGTGGCGCCCCTGTTCCTTGCGCGACCAGCCGACGGTCGTCAACGGGATCCGGAGCAAATCGCCGTGCGCGATATCGCCGACGCCGACCACCGCAATGTCCTCCGGCACGAGCAATCCCGCGTCCCAGATTGCCTTCATCGCCCCAATCGCCGCTGGATCGTTGGCGGCGAACACGGCCTCGATCGGGGGCCGCACCTCCAGCAGTTGTTTCATCCCGCGATAGCCGTCACGTTCCATGAAGCCGCCGCGCACGAGCCATTCGTCGGGCAGCCTGACCCCGGCGGCACGGAGCGCGTCGCGCCAGCCCTTCTCCCGCCGTTTTGCATGGACGATCGGCGGACCGCCGATGTGCGCGATCGCGCGGCGGCCGAGATGCAGCAGGTGCGCCGTCGCCAGCATGCCCACGCGTTCATCGTCGGTGATCACGCGATGACATCTGACGCTCGCGTAATCGTCGCGGTCGATCATGACGAGCGATGTCCCGAGCCGCGTCAGCCGCAGCAGCATCTCGATATTCGCGGCGGCGTAGGACGACGCGAGGACGACGCCGTCCACCTGCCGGCCGCGCAGCATCTCGAGCTCGGCCCGCTCTTTGCGCGGGTCCTCGCTCGAGCTGCACAGCAGCAGGCCGTAGCCGCGGCTGCTGGCCACCGGCTCGATGCCGGCGATGATCTCGACGAAGAACGAGTGCATCAGGTCGGGGATCACGATGCCCAGCGTGTGGGTGCGGCGGAGCGTGAGGCTGCGGGCGACGGCGTTGCGCTGATATCCGAGCTCTTCGACCTTGGCGAGCACGCGCGTGCGAGTCGCCTCGCTGATGTCGGCGTGGTTGTTCAGGACCTTGGACACCGTCGTGATCGAGACGCCGAGCTCGCCGGCAATCCGCTTCATTGTCGTCGGGTTCATGGCGGCTTTAGCGCTTAAGTAAGTTGACTTTAGCGGTAAAGGATAGTATCACAGCGCGCGATCGCACCACCGTGTCGATCGTGGAGGGCGGCTCGCGAGCCGCCCCTCCTCTGAAGTGCACGAATCCTCGATGAGGAACAACCATGTCACGCACACGGCACGGACGTTCAGCGGTAGTTATCTGGACCGTCCTCTTCGTGGTCGGTGCGCTTCCTGCGCGTCGTGAGGCGCCGGCTGCGTCCCGATTCGATCCGGGGGGCTTCGCCCCCGCGGCCCCCCCACGCGCCGGTGGCGCGCTTAGACCGCTATACGGCGCCCACAACGAGCACGAAAGTCTCGTCACGCGCCGTATAGCGCTCCAACCAGCCGCGCAGCCTTCCGCTGCCGATCCTCAACGGGAACGCCGCCTCCAATGGTTCCGTGAAGCCAAGTACGGCCTCTTCATTCACTGGGGCCTTTACGCCATCCCGGCCGGCGAATGGCAGGGCAGGCGCACGCTCGGCCTCGGCGAGTGGATTATGTTCCGGGCGCCGGTTCCCGTGCGCGAATACGAAACGCTTGCGTCGCAGTTCAATCCGGTCAAGTACAACGCTGACGAGTGGGTGCAGCTGGCGAAAGATGCCGGCATGAAGTACATCGTGATTACCTCGAAGCACCATGACGGCTTCGCGTTGTTCAAGTCGGCCGCCAGTTCGTACAACGTCGTCGACGCGACGCCGTTCAAGCGCGACATTCTGAAGGAGCTGGCCGATGCCTGCGCACGGCAGGGCATGCGGCTCGGGTTCTACTATTCCCAGTCCCAGGACTGGCATGAGGCGAACGGTGCGGGCAACACATGGGATTTCCCGCCCGATGACAAGAAGGACTACGACCAGTACCTCCGCAGCAAGGCGGAACCCCAGATTCGTGAGCTGCTCACCGGGTACGGACCGGTGGCGTTGATCTGGTTCGACACGCCGCGCATGATGACAGGCGATCGGGCGCACCGGTTCACCAGGATCGTCCGGTCGCTGCAGCCCGAGACGCTGATCGACGGCCGGCTCGGCGCAGAGGGCGATTACGTCAGCACCGGCGATAACGTGGTCCCTCCGAACGTGTCAGCGCAAGCCTGGGAGGTGCCGGCCACAATCAACCACACGTGGGGATACCGCAAAGACGACACAGACTGGAAGTCGCCCGGGCAAATTGCGTTCAAGCTGATCGACATCGTGAGCAAGGGCGGCAACTACCTGCTGAACGTCGGACCCATGGCGGATGGCGTCATTCCGCAGGCGAGCCAGGACGTGCTGCGCACGGTGGGACGATGGCTCCAGGTGAACGGTGAGGCGGTGTACGGCGCCGGCCCGACGCCGTTCGGGGAGGAGCTGGGCGAGCCGAGCGCGCGCGGGGCGCGGGACGTGCGCGGCGATCCGCTCGTTTACCAGCAGTCGCAGTGGCGCGTGACCACCAGACCGGGAAAACTGTTCATTACCTTCTTCGACGAGCCGCGGGCGCCATTCGCGCTGCCCGCCATCCGGAACACGGTCAGACGGGCCTACCGGCTGGCCGACAAAGCGGCTGTGGACTTGAAGATGGAAAATGGCCGGGCGGTCCTGAACATCGAGCGCCCCGTCCTCGACCCCATGGCCACGGTCGTGGTCCTCGAATTCGATGGTGAGAAGGCGGACCGCGTTCGGTAACGGGTCGAATGATCTGGTGACTGGGTGATCTGGTGATTGGACGATTGATGGTTCTGATCTGCTGATTGATGCCAATCCGCCGTCGCCAGTAAATCACCGGATCATCACATCACTCAATCACCAGATCACACGATCGGGGGGTTGTCGGCGACCCCATATCCACTACAATCGATCAATCCCGGTCATGAACGCGTCCCCCTCCGCGTCGTCCCGCTATCGCCTTCTCGAAACGATCGGGAAAGGCGGCATGGGTGAAGTATGCCTCGCCGATGACGTCATGCTCGATCGGCGGGTCGCGTTGAAGTTCCTGGCCGCGCCGCTCGACGACGACCGTGCGCTCGATCACCTCCTGACCGAGGCGCGCGCCGCCGCCGCCCTGGATCATCCCTTCATCTGCAAGATTTACGAAGTCGCCGAGCTCTCGGGCCGCCCGTGCATCGTCATGGAGTACGTGGCGGGCGAGACTCTCGAGCGACGCCTGCGCCGCGGGGCTGTGCCCGTTCCCGAGGTGCTGCGGTTGTCGGAGGAGATTGCCGAAGCGCTGGAGGCCGCGCACAAGCGGCGGCTCGTCCACGGCGATCTCAAGCCGGCCAACATCATCGTGACCGAAGGCGATCACGTCAAGGTGATGGACTTCGGCCTGTCGACGCGGCTTCCTCTGGCGCCCGAGGATGAGGCGCTCGACGCCGGCTCGGTCGAGGCAACCGGGGTGCGGTTGCTGATCGGCACGCCCGCGTACATGTCGCCGGAGCAGGCATCGGGCGCGCCGGTCGATCGCAGGTCCGACATTTTTGCTTTCGGCGTCCTCCTCTACGAGCTGCTCACGGGCGTACAGCCGTTCCGGCGCATGACTATCGACGCGACGCTGAGATCGATCGTGCGCGATCAGCCGGTCGATCTGCATCGGCACGTTCCCGCGCTGCCCACGGCGATCGCGGGTCTCGTCGCGCGCATGCTGGAAAAGGATCCCGCAGAACGATACCAGTCGTTCGGTGATGTGCGACTTGCGCTGCGGCGACTGTCGAGTGAAGTCGCGGCGCCGCAGGTCACCAGCAGCGCTCGATCGCCGATTGAAACGCGTTCGAGGAACGCACGGGCCCTGCTCATCGGACGAGAATCCGAGCAGGCCGAGCTCGTTCGAACGATCCGCGCCGTCACCGCCGGACAGGGGCGTCTCGTCGTCGTCAGCGGCGAAGCCGGCGTCGGGAAAACGCGGCTCGCGGAAGACGCGCAGGCCGAGGCGCGCGAGCGAGGTTGCCTGGTGCTCGTCGGGCGGTGTTACGAGCGGGCCGGCACGCCGCCGCTGGCGCCGTATGTCGAGGCGCTCGAAGAAGCCGCACGCCTCCTGCCGGCGGCCGTGTTCCGTGATGCGGTGGGCCGGACCGCTCCCGAACTGGCCAGGATCGTTCCCGAAATGCACCGGCTCTTTCCCGACCTCCCGCCGCCGCTCGAGTTGCCGCCGGAGGTCCAGCAGCGTTTCCTGTTCAACAACATCCGCGAGTTCCTGACGCGATGCAGCCAGGTGATGCCGATCGCGGTCTTCCTCGACGATCTGCAGTGGGCGGATGAATCGACGGTGCAGCTGACAGAACATCTGGCGCCGCACCTCGAGAAGCTGCCGATGCTCATCGTCGGTGCTGCTCGCGAGGTCGAAGCCGCCGCCCCCGCGCCGCGACGAGAAGGCGTGGCACACACCTTCAATCAGCTGCTCGACCGCGTACGCGGCCAGAAAAACGGCGTCAAGCACCGGACGGCGCTGCCGATGCGAACGCTCGATCACCTTGCCGAACGACGGATGGCAAGAACCATCCGGCTGGGCCCGCTGCCGGAAGCTGGCGTCGCCGCGCTGCTGTCGGCACTGGGCCGAAACGACCCGCCCGCGGCGCTGGTCCGGAGATTCTTCGATCAGACCGGCGGCAATCCCTTCTTCGTTGACGAGCTGTTCCGGTACCTGAACGAAGACGGCCGGCTGTTCGACCAGCAGGGCAGATGGCGGCTCGATCTCGATGTCGAGGAGATCGAGGTCCCCGCCGGCGTCCGCGCTGTGATCGACCGGCGGCTGCAACGCGTGGATCGCCGCGCCCTCGAGGTACTGACGGCGGCGGCAGTGATCGGCCCCTATTTCGAACTGGATCTGCTCGAAGCGGCCGCGGGGGGCGATGGCGAAGCAATCGTCGCTGCCCTCGAGCAAGCGGAACAGGCGCATCTGGTGAAAGGGCCGTCGGGCCGCCAGGAACGCCGCTGGCGGTTCGCGCACCAGTTGATCCGGCAGTCGCTCACGTCCACTCTTCCGCGACTCAAGCGCCAGCGGCTGCACGTCCGCATTGCCGATGCGATGGATCAACTCGAGCCGGGTGCCGACACCTACACCGCTGATATCGCCCATCATCTTTATAACGCCGGACCGTTGGCCGATGCCGGGCGCACCGCTCGCGCGCTGGTCGCGGCCGGCGATGCAGCGCACGCCGGCTACGCGACAAAGGACGCCATCAGGCATTACCAGCGTGGCCTCGAGATCCTGAAGGAAGCTCGCGGCCTCGAGGCGGCGCAGCCGACGGTCCGGGAACGCCTCGCGGATCTGTTGCAGCTCACAGGCGACCACGCCGGTGCGATGGAGCACTACCAGGAGCTCGCCGCGCTTTACGAGATCACTCGGAGTCCCGTCGATCGTGCGCGCGTCGACCGAAAGATTGGTGCGCTTCATTGGCAGCGCGGCGAACGCACGCAGGCGATCGCGTGCTACGAGCGCGCGCTGAGGACGCTCGAGGGCGAAACCGCTCACGTGGAGCTTGCGCACGTCTGCCAGGAGCTCGGCCTCGCGGCATTTCGCCGCGGCAACAACCAGGAAGCGATTCGATGGGCCGAACGGGCGCTGACCGCGGCCGAAGCCGGACTGGCCGATCCGGCGGTCGTGCTGCCCGACGTCCGCCGCCGGGCGCACATGGCGTCCGCGCTCGCGATGAACACGATCGGCATCGCCCTGGCGCGCTCAGGCCAGCTGGACGCCGCGCGCCAACGGATCGAACAAAGCGTTCGGAGCGCGCGGTCGCACGGCCTCCTCGATGTCGCCTGCCGCGGCTACGCAAACCTCGGCGTGGTGTACGGCACCCTCGAGCCCACGCGGGCGATCGACGCATCGCTTACCGGCCTGGATCTCGCAACCCGGATCGGCGCCGTCTCGCTGCAGGCCTACATGTACGCCAATCTGGCCGTGGCCTACTGCGCGCTGACCGATCGCTGCGAAACGGAAGGGCTCACCGCCGCAAAAGCGGCCGCGGACATCGACCGGGAGCTCGGACAGCTGGACCATCTGCCGGTCCCGCTGATCGTGATGGCGCAGATCCATCAGTGCCAGGGGGAGCTCCAGCAGGCACAGGACACGTATCGCGACGCCCTGACGCTGGCCGAGAAGGTTGGCGAGCCGCAACTGCTCTTCCCCTGTTACGATGGACTCGCAACAATTCACCTCGATCGCGGCGACCGGGTGCTTGCGGAGCAGTACATGAAACGGGCACAGGACGTGTGTGAGCGCGCTGGTATCGATCCCGACGCGCTGCTCGTCCTGCCGTTCCTGTGTTGAGGGTCGCAGGAATCGGAATTCAGAATTTGCAACGATTGGTGAACCCCTGCGGGGGCAACACAGCCGACAGGCCAAAGCCCAGGGCCTCGAGCCCCGAGAGGCCCTAAACACGGGAGTTGCACAGATGACACAGGCCTTCCCACGACCACTGGAACCGGGCGATCGCGCGCCGGACTTCAGCGTGCCGGCAGTTCATGCCGACCGCACCGTGTCCCTCTCGGATTATCGCGACCGGAGCCCGCTGCTGCTGGCGCTGTTCCGCGGCCTCTATTGCCCGTTCTGCCGGCGCGCCATCGCCCAGATGGCCGCGAGCGCGGAGCGGCTGAAACCGCTTGGCATCCAGTCGCTCGGCATTGTCGCGACGGAGCTGGAGAACGCTCGCCTGTACTATCGCTTCCGGCCGATGCGCCTGGATCTGGCGGTCGATCCGACGCTGTCGACCCACCGCTCGTACGGCGTGCCCAGACCAGAGCCGACGCCCGAGTTCTTTCAGTCCTTCGCGGCGCTCCGGTTGGATGGCAACGGCGAGCTTCCCGCCGCGCTCCCGGTCGAGGAGGCCGTGCGCGCGCTCGACAGGATCGACGGGTTCCAGCGGACGGCAGGGGATCAACGCGAGGCGGAGCAGCAGTTCACGCAGCTCTCCGGCCAGTTTCTCATCGATCGAAGCGGGATCATTCGCTGGGCGAACATCGAGTGCGTGCGCGAAGGGCCCGCCGGCCTCGGCAAGTTCCCGAGCTACGAGGACCTCGTGAACGCTGCACAGATCGCGGTCTCCATCTAGTGGCCTGTATCGGCTTTAGGGTTGGGCTCCGGGCTACCACGAACCAGCGTTCGAGTCGGACCGGTTCACCATCGCCTCGAATTCCAACACAATTGCTGATTCCAAGAAATTCCTCATTCATCCCCGCCTCGTACGCCCTCTTGCTTTGACGAGATCCTGCGCCGCGCCTGAGGCTTGCCTCGCGATTGACGTGACGGCGCCGCGCAGCAACAGCGACGGTTGAGGATACCGGACGAGACCGCGGCGGAACGCGTACACCACCAGCTGAAACCGATCCTTCAACTGCAGCTTGTCAAGAATTGCTGTCAGGTGGTTGCGCGCCGTAGTCTCGCGGATGAACAAGCGTGCGGCCACTTCCTTGTTCGTCAGCCCCTCAGTGACCAGCACCATGATTTCATGCTCCCGCGGGGTAAGGCTCGCGATCCGTTCCGTTTCCGGATCCTCGGCCGCCCGCTTTCTCGTCAGGCGATTGATGATGGCCGCCGCTTCCGAGCGATCCAGCCACAATTCGCCTGCGCGCACCTTACGGACTGCCTTCGCGAGCACCTGGGACGAGTGGGTTTTCAGGACGACGCCCATCGCACCGAGCTCGATGACCCGCGCGTGCAGGCGGACGTCCGCCTCGGACGTGAGCACGAGCGTCGGAGCCCGCTCGGCGAGTTTCGGAATGTCCTGCAACAGCTCGGACTCGTGGTCGCCCCAGCCCTCGAGCGCCACCAGCACGACGTCCGGGTGTTCCGCGTTCATGACGCTCAGAAGCTGCGCGGGACTCCCGGCGTCTCCAACGACGACAGTGTCGCGTGACTCTTTCAACAGAGCTTTCAGCGCTTCACGGATGAGCTGTTGCGGCTCGAGGACCGCAACTCTGATTTGCGACGGATGAGCCACCGAAATAGCACACCCGTGCAAGACTCTTTCCTGTCGAGAGTGCGCGCCAGCACACTGCTGCACACTGTTGCAGAGTACAGCGCGAGTAGGAGCGCAGTCCTAGTCGCCGTTGTGAATCCAATCCTTTCCCAAGCACCTCCTGGGCTGATAAGGTGGCGATGCCTGTAACAGTGGAATGACGACGTAGGGCGGCCAACTGCCGTTTGGTTCGGATCGTCGCCGAACTCTGGCGGAATTCTGCCGCCCGTTCCTCGCACCTGAAAAACATGAATCCCCAGCGGACCCCGCCCAGATACTCATCCGAATTGCCGGTTGAATCCGCCGTGGACACCGAGTTGACGTGGCCCCCGCCTGAAGAGGAGCGATTCGCCACCGAGATCCTCGACCTGGAGACACGCCGCGTGATCTCGATCGGGGACGCGGCAACCGACCTCGGGGACGCGGCAACCGACCTCGATGTCATGCCTCTGATGCCGCCTGGCGGGCACAGAGACCCACGGCTCGATTCGACAGAAGCAGACCCGTTCACGAGCGCCGAAGCGCCCGCGTTCGCGGCCCCGCCCTCGCCAGAGCCGACTTACCCACGGCCCGGGCGTCAGTGGACCGCCGGGACGACGGGCCGATTTTCAACGCGCACGATCGTGACCGGGCTTGTCGTCCTTGTCATCGTGCAGGCAATCACGATGGTTGCCGTCCTCGTTCGCAACCGTGCACCGCGCGCGGAGGCACGCGCCAGCTCCACGAACGAATCAAGGGCCGGTGCCGCCAGGGTGCCGGCCGACGTGGCGGCCTCTCTCGCGCTGCTGGCGGATGCACCGCCTGCTGACGCACCGGTTCAGAGACCGGCACCGGTACAGCCGGCAGGGGCGCCTCCCGCGGCGACGCACGGCCGCTTGGTAGTTCGGAGCGATCCCACCGGCACGCCGGTCATCATCGACGGCCGCGGCCGCGGCATGACTCCGCTGGCTGTCGAGGGTCTGACAGCCGGCTCGCATCGCGTGCGGCTCGGAACGTCGGGTGCTTCCATCGAGCAGGTGGTGACGATCGAAGCCGGAAGCACGACGGCGCTCGTGGTCCCGATGAACGCCGCGGCGGCAATCACCGGCTGGCTGAGTCTCACGGCCCCATTCCCACTGCAGATTCTCGAGAAGGGACAGCTGCTTGGAACGACGGCCGACGGACCGCTCCGGCTTGGCACCGGCACGCACAGAATCGAGCTGGTCAACGAACCCCTCGGGTATTACGGTGAAGAGACCGTGACCGTCCGTCCGGGTCAGATGGTCCGCTTACGCCCGGAAATCGCCGCCGGGGTCCTGCACGTGAACGCCCAGCCGTGGGCAAACGTCTGGGTCGACGGCGAGCCGGCCGGCGAGACGCCGCTCGCAAATCTCAGAGTGACGCTGGGCCAGCACGAGATTCGATTCCGGCATCCGTCGTTGGGCGAACAGGTTCGCCAGGTGGTCGTCTCGGCGCGCGAACCGGCCCGCGTCAGCGTGAGCATGAAACCATGAAACCACCGCTTCCGGCCGCTGGCCTCCTCAGCATCACTCTTGCGATCGGTGTCCCGCTCGCACGCGCCGCCGACAACATGTTCGCGGAAGCGCAAGGCCTCTACGCACAGGCCTCGTACGAGCAGGCGCTCGCCCTGCTCGATCGCCTCGATCCGGCCCGGGCCGCGACGCTCGAGGACGCCCAGGGCATTCGCCAGTATCGTGCGCTCTGTCTGCTGGCGCTTGGTCGATCGGCCGACGCGGAACGCGCTATAGAAGACCTCGTGCGTGCGGATCCGACCGCTGCCGCGTCGGACGATCTGCCGCCCCGCCTTCAGACACTGCACCAGCAGGTGCGCGCGCGAGTGATCCGCGAGCTCGTGCGGCGCGGCTACGAGCGGGGCCGCGACTTATACGGACGCCAGGAGTTCGACGCCGCCACGACGGAATTCACGCGCGTGGTCAGTCTCATTGACGATGAGCCGCTCGGGCTGACGAAGGATCCGGGATACGCCGATCTCCGGCTGCTGGCGGACGGCTTCATCAAGCTGGCATCTGCCGCGCTTCTGACGGAGCCGGCGGCGACAGGACCGGCCGGCGCCGTTTCGGCTGGAAGCGCAGGCGCGGTCGTATCGAGCGAGACGGTACGGCGGGTCGACCGGACACCGGTGCCCCCCGAACCGATCTATCAGGACATTCCGCCGTTCCCCAAGAACGCGGGCGCGCTGCTGTCACGGAACGAAGGCGAGCTCGAGATCGAGGTGGCCGCGGATGGAAGGGTGTTGAACGCGAAGGTCGTCGTCTCGATGCATCCCATCTACGACGCGATGCTCGCTGCAGCGGCAAGGAGCTGGAAGTACCGTCCCGCGCGCCTCGATGGGGAGCCGGTGCCGTACACGAAGCGCGTGCACGTGCGGCTCCAACTGAAATAGTCCTCTGGCCGCTGGTAATCGTTCTCGCTCCTATGGCGGCGGTCGATCCCGCCGACAAGCTGCGCAGCCGAGTTGGCTCCGCAGGGAGTCGTCGACGCGGTCCCATCCGGCACTGGCGATGAGTCCTCAAATATCGCGGCGAGCGAAGCACGCGTAGCTCACGACGATGCCAACAATGGAAATTCCGGCGAGAACTGCGATGTTTTGTGCGCTGATCGGCTGGCCCATGATCAGGGTGGTCGGCTCGAAGTAGTGGAAGGGCGAGAGCCGGCTGACGGTGCGTACCGGCTCCCACGCGCGCCCGAGATAATCCAGCAGGTAGGCGCCGAAAGCCGCCACCCCCGCGACAGCGCCGGCAACGGCGCGGCGCCGCACCATCGCCGCGGCGGCCAGCGTCACGCCGGCCCAGCACAGCATGATCGCCGCGAGATTCACAGCCAGGGAGGCAATCAGTTGCGGAGACGGACGGGCCGCCTCCACGACGGTGCAGCAGGCCAGTCCGATCCACGTGCCTGCCGCCATCAACGCGAGCGTGGTGCCCGCAACGACGCCGACCACGAGCAGCGTGCGGCTGATCAGGTCGGCGCGCGCCACCGGGCGCGCGAGCGTCAGATCGACAAAGCGGGTCTCGACTTCCGCCGCCGGTTCACTTGCGATCGAGATCGACAGGCCGATCAGCGCGGCGATCACGATGGGATGGAAATATCCAAGGCTGACGATGCCCGTGAACGAGAGGAAGGCCAGCGTCGACGGACCGGCAAGGGCGCGGACGAAGTCGGGAACGAGCGCGGACAATTGGCCGAACGCGCTGCGCCGCAACAGGTATCCCGCAACTTGCGTGAGCAGGAACTGGAAGCTCGCGAGCAGCAGCCCCACGCACGCCACCACCCAGCGAATCCGCCGGAGAGAGTGGACGGTCAGGACCAGTGTCGTGCGGGTCAATTCCGGCCCTCGTCCCGATAATAGCGCTTCAGCACTTCTTCGAGATGGGCCTCCTGCACGTCGACATCGTCCACCGGCAGCCGCGCGATCAGCGCGATAATCGGCCCAAGACCCCCGCGGACACGCAGGTGCCAGGCAGTCGGCGCCGCCGCGTCGACAACCTCGCAGCCCTCAGGCCATCCGCAAGCCGGAGGGTCGACGCGCTCGCGAAACTGGATGCGCACGTGGCGCGCCGCCAGTCTGCGCACCTCGTCGACCGCGGCGACGAGCACCAGTTCACCGCGGCGCAGCAGGCCGATGCGGTCGCAGACCCGCTCCACCTCCGGCAGTACGTGCGACGACATGAATACCGTCCGCCCGCTCCGGCGCGTCTCCGCCAGCAGCCCGTAGAGGGCGTCCTGCATCAACGGATCGAGGCCTTCGGTCGGCTCGTCCAGAATGAGGAGGGGACTGTCGGACTCGAAGGCTTGAATGATTCCGAGCTTCCGTTTCATCCCGGTGCTGTATTCACGCACCTTCCGGCGCAGATCGCCGGAGCCGAGCTCCAGGCGATCGACGAGATGGCGCCGCCGGGCAGGATCGACCGGGCGGCGATTGAGCCGGCCGAGCAGGTCGAGGGTCGCCTCGCCGCTCATGTCACTGTAGAAGCCCAGCTCGCCTGGCAGGTAGCCAATCTGCGCCCGGACCTGAAGACCGTCCGTGCGGCAGTCCGCTCCAAATACCTCCGCGCGGCCCGCGGTCGGACGTACCAGGTCGAGCAGCACACGAATCGTCGTCGTCTTGCCTGCGCCGTTCAGACCCAGGAAGCCGAAGATCTCGCCCGGCCACACGTCGAGCGAGACATTCGACAGGGCCGTGACCCGCCCGTACTGCTTGGACAGGCCGTCGAGCCGAATGGCAGGCACGGGGCGGACGGACATATCAGCCAGGCAGATCGATATCGACCAGTGTGAGGCTTGTCGATGTCCGTCGCGCAGGCCTCAGGGTCTTCACTTCGCTTCGGCGTCGCACGCCGAGCGAAAGCGTGGAGGCGGCAGGCCGGCACCAGCGCCGCAAAGGCGCCCCAAAAAGGGCTGCGCTACCGCCGTGGATCGTTCAGAACCGCCACAGATAGTTCACCTTCACGAACAGCTGACGGCCCACCTCCAGACCAGGGGCTCGGGTCCGCACCACATCGCGCCCGCGGTCGGTGATCCGCAGATTCTCATATTCGCTGGTGTACCCGACGTACAAGGCGGTGCCGGGATTGAGGAGATAGGTCAGCAGCAGATCCAGTCCCCATTTCGCTTGTCTCGGCTCGGCGTCGAAGAAGTCGGTATTCGCTTCCTCAATTTTGTAGTCGACGATCGTCCTGAGCGACAGCGCGCGATTGAACTGGTAACTGAACTTCGATCGCGACTGGAGCTCGGATGCGACGCGGGCGGATACCGTCCGCATGTTCAGCTGGGTATGGTTGAAACGCTGCTCGAACCGCAAGCGCGACGTCGGACGAACGGTCATCCCGACTTCCTTCTCCACGACATTCGTGAGAAAAGGCGCGAGCTCCACCGGGTCCTCTGCCGGGTCGTGGTTCACGGCCGTTCCAGCACCGTAAGACACGTCCACCCCGAGCCACCTGACCCATTCCGTGCTGGCTTCCAGCTGATTCAGATAGGGGCGGAATTCCAACCCGCGGAACAACTCGAACGCCCGGGCCTGGCCGACCTTGACTTCTGTCTTCCCTCTCAGCTTCACCTTAAACTGCGCCTCGACCTCACGGTCCTGCAATGCGGCGGTCGAGTAATCCCAGAGCCACTGCATGCTCAGCGCCGGACCGTACTCGGTCACCAGCTTCGATTTCGGCCGGAAGTTGTACTCGATATCCTGATCCAGGCGCCGGTATCCGACCCGGTTCACGAAGCCGAGCGGCGCGTCGAACTCCGGGCCGAACTGCCGATAGGTTCCGGAATAATCCAGCGTGCGACTGTCGTACGACGCCTTGCTGTACATGCTCCAATCGCCAAGGGCGGGACCGTCGTGCTCGCGGGTGTCACTGCGAATGAGCTGGCCCGCCAGCGACCAGTTCTTGCCGAAGTTCCAGCGGGCGTCCGCCGAGTACGCCCGCGCATAGCGCTGACTTCCCTGAACATCCTGGTTGGTCACCAGAACGCCAACGGTGTTTTCCTTCCCGAACTCGCGCTGTGCGCGAAAGGCGCCGACCCACATGTCGAGGCCGTACTCAGGATCGTCGGGCTCGCGCTGATCCAGCTGGCGATCGTTCATGGCCAGTGCGCCGATTGCCCATCGCCCCGTTTTTCCGGTCAGCCGCAGTCCGCCCAAGGGATCAACGATGCGGCGCGAGAACAGCAGGTTGACCGGCGTCTGAAAGTAACCCGCGTTCTCGAGGAAGAACGGGCGCTTTTCGGGAAAGAACACCTCGAAACGCTCGTTAACCGTCACCTGCGGATCGTCGGTCTCGACCTGACTGAAGTCGGGGTTCATCGTGGCATCGATGGTGAACGCGTCGCGCAGGACTGCCTTCGCGTCGAGGCCCACGCGCTCGTCGCCCTGCGTCACGTGCGCCGGAAGGTTGTCGTCGAAGACGCGCGCACGGGCCAGCATCGAATAGGGATTGACCTGGAGGTTCCGCCCGGGAGAAATCCGCGCCAGCCCCTGAGCATCGGCCAATTGGGGGACGAAGCCGCGAATCGTCTTGGTGACATGCGGCCAGTACGACTCCTCATTGTTGCGCCGGATTGAGCGCCCCAGCGCGATCCCCCACGTCTGGTCCGGCTCGTTCGCGAAACGGAGGCTCCTGAAGGGGATCGCCATGCGCACCACGTAGCCGGACTCGGTGAGGCGGCCTTCAGAGGTCCAGACGGTATCGAAGCTCAAGTCTTCGTCCTGCCCTTCGGTGACCACGCCGTCCTGCTGAACTCCGACCGGATTGACCGCGAACAGATAGGCGCGCTTGCGGTCGTGGAAGGTATCAAGGAACAGCACGACCTGGTCGTCGTCTGCGATGTCCTCGCGGCGCGCGACATTGGCCCGCACGGTTCCGGGCTCGTCCGCGCAGACGAAAACGACGTACAGGTTCTGCTGGTCGTAGCTCAGATAGGCGGTGGTCGGCTGACTGACAGACACGCCATCGCCAGGCTCGCGCTGGCGGAAATCGGTCACGCGCACGCCGAAGGGCGCATCCGCCGTCGACCCCTGGCCAGCGGCGCCGGCCGTCTGCGCAGGCAGAAAGTCCTCCAGCCGCGGCGCCCGTTCGACGCGCGGAATGACGACGGATCGCGGGGCCGTTTGTGGCGCCTGCGCCCACACCAGCCCGGATCTCGTCAGCAGCAGTCCCAGGAGCAACAGGAAGGATCGGATCCGCATTTTATGAATAGAAATAAACATCACCATGATCGCCGACTCGGCTCATTGACCGGACGTCTTGTTACCCAGGTCTGAAAAATCATCTCTTCACGCGCTGACAAAAGTCGCCCTCCCACGACGACTGCACTCTTGGGCACGGTCCGGGACACGAGCGGCGCGATCGTGCCCGGCGCGAACACCGCGGCGCCCCAACGAGAGAACAGGGCTGACGCGCACGACCATCAACGATGGCGGCGAGTGACGCTGATGGCGGCTGCCGGGCGGCGCCGATACGCTGCGGATGGAGCTGCAGGGATTCAAGACGTCAACGCGGCGGGGGCTTCAGCTCAGCCCGGGCGGTCAAGGAAGTCCAGATCGTAACAGAGATTCTGCCCGCAGAATACCTCGATTTTGACCGGCGACCAGGGGAGACCTATCCGTCGAATCGAGCGCGAACTCGACCGGGGCGTCGCCCGGCGGCACTCCCCTCTACCCACCCGGCACAGCACGCGCGCCGGCCCCGGCAGCGCCGTCGCTCGCGGGCACGCGGTCCCAGCGTGCGGTGTGTGCGCACTGGCGTGAAGGCGGCCCCGCAAGCCGGTCCCACCTCCGCTCTTAGAGGAATGCCCGAGGCAAGCGAGTTCGGCCCAGGCCGCGACGTCGGGCGGCGACAGGCGCCCGGGGCTGTCCCAACCTCAATCCTCGGCAGCAATTTTCCCGATGACGCGCTCGTTTTGGTGCTAGCGTCATGCTCGCCGATTTGTCCGTTTGCAAGTGTGTGGAGCGCGCTCCGAACGAGTCCAGCGGGAGGATGCACGATGAACCGGATCCCGTTCGACCAGGTCGTCGTCGGCCGAGGGATCACACTGAACCTGGGCGTCCGTTGGGATGCCTACCGCGTCGGCTATCGTGACGAAGAAAAGCAGCCGAGCCGGTTTCGCGACTATTTCTACGATGAAACAAGTGTCCACTAAGCAGATCGGCTCGCTCTCCCGTCGGGAATTCGTCCTTGGATCCGCAATCGCGGGAATCGGGTTTGCCATGCGTCCGGCGGCCGGCGCCGCGGCGGCGGACTGGTTCGATCGGCCGATGCGCTGGGCGCAGCTGACGCTCGTCGAAAACGATCCCGGCCGCTACGATCCCGCCTTCTGGCTCGAGTACTTCCGGCGGATCCATGCGGATGCCGCGTGTTTGAGCGCGGGCGGCGTGGTGGCCTACTACCCCACGGACATTCCGCTCCACCACCGCAGCGCGTGGATGGGGGAGGGGGATCCCTTCGGTGACCTTTTGAAGGGTTGCCGCGCGCTCGACATGGTCGTGATTGCGCGCACCGATCCGCACGCTGCGCACCAGGACGTCTACGATGCGCACCCGGACTGGATTGCCGTCGACGCCGAAGGACGGAAGCGCCGGCACTGGGCCTCGCCCGAGCTGTGGGTCACGTGCGCGCTCGGTCCGTACAATTTCGAGTTCATGACGCGCGTTCACCGCGAGATCGTCGCGCGCTACGGCGTGGACGGCATCTTCGGCAACCGCTGGTCCGGTTCCGGCATGTGCTACTGCGAGCACTGTCAGGAGAACTTCCGGGCCGCGAGCGGAATGACGCTGCCACGCACCAGCGATCCACGCGACCCGGCGCGGCGCGCCTACCTCGCCTGGCACGAGCGCCGGCTGTTCGAGCTGTGGCGGTTGTGGGACCACGAGATCCGCGCCATCAGACCGCAGGCCCGATTCATCGCGAACGCCGGCGGCGGCGCCCTGAGCCCGCTCGACATGAAGACCGTGGGCGAGATCGCCGACATCCTCTTTGCCGATCGGCAGGCACGACAAGGGATGATGCCGGTGTGGGCGAACGGCAAGAACGCGAAAGAATACCGCGCTGGTCTCGGGTCGAAGCCGATTGGCGGCATTTTCAGCGTCGGCATCGAGGAGCCGTACCGATGGAAGGATTCGGTCCAGAGCGAGGCGGAGCTGCGCGCCTGGGTCGCCGAAGGCACCGCGAACGGACTGCGCCCGTGGTTCACGAAGTTCTCGGGGACCGTTTACGACACACGCTGGCTCGGCCGCGTGGAGCGGATCTACGCGTGGCACCACCGTGTCGAACGGTACCTGCGCAACGAGCGGCCGCTGGCGCGCGTCGGGCTCGTGTATTCGCAGCAGACGGCGAGGTTTTACGGGGGCGAGCGGGCGCGCGAGAGAGTCGAAGACCACACGCTCGGCTTCTACCACGCGCTCATCGAAGCGCGCGTGCCGTTCGAGATGGTTCACGATCGCCTGCTCGATCCCGAACGGCTGCGCCCATACAAGCTGCTCGTCCTGCCCAACATCGCCTGCCTGTCCACGCACCAGTGCGACCAGATCCGGCGCTTCGTTCAGGATGGCGGCAGCATCCTGGCCACCGGCGAGACGTCGTTGTACGACGAGCAGGGCGAGCGCCGCGGCGACTTCGGGCTTGCCGACCTGTTTGGTGCGCGGTTCGCCGGTCGGATCGAAGGTCCGATGCGCAATTCGTACCTGCGGCTCGAGCGTGACGCGGCGGGCCACGCTCATCCGCTGCTCAACGGTCTGGACGATACGCCGCGGATCATCAATGGCGTGTGGCGGGTCGAGGCCGAGCCGACTGCGCCGCTGGCGGCGCTGCCGCTCACGTTGATCCCGTCCTATCCCGATCTGCCGATGGAAATGGTGTATCCGCGGACCGAGCGCACCAGCACGCCGCAGGTCTTCCTGCGCGAAATCGGCCGCGGGCGGGTCGTGTATTTTCCGTGGGACATCGATCGCGTGTTCTGGGAAGTCATGTCGGTGGACCACGGGCGGCTGCTCGCGAACGCCGTGGAGTGGGCCGCCAACGAGGAGCCGCCAGTGCGCGTCACCGGTCCCGGTCTTCTCGACGTGACCATCTGGCGGCAGAAGCAGTCGCTCACGGTCCACCTGGTGAACCTCACGAACCCGATGATGATGAAAGGGCCGTTTCGCGACCTGCTGCCGCTGTCCGAGCAGCGCGTGCGGATCAAGTTCCCCGAGGGAACGAGGCCGGAGCACGTGCAGCTGCTCGTTGGCGGGCGACAGCCGCGGGTCGAGGAATCATCCGGGTATGTCGACGTCATCGTGGCGTCGATTCTCGATCACGAAGTGGTGGCGATTGATCTGGTCGAGTAGGTCAAGTGGGGCGGGTGGGTCACGGTGGGTCAAGTAAGTCGAGTCGGCAAGGGGGGCGGGTCGCTCAGAATGGCCGGGCGGGTCTGTCACTCGAACAGGTCGAGGAGGTCTTGCCTTAAGCACCATACCTACCCGACCTACCCGACCTGCCCGACCTACCCGACCTGCCTGACCTACCTGACCTACTCGACCTACCTGACCTGAAGGGAGTCGCCGTGGATCGACGCACATTTCTTGAGAGATCGTTGCTGGCGGCTGGCGGCGCAGTGCTGGGATCGTCACGCGTGACGGAGGCCGCCGATCCGCCGATGATTGGCATCCAGGTGGGCGCCGTGTCGTTTGTGGACGAGGGCACCGATAGGGTGCTCGACAACTTCCGCGAGATGGCCGCAATCAACACGCTCTTCCTGGCCACGTTCACGTACGGCCGCGGCATTGCCGGACGGCAGCCCCGCGGCAACCCGCTGCCCGATCATGGCAGGCAGGAATACGACGACAACTATCATGGCGGCAACTTCGCCACGCCCCACCCGCAGTTCTATCGCGGCACGACGATCGCTCCGGAGAAAGCGCCGGACCACTCGAGCTACGACGTCATCGCCGACGTGCTGCCGGCGGCGCGCCGCCGCAGAATGAAAGTGATCTGCTGGTTCGAGGATGTGTTCCGCAACGACGTGCGCGGTCTCGACCAGGCGGTCGAAATCGACCTGCACGGCAAGCCGACCACGCGCACGTGCCCGCGCAATCCAAACACGCGTAACTTCTGGCTGGGACTGGTCGAAGACTACTTGCGGTCCTACGACGTCGACGGGTTGATGTGGGGCAGCGAGCGCCAGGGTCCGCTCAACAACGCCATCGGCGCCAGCCATGGCGGCGGCGGGAATCCCGCAACCGTCGGATGTTTCTGCACGCACTGCATCGACGCGGCGCAAAAGACCGGCATCGACGTCGATCGCGCGCGGAAGGGGTACGGCGCCCTCGAGAGCTGGGTGACGTCGATGCGCGGCGGCAAACGGCCGGCCGACGGCGCCTTCGTGACCTTCTGGCGCATTCTGGTCGACTATCCCGAGGTCCTGGGATGGGAGCGCCTGTGGAACGAAGGCCTGCGTGACACCTACCGCGACATGTACCGCAGGGCGCACGAGATTGCGCCGGCGAAAGGCATCGGCTGGCATCTCTGGCACACCAACTCCTTCGCGCCCTTCTATCGCGCCGAGCAGGACTACGCGGAGTTCAGCAAGTACTCAGATTTCCTCAAAGTCGTGATGTACAACAACTCGGGCGGGCCGCGGATGGCGCAATACATCCGCAACGTCAACGCGACGCTGTTCGCAGATCTCTCGCCGGAACAGACGCTCGAGCTCACCTACCGGCTGCAGCAGTATGGCAGCGAGAATCCGCTCGACCGGATCTCGCAGGAAGGACTGTCGGCCGACTACGTCCGCCGCGAGACCCGCCGCGCGGTTGCCGGGGTGTCGCCGAACGTGAAGATCTGGCCCGGGATCGACATCGACATTCCGACCGGCGCGAACGAAAAGAAGACGCAGCCCGACGATGTGTACGCGGCGGTGAAGGCGGCGTTCGAGGGGGGTGCGCACGGTGTGCTGCTGTCGCGGAAATATTCGGAGATGAGGCTGGCGAACTTGCGTGCCGCCGGCCGGGCCGTTCGCGACTTGAAAATCGCGTAGAGCTGCGCGATTGGGAACGCAAAGACCGCCCTTCGCTCGACGCTGCTCAGGCGAGCTACGGCTTGGCAAGCGCGAAGGCCGCAGAAGGATCTGACGATCTCACCGCGGAGGACGCGGAGGACACGGAGAGAAAATCCTGTTGATCTTCAGGATTGAACCTCCGCGTCCTCTGCGGTAGCTCCAGCTGTCACGGCAGTTTCGACGCCGCGAGAAACGACCCGATGACCTCACTCGGCGTGAGGTTGCAGTGTCCGTATCGAAACACCGGTACTGGGATGAAGCGGGCGCGCGAGAACAGATCGACTTTGAGCAGGTAGAGCGGCTCATGCCAGAAGGGGATCACTTCGTCGCCCGTCGTATGGAGTGTCACAAGAGGGATGCTCAGATCGCCTGTCGTCTCGTAGGCGCGCAGGGCTCCGCGGGCGGCCGCCGAGGCGCTGAACCGACGCACCAGCAGGTTCAGGCGGAGATCGTTGCGCGATCCGAAGTACCATCTCGACCGGTTGTCGAATGGATTACCACCCAGCTTGCGAACCGCGTCACCGGTACCGAACACGTTGTACGAAAGCACGTTCAGTATCGTGTTCACGATGGTCGACGCGTTCGCCGGATCGTACGCGGCCTTCGCCACGCGCAGCAGCTCCCGCGCGCGGTCCGGGTTGGCGCTCACGGCAGCCGCGACCGCCGGTGCATATACCGTCTCCCAGTTGGCGATGACCGCTGGCGGAATGTCGATCGACGATCCGGGGATGAGGCCGGGGAAGAAATAGTCGAACAGGACCCTGAAGTCACCGAAGTAGTCGAGCTGCCGCTGAAAGCTGCCGATGGGCCCGCATCCGGCAAGCGCGCTCGCGAAAAGCTCCGGCGATCGTTCCGCGAGTAGCGTCGCGATCAGTCCGCCTTCCGAGAAGCCGACCACATGAATCCGGGTTGCGGAATGATCGCGCATGAATGCGGCGACCAGCTCCCGAATATCGTCAACGCCCTCCAGGATCGCGAGGCCGTTCTGGCGATAGCTCGTGGTCGCGAACGCGTAGCCGAGTCCTTGCACCACCTCCGGTACCGTTGGCCCGTCGCCGGCGGACAGATGATAGAAGTCCAGTGGCTTATTGAAGGCGACGTACCCATGCGCGAAGACCACAAGTTCGCCATTCCAGCCCGCGGCCGGCACACAGATCAGCGACAGAGCGCCATGCGGCAGCACACCTGGTGGCTCGCACCCCGGGAATCGCGTCTGCCCGCGAGCGACGCCCGGCAGGAAGAAGATGTCGATTGTGAGAAGAAGGATGGGGACAAAGGATTTGGCGCGTGCTGACATCTGACCTCCACCGAGCACGCAGTATAAGCGCGCCGGCGGGACCAGTGATAGAGGGATGCTGCAAAGGCACGCCGAAACGGCCGCGCGCCGTCGTGCCGGCGAGCGGCAAAGTCGGGATTTGAGAGTGTGCGGGAGGAAATGAACCGGCGTTTCGATCAGCTGCCGCCGACTTTTCGTGGCGTTCGCGTGCGCGGGACGAAGGCCTGAGGCGCTGCCCTCCACGGCTGTTGTGTTTGTGGCTTTGGAGGCCGTGTCACCGGCGGCGTTGCCGCGTCAGCCGACGGAGCAGGAGCTTCCGCGGCCTCCCTGGCTCGTCTGGCGCTCGCTTCCGCGGCGTCCTTCTCGAGACAGCAATGCTTGTATTTCCGGCCGGAACCACAATGACAGGGCTCGTTGCGACCCGGTCGTGCACCCTCAGAAACAGCCATGCAGATAGAGTGTACCGTACTCACGCGTTGGCTCGGCACTTGCGTATCGACCAAACCGTGCGTCGTTTCCGAGAAGGGTCACATTTCTGGCACAGTCAAAGCCGAGCCGCCGCACGCGATGCGGCTTGACCTCGACCACTCAGTTCGATCCACGCCATGGCTAAACGGTCATTAGACTCGGCGCTGCTCCGACTGGCGGGAATTGTCGAGTCGGCAGACGCTGCGATCTACAGCGTGGATCTGGACGGCAAGATCACCTCCTGGAATCGGGCGGCCACGCACATCTTCGGGTTTACGGCCACCGAGGCCGTCGGTCAATCACTCGACCTCATCATTCCGCCAGACCGGCTGGACGAGGAAGCCGCGGTGGTTGAGCAGATTCGGGCCGGCAGACCAGTCGATCATTACGAAACCGTCCGCCGCCACCGGGAAGGATCGCTGATCGAAGTGGCGGTCACCGTGTCGCCCATCCGCGGTCCGGACGGCCAAATCACAGGCATCTCGAAAATCGCCCGGGAAATCACCGAACAGCGGGCGCTCGAGCATCGCAGCCGCCACCTCGCCGCGATCGTCGAATCCAGCGACGATGCCATCGCGAGCAAGGATCTGGAGGGCACGATCATGTCGTGGAACCGCGCCGCGGAGCGCATGTTCGGGTACTCCGCCGCCGAGGTGATCGGCCAGAGCATCCGGATCATCGTACCTGCCGACCGGCAGAGTGAAGAAGACGAAGTACTCCGGCGGATCGGGCGCGGTGAGGCCATCGACCACTTCGAAACCGTACGCCGGCGCAAGGACGGGACCGAGCTCCCGATCTCGCTGACGGTCTCGCCCATTCGTGACCGCGACGGCCGCATCCTCGGCGCGTCGAAAATCGCGCGCGATATCAGCGAACGGAAGCGCCAAGAAGTGCAGCTCCAGCTGCAAAGCCGCCTGCTCGACCTTTCCGACGAGGCGATCTTCGCGTGGGACATCGACGATGGGATCGTCCTCTGGAACAAGGGCTCGGAACTTCTGTACGGTTACGCCCGTGCCGACGCGCTCGGCCGCAGCAGCCACGAGCTGTTGCAGACAGTCTATTCGGAACCGCTGTCGGAGGTGCTGGCCGCATTGCGGGCGGGCCGTCAATGGGACGGCGAACTCCACCAGCGCACGCGCGACGGGCAGCAGATCGTCGTCGAGAGCAGTCTGCAGCCGATCGAGATCGGCGGTCGCCAGCTGGTGCTCGAAACCAATCGCGACATCAGCGACCGGAAGCGCGCGGAAGAACGCGCGACGTTCCTCGCCGAGGTGGGCCGGGTGCTCGCCGGATCGCTCGATTACGAGGCGACGCTTACGGCGATCGCCAGGCTGGCCGTGCCCGCGATCGCCGACTGGTGCGGGGTCGACATGATCGGCGCGAGCGGAAAGCTCGAGCGGCTGGCGGCGGCGCACACCGATCCGGCCAAGATCGAACTGGTTCGGATGATCCGCGACCGCTATGAGAAGGTCGACTCACCGTACGGGGCGGCGCACGTGGTCCGGACCGGCGAGCCCGTCATCCTGCCGGTCATTTCAGACGAGATGATCGTCGCCGCTGCCGCCGGCGACGAGGAGCGGATCACGTTGGTGCGCTCGCTGGGCCTGACCTCCTACCTGTGCGTCCCGATGATCGCGCACGGCAGCACGCTCGGCGCCCTGACGTTTGCGATGGCGGAGTCGCAGCGGCGTTACGCTGACGACGATCTGCTGTTCGCCCGTGAAGTGGCCTACCGCGCCTCGCTTGCTGTCGACAATGCCCGCGCTTATCAGGAGGCGCGCGTCGCCAATCAGCTCAAGGATGAATTTCTCGCCACCGTTTCGCACGAACTGCGGACGCCGTTGAACGCGATTCTGGGGTTCGCGCGGCTGCTCCAGTCGGGGATGATGACGGGAGAGAAGCAGGCGCAGGCGCTCGCGACGGTCGAGCGCAACGCGACCGCCCTCGCCCAGATCGTGGGAGACATCCTCGATGTGTCGCGGATCATCTCGGGAAAGATCCGGCTCAACATCCAGGCTGTCGATCTGCCGTCGGTGGTGAAGAACGCCGTCGAGACCGTCGTCCCGGCCGCCGAGGCGAAAGAGATACGTCTGCAGACCGTGGTCGACCCACGCGCCGCTCCGATTTCCGGCGATCCCGATCGGCTCCAGCAAATCGTCTGGAATCTGGTCTCCAATGCCGTCAAGTTCACGCCCAAACAGGGGCAGGTCCAGGTCCGCCTCGAGCGAGTCGACTCTTCTGTCGAAATTGTGGTCAGCGATTCCGGAATCGGCATCAAGCCGGAGTTCCTGCCCCACCTGTTCGAGCGCTTTCGACAAGGCGACGGCGGGATCACGCGTGAGAACACCGGTCTCGGCCTCGGCCTGGCCATCGTCCGCCATCTGGTGGAGTTACATGGCGGCACGGTACGCGCGGCGAGCTCTGGGCCAGGGCAAGGCGCCACGTTTCGGGTCAGGCTGCCGATCATGATCGTCCACCATGAGGATGACCGACCTTCCCGCGCCCGCCCGAAGTCCGCGCAGACGTCGGTCGGCCGGCTCGATGGCGTCCACGTCCTCGCGGTCGACGACGACAAGGACGCGCTGATGCTGGTGCGCGAGATCGTCGAGGCGGCCGGCGCTCGCGTGAGCACCTTCGACTCCGCCGCAAAAGCGCTCGACCAGCTCGAAGCGGCACCGCCCGACGTGATCGTCGCCGACATCGGCCTGCCGCTCATGGACGGCTTTGAATTCATCGGGCGGGTTCGGAGCCTGCCCGACAGCAAGCTGAGTCAGACGCCCGCCGCAGCGCTGACCGCGTACGCACGGTCCGAAGATCGCGTGAAAGCGTTACAGAGCGGCTTTCAGATGCATCTCGCCAAGCCGGTGGATCCCGCCGAGCTCGTCGCGGCGGTTGCCGCCCTGGCAAGGCGCAGCCGAGTCCGGTGACGGGCGGCCCGTGAGGTCCGGGCCGCTATGGCGTCTTCACGACGCCCGGCCTGGCGCCGTTCTCGGTGAGAAACTTCACGACCGATTCGAGCTTCTGCGACGCCGCCGCGTCGAGCGCGGTCCGGCCGTCGGTGTTGGCCGCGTTCACGTCCAGGCCGAGCTCCACCGCCAGCTTCACGGTCTCGAGCATCAGCGCCTCCCGCTCGCGGCGATCGGGTTGAACCCACGCGGTGCCGCCGCCCATTCCCGCCGCCGCCATCAGGGCCGTTGTCGCCTCGGTGCGAGACTGCGCGCCTTCCTCGCGGTGATACTCGGCGTGGTGCACGAACAGCGGGTCGGCGCCGTACTCCACCAGGCGTCGCATGACGCCGGGTTCGGTAAACCGCGCCGCGAGCCAGAACGGCGTCGCGCCTACCAGCTCGGGACCGAAATGAAAATCCTTTGACGACCGGCGGGTCGGCGTCCAGGTCTGGAGACGGGCGTTGGGATTGGCGCCGTGTTCGAGCAGGAGCGCCACCACCTTTTCATCGCGGCGCATGATCGCTTCGTGCAGGGCGGTGAACCCCGCAGCCGCGTCGTTTGCGTCGGCGCCCTTCTCGAGCAGGAGCTGAACGAGATCTCCGTATCCCGAGTGCGCGGCAAGGACCAGGGCGCTGACGCCCCATGCATCCCGGTCGTTCACGTTCGCGCCCGCATCGACGAGAAGCTTCGCCGAGTCGAGATCGCCGACGCGCGCCGCGAACATCAGCGCGGTGTCGCCGCCGTGGGGGATCTGACGGTTGTACTCAGGGAGACCGTGCGGCGGCACGGCCATCGTCTGGCTCCAGACCTCCGAGCGAGCGTGGATGTCGGCGCCATGCGCCAGCAGCACCTTGACCACACCGGCGTGTTTCTGCGCGACCGCCCACATCAGCGCGTTCTGGCCCCGCGCGGCGCGGGCGTTCGGGTTGGCGCCCCTGGCCAGCAGGAGCTCGACGACGTCCGGACTGCCAGTGCGGGCGGCCACCATGAGCGGCGTCTCGCCGAGGAGGAGCGCAGCGTTGGGATTCGCACCGGATTCGAGCAGGCGCCGGACCATCGGCGCGCTGCCGTTCAGGCTGGCGGTCCAGAGCGGCGTGACGCCGAGATCGTTCGCCGCATTGACTTTCGCGCCGGCTCGAATCAGGAGATCAGCGAGCTCGAGATCGTCAGCATAGCTCGCCCAATGGAGAGCGGTCGTGCCGTCGGCTTCGGCAACGTTGACGTCGGGCCGTGTCAGCAGCAGCGCGCGAACGGCAGCGCGATCGTGCTTCTTCGCCGCCTCGACCAGCGCGAGGTCGCCGACCGCGGCGGCGGTTCCGGCCCCACCGACCACGGCGTACGCGAGGTTGAGCGCGATCAGGCAGCGCACCTTTGTTTTCAGCACGGCTGACCACCCCGAAGGGAGACCCGACATTCGACGCAGAAAGCGCAGAACCCGGAGAATCGTGTTCGCCTTTTCTGCGCGTTCCGCGAGTGATCGTCGTTCGTACTCTCTGAGCACCACCTTGAACATGTGGTCGCGGTATTGAGATATCAGACCCCTGACAGCGTATCGATCGGCAGCTTCCCCGTGCTGCCGCCAATCCGCTCGACCGGCACATCGAGCTTGTCCATCAGCGTCAACAGCAGGTTGGCCATCGTCGGTTTGTCGGAATATACGAGGTGGCGTCCACCTGTGAGGCGGCCCGCTCCGCCGCCAACGACCAGAATCGGCAGATTGCTGCCTGAATGCTTCGTGCTGTTGGAGATGCCGGACCCGTAGAGGATCGTCAGATGATCCAGCAGTGACCCGTCTCCGTCGGCCGCTGCGCGGAGCTTCGTGAGATAGCGGGCGAACAGCTCCGTGTGATAGCGGTTGATCTTCGACATGTGCGCGACGAGCTCCGGCACGTCGTTGTGGTGCGAGAGCGGATGGTGCGCCTCGGGCACGCCAATCTGCGGATATGGACGCGCGCTCTGCTCCTTGCCGATCATGAAAGAGATGACCCGCGTCAGATCGGACTGAAACGCGAGAAGCTGCAGATCCAGCATCAGCGCCAGGTGATCTTCGAAGACCGGCGGCACGCCTTGAGGCTGTTCCATTGCCGGCAGGTCCACCTCCTGCTGTTCCTCGGCCTTCTGAATGCGCCGCTCGACGTCCCGCACCGCCTCCGTGTATTCGTTCACCTTGACCTGATCCTGCGCGCCGAGCTCGCGCTTGAGGCTGGCCAGCTTCGTCGCCACTGAATCCAGAATGCTCTTGTGCTGGCGGAGCCTCGCTTCCCGCACCGCGCGATCGGTGCTGCCGCTGTCGCCGAAGAGCTTCTCGAAGACTGCCCGCGGGTTGTACTCCATCGGCAGCGGCTGCGTCGGGCTGCGCCACGAGATCGTGTGCGTGTAGGCGCAGCTCAGGATGCCGGTGCACGCTCCGGCGTTGGCGGGCGCATCCATGGAGAGCTCGAGCGACGCCACCTGCGTCTCTTTCGCAAACTGCCTGGCGAGCAGCTGATCGATCGATACATCCGCGATCACCTCGACTTCGTTTCTGCCGCCGCGCGTCGTGCCGGTCAGGAACGATCCCGACGCCCCGGCATGGATGTAGTTCCAGTTCGCGCGCAGGCCCGACAGCACGAGCATCTGATCCCGGAACGGCGCCAGCGGCTCCAGGATCGGCGACAGCTCGAAGTCGGTCCCCTCCCCTTTCGGCGACCAATATTCCATGGCCATGCCGTTCGGGACATAGAACGTGAGGAACCGGCGCGCGGGCCGTGCAGCCGCGCGGCCTCGCAGCGACAACGCTGGAACCATCGCATCGAGCAGCGGCAGCGCCAGCGTCGCCCCGAGCCCGCGCAGGACGGTCCGTCGAGGCAAGGATTTCGAAGTGAGGAAGGACATCTTCGTCGGCTCCACAGGTCAGTGTCGGTTATCACGCACCGCGACGAATCGACCATGAAAGAATCACAACGCTCCCGAACTCAAGAACCACCAAGCTCAAAAAGGCTCTTAAGAACCACAAAGCTCACAAAGCTCACAAAGCTCACAAAGAAGAAACCGCAAGGCTCACAAAAAATGCCCGTCTTCTTTGAGTTCTTTGTGTCCTTTGTGGTTCATGAGATCAGTGCTGCACGATCGACCCTCCGCGTCCTCTGCGTCCTCCGTGGTTCAGGAACACCGGACTTTCGACGATGCCGCTAATGATCGACGACCACCGGTAATCGTGAGCCGCCGCGGCACGGACGATCTCACGCACCGCCGGTCGATCGTCAGACTCCAGCCTTCGACCGAGGGCGAACGCGAGCAGCTTTTCGGTCAGGGTGCGCGGAAACTGATCCGGCTGCTCGAGCAGGAGCGCCCGCAATCCGGCAAGTCCCGCCACCTTCGCGCCGCCCGCTGTCGCTCCGATCGCGTCGACCGCCTGGCCCGATTCGTCAACCGTCCGCCATCCGCCGATGGCGTCGAAGTTCTCGAGCGCAAACCCGAGCGGATCGATCACCGCGTGGCAGCTGGCGCAGCCTGGATCGCGGCGGTGCTGGGCGAGCCGCTCGCGTATCGTCGGCGGTCGTGCGCCCGGCTTGCTCTCCTCGAGATTCGTGTCGACCCCCGGCGGCGGCGGCGGCACGGCCAGACCAAAGATGTTGTTCAGCAGCCATTTGCCGCGGAGCACCGGCGACGTCCGATCCGGATACGACGTCGTCGCCAGCACCGATCCGTTCCCGAGCAGCCCGCCGCGCTCGTCGAGCCGCGGGAGCGTCACGCGGCGGAAGCGGCTGCCGTAAACACCCGGGATGCCGTAATGACGTGCCAGCCGCTCGTTGACATAGGTGTAGTTGGCGCGCAGAAGATCGAGCACGCTGCGATCCTCCTGCACTGTGCTGGCCACGAACAGCTCCGTCTCGCGCGTGAACGCGTCGAGCAGCGTATCGTCGAAGCTCGGATAGAGATCGGGATGAACGACCACCTCGCCGACGCGGCGGAGATTCAGCCACTGCGCGGCGAAATCGTCGACCAGCGTCTCGACCGCACGCGGGTCGGACAGCATGCGACGTACCTGCTCGCCGAGCGTCGCCGGATTGGAGAGTTGTCCGCGTTCGGCAACATCGAGCAGGCGATCGTCGGGAATGCTGCTCCACAAGAAGAACGACAGGCGCGACGCGAGCTCGAGATCGCTCTGCCGGGAAGCCGCCGGCGCACCGGCTCCGGACGCGGGCGCATCGCGATGGACGCGCAGCAGGAAGTCCGGATCGACCAGAATCCGTTCGAGCGCGAACTGAATCCCCGCATCGAAGCTGCCGCCCTCTTCGCGCCCGCGGCTGAAAAACTGCAGCAGCGTGTCGGTATCGGCCGTGGTGACCGGCCGTCGATACGCGAGGCGCGCCGTTCTCGAAAGGATTCGGCGGGCACAGTCGCGCTCGTCATTGGCTGCTTGCGGCTGACACACAAAGATGGCGCGGCGGCTGGGAGTGTCCTTGGCTGGTCCGTCAATCGTATACGGGCCGCCGACCTGCACCGAGCCGACGCTCGCGTACCCCATGTACAGTTCATCGTTGGTCAGCACCCGGCCTCGCTGGAGCGGCTGCGGCAGGCCTTCGGGCTCCCACAATTCGCGAACGAACGAAACCCCGATCGTCCGTGGGCCGGCCCCGACGCGCGTGCGGATCTGCAGGTGGGCGTCGCCGCCGACCTGCATGTACTTTTCCCATTCCGGATCGCCGGCAAAGCCCGGCTCGCCGTCTCCCGCGTAGCTGGCGCCGGCGGGACGGCCTTTGCCGCCACCGCCGACGGTGAACCGTTTCAGCAGCCGGCCGTCCAGGCGGATGTCGAGTTGCTGCGGCCACCCCATGCCCATGATGTAGTCCTGATACTGCCTTCGCAGCCGGACCTTGATCATGTATTCGCCGTCCACCGGGAAGTGATGGCGGATCGCGATGCCGCCGCGGGACCCGAGCGGGAGGTCTTCGCTCTGGCGGTCGTCCTGGAGGACATGCAGCGGGATCTCGAAAGTGGTCACGTCGGGACGCGCGGGAGGCAGCCCCGTCGCCAGCCGCGTGACCTGGCGGGCGACGGAGAGATAGCGTTCCAGATGGGCCGTCGAGATCGTGAGGACGTCCGCGAAATTATCAAAGCTCCCGTCGGCGGTCTCGTCGCCGGGCAACAGCGATCGCACGTCGACGCTGCGATCGAGGCCGAGCAGGTCACGGACCGCATTGTTGTACTCGGTGCGATTCAGCCGATGGACGGCGTTGATGCGTCCTGGTGTCGGACTTGCCCTCCATGCACGATCGATTTCCGTTTCCAACCAGCCGGCGACCGCCCGATACGTCGCCGCGTCCGGCCTCGGCCTGCCCGGCGGCGGCATGAAGCCGGCGCGGAGCTTCTCGATCACGCGCTCCCACAGTTCCGGATTGGCAGCCGGCTGGGTGACGTCGACGGTGTCAAGCGCGAGTCCGGCGGTTCGAAGCCGCTGATTGTGGCAGGTGACGCAGTATTGATTAAAGACGGCTTGCGGCGTAGCTGATGCTGCTGTTGCCGGCTCGGTCGGCGTCTGCTGCGGCGAGGTGCGAACTGCGGATGTGGTGACGGCCATCCAGACCGCGACCAGGAGGGCGAGCATCAAACCGCGCCGGCGCGATCCGCGGCGGAACACCCCGACATTTTGCCACGTTCTCGGGCGTTGCGGACGGGTTTGGCGTCGGTCCAGGTGCGGAAGACGGGGCAGGTGGGGCAGGTCACGTTAATGCTGCTGGGCGGTCATCGTCGCTCATCGGTGTATCCGGCTTCAGCCGGACCAACTCGCTCATCGGTAGTGGCCGGCTTCAGCCGGATCAACTGACGTCGGGGCGAATGTGTCCGCGGCGGCGGCAGGATGAATTGAGCGACGCGGCGCGCGTCATCGGAGGGCGTGAGCCTAATCAGTCACATTCACGTGCCCGAATCGCGATCGAACGCCCGCGACCATGCGACCAACGCCGGGCTTTGGTCGTTCGACATCGGGTTCACCGCGAATTGGAGACCGCTCCGAATGGAGTTGCGTACCGAATGACCAAAATCAACGTTGAGTTCGAATCCGGACATGCGCAAACCTCAATTCCAGATTCGGAGTTCGGGAATTCAAAATTTCACATCGAGGAACCTCAGCTTTGCAAACGAAGCGGACCCCATCTTGAACGCTCGCGAGCGCGTGTGTTAAAAGCGCGGACTGGGATTTGTCAGCAATTACATGGAGGTGTCATGCGGACCCGGCCCCGATGGATCGTCTCGCGCCTCGCCGTTCTCGTCACGCTGTCGCTCGCCAGCGCCGCCGTCGCCCAGGAGTTCCGCGCCACCATCACCGGGCGCGTCAACGATCCGAGCGGCTCAGTCGTTCCCGGAGCGACGGTCACGGCAACCAACACGGAGACCGGAGAGCTCGCGTCCGCGACCACCACCACCGAGGGCGTCTACACGATCCCGTTTCTGAAACCGGGCCTCTACACCGTGGCGGCGGAGCTCACTGGTTTCAGAAAAGTCAGCCAGGCGAACGTGCGGCTCGAAGTCGGCCAGACGGCCGCGGTGAACTTCCAGCTCCAGCTCGGTGAGCTGAGCGAACAGGTCAGTGTCGTCGCCGAATCGCCCATCCTCGAAGCGGCAAAAGCCGACCGCGGGCTCGTGATCGACAACGACCGCGTCAACGAGCTGCCCCTCAACGCGCGCAACCCGTTCATGCTCTCGTACCTGGCGCCCGGCATCACCTACAACGGCCCGGCGATCTACCAGCGCCCGTTCGACAACGGCGCCATTGCCGACTGGTCGATCAACGGCGGCCAGAACCGGAACAACGAGTTCCTGCTCGACGGCGCGCCGAACAATTCCATCCAGGGCGGCAACAACATCGCCTACGTGCCGCCGGTGGATTCGGTGCAGGAGTTCAAGATCGTCACCAACAGCTACGACGCGCAGTACGGGCGCACCGCCGGCGGCGTCGTGAACGTGTCGCTGAAGTCGGGAACCAACCAGCTGCGCGGCAGCGTGTATGAGTTCGCGCGGCGGAAGGAGCTCGACTCGAACGAGTACTTCTTCAAGGTCAACAACCGCGAGAAACCGGATCACAAGCTGGATCAATACGGGTTTCAACTCGACGGTCCGGTCGAGATCCCGGGCCTGTACGACGGCCGGAACAAGACGTTCTTCATGTTCAGCTACGAAGGCTACAAGGAGGCCACGCCGAACCCGGCCACCTACACCGTGCCCGACGCCGCGCAGCTGCGGGGCGATTTCAGCAATCTCCGCGACGCGCAGGGGCGCCTGATCACGATCTACGACCCGGCCACGGGCCGGCTGGAAAACGGGCAGTGGGTCCGCGACTCGTTTCCCAACAACCAGATCCCGGCGAACCGGATCAATCCGATGGCGCAGCGCTTCGTCCAGTACTTCCTCGGCCCCAACACGACGCCCCCGCCGGGAAGCGACCCGTGGCGCAACAATTTTGTGTTCGCGCCGAACCTGGCGTACGACACCTTCCACAACCTGGCCACCAAAGTCGATCAGAACGTCAGCGACCGGACGAAGCTGTTCGTGCGTTATGCCTACAACAAGCGCACCGAGGAGCGCTACACCAACGGCATCACCAGCGGACCTGCGCAGGACGGCCAGCTCCCCCTCTGGCGCATCAATCACACTGGCGTCGTCGACTGGGTGCGGACGGTGAGCTCGTCGCTGATCCTGAACGTCCGGACCGGACTGAACCAGTACCTCGAGCTTGCCCGCTCGGATCCGGGCCTGAATTTCAATGCGGGCGAGCTCGGGTTTCCCTCGTCGCTGGTCAGTCAGCTGCCGAACAAGGTCTTTCCCCGCCTGAACTTTGTGACCACGGCAAGCGCACCCAGCGGCTTCGGCTCGACCACCGGCGGCACGACCGAGTACCAGAATCTCGGTCGCAACAGCCGGAACAGCGAGACGACGACGGGCGTCAGCCTGCAGCCGAATTTTTCATGGGTGAAGAGCACGCACAATGTGCGTGGCGGCCTCGACCTGAGACTGACGTGGTACACGCGCGAGATCAACAACAACCTGTTCGTGTTGACGTTCGACCGCCGCTTCACGCAGCGCGTCTACAACCTGGCCGATCCCCTCAGCGGCAATTCAATCGCGTCGTTCCTGCTCGGCGCACCCGCGTTCGGTGCCATCGACAACAACTTCTACCCGACCTTTCGCTGGAATTACTACGCGCCATGGGTCCAGGACGACTGGAAGCTGACCGATCGGCTGACGCTGAACCTCGGCGTGCGCTGGGACTTCAACACGCCGGTGTTCGAGGAAGAGAACCGGATCAATTACGGATTCGACACGCAGTCGATCAACCCGGTGTCGTCGCGGATCAATCAGCAGCTGTTCCCCGGCTACCAGGTACGCGGCGGCCTCGGCTTCGTCGACGTCAACGGCGCTCCGGAGTATCCCTATCAGTGGGACAGGAACAACATCCAGCCGCGGGTTGGATTCGCGTATCTTGCCGGCGACAAGACGGTGATCCGCGGCGGCTACGGGTTGTATTACATCAATGTCGTCGGGATTTCGGCCTCGAACGGGTTCGGCATCCAGACGCCGCTGATCACGTCGCTCGATGCCGACCGCACCTCGACGTTCCCGCTGGCGAATCCGTTCGCACAGGGAATCGCTGAAGCTCCGGGCGCGTCGCAGGGGCTGCAAACGTTCCTCGGCCGCAGCGTCAGCTTCTCGAATCCCGACTTCGTCAATCCCTACGTGCACCAGTTTTCGATCGGCGGGCAGCGCGAACTGCCGTGGCGGACGACCATCGAGATCTCGTACGTCGGCAGCCGGACCCGCCAGGAGCAGAACCGGTGGGGCGGGTTCAACGAACCCCCGGTCTCGCTTCGCGATAGCTGCGATCCCACCAAAGGCGGAAACGTGGCCTTCTGCAACGAGCTGCTGCCCAACCCGTTCTATCAGGTCTCCGGATTCGAAGGCACGAATCGTTACACGAGTCCGACACTACCGCGCTACGAGTTGAGCCGTCCGTTTCCGCAGTTCGGCCAGATCACCGTTTTCGACCGCAACGACGGCCGCATCTGGTACAACTCGGTGCAGGTGGTGGCGAACAAGCGTGTGTCGAGCGGCGTCAGCCTCAATGGCACCTACACCTGGTCGAAGATGATCGAAGAGAATGGCGGCGACAACCAGATCGGCGGCACCGCGACGACGAACCCGCTCATCACCGACGTCGACCGCTTCGTGCAGAAGTCGCCCTATGAGAGCGACCGCCGGCACCGCGTCACCATTTCGGGCGTCTACCGGCTGCCGTTCGGAGGCGAAGGCGGGTCGGGATCACTTGCCAGCCGCGTCGCCGGCGGGTGGGAAATCGCCGGAATGTGGCTCTTCAACAGCGGCCGTCCGTGGGGACTGCCGCAGAATGTGTTCTACGTCAAGGACGCCACGATTCACAACGTGGACTATGGCGCTTCGGTGATTCGCGGCGTCCAGAACTGCGTCGCCCAGATGAGCGATACCGGCGTAGTGACGATGCTCGGGCCTTCGGTCGCGGCCGGCTGTACCGAACCGAACTTCATCATCCGGCCGAATTACACCCGCGGGGCGACGAACTTCCGCGACGATCAGATCCGGCGTCCCCCGTTCTATCAGTTCGACGTGAACTTTGCCAAGACGACGCGGCTGGCCGGCGATACCAGCCTGCAGATCCGGTTCGAGCTGTTCAACGTCCTCAATCAGGTGATCTACGACGAGCGCCAGTACGAGAACAATCCGACCAATCCGCTCTTCGGCAGCATCGACCGGACGGTCGTGAGGCAATCGAATTTCCCCCGCTACGGGCAAATCGGGATCAAGCTGCTCTTCTGAAATCCACCACGGAGGACGCGGCGGACCGGAGAAGACACCCTGTCGCTTTTTACCCTGGGTCCCCGGACCCCTCCCGGCGCAGGATCGAACCTCCGCGTCCTCCCGCCTTCGCGAAAGCTACGGCGGGCCACCGTAGCCTTGCGCGAAGGTGGCCGTACCCTCCGTGGTAACGCCATCCTGGTCGCGGCGCTTTGTGCGGCGCCGGGAGTCTCGCTCTCCCCGATCACACTCAACCGGCATGTCGAGTACTCCGATCTGCCTGCTGCCATTCAAGAGCGCTTCGCCGGCGAGGGCATTTCTGCGCGGCGCTTCCCCGAGTACCTGAGCGACGTCGAAAAAGAAACCGAGCGGCGCCTGGCCGAAGGCGAACGTGAGCACCTCATTTATTACGCGCTGCAATCGAGCCGCTTCACGCGTAGCCCCCGGATTGAGCCGGCGGTCAGCGCACACCGGTTTATCGAATCCCTCCCGGCCGCCGAGCGCAAACGGTTCCTCGAAGATGCGGCCTATCTGCCGCCACGGGGCTGGCCCGCCGCCGAACGAGCGCGTGTTGCCGACGCCCTGGCAGCCCTCGCGGAGAATGCGGCGGACGCACGGCTCTCGTCGTTGAGGCCATTACGGTCAGCCGGCCGTCTACCCTCGGCAGACGGTCTGTACGCGGACTACCTACGCATAGTGCGCTTCCTGTACAGGAAAGAGTTCGGGACCGACGGCAATGCCGGCGATGTCGCCCGGCTGTATCAGAGCCGGCCGCACAGTTCCGACACGCAGATCGAAGCCGGCTTCGGCGTCTACCTCGGGCTCGGTGTCGTGCACGCGCTCGCGCCGGCGCAACCGATCCGCCGGGTCCTGATCGTCGGCCCAGGACTGGATGTGGCGCCGCGCACGGATTTGATCGACGCCGCCGGCCCGCAGATGTACCAGCCGTTTGCCGTGGCGGACGCGCTGATCACGCTGTCGATGACGGGCGAGCGCGATCTGCGCATTCATTCGGTCGATGTGAATCCACGAATCGTCAGCTTCGCACAGGACCTTTCGCATGCGCCGGTGACGCTGCACCTGTTCTCCGGTCTCGCGGAGACAAAGGAACAGCCGTTCAGCGTGGATTATCGGGAGTACGTGCACACGCTGGGCCGGGCGATCGGCGCGGTGGTGAACGGACCGGCGTCGCTGGCCGCTGATCCCCGTTATCAGCACTCGATTGCGGTGCGGCCGGAAATCGCGCGGGCGATGACCGCCGAACGGCTCAACATCGTGACCGAACGGCTGCTTGACCCGGCGGGCTTCGACCTCGTCGTGATCACGAACGTGCTCACGTATTTCGACGATCGCCAACTCGCGCTCGCCCTGTCGAACATCGGCGCGATGCTCCGGCCGGAAGGATACCTGCTGCACAACGAGTCGCGAGCCGGGCTCGTCGAAACCGCCGCGGCCGTCGGCCTTCCCGCGCAGCACGTGCGGACGACAGTCCTGGGCGGAGCCGCATCGCACCCCTGGTACGATACCGTCTGGGTGCATCAGAAAAAGAGGACATGATGGATCGCACATTCATTCGCTCGATGGCTGTCATGATGGGAGCGGCAGGCGTCAGCCTGACGGCCGGTTCGAGTCCTGTTAATCGCACCATTGAGAGCATGGAGGAGAGGCCGGCAAATCCCGTGGGTTCGGGATTGACCCTCCGCGTCCTCCGTGGTCTAACGGCAGTTGCCGCACCGGATCTGACTGCGCGATGGGTTGCGCGGGTGCCAAACGGCGACGGCACGTTCCGCGAAACCGTGTTCGTCCTGACCCAGCAGGGCTCCACCCTGACCGGATCCGTTATCAACCCCACCTCCGAGCAGCCCATTGTCGAAGGGCGAGTGGACGGCAGCTCGTTCAGCTTTGCGTCGGCGCCGCCAGCGAACCCACGGAGGACGATCTATCGCGGCACTCTGACCGGCGAGGAAATGACGATCACCGTGGTGCGGCCGGGACGGCCGGATCAGACGATGACCGCGCGGCGCGGGCCCGACAGCGCCGGACGCCTGCCCGCCCGGATCGAGCCGCCGGCGCTGCACGCCGTGCCGGACAACGGCCTGGCGCGTACGCCGCCCATGGGCTGGAACAGCTGGAACCACTTCCGCGGCCAGGTCGACGATGCCGTCGTGCGCGCGATTGCGGATGCGATGGCCACCAACGGGATGCGTGATGCGGGCTACGTGTACGTCAATATCGACGATACGTGGGAGCTCGGGCGCGACGCATCGGGGCACATCACGACGAACCGGAAGTTCCCCGACATGAAAGCGCTCGCCGATTACGTGCACGGCAAGGGGCTCAAGCTCGGGATTTATTCATCGCCAGGTCCCTTCACGTGCGCCGGCTACGAGGGCAGCCACGGGCACGAAGAAGACGATGCGCGTACGTACGCGGCCTGGGGCATTGATTATCTCAAGTACGACTGGTGCAGCGCTGCACGTCTGTATCGCGACAGCGAGATGCAGGCGGTCTACCAGAAGATGGGCGACGCGCTTCGTGCGACGGGCCGGCCGATCGTGTTCAGCCTGTGCCAGTACGGACGGCAGAACGTCTGGAAGTGGGGCCCGGACGTCGGCGGCAACCTGTGGCGCACGACCGGCGACATCAGCGACACGTGGGAATCGATGTCGCGGATCGGGTTCAGCCAGGACGAGCTGGGCCCCTTCGCGAAACCGGGGCACTGGAACGATCCGGACATGCTCGAAGTCGGCAACGGCGGCATGACCGAGACGGAATATCAGACGCACATGAGCCTGTGGGCGTTGCTGGCGGCGCCAATGCTCGCCGGAAACGACCTTCGCGACGTGAAACCGGAGATTCTGCGGATCCTGACGAACCGCCACGTCATCGCCATCGACCAGGATCCGCTCGGCCAGCAGGGACGCCGGCTCAGAGCTGAGGGCGACGTCGAGATCTGGACGAAGCCGTTAGCCGGCGGCGGTCAGGCGATCGGCGTGTTCAATCGCGGCACCGCTGCGGCGCAGGTGACGATTCGGTGCGAGGAGTTCACGCTGTGCGACGCCGAAGTCCGCGACGTGTGGGCGGGCTCACAACCCTCACGGTTTACGTCGCACTTCGCGTCGGTGCCTGGTCATGGCGTGGTGTTGCTGCGCGTCACGCCGCGGAGCAACCCGGCGAAGAACCGCTGAACCCTCGACCCGCGGGCTGCGGGCCGAACACAGAGGGCATGAAGATCACATTTGCAATACGTTCAACAACCCGACATTAGCGAGCCGGAGCGTATAATCGGCCGGCGAGGGACCATGACCTGCCGGCCGAACCCGCCGCCGTTCACGTCCTTCCGTTGTGGTCTGGCGCTGGCCTTGGCGGGCTCGCTCGCCGCCGGCGCGTTCACCGCTTTCGAGGCGCCCGCTCATTCCAGGGGCGCCGGACCGCCCGCCTGGGCCGACGACCCGACATCGATCGCGGCCAGCGATTGGAGCTACGACCGCGCCGCGCACCTCATCGAGCGCGCCGGCTTCGGCGCCGCGCCGAACGAGATCGAACGGCTCGCCGCGATGACCCCGCGGCAGGCGGTCGACGAACTCGTCGACTACGAGGCGATCGACACTCGCACGCTGAAGCCCTTCGACGAGTCTGGAATCTGGGACGCCGGCATGGATCCGTTTCCCCCGAGCCGTGCCGAAGCGGTGCGCATCGCACGTGAGCGGGGCGAGGCGCTCGGCGTCAAGACCTTGCCGCAAGGCTCGCAGCGGCGCCTCCAGCCGATTGTCGACAAGTTCTTCTACAGCCTGGCCGCCAACAGCATCGAGACCCAGCGCCTCGGCCTCTGGTGGGCGAACCGGATGCTGACCACGAGAAGACCACTCGAGGAGAAGCTGACGCTGTTCTGGCACGGCCACTTCGCGACCGGCGAGAACAAGGTGCGCGACTACCGCATGATGCTCCGGCAGAACGAGATGCTGCGAGCCAATGCCTCAGGGACGCTGCGCGATCTGTTGATGGGCATCCTGAAAGATCCGGCGATGCTCGTGTATCTCGATAACGGTGAGAACGTCAAGACGCATCCGAACGAGAACTTCGGCCGCGAGCTGCTCGAGCTGTTTACCATGGGTGTCGGCCACTACACCGAGCGCGATGTGCGGGCGGCGGCGCGCGCGTTCACCGGATGGACCAATGACGTGCTGGTGTTCAAGTTCGACGCCGACCAGCACGATTTCGGCGACAAGACGTTCCTGGGGCGGAGTGGACATTTCAACGGCGACGACGTTATCCACATCATCCTCGACCAGCCGGTCACAGCGGAATTCATCGCCGCGAAAATCTACAGGTACTTCGTGCGCGAGGAGCTGGCGAACCCGGTGAGGACGGAGCTGGCGCGCACGCTGCGCGACGGCGGCTACCAGATGAAGCCGCTGTTGAAGCGACTGTTCCTGTCAAAGGACTTCTACAGTCCGCCGGCGTATGCCACGCAGATCAAGAGTCCTGTCCATCTCGTCGTGTCCACGTACAAGAAGATGGAGCTCGGCGAGATTCCGACGGTTCCCGACTTCGGCCGGATGACGAACAGCCTCGGCCAGGCGTTGTTTGATCCGCCGAACGTCGCCGGATGGGCCGGCGGCCGCACGTGGATCACGCCAACCACGCTGCTGCAGCGCGGCAACCTGTTCCGCGAAGTGCTGTTCCCTGACGTGAAGTCGTTCCGTCCTCCCGATCGCGCGATGTCCGCAACGGACGCGCGCGTCGGCGAGCGGCTGGCGAAAGGCATGAACATCACCGAAGCGACGAAGGAAGGCGACGCGGAATCGAACCTGATGGCCGACCGCGACGAGGAGTACAACACGCGCTATGGAGGCTACAAAGGCTACATGGACGCGTTCGCCCGGACGAAGCTGATTCCGCGGCAGCCGGCATCGATCGACCTGACCTCGCTGGTCAGGGCTGCAGGCGCGGATAGTGTGGACAAGGTGGTGGATGAATTCGTCCACCGATTCCTGCGCGTTCCGCTCGCGGACAAGGACCGCGGCCTCCTGGTCGATTTCCTGCGCGGGAAACTTGGAACGTCTGCCGTGCAGGCGGGCGAGAAGCTGGAAACATCGCTGCGGGAACTGCTGTACCTGGTGCTGAGCACGCCCGAGTATCAGCTGGGATAGGTTCCGACGGAGAGGCGAAGATCAGGCGGCTCGCGAGCCGCTCCTCCTGCAAGAGGTTGACATGGTATCCGGAAATTCGCGACGTGGTCCCTCGGGTTGCTCGTGCTCCCGCCGCGACTTCCTCGTTCGCGGGTTGTACGGCATCGGCGTCGGCGCCGGGATGCCTCTCATCTTGAATCGCACGGCCGCGGCGTTGGCGGCGGAGGCGCTCGAGGGGACCGGCGTCGAGAAGCATCCGAACCGGATTCTCGTGGTTGTCGAGTTATCGGGCGGCAACGACGGCCTGAACACCGTGGTGCCGTACGGCGATCCGGCGTACTACGGCGCGAGGCCGAAGCTCGGAATTCGCGAGAAGGAGGTCATCAGGATTGCCGATGGATTCGGCTTCCACCCCTCGATGGTCGGCTTCGAGCGCCTGTACAAAGACGGTCTGCTGGCGGTCGTGCACGGATGCGGCTACGAGCATCCGAGCCTCTCGCATTTCTCGTCGATGGGCTTCTGGCACACGGGCGTGCCGAACGGCGGTGAGACGCTCGGCTGGCTCGGGCGACTGGCGGATCACACCTACGACGCCGCCGCCCGCAACGCGATTGTCAATCTCGGCACCGTGCAGTCGCTCGCGGTGCGCAGCCGGCAGCATTCCCCGCTGGTCTTCGACGACCCCGCGCGCTTCCGGCGGGAAGGCACCGACGACGAGAAACGGGTACTCGATGAGCTCAGTCGGGCGCGCACGAGCTCGAACGCGGCGATCGAATTCCTCGCCTCGACCGCGCAAAACGCGACCGAGAGCTCGGAGCTCGTACGCCACGCGGCCGCGACCTACCGCACATCGGTGGACTACGGAGTTGGCGGCGGCATCGGCAACAACCTCCAGCGAGTAGCGGCGTTGATCGCGGCCGGATTCCCGACGCGGCTGTACTACGTCACGTATGGCGGCAACTCGTTCGATACCCACGTGCAGCAGGCGGATCTCCACAGCCGTCTGCTGATGTACACGGCCGATGCGGTGCGCGGCTTCATGGAGGATCTCAAGCGCCTCGGGCGTGCCGACGATGTTGCGGTGATGATGTTCACGGAATTTGGACGCCGCGTCGAGGAGAACGGCAGCCTCGGCACCGATCACGGGACCGCAACGCCGATGTTCGTGGCCGGCGCCGGCGTCAAGGGCGGCCTGTTCGGACGGCATCCGAGCCTCACCGATCTCGACGACGGCAACATGAAGATGACAACCGATTTCAGGCGGGTGTACGCCACGATGATCAAGGAGTGGCTCGGATACGACAACACGGAGCTGGTGTTGAAGGGCCGGTTCGAGCCGCTAGGAATGTTTGCGACCTAGATGCAACGCCGGACAGGCAGGGAAACGTGCAATAGAGTACAGATCATTATCCGCCTTGGGGGTACTGTGTGGCTCTATGACGAATTGGGACCCTGGTCGTACCGACGCTCGACTGAACCACCTCTCGCGCATTGAGCGTCTGCTCGAGGATTACCGGGTGACGAAGGATCGCCGGCTCCTGCACCGGGCAATTGAACTCTGGGATGAAGCGGAGGCGGCGAGCAAAGTGCGAGCCGAGTCGACTCGCATGCGAGGTCATTGATCCGACGCCCCGTCACCGCGTCGCAGCTCCGTGTCTTCAGGCAACACCAGAGGGGGAACTCCGAAGATGCCGCGCATGGCGAGCACTCAGATGCGTCGTGTGCTCGCGGGAGGGCGCGATGAATGTTGCTAAAGTCGAGGAGCTCGTCCGCAGTGTAATCGTTCAGTTCGGACTGCCGTTCGCCGTTCTGTCCGTGGTCGAGTCTCCGGTAGGGTGGGACATCCAGGTTCGGGCCAGCACCGCGGGAGTGCTCCGTTTTACCGTGCGCGGCAGCTCGCCGCTTGCGATGCGAATCGCGATTCAAGAGAAGCTGGAAGCGGAGTTTTGAACGAGTCAGTCGCGGTTTTGCGGATACGTTTGACGACGCTCTAGCGCCTTCCATCTCCAAACCCGCCTCCGGCCGCTCCCGATCCTGTGCCGCTCTCGGCGAGGCGTGAGGCGTCGCCCGAATACGTCGACTCGAGATCGCCTATCCGATCCTGCGCATTCTGTCTTAGCGCCGCGGCCTCACGAGCGATTCGACTCTCACCTTCTCGTTCGGGATGGGGGCACGCGTCGGTCGAGGGCCCTGATGAGTTCGCGTAGCCGGCACATTAACGTCTTGCGATCGACGTTGGCGTGCTTCTGGTCTTTGATTGGCGTCACATGATTACCCTCGCCGACGGCAGATCGCCACGGACCTCATCAACCTTGTCCAGGTGCGAGTCATCCTGAAAGGAGAATGGGCGTTCAAGCCCAGAATGCCGGAATCAGGGATGTGTGTCTGTGCACTTCAGACACCGTCCCCCCGTCCCCGCGCGACACTCCTGACTTCCTCATGCGCCGATCGTCCCTCTTCGCCTGCTATTTCGAAATCCCGAGTTTGGCCACGAGTTGGGCACGAAGGGCTCTGGAGGCAACGGCACCAGCGGCGCGCGCGGCACCGTCACTGCCGCGACCGCGGAATGGAGTCCCTTCCACAGGGCGAGCATGATGGTCAGAGCCGCGCCCGCCATGAGGAGCAGGACCACCCCCCTCGCGAACGTCATTGGCGACTCGATCAACGCGAACAGGCCGAACACGGCGAGCCATACCGCCATGATCGCCCGGTTACTGAATTGCATCGACATGGTGGTGACACCTCTTCTTGTGGTCTGCCGACACAACGCGGAGCCAGGACGGCCGTGGCCGTTCCGACCCGCGTCGCGGCAGTGAACTACGCCGCCACTTGGACCTTGATCTGCGTCGGCCTGGCTTCCTCACGCAGCGGTAGCCGGACCGTCAGGACGCCAGCCTTGTACTCGGCGCTGACTTTGCCAGCATCGATCGTGGGCGGCAACGCGAACGTCCGCGCGAACGGGCCGTAACTGCGCTCGATGCGATGGAACTGCTCCTGCGTCACTTCCAAGTCGAGCTTCCTCTCGCCACGGATCGTGAGCGTGTTGTCTTCGACCGTCAGTTCGATCTCCTCCTTCATCTCGGGCAACTCGGCCTTCAGCACGAGCTCGTGCCGGCCGTTGCTGTAAATGTCGACCGCCGGCACCCACGAGCCGCGGGCGAGATCTTCCTGAGGAAGCTGGTAGAAGCCCTCGAACATCCGGTTCATCCGCTCCTGACGGGCCGCGAGGTCGCGAAACGAATCCCAACGAACGATAGTCATGATGCTTCTCCTCTCCTGCGTACGATAGTCGCGTAGGACCTCCCGCCCAATCGACGGAACCGAGCGGTTGCGGCGGCCCGACGGGACGAACCGCGTGTCGGGCTTCAGACGGTTGCGCGAGCGACGATCTTGTGGAAGGTCGAGCTCGTCACTTCATACGTGTGTACCTGGGGCGTGCCCTCGACCACCTGCTCCAACGCCTTGACCACGCCGGCGTACGCGCCGCGGCCATACGCCTCTGCGTTTTCTTTCACATCCCACACGCTGATGCCGACCGCCTCGGCTCCGCCCGGAGTGACGAGCGCGATTTCGTCCTGGAAGCCCTTCTGGCTCCGAAGGACCGGAAGGACGTTGTTGTCGAGGAGCCGGGTGAATTCCGCCGCGCGCCCCGGCTTGAGATGGAAGGAAACACTGCGTGCATACGATCCCTCTCTGAGGGGCGATGCGACCGCGGAGGAAATCGAGTTTCTCAGGAAGCTGAAATTCACGCGACAACGGCCGACGCCTCTCTACTATTACCGCGAACTGCAAAACCTGCGAGACCCGCTCCATTTTCGACACGCGAAGGAGGAGAAGAGGGCTCAAGACTGTGTCCGAGTCATTCCACCACGGAGGACACGGCGGAAGAATCCGGTTCAGAATTGAACCTCCGCGTCCTCAGCCCGGGGTCCCCGACGCGGCAGCCGCGTTGGGGTGGTAGCGTCCTCCGTGGTCGCTCGCGGGAGAGCACTCAGCGTCGGCCTTGATTGAGGTCCTCGAGCTTCCGCTTCAACGCCTCGAGCCGCTGTCCTGCCTCCCCGAGTTTCCCTTCCGCGGTCAGGCGCTGATAGTCAGCGATGTCGCGGGCGGCGCCGGCGATGAGCGCATCGAGGTCGCCGGCGGTCGGCTCCGCCAATGTAGCAGGTGGGGTCGCCGCGTGGGGCCCGGCGTGGGCGGGCGCGGACAGCATCGACGCCGCGCCGCCGAAGAGGGCCGCCATGGCCGACTCGAAGGTCGGGCCGTACGCCAGCCGATCCTGCAGCGCGAGCACGACCAGCCGCAGCTCCGGCATCGGGCTGCGTTCGGCTTGCAGGTAGATCGCCTCCGCATACAGCAGCGCGCGGCCGATGGGGATGACGATCAGGCTGCCGCGCCGCACATGCGATCCTTGCTGGTTCCACAGCGACAACTGGCCGGAGAGCTGCGCGTTCTGATCGATCCGCGCCTCG
>JBKPAI010000033.1:0-22865 GCA_046726355.1 Acidobacteriota bacterium | reverse complement strand
AGTCAGCTGTTCGACACGCGTGACTTCCCCGCGCGGTGGTCCTGCGGCCGGTGGTCGGATGGCCTTGGCTGGCTTCACATCGCGGCGGATCTCGCGATCTTCGGTGCCTACGCAGCGATTCCTGTCGCGCTGGTCTACTTCCATTCGAAAGCGGCGGGACGTACCGTTTCCCCCGATCTTCTGGTTGTTCGGGGCCTTCATTTTTTCCTGTGGGTTTGGCCATCTCGTCGAGGCCACGATTTTCTGGCAGCCGTGGTACCGCTTTTCCGGAGCGGTCAAGCTGTTCACTGCGTCGGTCTCGTGGCTGACGGTGTTCGGCCTGATCAGGGTCATGCCGGCTGCGCTCGCCCTGCCAGGGTTGACCCGGGTCAACGAGACGCTCGAGAACGAGATTGCCCGACGGCGGCAGGTCGAGGCCGCACTCCGCCAGAGCGAAGAACAGTTGCGCCTGCTTGTTGAAGGCATTCAAGACTACGCGATTTTCATGCTGGATTCGGGCGGCCGGATCGTGACGTGGAATCGAGGAGTGCAAGACGCGGGTACAGACGATCGCGCTGATTCACGAGAAGCTCTATCAGTCGAAGGACTATTCCCGTATTGAATTCTCGGATTATGCCCGCAGCGTGGCGAGCAACGCGTTCCAGATGACGGAGGTTCCGCTGTCGCGGGTTGCGCTGGATCTGGCGATCGACAACATCGCACTGCCCGTCGACAAGGCGATCCCGTGTGGCCTCGTGCTCAACGAGCTTGTCACGAACGCTCTCAGGCACGCCTTTCCAGACGGCAGTTCGGGCAGCGTTCGCGTCGAGTTCGCGCGGCTCGAAGGCGGCGTTTCCGGCTTGCCGTGGCAGACGACGGTGTCGGTCTGCCGCCAGGGTTCGACATCGCGTCGTCGGACTCGCTGGGCCTTCAGCTCGTGTCGACGCTCTCGAACCAGCTCGATGCCGAGCTCGAGGTCACCGGCGGCGAAGGAGTCTCGGTCCGGCTGACATTCCCGGCCGGGGATTAAGGACGATGGCGGCTCCGGATCCCGCGAACGCACGGCGTCGGTCCGAACACCCGTTCGGATTCGCAACCCACGTGCCGCAGGTTGCCGGACTGCTCGCCGCCGCCGGCGGCGGGATCGTCCTGATCGGCTGGGTGTTGGGCATCGCGCTTGTCAAAGCGCCGATTCCGGGCGTCGCCACGATGAAAGCACACACGGCGGCGGTGTTCGTCCTCGCCGGTGCCGCGCTCTGGCGGTCAAAGGCGGGTGTGCGGCCATCGCGTATCACCTGCCTCCTCGCGTCGGTGCCGGCCATCGTCGGACTGGCCACACTGAGCGAGTACCTGTTCGGCTGGGATCTCGCGTTCGATCAACTGGCGTTCAGCAAGGGCACTCTTCCTGCTTCCGCGTTCTCGCCTGGTCGCATGTCACCGGTGACCGCGTTGTCCTTTGTGGCATTCGGCGCGACCGTGCTGGTCTCTGCCGCGGAGCGCACCAGCCGGCTGCGCGACAGGTTCGCGCTGATCCCGGGCCTCTTCGGACTTGTCGTCGCCATCGGTTACCTGTACGACGTCACGGTGCTCTATCGAGTGGGGCCTTATCCGGCGATAGCATTGCACACGGCGGGCCTGATGGTGGTGCTCGCCGTCGGCCTGCTCTACTCGCATCCGTCGGGCGGGATGATCGGGGTTCTCCACAGCGACACTCTTGCCGCCAGGAGCATCCGCGGGCCGCTGCCGTTCGCGATTGCGACGCCGATTGTGGCCGGGTGGTTCTGCCTCGCGGGTCAGCGTGCCGGCTTGTATCGCACCGAGTTCGGCCTGGCCAGCATGGTCCTCTCCACCATCGTGGTTCTCACCGCCGTGATGTGGCGAAACGCGCGGTCTGTGATCGCGATTGAGGCACGCCAGCACCGGTCCGAACGCCAATTACAGGCATTGACGGTCGAACTGGAACAGCAGGTGATGGAGCGCACCCGCGAGCTGTCACGGAGTGAGGCGCAATTGCGGCGGGTCGTCGATAACGCACACGACGCGTTCATCGCGATGAATCAGGACGGGATCGTGATCGAGTGGAACCGCCAGGCCGAGACGTCGTTCGGGTGGAGTCATGGCGAAGCGTGCGGCCGTTCCGTCGCCGATCTCATCATCCCCGAACGTCATCGCGAGGCACATCGCCTGGGGCTCCTCCGGTTCTTCACCACGGGCGAAGGCCCGGTGTTGAGCAGCCGCATCGAGCTCGAGGCTGTGCACAAGGACGGACACGAGCTGCCGGTCGAGCTCAGCGTCGTGGCGGTTCCGATGGGAGCATCGTGGCGCTTCAACGCGTTCGTGCGCGATCTGACCGGTCGGGCGCGGTCCGAGGAGCGCTTCCGGGCGCTGCTCGAATCCGCGCCGGACGCGATGGTCATCGTCGATCAGCAGGGACGGATCAAGGTGGTGAACGCCCAGACCGAAAAGTTGTTCGGGTACTCGCGCCTCGAGATGCTCGACCAGCCGGTGGAGATGCTCGTTCCGACTCGGTTTCGAGCCCGCCACAGTTCGCACCGCGACGGGTATTTCCAGGATCCACGGGTGCGGTCGATGGGCGCCGGACTCGAGCTGTACGCGCTGCGGCGCGATGGGACTGAGTTCCCGGTGGAAATCAGTCTCAGCCCGTTCGCGACCGACGAAGGCATGTTCGTCTCCAGCGCCATCCGCGATATCACGGCGACGAAGGTTGCGGCCGATCGGCTGCGGGCATCGCTGCAGGAAAAGGAGCTGCTCCTTCGCGAGATTCACCACCGCGTGAAGAACAACCTGCAGATCGTCTCCAGCCTGTTGAACCTGCAGGCGGAATCGGTCCGGAGCAGTGACGCGCGCGAGTCGCTGCTGGAGAGCCAGGCGCGCGTGCGGGCGATGGCGCTCCTGCATGAGACGTTGTATCAATCGGACCGGCTCGGCGGCGTCGACTTCGCCGCCTATGTGGAGTCGCTCTGGGCTTATCTGGTGCGGACTATCGGCGGCCTCCGGTCGACGATTCGCCTGGAGCGCAGGATCGATGCCTCGCCAGTGGACATGGATACCGCAGTTCCGTGTGCGCTCATCGTGACGGAACTGCTCACCAATGCCGTCAAACACGCATTTCCCGACGGCCGCGACGGGCGCATCGAGGTGCAGTCGACACTCGAGGACGGCCATTTCAGGCTTCGGGTGAGCGACAACGGCATCGGGCTGACCGATGAGAACAGGCAGGAGGCGAGGCGGAAGGGCTCGATCGGAATGAAGGTCATCGAGGCACTCTGCGGACAGCTGGATGCCACCCACGAGTGGTCCGGGCCTGGAACCACCTTTACCATGACCACAAGCGCCCCCGAGGCAGGAGACCCGACATGACAAGCTTCTCCAAGTTACGTTTACTCATCGTCGAGGACGAAGCGATCGTGGCGATGGACCTGCAACAGCGCCTCGAGCGTCTCGGCCATCACGTTGTCGGCACGGCGGCCACGGGCGAAGCGGCGATCCGCCGGGCCGGCGAAACACGACCCGACGTCACGCTCATGGACATCCGACTGAAAGGCCCGATGGACGGCGTCGCTGCGGCGGCCGAAATCGACCGCCGGTTCGATACGCCGGTGGTATTCCTCACGGCGCATTCCGACACGCAGACCGTTCAGCGCGCGACCGGCGCCGAGCCGTTCGGCTACATCGTGAAGCCCGTCGACGACCGCGAGCTGGAGATAGCCATCGCCGTTGCGAAGTACCGCCATCACTCCGAGCGACGGGTGAAGCGGATGGAACGCTGGCTGGCCGCGACCTTGACCAGCATCGGCGACGGCGTCATCTGCATGGACCTCAACGGTGCGGTCACCTTCATGAACACTGTCGCACAGCGCCTGACGGGGTGGGATCTCGAAGCGGCGATGAACCGCCCGGTCCAGGAAATCATGCCGCTGATTCAGGAAGACGACCTGACCGAGATCGAGAGTCCGGTGCGACGGGTGTTGTCGGAAGGGATCGTCCTGGGGTTGTCGCCGAGAACAGCCATGCGGCGTCGCAGCGGGGAGCGAATACCGATCGATGACACCGCGGCGCCGATTCGAGACGAGCACGGCAACATCATCGGCGTTGTGCTGGTGTTTCGTGATGCCACGGCGCAGCGACGGCTGGCCGAAGACATTCGCCGGACGCAGAAGCTCGAATTCGTGGATCGGCTGCCGGACGGCATCGGGCGCCCGGGTTCGACGAGTTGATGACCGTGTGCAAAGCCAGTTCAACCGCGTCCAGCCGGCGGCATGTAATCAGCAACACATCCTGAACGACTGGTTTCGGCGACGGTCCACGCGCTTGCATGTATCCATCTGCGAATCGCCCGGAAATGGCGCGCCGGGAGCTTGCTTCCTGCCGGTAACACCGCAGCCCCGCCGGTGTTCTTAAAAGAACACTCCGTCATTTCCCCGAGCATGAGCGTCGAAATCGGTCCGTATGTACAAAACCGTCCGGCCTGTCGTTTTTGCAGATGTCATAGGACCAACCTTGTCATGGCTGCCCCTTACGCTTGGAGGTGGGAGACTCTGCTGCGGAGGTTGCACGAGCGGGGCCATGGGAATTCTGCCCCGCGACAGGCTCGGGTGTCCTGAGTTCACCGAAGGACGCGAGCAACTCGGGGTGGTGTAGGGCGGAGTCCTACGTGAGTTGGTCAAGTTCGTGTCGCGCGCATCGACAGCGGGACAAACGGCGCAGCGCAATCGGCCGCGATTAGTACTTCTTGGCCATTGCGAATGAAATTGGGCCGATCTCAACATGAGGCACGACTTTGGATAGGTTGTCTCGGCGAGAGAAGCAAATCGTTGATGCGCTCCTCGCCGGGCGCACCAACAAAGAGATCGCTCAGCAACTGGGAGTCAGCGATCAGACCATCAAGAATCAGTTGACGACCCTTTACAGAAAGGTGGGCGTCAGCAGTCGCCTTGAACTGGTGTTGTGGTCGATGGAGCGGCGCAAAAAGCATAACGGGCGCGAATAGTATTTCCGCCAATAGTATTTCCCGGCCGTGGTCATGACCGGCCTCGACATCACGTCAGAGCTCTTACTTCAATAGCTTTCGCAATCGGGTGGCAGGTCGTTGTTCAGGGCGGCAACCAAATGTGCCGCGTCCCCCAGCCGCGCACCGCCAGGGCATTTGGATCGGCAGCCTGCCGAGCGACTCCTCCCGCTGCTTGATGCGTCGCGTGGGTACACCAGTCCGACCTCTCGAGCCGGCTTCAGCACACGTTAGAGACGGCGCGCTTTTCGGAGAGGTGGCACAACATTCAATTCGTTCATCGAAGGGAGCCGCTCGTGTACGAAGTGATTCGCTGCGAACGCGGTGAATTCAATTGCCGAAAGGTTCCCGCTCACTCCCAACGTGAGCGACAAAGTCGGGTTCTCCCGCACGCACACAAGGACGTTCATCCGAGGGAAAGCGCCGTCGCGTATAGCCGCTATCCGCGCAGAGGCGGGGATGTTAGCCGGCGCGATACAGGCTATTGCGGAGCCGGCTTCAATAGGTCCCGCTGGACGGTGTGGTGATCGGGCTGCTGATACTAGTAGGTAGTTGGAAATGGCACTTCTGGGTGATTGCCTATGAGTGGCCCAAATCTCAACATGAGGACTACAGTGGGATAGTGTCCCAGCGTGAGAAGCAACTCGTTGATGCGCGGCCCGCCGGGCTCCAATCAAAGGAGATCGCGCGGGGACTCCGCGTCAGCCGGCCAGACCATCAAGAACCAGTTGGCCGATGGAGGGTTGCGACAGTCACAACCGGCTGGATACGAGTCGTTCCGAGCGCGCTGACTTTAATCCTGGAACCTCCTCACCACGTCACAGCGCGTCCTGTCCGATGTTCTTAAAGAACATCTTTTCCGATGTTCTTCAAAGGACATGTTCGATGACTGTTAGCCGGCTGCGCATCGCTTATCGGCCTGAGGCGTCGCTGGGACGCCCAGCGTCACGCGCCGTAGTCATCAACAGCCGCATCCGTCAATCCGATAGGACCAATCCTGTCATGGCTGTCCCTTAGCATTTGAGTGGAAGAGGTTGCTCCGATGAACGAGGACAAGGCCGTGGAGCGGTGTGAGCCGGAGTCCGACCCCGTCGAGTTAGTGGCGACGCGATCGAACGACCAAACAGGCGGCCAGTCACGATTCAGCGACGATTAGTACTTCTTGGCCATTGCCCAGGAAATGGCCAGATTTCAAACATGAGGCACCATTGTGGATGGGCTGTCCCGGCGGGAGAAACAAATCGTTGATGCGCTCCTTGCCGGGCGCACGAACAAAGAGATCGCTCAGCAACTCGGCGTCAGCGACCAGACCATCAAGAACCAGTTGACGAGGCTTTACAGAAAGGTGGGCGTGAACAGTCGGCTCGAGTTAGTCTTGTGGTCGATGGAGCGGCGGGATAAGCACAGCAGGCGGGAGTAGTACGTCTTGGCCATTGCGCGCGACAGGTGCCGAGCGTGTATCGTTGACTCTGGGTGGCGATTTCTTCCTGTGAATTTCTCGTAATCGGCTGTCACGTCATCGGTCGCCTTCAGGGGCCGGCAGCCGAACATTCGCGCGAGCCCGCCCCGGAGCGCAGGCTTTCGGGGTAACGCGTCTCGCCGGCCGCCAGGGACGCGGGTGAGCCAGCTATGGAGCACCCGACGGAAGAACGGGCGCAGCCGCGCGCCGCCAGAGTCGCAACCGATCGTGCGATCGCGGATCGACTGCGCTCGCTCCTCGCTGTCTTGCGAGCGGCACGCCAGGGCGACTTCTCGGTCCGGCTGCCACCTGTTGCCGACGGACTCTTCGGAGAAGTCGCGCTCGCCTTCAATTCGCTCATCGAAGAGAACCAGCGGCTCGTGTACGAGGTGGATCGGGTCTCCCGCGCGGTCGCCCTCGACGGCGAGCTCACCGCACAGGCCTCGCTCGGACCGGTGGGAGGCTCGTGGGCCACGGCAGTCGAATCGCTCAACACACTGAGCAACCTGACCTCACAGGTCCGCAACATCGCGATCGTCACCACGGCGGTCGCGAACGGAGACCTCTCCAAAACGATCACCGTCGAGGCAAAGGGCGAGATCCTCGCGCTCAAAAACACCATCAACGGGATGGTCGAGCAGCTGCGGACCTTCGCAGCGGAGGTCACCCGTGTCGCCCGTGAAGTCGGCACCGACGGACAACTGGGCGGCCAGGCGCGCGTGCCCGGCGTGTCGGGGACCTGGAAGGATCTCACGGACAACGTCAACATCATGGCCTCGAACCTCACCGATCAGGTTCGGGGCATCAGCAAGATCGTCACGGCCGTCGCGAACGGCGACCTGACGAAGAAGCTCGCGGTCGTCGCCAAGGGCGAGATCGCGACGCTGGCCGACACGATCAACAACATGACCGACACGCTGCGGACCTTCGCCGAGCAGGTGACCAGCGTGGCGCGCGAGGTCGGCATCGAAGGCAAGCTCGGGGGACAGGCTCGAGTGCCCGGCGCGGCCGGCACGTGGCGCGACCTCACCGACAACGTCAATCAGCTGGCCGCGAAGCTCACGACGCAGGTCCGCGCGATCGCCGAGGTCGCGACGGCAGTCACACAGGGCGACTTGAGCCGGACCATCAACGTCGAGGCACTCGGTGAGGTTCTGTCGCTCAAGGACACGATCAACCAGATGATCGCGAACCTGCGGGATATGATCCTCGCGAACGAGGAGCAGGACTGGCTCAAGACGAACCTGGCCAGGTTCTTCGGCCTGATGCAGGGGCAGCGGAACCTCCAGTCCCTGACCGATGCGATCGTGTCCGAGCTGACGCCGGCGGTCGATGCGCAGCAGGCTGCCTTTTACCTCATTGAGGAGGCGGAGCGGACGACACTCCGCCTCACGAGCACCTACGCCGTCGCCGAGCGAACGCGCCTCGCCAGCCGCTTTGTGCTGGGTGAGGGTCTGATCGGGCGGTGCGCGCTCGAGGGAAGAAAGTTTGTCCTCACCGAGGTCCCTGCGGATCACATCCCCATCACCACGGGTCTGGGGGAGTCGGCACCACGCCATCTCGCGATCTTTCCCGTGCCCTTCGAGGGCAGGGTCCTGGGCGTCATCGAGCTCGCGTCCTTCTACGAGTTCACGCCGATCCAGCTCAGTTTCATCGAGCAGCTGATGCTCAATGTCGGCCTCGCGATCAACCTGATCGGCGCCAGCACGCGGACACAGGACCTGCTGCAGCAGCTCCAGGGTTCGAACGTGGAGCTCGATCAGCGGCGCAGCGAGCTCGAGGAGAAGGCGCAGCTCCTTGAGGTTCGGAACCGCGAGATCGCTGAAGCCAGCGCCTCGCTCGCGGCAAAGGCAGAAGAGCTGGCGAGGGTGTCCCAGTACAAGTCCCAGTTCCTCGCCAACATGTCTCACGAGATTCGAACGCCCCTCAACAGCATGATGATCCTGGCGCAGATGCTGGCGAATAACGAGGGCCGGAATCTGATGCCGCTCCAGCAGGAATGGGCGTCGACCATCTGCGCCGGCGGACGCGACCTCCTGGCCTTGATCAACCAGATTCTCGATCTCTCCAAGGTCGAAGCCGGGCGGATCGAGACGCATGTCGAGACCTACCCGATCGATGCCGTCCGGGAATTCGCGGAGCGCACCTTCTATCCGGTCGCGATGCAGAAGCAGCTCGAGTTCTCGGTCGAGATTGGCGTGACCGCACCCGCCACGCTGACCACGGACCGGCAGCTGCTCGAGCAGGTGCTCAAGAACCTGCTCGCGAACGCCTTCAAGTTCACCAGCCACGGCGGCGTCAGCCTGCGCGCCGATCAGGTGCCGGCGGGACCCCATTTCCGGAGCGAACGCCTGCGGCGGGCACCGGGGGTCATCGCGTTTTCGGTGGCGGACACCGGCGGCGGCATCCCGCCGGAAAAGGTCGAGACCATCTTCGAGGCCTTCCAGCAGGCGGACGCGTCGATCACGCGGAGGTTCGGCGGCACCGGCCTGGGCCTGACCATCAGCCGCGAGTTCACGCGCATTCTCGGCGGCGAGATCGATGTCCAGAGCACGGTCGGGGCTGGCAGCCGGTTCACGCTGTACTTGCCGCTGCCGTCGGCGGAGCCGGCGGTGCGCCATGAAGAGCACGCAGCGACGAGCGAGTCGCGGGCGGCAGCTCTGGCATCGGGAACGGCCATGCTCGAGGACCCGGCAAGCCTGTCCGGGACGAAGATCCTCGTGGTCGAGGACGATGTGCGAAGTATCTACGCGATCACGAATTTCCTCGAGCGGTATAGCGTGCAGGTGCTTCCGGCATCAAACGCGCAGGAAGCCTACGCCTGTCTCGACGACAACCCGGATGTCGGCCTGATCATCATGGATGTCATGCTGCCGGGGGTGGATGGCTACGAAGCGACTCGACGGATCCGATCGGTGCCCGCGTTTTCGGCCATCCCGATCATCGCGCACACCGCCAAGGTGAGCGAGTCGGACCTGCGCCAGTGCACCGCCGCTGGATGTACGGACTACCTTGTCAAGCCCGCGGACAACCGGCAGCTGTTGTCGGTGATTGTCCGCAACCTGCGCGCTGATCGGTACGACGCGTGAGGCACTCTATGGGCCAGGCCGAGTCGATGCCAATCAATATCCTGCTCGTCGACGATGAGCCCGACAACCTGGTCGCCCTGAAGGCGATTCTGAGCATTCATGACTACCGGCTGCTGTCGGCCTCCTCAGGAACTGAAGCGTTGCAGATCGCGCTCCGGGAGAGGCTCACGATCATCCTGCTCGATGTGGTCATGCCGGAGATGGACGGGTTCGAAGTCGCTCAGCACCTCAAGCAGGTCGCGCGCACGCGCAACATCCCGATTCTCTTTCTCACCGCCGTCGCCACCGACGTGCATCAAATCTACCGGGCGTATGAAGTCGGAGCCGTCGATTACCTGATCAAGCCGCTGGATGCCGAGGTGGTGCGCAAGAAGGTCGCGGTGTTCGTCGACCTGGTGCGACAACGGGAAGAAATCGAGCGGCAGGCGCTGATTCTGCGCGAAGCGGAACGCCGCGATTACGAGCTGCGCCTCGCCCAGCTGCGATATGCGGGTGACCGGCGGTATCGAAAACTCATCGACGGAATCGACCATGCCATCGCGTGGACGGCGGACGAACAGTTACAACTGACGTTCGTCGGCCGACAGGGTCCCGGGATCCTCGGCTATTCAATGGATGAGTTTCTCGCGGAGGACTTCTGGCAGAGGCATCTGCATCCAGATGACCGCGATGCCGTGCTCTCCGTCTTCCATCGCGCCCTCGCCGAGAACGTGGACCTCGTGATCAACCATCGCATGCAGCCGGCGGACGGCCGCGTGCTCTGGTTCCACACGGGCGTCAGCGGCGAGACACTCACCGGTGGAGCCCTGGAGCTGCACGGGATTTCACTGGAAGTGACCGACATCAAGCGCGCCGAGGAAATCCAGACGCTCCTGGCCGACGTTGGCGGCATCCTGTCCGAGTCGCTTGATTACCGGACGACCCTCGCCAGCCTGTCAAGGCGGATCGTGCCGGATCTCGCGCATTGGTGTCTCATCGACGAAGTCATCGGCCCGTGTGATGTGCGCGAACTGGCCGCTGCGCATGCCGATTCGCCGCAGGAAGTCTGGCTGCGGGGCCTGGAACGGCGTCAGCTGCGCGATCGCGGTGTGGCGGCCGGGATCGCTCATGTCATCCGGACAGGAAAATCAGAGATCCACTCCGATATTCCCGACCTTGATTGGATGGCTGCCGCGATCGGCGCGGAGCAGACGGAGCTGCTCCGCCGAATCGGAGCGGTCTCGTGCATGTTCGTTCCCTTGTCGGTTCGGAAGCGCGTTCTGGGCGTCATGACGTTGGTCTCCACCGCGTCGCACCGGCGGTTCCGTCTCGTTGATCTCGTCTTCGCCGAGGAGTTGTGTCGCCGGGCGGCGATGGCGATGGAGAACGCGCTGCTCTACGCGGAAAGTCAGCGCGCCAACCGGTCGCGCGAAGAGCTCCTGGCCATTGTGTCGCACGATTTGCGCAATCCCCTCAACTCCATCGTCGCCAGCGCCGGGATGCTGCAGCGGGCGGCTGCGTCGCCGGAGCACTCACAAAAGGCCGTCCACACGATCCTGCGCGCGGCCGGGCGGATGGAGCGCCTCATCAGCGACCTCCTCGACGTCGCCCAGATCAACGCGGGGCAGCTCGTCGTGGCACAGCAGGCGTTCGAGGCGAGGAACGTGATCCAGGACAGTCTCGAAATGTTCAAGCCGCTGGCCGCGGAAAAGCAGGTGCGCCTCGTCTCCGATGTGCGGGAGGAAGGCCTTCAACTTTATTGCGATCGCGATCGGGTGCTGCAGATTCTGTCGAACCTTCTTGGGAACGCCATCAAGTTCACACCCGAGGCGGGGACCGTCACCGTCCGGGCGGAACGGGTTGGCAGCGAACTGAGCTTTGCCGTCTCCGATACCGGGCCGGGGATTCCGGAGGAGCAGCTCGCTCACGTCTTTGAGCGGTTCTGGTCGGTCAAAAAACCGCAGATGACGGGTGTCGGGCTCGGCCTGTTCATCGCAAAAGGCCTCGTTGAAGCACACGGCGGGCGCATCTGGGCCGAGAGCACGGTCGGTGGGGGAACCTCCTTCTATTTCACGCTGCCATTGGCCGCGCCAGAGCTGACTCCTGCCTAGAGGAGCGTGTCGGACTGATCGACGAGGCCGACTTGGAACGCAGCGGCCGCGAAGCCCGCGAAGAAATAGTGCTTTCTTGCGTTCCTTTGCGCTTGCCAGCCGAAGCTCGCCGGAAGCCTTCGAGCGCAGGCTGGGCCTTTGCGTTCGGTCGCATTCCATTCTGAAAGTCAACGCCGTGACGCCGGCACGCGCCACTGAACCACGTGGTACGTCGCCGGCGTCGTGCCGACATTGCTGATGTTGTGCAGGTCGTTCGAGGAATGAAAGACGATCGATCCTGGCCCGAGCCGCGTCGCCTTGCCGTTCTGCAGCGTCTCGACCGTGCCCTCCTTCACAATCAGCAGCTCCTCTTCGGGATGCCGGTGCGGTGGGTGGGACACCGCCCCGGGATTGAGCGTCGTGATGTGAATCTCGAGCTCATCGAGCGTCGGCGTCGCTGACCGCATGACCTCGCGCCGGGCGCCGACCTCGATCGATTTCGCCTCCAGCTTTGTCCAGTCGAACGTCGTGGAGCGGGTGATCGGCTGTTCCTGGCCCGCCACGACCGCCAGGGTCGCCGCCGAACCCGACGCGGCGGCGGCAACGGCAACGACGAACACGTAAAGCGGACGCATGAATCCTCCTCGCCGGGCCTCTCGTCGCGCAGGCCTTCAGCCCTGCATCAAGCCCGCCGGGCAGCCCTGACCAGCCTCCGCTAGCTACGGCGGTCCGCCGAAGCCTTGGCGAAGGCGGAAGGGCTGCGCTACGGGCGATTTTTTCACAGCGCGCGACATAGCGGGAATCTGTCTTGCCCTGGTGACCTTTGTGCCGAGTCATGCCGGGCAGCATGTGGGCGTAGAATTGGCCCGCTCCGAGTTGCATTCAAAACACCCGCGCCGGAGAACGACGCCATGAGAAACCGACCGCTCGTCGCGACCGCGATCGCGCTCGGCCTGATCCCGGGGGGCTGCGATTCTGGCGCGGCGCCGGCGCCGCCCGCGCTCTTCGACGTCACGGTTGCCGAGGGCACGTCGATGTCTGTGGCGGTGTCGCCGGATCGCCGCACGCTCGCCATCGATCTGCAGGGGAGCATCTGGACCGTGCCCGCAGCCGGCGGCGAGGCCACCCGCATTACCGACGTCTTCAACGATGCGCGTCAGCCGGCGTGGTCGCCGGACGGGAAGTGGATCGCGTTCTTCGGCTATCGCGACGGCGGCTATGATCTGTGGGCCGTCGCGCCCGACGGCAGCCATCAGCACAAGCTGACGTGGGGACCGTTCGACGATCGCGAGCCGGTGTGGTCGCACGACGGCACACAGATCGCCTTTTCGTCCGATCGCGGCGATCCGCTCGGCAGCAGCTATAACATCTGGACCCTTGACGTCGGCAGCGGGCACCTGCGCCAGCTCACCACCGAGCCCTCCGAGGACTACATGCCGTCGTGGTCGCCCGACGATCGCGAGATCGCCTTTGCCTCCACGCGGGAAGAGGGCCGGTCGGTCTGGGCAGTGAACGCGGCCGACGGCCGCCAGCGCAAGGTCGCGACCGCCGCCGGCACCGTCGATGCGCCATCGTGGTCGCCCGCCGGACATCTCGTCTATCACGTTCTGAGTGCGGGCGAGAGCCGTCTCGAGTCCGACAATCGTTCCCTGACCGGGTCCGAGAACACGTTTCCGTTCCGCGTCTCGTGGACGTCGGCGACCGAGTTCTTCTACGTGTCGGACGGCCGGATTCGAAAGCGGGCGCTTGACGGTCCGGCGGCACAGACCATTCCGTTCCGCGCGACGCTGCAGGTGACCCGGGCCGACTACGCTCGCCGGAAGCGTGATTTCGATTCGACGGTTCCGCGGCCGGTGCTCGGCATCGTGCGCCCTGTGATCTCGCCCGACGGCACGAAAGTCGCCTTTGCGGCCGTTGGCGACATCTACGTGATGCCGCTCGGCGGGGCGCCGGAAAACATCACCAAAGACGCCGCACTCGATACCGATCCGGCCTGGTCGCCCGATGGCCGCGCGCTCGTGTACTCCTCGGACAGGAACAGCGAACACCTGCAGCTCTGGATTCGCGACATGCGGACCGGTCAGAGCCGCCAGGTCACGCACCTGACGACGCAGCCGCAGGGGGCGACGTGGTCGCCTGACGGCCGGCGGATTGCGTTCTTCGACGTGACCGGCATGTGGCGCGTCGCCCAGGTCTCGGTGCTGGACGTTGCGACCGGGACAGTCACGAAGGTGCACGACACGCTCGCGCAGCCGGGAACGCCGACGTGGTCGCCTGACGGGCAGCGGCTTGCCCTGGCCGAGGTGGCGCCGTTGTCGAAGCGCTTCCGCGAAGGGACGAATCAGATACTGACGTTTCCGGCGACCGGCGTTGTCGCGCCTCGATCCGCTTCACTTGCATCCGCAGCGGCGCAGACTTCCGCGAACGTGCAGACCTTCCCACTGGCTCCCACCGACCGATGGATCGCGCCGGTGCGCACGCTGTCGATCGATTCACGCGGAGGATGCGGTCCGGTCTGGTCGCCCGACGGCACGAAGATGGCCGCGATCTACGAAGGCGTTCTCGCCGTGTGGCCGGTCACCGCTGCGGGCGATCCGCTCGGTCCGCCGCGGCACGTGACGACCGAATCGGCGCATGCCCCGAGCTGGGCCGGCGATTCGCGCCACATCCTGTATCAATCGCTCGACAAGCTGCGCCTCATCGACATCGAGAGCGGCGAAACGCGCGACGTGCCGCTCGATCTCACGTACACGCCCGCGATTCCCAGGGGCCGCATCGTGCTGCATGCGGGCACGCTCGTCGACATGAAAAGCGCGGCGCCGCGCACCAACGTCGACGTCGTCATCGAGGGCAACCGCATCAGGAACGTGGAGCCGCACAGCGACGGCCTGCACGGCACCGGCCGGGTCGTGGATGCCGCCGGTCTCACCGCGATGCCCGGCCTGGTGGAGTTCCACTCGCACCTGCAGCCCGATTTCGGCGAAGCGCAGGGGCGCGCGTGGCTCGCCTTCGGCGTGACGACCGTGCGCAGCCCCGGGAATACGCCGTACGAAGCGGTCGAGGAGCGCGAGGCGGGTGAGAGCGGAGTGCGAATCGGGCCGCGCGTGTTCGGGACCGGGTTCCTGATGGAGTGGATGCGCGCCTACTACAAGATGGGAATCGCGATCTCGACGCCCGGCCAGTTCGAGATGGAGCTGCAGCGCGCCAGGGCGCTGCAGCACGATCTGATCAAGAGCTACGTGCGGCTGCCCGATCTGCAGCAGCGGCGCATGGTCGAATTCGCGCACGACGCCGGCATTCCCGTGGCGACGCACGAGATCTTCCCTGCCGCGCTCGTCGGCGTCGACAACACCGAGCACACCGCGGCCACGAGCCGCCGCGGCTATTCGCCGAAAATGTCGACGCTCCAGCGCAGCTATGACGATGTGATTCAGCTGTTCGGAAAGAGCGGCAGGATCTTCTGTCCGATGATTTCCGCCGGTGGCGCGCGGCGTCTGTTCGAGCGCGAGCCGGATCTCAAGGCTGATCCGCGGTTCACGCTCTATCCAGACTGGATCCGGCAGCAGGTGGCGGCGCAGCCCGGTCAATCGAACGTCGGCGGCGATCCGGCCGGTGGCAGCGGCCGGATGGTGATGGATGTGATGCGCGCCGGCGGGCTGGTCGTGGCCGGCACGGACACGCCGAACGCCATCAATCTGCACGGCGAAATCGTGGCGTACACGATGGCGGGGATGACACCGTACGAAGCGCTCAAGGCCGCGACCGTGAACCCGGCGCAGGCGCTCGGTCTCGATGCCGGGACCATCGAGCCCGGCAAGCTTGCAGATATCGTCATCGTGGAAGGCAACCCGCTCGAGGACGTGGCGAACGCACACAAGGTGAAGCGCGTGATCGCCAACGGCCGCGTCTATGAGATCAACGAACTGATTGGAGGTCGGCGATCACGATCTAACAGCGCCTTACGCCGGGAGCCGCTGGCGTTGCGATCGGGCCGGCGGCCTCTCGTCGCGCAGGCCTTCAGGCCTGCATCACGGCCGCCGGGGCAGCCCTGACCAGCCTCCGCTAAAGCTACGGTCCGCCGAAGCCTTGGCGAAGGCGGAAGAGCTGCGCTACAAACGGTTGCCTTCAGAGCAGCCAGGTGGGCTGGTACAGCAGCACGTAAACGAGTACCCCGGTCACCGAGACATACAACCAGATCGGAAACGTCCAGCGCGCGATCGACCGGTGCGGCGCGTAGCGCGCCTGGAGTCCGCGCGAAAGTGTCAGGATCGCCATCGGCAGCACGACCGCCGCGAGCGTGACGTGCGTAATCAGAATCGCGAAGTACAGTGGTCGGACGAAGCCCTGGCGGGTGAACCGCACTGAACCGACCTGGACATGATAGATGACGTAACAGACGAGAAAGAGCGATGAGGTGGCGAACGCGGCGATCATGAACTTGCGGTGCTGGTCGACCCGCCGCGCGCGGATGAGCCCGTATCCCACCAGCAGCAGGATGCCCGACACGGCATTGAGGCTGGCGTTCACCGCCGGCAGATCGTGAACGGTCATCACAGCTGGCCTGACGCTGGCAACCTACCGCGGAGGACGCAGAGGACGCGGAGGTTCAATCCTGAAAGCAATAGGAGTTTTCCTCCTGTCCTCCCTGTCCTCCCTGGTGAGATTATCATCGATCAAGGGGACAGCTACAGTTTGTCGGCGATCATCGCAATCCACAGAACCGGCAGTTACAGAATCGATCCGAAGAAAAGCTGTCGTGCGGACTCGTCGGTTCGTGTCTGCGCAAACTGAAAGGCCAGCCACAGGAGCGCGATCCCGAGCACCGCAGCCGCGATGCCGTAGATGGCACCGGCGAGAGACGTCAGCGCCGGTATCAGCGTGACCGGAACGAGGGTGGCCGCAGACAGCATGGCCTGACGCCCTGCCCGGTGTCCGCCGGGATCGATGACCGTCAGCATGGGAAAGCCGGCCTTGCCGTAATCGTCCCGGTACAGCCACGAGATGGCCATGAAGTGCGGAATCTGCCACAGGAACACGATGGCGAACAAGACGATGCCGCCGGACGCGATCGTTCCACGGGCGGCGGTCCAGCCGATGAGCGCGGGTAGTGCGCCCGGCACCGCGCCGACGAGCGTCGCCAGCGGCGTGCGGCGTTTCATCGGCGTATACACAGCCAGGTAAACTGCGATTGTGCCGAACGCCAGCGCCGCGGCGAGCAACCCGGCACGCGCCGCCAGCAAGACGAGGCCGCATGCCGACAGCAGCAGGCCGAACATCCGCGCCTGATCCGTCCCCACCCGCCGGTCGGGAAGCGGCCGCAGGCGCGTCCGGCGCATCAGAGCATCGGTGTCGCGTTCGGAGACCTGATTGAGCACGGCCGCTCCTCCCGCCACCAATGCGGTGCCCGCGGATGCGACCACCAGCCGCATCATGTCGATCGGCGCGGAGGCGCCCAGGTAATAGCCGGCAGCGCTCGTGGCGACTACGAGGAAATTCAGCCGCGGTTTGGTCAGCGCCATGTAGTCCGCGACCGGCGACGGCGCGCGGTGCGCGCCGATGGCTGGAACAATGTTCGCGGCCGTGGCGACGTCCTTCACGGACGCCCCCGGTGATTCGGTTGCAGGCTCGTGATGCCCACACTGCCGATAATGGTGTCTGCAGTGTCCGGCTTCCCGCCTGCGCCGAAGGCTCCGGCGAGGCCCGCCGAAGCGCGCGGCGGCGCCAGCCGGACTGACCGAACGCCAAACACCTCTTGCCAGGTCCGCAGGGTGATCACGAGAGAAGTCCCCAGCACCAGCGCGCCGCAGACGACGTGCAGACTGTTGATCCAGGGATCGCGCCGGCTGAGGACGGTGAACGCGCCCAGCGTGACCTGCGTGGCGACGAGCGCGACGATGATGAACACCGGCCGCACGAGCTCCCGGCGGCTGCGATGGTGCGACCACACGGCACGGGCGGTGGCGAGAATGAGCGCGCTGACCGTGAGTGCGCCGACGCGGTGTGCGAAGTGCACCGCGATCGCGGCGTTCCAATGGTCGGGGACAATACCCCCGAACATGAGCGGGAAGTCGGGAATCGCGAGTCCGGCGCCGGTGTGCCGCATCGCAGCGCCGATGAGAATCTGCACGTATATCACGATGGTCGTCGCGGTCGCGAGGCGGCGCACGGGGTTCCCGCCGGGCGGCGGACACACAGCCGAATCACGGGCGTGAATCCAGCCGGGTGACGTGAACAAGGCGACGGCCACGGTGATGCAGAAGAACACCTCCGCGAGAGCGGCGTGAGCGATGGAGATTGGTGCCGGCAGGAAGAATAACACTGTAAGTCCGCCCAGGACGCCCTGCGCGACAATCACGCCGAGAGCAGCGAGACCCAGCCACCGCAGCCACGCCCGCGGTTCCGTGGTCCACAGCCATGCCGCGAGCACGATGGTCAGGCAACCCACGGTGCTGGCGATCAGCCGGTGCCCGTGCTCGTAGAGGATGTTCGCCACCCACATCGACGGCGGAAACGTGAACATGTTCCAGCCGTAGCTCGTAGGCCAGTCAGGGACCGCCAAACCTGCGCCGTGGCTCGTGACGAGGCTGCCGGCGAGAATCAGCAGGACTGTGCAGGCGGCGACAAACGTGGCGAAGCAATGCAAGAGGGTCGAGTGAGTCGGGTAGGTCGAGTGGGTGGTCACAAGGGCGGCGTCAGTTCTCGGAGTGGGCAGGTCAGGCGCTGACGCAGACGGATTCATACAATTCCGGATTCAACCTCACGCCCTGACCCGCTCGACTTGCCCGAGCGACCGTCTCTCTACGCCACCCGACCTACCCGACCCACTTGACCTACCCGCCCGCTTGACCTACTCGACCCACTTGACCTATTCGACCCACTCGACCGCTCAATTCGTGGTCGTCGGCCCGGCCGCCTTGAAGGTGAAATTCAGATCCTTCGATTCCTTGGGCCCGAGCGTGACCTTCTGCTCCTGTGCGCCAAGTTTCTCGTGCCAGGCTTCGATTGTGTAGGTGCCCGGCGGCACGTCCTTGAGCTCGAACTTGCCGGACTTGTCGGTCGTCGCGAAATAGGGGTGATCGAGCACTCCGACATAGGCGTTCATCCAGCCGTGCACGTCGCACTTGAATGGCACCATGACTTCCTTGGCGGTAAAGGTGTGCGTCATCTTCATGCCCTGGATCGGCTGGCCGTTGTTGAATTCCTGATTCGCCTTCGGCAGGGCATGGATGTTGTGCAGCGTCGGATCGCTGTTGAGGATCTCCAGCGGCTGGTTCACGCGCATCCCGAACACGTGCGGATGGTAGCGGCATTCTTTCTGATCGATTTTCGCCGGCTCGGTCGGCGTATCGTAGACGTAGTTGCCGAGCCCGTCCTTCACGTACACGAATACGTTCGCGAGCGCCTTGCCATCGTCGCCCACCAAGTAGGTTTCCTGGAACTGCGGGCCCTTGGCTTCACGGATGCAGACCGGATCGGCGTTCATCTTGATGGCTTCGTTCTTGGGCGCCATGCCGTCGAGCGCAGCCGTCCCGCTCACGGTTCCGGCAGTCGATTTATCAACCTTTTCCCCCGCCAGCGTGCCGGCCGGCGCCTCGCCGCCCGTGCTCGATGTTTCCTTGCTTCCTCCGCATGCTGCCGCCGCGGCCGCGAACATGATCACGATCGCCAGACAGGGAGCGCTCACCCATGCGTGTCGTCGATGCATTGACTTCTCCTGATCACAGCACAAAATTCCATTCTACCTTACCGATGCCGTCGCCGTTGTCGCCGACGCCTCCTTGAGCTTGCGCTCGACTCGATCCGTAATCCAGTGCGGATCCCACCAGTCGACCGGGTTCACCATCCGGCCGCCCACGAGCATCGTGAAGTGGAGATGATCGCCGCCGGCCAGCCCGGTCATGCCGCTTCGGCCGATGGTCTGGCCGCGCGTCACCTTGTCGCCGACTCCGACGTCAAAGGAAGACAGATGCCCGTAGAGCGACTGGATGCCCATCCCGTGATCGAGGACGACGCAGTTGCCGTAGATCCCGAGCCAGTTCGCGTTCATCACCACGCCGTCGTTGGCGGCGACGACCGGCACGCGCGCCGTGACCGCCAGGTCGAATCCCAGATGCGTCTGCTGATCGACCTCCTTGCCCTTGTAAACGTAGGTGCGATGGTCGGCAAAGCTCGCCTCCACCTGTGAGTTTCCAAGCTGGACGAACGGCTGCGTCCACAACCGGGTGGGGGAGGTTTTCGTTGAGAAGGCGGTGATCTGGTCGGCGTTGATCTTGCGAAGCTCGCTGTTGATTCGCACGAACGCCGCGATCATCTCCGGAGTGCCCGCCGCCGGCGCCGTCATCTTCAGCTCCGGCGAGTGTTCGAGGATTTCAGGCACGACGCGGTCGATGAACTTGTCGTCGAGCTGGATCCGGCTCTTCTTGAACGGCTTCTCGAACGCGTTGTCGATGAAACTGGTCTTCGCCTCGTTGCCGGCCTCGTCGCGGGCGAACGCGGCAATCGGCGTCCGCAGGTCCTGGTCGTGGAGCAGCGCAAAGAACGCGAGTTTCGTGTCGGCCGGCGTTCCGCCGCCCGCGCCCGACGCCGGGAACCCGGGATACTCGATGCTGCCGACGCGCACGCCCGAGGCGACGTCGGCTGGCGTAGCGCGATAGACCACCATCTCGGAGCCGCCGTGGTTGATGTAATGATGCGTGGACAGCACCGCGATTCGGGGCGGCTCGAGCCGCACCTGCACGTCTTTCGCCGCCGTGCTCGTCAGCTGGCGCAGTTTCAGAAACGACGGTCGCGTCGCCGTCACCGTGATCCGTGCCGGCCCCGACTGAAGCTCCGGCACACTCTGCTTGCCGACCGGCCTCGAGATTTGGATGCGGTTGGCGTCGGGATGGGTCACCGTCGCTGTTGGCTTATCGAGCGAGAACAGCGGAACAGAACGGCCGTTCTGCTCGAGCGAGACGTTGAGCGCCGTGAACAGGGCGTTCGGAGATTCCGCCGTGAGCTCCAGCGTCGCCGCCTGGCCGACGGCTCGATCGGGTTTGATGATGGCGATCCGCGGCGGCGCACCGCGGCCGGCGATCACGTAGGCGATGCCGGCCGCAAGACCGGCCACGACGATCAGAACGAGCAGCGCGCGAAGCATGTTCTGGATTGAACCACAAAGAGCGGAGCCGTCACAAAGATCTCGACGGGGCCGCCGACGTCATCGGAGAAGAGCCCGGCCGTTACGTTGACCAGCAGGCCGAGGTCCAGCTAAAATTGGAAATTCCTGCCGCGTGGCGGTATCGTCTAGGGGTCAGGACACGTGGTTCTCAGCCACGGGACCGGGGTTCGAATCCCCGTACCGCTACCAAATCGCAAACAACAATTGGCTCAATTGGTTGCGCGCTATCTTGCGGCGCTGACAGTGTCATCGTCGAAGGACCGTTCGGTGGGAACTTGAAAGATTCTTGAAACTCTGTCCGCGGTTCCTCCTTCCAGGTTGGGTACGTGGTGTCCGGCTTCAGCCGGACCAGGCTCAAATGCTCTGCCGCTTTCCAGTCGCTCGACTGCAGCCTGCAACGCTTCAAGCTTCTGATTAAGGTGAACTGGCCCGGGGAAGAGGTGACGGTAGCCGTGGCGTGAGCGGCCACCGCTGGTCGCAGGCAAGACGGGCCATCGGGCAAAAACGGGTGGTCGCTCACGCCACGGCTGCCGTTCTGCCTGCCCCGTGGCTACACGCGTTCATGTCCGGCGCATGCATGAAAATGACGATTGAGGGGCGAGCCAGCTGACGTTGTGGTCACCCAACGCGGCATCCGGCGAAAGCAGCAGTACTCACGCCGCACAGACACGGCAGAGTGGATTAGAACGTGCACCAGGAAGGCCGACTACACAGGGCAATCCAGCTGTACCAGCGGTTTCGTCTCATGCGCGGTGAGGCACACGACGCTTGGCCTCGAGAAGCTCGTTGCCCTCACCAATATCGCATCCGCGCACAATGATTGACGCAGGCATCGTCGCTGGCCATGATCGAGGCGATGCGTCACGTGGTCGCGACGGTCATCGCGATCTGATTCGCGTTGTCCGCACGGTGCGACGTGTTGGTCGACTTGCCGACGCGGCACCAGACAGTCGCCGTGCGCCGGTTAGACACTCAGAACGTATTGAGGCCGTTGAACTTGTCGGCGGCGAGTGCTAGCGAGGAGACTGAAATGAAACGATTCGTGATGATCGGCGCCGTCGCGGGACTGGCGATCCTTCCCGCATTGCTGATGGCTCAGACGGCGCCTGCCGGTCGCGGCAACGCGGGCACCGCTCGCCGGCCCTTCGAGAAACTCACGGTCGAGGGCCAGCCCATCGACAGGCGCCCCCCAGAACTGGATACCGATCATCCGGTGTTTCCGGGGCAGACGCATGCTCCCTATCACAAGACGACGGACGTCGCGGTCACAACCATCGCCAGCGGCTTGGACAACCCTTGGGCAGTCGCGCTCCTACCCAGCGGACGTTTTCTCATCACGGAGAAGCCGGGCCGCCTCCGCATCCTCAACAGCGATGGTTCGGCCTTGCATACCATCACCGCAAATCTGCCGCCGGTGTATTTCCGCGGACAGGCCGGCCTCCTCGACGTCGCGTTGGATCGGAACTTCGCGAGCAACCACAGAATCTTCTTCGTCTACATGCGCATTATTGATGTCGACAATTGCGTCCAAGCTGTCGACAGTGCCACGTTGGATGAGGACGCGGGCACGCTGTCGAATGTGCACACCATCTTTCAAGGCACGCCGTTCACCAACAGAGCGGTGAGCCAGACCGGTTCTCGCATCGCCATCGATCCGAAGGACGGCAACCTGTTCGTCGCTGTTGGGGACCGATCCACCGGCGATCCAATTCCGATGCAGGCGCAGCAACACGACAAATACCTGGGCAAGGTGATCCACATCACGCCAGAAGGCAAGCCGGCGCCCGGCAATCCGGCGCTTGGCCTGCCGGAAGTCTGGTCGATGGGTCATCGCACGCCACAGGGTTTGACTTTCGCACCCGATGGACGGCTTTGGGAAGTGGAACATGGTCCGCGCGGTGGCGATGAGCTGAATCTGATCGAGAAGGGCAGGAACTACGGTTGGCCGGTGATCGTGCACGGCATCAACTATCCCGGCACGAAGATCGGCGACGCCATCGTCGAGAAGCCGGGGCTCGAGCAGCCGCGGTATTACTGGGATCCGGTGATCGCGCCGTCCGGCCTGGTCTTCTATCGGGGC
>JBKPAI010000032.1:0-21705 GCA_046726355.1 Acidobacteriota bacterium | reverse complement strand
GAGCAGGCGACGACGCTCGCCGACGTGCCGCTCGGTCCGTCGGTGACCGTAACCGTGGAGCGTCGCGGCGACATCGTGCTGGTCGGGCTCAACCGCCCGTTCATTCAGAACCGGATCGATCCGCCGACGCGGCTGCGGCTGGCCGCGACGTACTATCAGTACGAGCACGACGCGTCGCTCCGTGCGCTCGTGCTCTTCGGCCACGGCGAGAACTTCTCGCGCGGCATTGACGTCGACGCCGCGCAGGCGGGGATCATTTCAGGGCAACGCCCGGTGAGCACCACGCCGACGCTCGATGTGCTCGGCAACTCCCCGCCGCATCGATCGAAGCCGGTCGTCGTCGTGGCGCACGGCGACACGTGGAATCTCGGACACGAGATCTACCTCGCGAGCGATGTCCGCGTCGCCTCGGCGAACACGCGGTTCGGGCAGGATGAGAACACGCACGGCCGCTTTCCCGGCGGCGGCGCGACGGTGCGTTTCGTCCGCGAGGCGGGGTGGGGCAATGCGATGCGCTATATGCTGACCGGCGACCATTGGACCGCCGAGGAGTCGTACCGGATGGGCATCACGCAGCAGATTGCGGCAACGCCAGAAGCCGCGCTCGACGCCGGCATCGCGATCGCGCGCAAGATCGCGGCGTGCGCGCCGCTGTCGATCACGGCGACGCTGACGTCCGCGCACCAGTACGTCGATCCGGTGGAAGCCGCCGCGCTCTCAAAGCTTGGCGCGCAGTACGCCGCACTCTATAGGACTGAGGACTTCATCGAAGGGCGGCGTGCGGAAGCCGAGGGGCGGCTTCCTAAGTATCAAGGAAAGTGAGCGTCAGCTCTACTGCACTGCGAACCAGAGGACCCGACGCATTCTTGCCGCTCCATCAGCGTCAGCTGAGGACGTACTCTCTCCAGGAGGCAACTCGTCGTGTCCATGGCAAGAGCAACGCGCCGGCTCAGGAGACAGTGTGACGAACACGAAGGAATACAGGGACCGACCGCTCTAAGTGGGCGAGTCAATTGTGATAGGAATGTGATACGTCGGGCTCAAGACCTCAAAAAACATCGACGTTTACGGACGCACACCGGGTGACTGTCGTGGAAGGTTAAGTCGCTGATCTCGTGTGCGTTGAGCCACGTCGGAGTGCGTTGGAGTCGGCGGCCCGCTTCGTTTTCCAAGCGTGCTCCTTCAACCACTCGGACATCTCTCCGCGCGAGTGGAATCAACAGTTTACCGCTCGGCGGTGATCCGCTCAACGTCAAACTGTCACGCGAGACAACACGCCGACATCCATTTTGATTCTGCGATTGGCGATGCTGGCGTCATGACGCGCGCGCTAAACGTCAGCGATTGTCGTAGCTGTGATCGCGGAGAGCGGCACGTCGCCAAAGTGCTTCTGTGACGATGCTGAGCCGCTCCTTCTCGAGCTCAATCGTGCGTGGTGAGCCCTGGATTCGCTTCGCAGCCAGATACGAGCCGATCGCGTCCGGCAGCCGCTTCGGTCCCTGTTCGTCGGCGGGGAGCCGCCGTGTCGAGCCTCTTCGATCAGCTTGCATTCCCGGCGCGTCGCCACCAAGGCGCGTCTCGCCGCCGGACGTGCCGTCGCGAACCCGTCAACGACAGAGACGGCCATGGCGTGAGCGACCTCTCCGGACAGGCGCGGGACCACTTCGGGCGCGCGCAGCGGGGTCGCTCAGGACATGGTCTCCTGCTGCGACACCGACGCGCACAAGGACAGGCTCCGTCTCACGCGACCAGATGGCAAGGACTGCTAGTCCTCGACAAGGTGTCAGTGGTCGTCGTATGTGATCGCCCGCCGCTCGATATTCGATGGCTGCTCATCGGCGTTCGGCTCCATCCGCTGCCAGACAATCCGCTCGGTCCAGTTTCCGTGCTCATCGTACTGATATTCGAACCTGACATGCTGAACGTGAGATGGCCTTTCCTCGCTCTTCACCGCTCCATCCTCCATTCGCATGTCGCGGCTCACATCTGACCTGACCTGTTCCACCGGGTTGTCGAAATCGTCGTATCGAACAGTCACGCGCTCTTCGGACAATTTCCCCAGCCGCCGAACGCTCTCAATGCGGCGGCCCTTCTCGTCGTAGGCATATGTCGCGAGCGACCACGTGTGGTCCTCGAACACCGCCTCGGGAAGCTCCATGAGCGATGCTCGCTCGTCCTTGGGCGTGTTGGCGTCGATCGCCGGGCCGAGCAGTCCGCGACGGTCAGCGATCTCCATTCGTTCGCTCAGCACACGTCCATCGTGGTCCCTGGAAAACACGACACGGCTGACACGCGCATTGTCCGCATCGTGAAAGGTCACCTCCGACGGACGCTCGTGTTCGTCGTAGATCGTGGTGGTGGTCGTCGCGCCAGGAGCCGAGTACGCGACGTCAGTTCCCTCCACGCCATACATCGTCCCACACGAACCCGTTGAACAACTTGCGCTACTCTCTGGAACTCGAAGGAAGACCACCTTCGTCTTGCGACCGTTCTCATCGTATCGACAGAGTTCCGCTTCACGCTTCGTACCGTCGACATCAACCGTCACGGCCGCAGCGGGTCGACCACCCGCGTCGTACGTGTGGAGGATGCGCCTCGTCAGCACGTCGTGTGCCCACCACTGGTACTCCGTCAGCCGGCCGCCCTCGTCGTAGATGCGCACTTCACGGGGAATCGACCCGTCCGGATTGTGATGTTGGATTTCGCTCAGTTGGCCGTCGCCGCGGAACATCGCGACGAACCGGTTCTTCAGCGGCCACCAGTCTCCGGTCTCAGGATTCCATTCAGCAAATTGAGTTCGGAGGGTTCGAACCGGGCCGCGTAATTCCAATCGGGCCAAGTCACTCATCGTTCGACACCTCAGTCACTGACGCGATGGGCGGCAGGTCCCTGCCATCGCGAGCATATGACACTTCGACCTCCGTGCGCTTGAACCTTGACGCGGACCGGTTCCTCAAATAGACCGCCCTATGTATCCGATGCGGATTTCGTCTTCGTGGATGAAGCGATGCTTATCGTTTTGTTCGACGATCACTGAGCCACGACGTCCAGCACGAGTATGTTGGCAGGCGTCGAGCGCCTCGTACGGCGCGGCCGCGCAAGCGAAGAACGCGCACTCGACGATGGTTCATCAATGAGCCTGCGCACTCGTGCCGACGATCAAGACCGAGAGGTCACGTGTTTGCGGCCCGTCCAATTCCGCGAGAAACACGCGCTGCCAGCGCCCAAGTTGCAAGCAGCCGTTGGCGATGTTGAGACAGACTGACGAGGCCAACAACAACGCCTGACAGTGCGAATGTCCGTTGATGCGTTCGCCCGAGATCACGTTGACCGTTCGAAGCCTGACGTCATCGTGCCGGTACGAAGCACTGGCCGGCGCGGCACGCTCGAGCAGCTCGGCAAAGTCGGTCAACAACTGTGGCTCATGTTCGTTGACCACAATTGAAGTCGTCGTGTGAAGACTCTGGACGTTGACGAAGCCCACATCAATGCCGCTTTGCGCGACGAGCGCCTCAACATCCGGCGTGACGTCAATGAACTCGAATGGACGCTCGGTTGTGATCTGAATCTTCACATGACGGCACGTCGTGGCGGGTGCGAATGTTTCCATCGAGAATTCTCCAACATGCCGTGTGGCTGACCGCGCGCCGGCCATGATGCCCACTGGCAATCGGCGCACGACCCAGTCGCCTGGTCCGAGATCCTGGGGGCGAAGCACTCGCATCTTCGATCCTCTCGCGACTAACTTTATATTGTAAAGTAGTTTGTGTCAAGGGCGTGAACATTCACGGGTTGCTCGGGTTCCGCGCGAGTGCCGGAGCCGCCGTCCCGAAGTCTGACGCATCAAAGACGACGGCCGGAGGTAGTGGACATTCGACCGCCACAGTAGTAGATTGCCTCCTACTATGGCCCGGAAGACGCGTCAGGGCCGCGTGGAGCTGCTGCAGGGCACGCTCGCTCTCCTCATCTTGCGCACGCTGCAGTGGGGTCCGCAGCACGGACACGGAATCGGGGTCGCGATTCGTGCCAGCTCGCAGGACGAGCTCCAGGCGGACCACGGCTCGCTGTATCCCGCGCTTCATCGTCTCGAGAAGCAGGGCTGGATAGACGCCGAGTGGAAGCTGTCGGAGAACAACCAGCGGGCGAAGTATTACAGGCTCACGAAGGCGGGACGCCGCCAGCTGGAAGCCGAGCGAACGCGCTGGAAGCGGTTCACGGAAGCGGTCGCGCGCGTCCTCGACCCGGCCTAAGGAGGCTCCGATGGCGTGGCGACGCTGGTGCAGCGCGGTTCGGCGCGCGTTGTTTCGCGGGGCGCAGGACGATCGCGACCTCGACGACGAGCTTCAGTTTCATCTCCGACAGGAAGCGCAGCTCCTGTGCGATCGAGGCGCTCCGATCGAGGAAGCGCGGATCCAGGCACGGCGCGTATTCGGCAGCGTCGCGCTGGCGAAGGAGCGGACGCGCGCCGTCTGGGTGTCAACCGCCGTCGAACAGCTGTTGCAGGACCTGCGGTTCGGCTGTCGCATTCTCTCGAAGTCGCCGGCGCTCACCGCAACGGCGGTCACGCTGCTGGCTCTCGTGATCGGCGGCAACACCACGATCTTTTCCCTTGCCTACGGAATTCTGAAGAAGCCTGCCTCCGGCGTCCACCGGACGAACCTGATGACCGTGAGCTGGGTGGACGATACCGGCTGGGTCGAGCCGGCCGCCAGCTACGCCGTCTACCTGAATTTCCTGGAACAGAGCACGACGATCCGGCCGCTGCTGGCAGTCGAGTTCGGCCGGTTCACGCTGAGCGACCGCAACGGGAGCCACGCGGTCCGCGGCGACATGGTGTCACCGAACTATTTCGATGCGCTGGGGGTGCGGTTCGTCCAAGGGCGCGGCTTCACCGAAGACGAGAACCAGCCGGGCGCGCCGGATCTGGTCGCGGTGCTGAGTCATCGCGCATGGCAGGACTACCTGCTGGGCGCGCCGGACGTCATCGGTCGGCCGATTGCGATCAACGGCCGTCCGGCAACCATCGTCGGCGTCGTCGATCGCGAGTTCCGGGGAGCGTTTCTCACTGAATCCTCTGACGTGTGGGTGCCGCTCGTCGCGTACGCGCGCGCGGCCGGCCCCGCCGGTTCGTTGATGGATTGGACCGCCCGTGGAGCGCCGGTGACCATGATCGGGCCGTTGGCGCCTGGGGCATCGGCGGCGCAGGCCCAGGCGGAGCTCGGCGGGCTGTGGACACGGCTGCAGGCGACCTCTCCGACGATCAATCAAAAGCGGAAGCTGACGCTGGTGCCGTATTCGGCAACAGCCGGCGGCAACAGCCTGGTGTCGATGCAGGGCGACCGTTTCCTTGCCGTCTTTTCCGTGGTGACCCTGCTGACGCTGGCAATCGTGTGTGCGAATGTCGCGAACCTGCTGATCGGGCGGGCAGTCGTTCGCGGACGCGAGCTCGCGCTTCGTCAGTCGCTCGGCGCCTCGCGAATCCGCATCGTGCGCATGCTGCTCGCCGAGGGCCTCGTCATCGCGCTCCTGGCGGGTGTCGCCGCCCTGCTGTTTGCCTGGTGGGTGGCGCGCGCCGTCGCGGCATTCATGGCACCGAATACACCGGCGTCGATGCCCGATTTGACCCCGGACTGGACGGTGGCCGGCTACGCGGCGCTGCTTGCGGGCCTCGCGGTCGTGGCCTTCACCGTCGCTCCCGCAATCCGGGCCTGGCGTGTTGCGCTGCTTCCGTTGTTGAAGGCCGGCGAACAAGGGGTCGTCCAGGCGCGCTCCCGGCTCTCGAACTGCCTGGTGGTCCTGCAGCTCGCGTTCTCGGTCCTCCTGCTGACGTGCGCGATGCTGGCCTATCGCTCGATCGCGCTGGCTGGCAGCGTCGATCTCGGCTTTGATGCGACCAGCACGCTGCTCGTCACCGTGAGGACCTCCGCCAGCGCCGCCGATGCCGCGGCCAATTCGATCCTCCTCGATCGATTGCGTCAGCGATTGCAGGCCGTGCCGGGCATATCCGCCGTCTCCTATGCGCGGCGCGGTCCCACGGAAGCCGGCTGGACCGGGGTCCCGGTCCTGGCCACAGGCGGCGCTGCGCCGGAACCGGTTCTGGCCGAACTGAATCACGTCGGACCCGATTACCTGCGCACACTCGGCCTGTCGCCGAGCGCCGGGCGGGAATTCAGTCCGTCCGAAGCACGCCGCCCTGTGCGATCCGCAGTCATCAACCAGAACCTCGCTCACGCGCTCTGGCCCGGGCAGACGGCGATTGGCCGCACGGTCCGGCTGGGCACAGCACGAACCGACCTGCAAGTAGTCGGCGTGATGCCGAACGCGTTCTTCGGCGGATTCCGCCGGAAACTCGAGCCACGCTATCTGTTCCTCTCTGCGGATCAGGAGCCGGCCGGGCCCGGAGAGACGACATTCTACGTGCGCTACACAGGCGGGCTCGATTCGATCGGGCGCGCCGTCCGCCGAAGTCTTCTCGAAGTGGATGCGCGGACGCCGGTCGTTGAGATGGCGACGATACGGACGCGGCTCGACACGTTCGTCTGGCCGATACACATGCTCACGATGCTGTTGACGATTTTCGCGGGGGTATCGCTGTTGATCGCGGCGATTGGTCAGTACGCTGTCGTGTCGTTCGACATGCGAAGGAGAGTCCGCGAATTCGGCGTGCGCCTGGCGCTGGGCGCTTCCCCCCGTCAGATCGTCACCCCGGTTGTCCGTGACACATCGAAGCTGACCGCGGTCGGACTCCTCATTGGCTTCGGGCTGAGTGCCGCGACAGGGCGGGCCCTCGCCGGATTGCTGTACGGAGTCACACCGACGGACCCGGTCAGCTACGCGAGCGTTTTCGCCGTTCTGTCCGTCGCGTCGCTGGTGGCCTGCGCCGTTCCGGCGCGTCACGCCGCGCGCGTCGATCCCGTCGCCACACTGCGACAGGAGTAGTCGGCCACCTCGGCGTCACAAAAAGAAGGCAGCGAGAAAGATGGCGATCATCGAAACGGCCAGCGCGATCTTGACGGCGGTGCCGACCAGGAAACCAATCCATGCCGCCATGCCCGCGCGGCCCGCCCGCGCGACATCGCGATGCGCGATCAGTTCTCCCGCCACAGCGCCCGCAAGAGGCCCGAAGATGACACCCGGCAGGCCGAACGGCAGCCCCAGCAGCGTTCCGAACGCGGCGCCCGCGACGGCCCACTTGCTCGCCCCGACGCGACTCGCCCCGAGCGCCGCCGCCACGAAATCGACGGTATAGCTGGCCGCACCGATTGCGGCAATCAGCACCAGCGTCCCCGCGCCGACGCGCGCAAAGCCGTCCGCCCACGCAACCAGGAAGAGCCCGCCAAAGATCAGGATGGTCCCGGGCAGCGCCGGAAAAACGATACCGACGAGACCGCCAACCACCAGCACCGAGCCGAGCACCCACAGCAGGACAGTCATCTTGTGCACCGGCCGCGCTGCCGACTGCTGGTTTCCGGTTTGCCGCCCCGCGGCACGGAATGAGCAGGGCGCGAACAGCACGTCGACAACTGAGTCGCAGGAAATCTCGCGCTCACCTTCGATCGAACATCGCCACAATCGCGAGGCTCACAGCCGCGACGATCAACGCGACGTACGCGGGTGCGGCGGGTGCCGCGATTCCGAGGACGAGGAGAGCGACACTGCCGATCACCTGCACGGCGAAGAGACGTGAGGTACGGTTCGCAGATACTTCTGGCGTCAGAATGCGACCCGGATCCCGCCATTGATCACACGGCCATCAAGCGGAGCCCATGCGTCAACGGTCCATCTTCCGTCGACCGCGCGCGCTGGTCGAACGAGGGACTCCCATTTCGTCTGGCGAACGTCACCGAGATTCTCAGCATTCAGGAACAGGCGTATCCGTCCGATGCGGCGTTCGACGAGCGCACCGAACAGCACGTAGGCCGCGCTCTGTGTGCGATACGGATTGTCTTCCAGTCGTTGTCTGCCCGTGAAATACGCCTCGAGTCCGATGCGGCCGCGTTCTTCGTTCTCCCACATGGCGACGGCACCGGCGCTGTGTCTCGGCGTGAGCGGCACGTGTCCTCGATCCGCGCCAACGCCTTCCCGCGAGTGAACGAGTGCGTACGTGCCGGTGACGCTGAACGGCGGTTTCCGGTACGTCACAACGCTCTCGATCCCTATCGTAGTGGTCGGTTCGGCGAGCGTGGCCAGCGTGTAGGTCGTGCGGTCGACGACGGCCGGACTGCGGACGTTGTAGTGAAACAGCGTGCCGATCACCGTGAGCGGACCCATCGTCCGGCTTAGGTCGAGCGACGCACTCCGGCCCCGCTCCGCCTGCAGTGGAGCATCGATCTTCAGGCGGGTCAGTCCGGCGGCCTCAGTCTCTTCCGTCAAGGCGGTCGGGGCAAAAAACCCGCTGCCGACGGACACGCGGCTCCTCCACGTGCCGCTTCGCACGAGCGCCGATACACGCGGACTCAAGAATGTACCGAACTCATTGTGCGCATCGACACGCGCGCTCGCCGACAGGGTCAGCCACCGTCGCATGTCGATATCGTCCTGGACGAAGAGACCCGGAACGTTGAACGTGTAGGCGAACATCGGCTGATCCCGAGGATCGAGGGTCGACCGCTCGAACGCGAGGCCAGCGACCCACGTCTGACGCCGAGCCGTGCCACGAATCGCCAATTCCGCGAAGACCGTGTCCTGGACGCCCTGTTCCGTATCTTCACCGATGTTGTGGTGTTCGATCTTGCGCGTCGTCGATAAGCGGAACGTCGAGACCTGGCGCTGGCGGACTGGCGTCTGGGCGACCAGGCCGGCGTCGAACCGACTCGTATCGAGCGATTCAACAAACGGCTCGCCCGTCGCTGCCAGCACCGAAGACGGCATCGTGCCGCCGTCCCGCTGCTCCCACATCGCGCCGGCCGTTGCAAACAGCGATCGTCCCGATCCATCGCTCCAGAAAAGGCGCGGACGGACGACGCGCCGCGAGTAACCCGCCAAATCCGCCCAGGCGTCGTCGTCGACATCATGGCGCTGCTGCCAATGCCCGCCCACCAGCAAGGTGCCGCTCCATTGCTCCGTGAACGGTTGCTGGGCAAAGAGCACGGCATCGGTTCCTCCGCGCGTTGTGCGGTTCACCAGTGCATCACGCGTTGGTTCTTTGCCCGGGCGACGGGAAATCAGATCGACCACCCCGCCGAGCGCACCGGCGCCGTACAGCGCGGACGCGACGCCCTTGATCACCTCCACCTGTCCCAGATCTGACGGCGGAATCTGCAACAGCCCGAGACCGCCGACGTCGGTGCCGAACAGGGGCAGGCCATCCGAAAGGAACCGTGTATATCGGCCTCGCATGCCCTGTACGCGCACGCTCGCCGCGCCGAGCGACGGCGAGGTCGCCTGCACTCGCAGCCCGCCCATCTCGTTCAGCATCATCACGATATCGCCCGGCGTCATGAGCTGTTTCTCTTCGATTTCTTCTGCGTCGAGGACCTCGACGCGCATGGCCTGATCCTCGAGCCGCTTGTCAGTACGCGTTGCGGATACGGTCACGTGCTCTTCGATCTCGCCTTGCCGTTCGAGTGTGACCGGTATCACCTGAAGTGGTCCCGGCACCGCTGTTGCCGTCACCGTGACCGGGTTGAACCCTTGTTTGACAACCGTAATCTGCAGCTCGCCGGGGCTCACACGCCGCGTCACGCGTCCGTCGGCATTCGTTTCAGACGTCGTGCCGTTGATCACGACCTGGGCGCGCGCGATCGGGCCGCTTTCGCCGGTAACGACTACTTCGATCACCGAACCTGGTTGTTGAAGCCATGCCGCGAGCACCAGAATGAACACACCCATCGAGACACCTCACCATCCGTAACCGCGTCCGTGATTCGGTTCGATCAGGCAGACCGGCGCGGCGGCTGTTCGATTGTGGGCGCGAAGGAGTCGATGACGCGGTGCTCAGGCGACAGGGGCGCAGAGACGACGGCCATGTCATGTCATGTCGGCTACGAGGGTGTTCCCCATCACGGCAACCCCCGGCTGGCAAACCGGGCTCCCGGTCTGGGCGTGGTTGGCCCGGCGCCTGGACACGCCCAATTTGACACGGTCGCCGCGCTCCACCATTCTACAAGTGTCGTGAACGACGTCCGCCGACTCGCGGCCACCATTGCGATCCTGACGCATTGCGTCGGGAACCCGGCCGTATGCGCGGGCTGGCGGGCGACGCCTGAAGCTCGGATGGCGTGCTGCCAGGACGAAACGACATGTCCGATGCACAAGTCGGACGCGCACGGCTCCGCACCGCAACATCAGCTCACGCAGGCGGAGGCCGACACCTGCTGTGCGGGATCTGAGCCAAACGAGTCGGCGACCACGCGGCCGGTTGTCGTCTCATCCGGCATCGTTGCGCTTGGCCCCGCGATTGTGCCGCTGGTGGTGATCCCGACCGCGCCTGCACTCGAAGGGTGGCGCGCACTGGTCCCCCTGCGCGCCTCGCCAGTGCCGAAACACCTCTTGCTCTCCGTCTTCCTCGTTTAACCAGGACAGTCGTGGTGTGTCTGCCCGGATGTGAATCCGGGTTGGTGGTGGCGTGCGCCTGCGCGCGCCCCGTGACGAGTGTCTTGGCATGATCAATCGCTTTATCGAGCTGTCGCTCCGCAACTGGTTCATTGTCATCGCCCTGTACGCAGGGCTCGCCGTCTGGGGATGGTGGGCGCTCGCCGCCACGCCGATCGACGCGATACCCGACCTGTCCGACAACCAGGTCATCGTGTTCACGGATTGGGCAGGCCACAGTCCGCAGGAGGTCGAGGATCAGATTACCTATCCGCTGACGGTCAATCTGCAAGGGCTCGCGGGCGTTCGCGTCGTGCGCTCGCAGTCGGCGTTCGGGTTCTCGATGATCTACGTGATCTTCGAGGACCACGTCGACTTGTATTTCGCGCGCACGCGCGTCCTCGAGCGCATGAGCCTCATCGGGAAGGCGCTCCCCGCTGGAGTTTCGCCAACCCTTGGGCCCGACGCGACCGGCGTCGGCCACGTCTTCTGGTACACCGTCGAAAGCCCGACGCTGTCGCTGCGCGATCTGCGCACGGTGCAGGACTGGTTCATTCGCTACCAGTTGAACGCCGTGCCGGGCGTCGCCGAAGTCGCTTCGGTCGGCGGCTACGTCCAGCAGTATCAGATCGACGTCGATCCAAACCGACTTCGCACCTTCAACCTGCCCCTGAGTGTTGTCGTGGGTGCGGTCCGCGACAGCAACCTGAACGTCGGCGGCAATGTCCTCGAGGCGAACGGTGCCTGGCTCATCCTTCGCGGCGTAGGCCTGATCGGCTCCGTGGACGATGTGAAACGGATTGTGATCGGCGCTTCGAACGGTGTGCCGATCTACGTCGAGCAGGTGGCTGACGTGAAGATCGGCGATGCGTTCCGTGTCGCGTCACTCGTGAAGGGCACGAACGAGGCGGTGGGCGGCGTTGTGGTCGCCCGCAGCGGCGTCAACACGAAAACGGTGATCGATGCCGTGAAGACGCGCATCGCCCAGATCGAGTCGGGACTCCCCGCCGGCGTCAAGATCGTGCCGTTCTACGATCGGTCCACGCTGATCGAGCAATCAGTCGATACGCTCCGTCACGCGTTGCTCGAAGAGATCGCGCTGGTGATGCTCGCGCACGTCATCTTCCTGATGCATGCGCGCTCCATCCTGATCGTCACGATCCCGCTGCCGCTTGCGGTGCTGCTGTCGTTCCTCGGGATGTACTACGCCGGCATCTCGTCGAACATCATGAGCCTCGCGGGCATCGCCATCGCGGTTGGCGTGCTCGTTGACGCCGGCATCGTCGTGACGGAGAACGCCTTCCGCTACGTCGAGCAGCGGGGGATCGATCCGAAGGACCGCGCCCTGGTCCGGCGCGCGGTCCTGGACTCGACCCGCCTGGTCGGGCGGCCGGTGTTCTTCTCGATGGCGATCATTCTGCTGGCGTTCGTGCCGGTGTTCGCGCTGACCGGTCAGGAAGGGAAGCTGTTCCACCCGCTCGCGTTCACGAAAACGTTCGCGGTGCTGGCGGCCACCGTCATCTCCGTCACCCTGGTTCCGGTGCTGTGCACGCTGCTTCTCGGCGGCAGGTTCCACTCGGAAGACGCGAACCCGGTGATGCGCGGGCTGAGGCGGATCTACAAGCCGGTGCTCGAAACGGCCCTGGCACATCGGCTTGCGACGATTGCGATGGCGGCGGTGCTGTTTGTCGGCGCACTCGTCCTCGCGCGGGGCATTGGCAGCGAGTTCATGCCGCCGCTGAACGAGGGCGATCTGATGTTCATGCCGATCGCCGATCCAAGCATTTCGCTCGAGCAGAACACGAAGATCGCCGCGAAGCAGAACGCCGCGCTGATGACGTTCCCCGAGGTCGAGTACGCGGTCGCCAAGGTTGCTCGAGCAGATACGTCAACCGATCCCGCACCCTTGAACATGACCGAGACGGTGGTCCACCTCAAACCGCGCCAGCAATGGCGGCCGGGGATGACGCTCGACCGACTCAGAGCGGACATGAGTCGCGCCGTCCAGATGCCCGGCGTCTCGAACATCTGGACGATGCCGATCATCAACCGGATCGACATGCTGACGACGGGCGTGCGGTCGGAAGTGGGCGTGAAGATTTTCGGCACCGATTTGAACGTCCTGGAAGACGCCGCGCGACGCGTGTCCGACGTGCTCAGGCAGGTGCCCGGCGCCAGCAACGTCTATGCGGAGCAGGTCACGAGCGGGCAGTATCTCAACATCGATATCGATCGGACGGCGGCGGCACGATACGGCATCAGCGTCGGTGACATCCAGCAGGTCATCGAGACGGCCATCGGTGAAACGACATTGACGACGACGATCGAGGGCCGGCGGCGATTCCCGGTTCGGGTTCGGTACGCGGCTGCGTACCGCGCCGATCCGCAGATGCTCGGGCAGGTGCTGGTCGCGTCACCGCAGGGATCACACGTCCCGCTCAGCGAACTCGCCCACATCAAGCACGCGCGAGGTCCCGCCATGATCTCGTCCGAAAACGGGCTGCTGCTCGCGACCGTCCTGCTGAACGTGCAAGGACGCGACGTGGGAGGGTTCGTCGAGGAGGCGCGACAGCGCATCGCCGGCGAGGTCGCGCTGCCTGCCGGCTACTACATCGGCTGGAGCGGCCGATGGGAAAACCAGGAGCACGCGCGTCAGCGCCTGCAGCTCGTGGTCCCGATCGCGCTGCTGGTGATCTTCGTCCTCCTGTACTTCACCTACCACTCCGTCGCCGAGGCTGCGCACGTGTTGCTCGCGGTGCCGTTCGCCCTCACCGGCGGCGTGTATCTCCTGTGGCTGCTTGGCTATCACTTCTCCGTTGCCGTCTGGGTCGGCTTCATCGCGCTGTTCGGAACCGCCGTGCAGACCGGCGTGGTGATGGTCATTTACCTCGAGGAGGCCGTGGCCAGAAAGCGCCGACAGCTGGGCGGCGCGATGACTCGTGCGGCACTGCGCGACGCCGTCATCGAAGGAGCGCTCCTCCGGCTCCGACCCAAGGTGATGACCGTGAGCACGGTCGTCGCCGGATTGCTGCCAATCATGTGGAGCACCCGGGTGGGCGCAGAAGTGATGAAGCCGCTCACGACACCGGTTCTCGGCGGAATGATTTCATCGCTTCTGCACGTGCTCGTCGTGACGCCGGTGATCTTCTTCTGGTTGCACGAGCGCAGACTCGGCTTGCACCGCGAGCCTCTGCCCGCGACCGATTCGCCTCGGACGCCCTGGCGCACGATCCGCGTGACGGTGGCGATTGCCGCGATGGTTGCGATCGGAGCACTGGTCTGGCGCGACCGTCAGCGTGCGATTCCTGGGCGCGACTCGGCGAACGGACAGATCGTTCAGCGCCTTCAAGCAGGCGACCTGCAGGTCCTCCTCCTTTCTCTGACCGGCACGCTGCACCAGGGACGCAACGCCTTCAGCTTCGAGTTTCGGGGATCCGATGGGCGGCTCGTGGATGTTGGCGCCGTGCGAGCGAGCGCCAACATGGCGATGCCGGGGATGGTGATGTCTTCGGGCCTCCAAGTGCAGCGAACGGCGGTCGCGGGCCGATACGACGCGACCGCTGAATTCGGGATGGCGGGCGCCTGGCACATGGCAATCGAGTGGGACGGTCCGCGAGGCCATGGCTCAATCAACTTCGAAGGGGCGGTGCAATGATCAGCCGGGTCGCAGCGACAACACTCAGCATCCTGATCGTGACCGTGGCCGCCGGCCACGCGCAGGTCAGCGACGCCACGCCACCACAGACAGTCGCCGCCTACATCGATCCCGTGAACGGACTGTCGCTCGACGATGCGATCGCTCGGGCGCTTGAACGTGAGCCGGCCCTCCGCGCCTCCAGGGCGCAGGTCGACCTCGCGCGCGGACTTCAGGCGCAGGCCGGGCTCAGACCGAATCCGTCGGTCTCTTTTCTGCAGCAGGAGGAGCCAGCCGGCACTGACAACCAGACGCGCGTCGAGATTCAGTGGCCACTCGACCTGTTCCGGAAGAAGGGTCGGGTCGCCGTCGCCGACCGCGAGCTGGACGCCGCACAGCGTGCGGCCGCCGACCGCGAACGACTTCTCGCAGCCGACGTGCGCATGAGATATGGCGCCGTGATCGCCGCCGCCCGAGCGCTCACGATTACCGAGAATCTCCTTGAGGCGACCACACGTCAGCGGACGCTGATCGCGTCACGCGTCGACCAGGGTGCGGCGCCACCATTGGACCGGGACATGTTGCGCGTCGAGGTGCAACGTCTTGAGGCCGAACGCGTCATTCAAACGGGTGCCGTCGAACGCGCCGTCGTCGAATTGAAGCGCATATTGGGGCTGACTCCAGACGCCGCGCTCACACTTCGTGACTCCCTCGAACAGCTCGTGAGTGGTGAACAGCGCTCCGTCCCAGCCGCCGCCCGCGGCGACGAAGAGACGGTCGCCTCGCGGCCCGATGTTCGGCAGACTCAGGCTCAGGTTGCGGTCGCGGAGGCCCAGATCGATCGGGCGCACCGAGAGGGTCGACCCGATGTCAGCCTCGTGGGCATGTACATGCGCATGGACGCCGGCTTTCCGCAGCGCGGGTTCGGACCGACTGGCGACCTCGAGCGCGTTCGGGGCGGGTTCCATTACGTATCAGGCGGCGCGATGGTCACCGTGCCGGTTCTGAATCGGAACCAGGGCGCCCTCGCAGCCGCCGAGGCGCAGCGAGCAGCAGCAGCGGCGCAGGCCGACGCAGCACGGTTGACCGCCCGGACCGAGGTCGCGGCGGCGCGCATCCGCGACGCCCACGCGCGACGAGCCTTGGAGGCATACACGGCAGACGCGATGGCGCTGGCGCGGCAGAACCTCGACGTCGTGCGCCAGACGTACGAACTCGGACGCGGCACCCTGCTCGACGTACTGAACGAGCAACGGCGGTACCTGGATCTCGAGCGCGCGTACACCGATATGCTCCGCGAAGCGTATGAGGCGCGCCAAACATTGAAAGCCGCGTTGGGAGAGATCCGATGAACGGCGATTCACGCCTGACCCTGCGCTGGCCGGCGGTGATCGCCGGCGCGCTTGCCCTGCTGGCGATGGGCGCGGCCATCGCCTATTTCGTGATGCGGCCAGCTGGTTCCTTCCAACGCGCAGCGATCAGCGGACACGCAGGATCCGGCCCGTCCGCTCCGAGCGGCACCCTCGTCCCACCGGGCGCGCCGAAGAGCGAGACGCTGCCGGATGTCGTCGTGACGCTCACCCCTGACGCGGTCGACCGGGCCGGCATCCGACTGGCGCCCGTGGTGGCAGGTGGCGGCGGGTCGACTCTTCGTCTTCCTGGCGTCGTCGAGCCAAACGCGTACAAGCAGGTCGTTGTCACGCCGCTCGTCGCGGGCCGCGTCACCCGGGTGCTCGTCGCGTTGGGTCAGCGTGTTCGGCGCACCCAGGCGATGGCGGAGATCTTCAGCCCAGAACTCGCCGAGGCTGAGACTCGATACGTATCCGCGCGAGCCGAGCTCGACGCTCATGAAAGAGAGTTGCAACGCACGGAAAAGCTCGTGGAGATCGGCGCCGCCAGCCGGCAGGAGCTCGAGCGTCTGCACGCGGAGCACACGGCAAAGGTGATGGGGGTCGAGAGCGCACGATCGCGCCTCGACTTGCTCGGACTGTCGGCGGCCGCCATCGCCGCGCTCGCGCCGGGCAACAATGTCGGTGCGACCACGACGGTCCCCGCGCCCATCGCGGGCGTGGTCACAGAGCGACTCGCCAATCCCGGGTTGAACGTCGATCCGGCCACGAAGATGTTCACTGTCGTCGACCTGTCCGCCGTGTGGGTCTCAGCCGACGTCTACGAGAAGGACGTCGCGCGCGTGCGCGTGGGTGCAGCGGCCAGCGTCACGACGAAGGCGTTTCCGGACACCCTGGTGCGTGGACGCGTGAGCTACATCGATCCGCAGGTGAATGCGGAGACGCGCACGACGAAGCTGCGAATTGAAGTATCGAATCCGGGCGGGCAGCTCCGGCTCGGCATGTTCGCCGATGTCACCATTGAAATGAGCGGACCGTCTTCGGGCGCACGCGTGCCTCGCACCGCGCTGCAGAACGTTGGTGATCGAACGGTCGTCTACCTCGCCGATCCACAGCAGCCCGGCCGATTCGTGGAGCGCGAGGTCCACGTCGCCGATGCGTCCGATGGGGACGTCATCGCCGTAAGCGGTGTGGACCCCGGTGACACGGTCGTTTCGGACGGAAGCTTCTTTCTTCGCGCAGAGCGCGACCGCCTCGGCTTGCGGAGGTAACATTGCCCGGATGAAAAAGACGATGTCTGCCGCTCGTCGCCAGGCGTCGAGACGCATGGCATTGAAGTCGGTCGATGACTACTTCGCCCGAGTACCGGAACCAGCCCGGGGCACGTTGAGGAAGATGCGCGCCGCGATTCGGTCGGTCGTTCCACGCGACTCGTCCGAGGTCGTCAGCTACGGCATTCCGGCGTTCAAGCGTGACCGCGTGATTGTGTGGTACGCCGCGTTTGTGAACCACGTCAGCTTGTTCCCGGGTGGCTCGGTGCTCGAACGATTCAAGGACGACCTCACGGACTTCACCACACGGAAAGGAACGGTTCGGTTCGCCATCGACAGGCCGCTCCCGATTGCGCTCATCAAGAAAATCGTGAAGGCGCGGGTAGCGGAGAACGAACGGAAGAAACCGCGGAGTGCGTGAGTCAACGCTCGAAGCGTGCCTTCCGGGAATCGCCTGCATCGATGCGGGTGTCGCTCACAGTCTGCTGGATCGGCTGCCGCCGGCCCGCGCCGCACCGGCTGGGCGCGCCCTGGACGCCGCGAAAGATGTTCCGCTGACCGAACTCTTCTCGTGGCCGAACGTGGACGCAGTTTGACCATGCGGCGACAGCCGCAAGCGCCTGGATGGGCCGGGATGCTCCGCAGCGTCGCATCCAAATTAGACTCAATCAGGAGACTGAAGGCGTCGCCGTCGAACTGGGCGACGCTGCCGAGCCGTTCCTGGCTCGAGAATCCCGGCCATCACGATCCCAGACATTCGACCGCCACGCGGGCGTCGGCGAGACCTCGAGCGCGCTGTATCTGACGCCGAATCTGGTTGACATGTCGAAGGCGGAACGGCCGGCGCTCACGATGCCCGCGCATCTGGAAAAGATGCTGCCCGACGTCGTCTCGGGCGATCCGACGGCCACGCGCGTCTTTCTCGCCGAGGGTCTGAAGGCCAAGGAAACCGGCAAGGGGACGTCGACCCGCGAAATGTCGAACACCGGACAGTGGGGGCTGCGCGATCCGCACGAAGCCACCGCCGAACAGGGACGCCGCGAGACCGAGGCGTTCGTGAGCGCGGCGGTTCAATTCATCGAAACATGGAAGCAACTCCGACCGTTGCGGCGGTGACACGCGGCGCATGACGACAGCCTGCCTCGCCGCGCTGCGCGTGGTCACCGCGTATCAGGCGAGACGTAGCGGACGATTCGCACCGCTTCAAGAGTTACCAATCCCTCGGTGACGAGCTCGTCCACGACAGGCAGAAAGCTGTCGATTTTTTCCTCGGCATCGACAATCTCGATCACGATTGGCAGATCGGTCGAGAGCTCCAGGAGCTTGGCCGCGTGCACGCGAGAATGCCGGCCGAAGCCCATCGGCCCGCGCAGCACGGTGGCTCCCGCGAGCTGCGCCTCGCGGGCGCGGCGCACGATGGCTTCGAAGAGCGGTCGGTCACGACCAGGTTCCCGGTCGCTCTCGCCAATGAAGATCCGCAGCAGCACCCCGTTCTCAGGCACTTTCATCGTCCGCACTCCCGTCGCGAGACTGCTTGCCGTCGTTCCTACAATGTGGCGTCCCGTCAGGTCGGTCTTCGGTGGGACGCCGCCCGAGCGGTACAGGAGCACGTGCGCGCGCTCGAGCGTGATCACGCCTTCGCGAAACGACGGCTCGACCCGTCCGAGCAGCAGCTCGATCCGTGCCGCTTCGTCGACCACTTCGACAATGACCGGCAGTTCCTGCGAGACCGACCACGTGTGTTCCTGCAGGATGGAGCCGTCCGGCCGCAATCCATGGAACCCCTTGAGAACTGTGGCGCCCTGCAGCCCTTCCCTGTGCGCGGTCTCGACAATCCACTCGTACAGCGGCTGCATGCCGTGTCGAATGAAGTTGGACAGCTGAAAACGACAGAGCACCTGCTCGGCGTCGATTTTCATCGCGTATCTCGCGGCCTGTATTCAGCCAAATATAATCTCGCTGATGGCCACCATGCGCGATGCAGAGGCGACGCCGGATCCCTACCTGCGCGTTCACGCGGTCAATATCTACGTCAAAGATCAGGAACGAAGCGTTCGCTTCTACCAGGAGACGCTTGGGTTTCGGGTCGCGTTCGACGCCCGCGTGGGGTCGGGCCATCGGTTGGTGGCGGTCGCACCGCCCGACGGCACCGCGGTGCTCACGCTGATTCAGCCCGAGCCCGACTCTCCGCAATGCCAGCTCATAGGCCGGGCCACACAGGTGGTGTTCGTGACCGAGGATCTGCCTGCGACGTATCGCGAATGGCGCCGGCGCGGCGTCCGCTTCCGGAGCACACCACGCCTTCGCCGCGTCGTCTATGAGCAGGCCGGAGCTTCGCCAGTCCAACGTGCCGCGGTGCCGGCGGCAGCCCATCAGCGTCCATCGGTCTGGGGCGGCGTGTTTGCCCGCTTCGAGGATGTCGATCGGAACTCCTTTGCGCTCGTGAGCTTCGACGCGGTCAGCCGCGCAGTCGAAGCGGAACGCCGCGCCGCCGCGGAAAAGCTGGAGGCCGAGCGTCGCGCGGCGCACGAACTGGAAATTGCCATGCAGGTGCAGGCACGCCTCTTCCCGCAGCGCATGCCTGTGATGCGGGCGCTCGAGTATGCGGGCGCGTGCGTGCAGACGCGGCGCGTGGGTGGCGACTACTACGACTTCTTGGACCTCGGGCAGGAGCGGCTCGGGCTGGTGATCGGCGATATTGCGGGAAAGGGAATGCCCGCCGCCCTGCTGATGGCCAACCTTCAGGCAAACCTGCGCAGCCAGTGTGCGATCGCCGTCGAACAGCCCGAGCGACTTCTTCAATCGGTGAACCGGCTCTTTTACGAGAATACGGCCGATAACGCGTACGCCACGTTCTTCTACTCGGAATTCGACGACAGAACCGGACGCTTGCGCTATGGGAACTGCGGACACCTGCCGGGTCTTCTGCTTCGAGCCGACGGCTGCGTGGACCATCTCGCTGCGACCGCGCCGGTGCTGGGCCTCTTCACCGACTGGGAGTGCGCTACGAGCGAACGCCAACTTGTCCCGGGAGACCTCCTCGCAATCTACACGGACGGGATCACGGAGGCGTTCAACGACCGCGGCGAGGAGTTTGGCGAGGCACGGCTGATCGAGGCGCTGCACACGCATCGCAGCCTGGCTCCAAACGACCTGGTCGCGTCAATTCTTGATGAAGTGCGCCGGTTCAGTCCCCAGGAACAACGCGACGACATCACGATGATTGTGGCGAGGTGCAGAAGCGGGTGAGCAGGAACGGACCGCGCGGGATCAGCGACGGACGAGAATGGCACGCGTATAAAGGAGCTGGAAGCCGCGGCGCATCACGTTATCCTGTGACCGCGTGCCCGGGGCGGTCGTGACGACGGCGAGCGTGCAGCCCGCGCGGCGCGCGTCAGCGAGCCGTCGCTGAAGAAGTGCTTTCTGAACTCCGCGGCCGCGGGCATGCGGCCGTGTGCCGGCGCCGGCGATTTGCGCGAGGTCGCCGTCGATGCGCATCGCCGCCTCGCCGACCGCCGCCCCGTCGACTCGCGCCAGATAATGGATGAACCCTGGCGCACCCATGACCTCCTGCAGCACGTTCGTCAGCTCGTCCCGCGACAGCGAATCGTCGGGCACGCTGCCCGTGCCATCGAGATGCATGAAAGCATCAACCGCAATCTCCATCCAGGACTGCAGTTGATCCGCCTGGACAACTTCGACAGCAATGTCCCTGGCGACCGATTCGACCTCCCTGCCGTCGAGCCCCAGGGCGAGAACATTCTCGAAGCCGTGCAAACGATAGCCGCGATCGGTCAGGACGCCACCAATTGACGGATCAGCCAGGACCGAGAGCTCGACACGAACGGGCTCGCCCTTCTTCCGCCACGCCGTTTCAATCCGCTCGAGGGCCTCCACGTCCAGTCCAGTGTCGAGCCCGAGGCCAATCACCTTGTTCACCGGCGATGCGGCGCTGGCGTAAACGGCGAAGCCTCCGCTGATCGGAATGACCGTCGAACCCGCCTGCGGTCGACGGGCGCCGACGAAGTTCGCGACATCGGCGCAGAGGCGCGCTTCGGCACGGTCGATGCGGGCGGCAAGCGCGGCGTCGGCGAACATGACGCGCATTGTAGGCTGGATGTATCCCACGGTTGTCCGCTCCCCGCCTGCGGCGACCTGGATGTGGGGGAGCTCGATCTGACCGCGCCGACGATTGGGAGAGAATGGCGGCATGTCGTCCGATCCGTCTCATCGCGAGCGCGTCCTCGTGGGCGAGGACGAACCGGCAATCCGCGAGCTCCTGCGCGCGCATCTGTCGCTGGCCGGATTCGAGATTCTGGAATCGGCCGACGGCCGGGATGCCTTGCAACGCACCCGCGATCAGCGGTTCGGCCTGATCATCCTCGATTTGATGCTGCCGCACCTCGACGGCATCACCCTGTGCCGCGCGGTTCGATCACAGACCATCAACAAGGACACGCCGATCCTGATGTTGACGGCCCGCGACACCGAGTCCGACAAGGTCCTGGGCCTCGAGAGCGGCGCTGACGATTACCTGACGAAGCCCTTCGGCGTCCGGGAGTTCATGGCGCGCGTCGGCGCCCTCCTGCGGCGGAGCCAGCCGCCGCGCGAAGCGTCAAAGGATCGTCAGGCACTGTCATCGCCACGCGCGGCCTGTCGGTCGACGCCGAACGGCGCGAGGTGAAGGTGCGCGGACAGAAGGTCGATCTCACCAAGCAGGAGTTCGATGTGCTGTACCTGCTCGCCGGCCGGCCGGGGATCGTGTTCAGCCGGGCGGCGCTGCTGGCGCGGGTCTGGCAAGGCGACACGTTCGTCACCGAGCGGACGGTCGATACGGTGGTCAGCCGGCTGCGCAAGAAGATCGAACGCGATCCGCAGGATCCGGAGTTGATCCTCACGGCGTGGGGCGTCGGCTACA
>JBKPAI010000031.1:0-76087 GCA_046726355.1 Acidobacteriota bacterium | reverse complement strand
TCTGCGTGTTCTGCGAGCTCTGCCTTGATCGTCGTGATCTGTCAGACGGCCTCGGCGAGGCCGCCCGTCGTCGGACGCGACTGAAAACGGTCCATGAACGCGGTGCTGAGCTTGCCCGCCACGAAATCGGGATCGTTCAGGATCCGCAGGTGCAACGGAATCGTCGTCTTGATGCCTTCGATCACGGTCATCTCCAGCGTGCGCTTCATGCGGGCGATCGCTTCGTGCCGGTCGCGGCCGTGCACGATCAGCTTGGCGATCATCGAATCGTAGTACGGCGAGATCGTGCAGTCCGAGTGCGCAAACGTTTCGACCCGCACTCCCGGCCCGCCGGGCACGCTGAACACGTGAATGACGCCCGGCGACGGCACGAATGTGTCGGGATCCTCGGCGTTGACGCGGCACTCGATGGAATGACCGGTGAACGTGACCTCGCTCTGCTTGAACCCGAGACGCTCGCCGGCGGCGATGCGAATCTGTTCCTTGACGATGTCGATGCCCGTCACCATCTCCGTCACCGGATGCTCCACCTGCAGCCGCGTGTTTGCTTCCATGAAGTAGAAACGGCCGTCGGGATCCATCAGGAACTCAAACGTGCCGGCATTCGTGTACTGCACGGCCCGCGCCGCGTCGATCACGATGCCGCCCATCTTGCGGCGCATTTTTTCGCTCAGCGCGGGCGACGGCGACTCTTCGATCAGCTTCTGGTGACGCCGCTGGATGGAGCATTCCCGTTCACCGAGATGGACAACCGTCCCGTGGTGATCCCCAAGAATCTGAAATTCGACGTGGCGCGGCGATTCCACGTACTTCTCGAAATACACGTCAGGGACGCCGCACGCGGCCTCGGCTTCCCGCTGCGCCGCCTTGACCGCCTGGCCGAGCTCCGCCGGCACGCGCACGACCCGCATGCCGCGGCCGCCGCCGCCGGCGGTCGACTTCACAATGACGGGAAAGCCGATGTCCTTGGCCAGCTTCAGCGCCTTGTCCTCGTTGTCGATTGGCCCGTCGCTGCCCGGCAGGATCGGCACACCCGCCTTCTTCATCACTCGCCGGGCGCGCGCCTTGTCGCCCATCAGCCGGATCACCTGCGGCTCGGGGCCGATGAAGCGGATGTGGCACGCCTCACAGACTTCGGCCAGATAGGCACTCTCGGAGAGAAATCCGTACCCCGGATGGATCGCGTCGGCGCCGGTGATTTCAGCGGCGCTGATCACCGCCGGCACGTTCAGGTAGCTGTCGGCGCTGCGCGCGGGACCGATGCAGACATCCTCATCGGCGAATCGCACGTGCAAGGAGTTCTCGTCCGCGACCGAGTAAACAGCGACGGTTTTGATCCCGAGCTCGCGGCAGGCGAAAATGATCCGGAGCGCGACTTCGCCGCGGTTCGCGATCAGGATCTTCTTGAACATCTACTTTGTTCGTATGGCGAACAGACGTTCGCCGTACTGGACCGGCTGTCCGTTCTCGACATAGATGTTGACGACCTCACCATCGTACTCGGAATCGATCTCGTTCATCAGCTTCATCGCCTCGATGATGCACAGCACCTGTCCTTTGCGCACCGTCGAGCCGATCTCGACGAACGAAGACGCGCCCGGCTCTGCGGCACGATAAAACGTGCCGACGATCGGCGACTTGACGACGGCCAGCTCGATTTCGGTGTCAGCGGCGGGAGGGCCATTGCCCGGTGCGGGGGCGGCGCCGGCGTTGGCCGCCGGGACGGGCGGTGCGGCGACAGCCGGGGCGTTGTTCGTGCCGGAGTTCGGAATCGCGGGCAGCGTCACGACCGGCGTTCCGGAGGCGTCCTTTCGAATCTTGACGCGCAATCCCTCCTGCTCGATTTCGAATTCCGACAGTTCGTGCTCGCGCACGAGATCAAGGAGCTGCTTCAGCTGGTCGAGGTCCAAAGCGTCAGATCCTCACAGCCTGGAATTATTTCGCAACCGATCACGCGGATCGACGCGGAACACGCGGACACGCCGGCCATCATTCTGCGCGGTCTGCGGTTTCTGCGTTGATCGTTGGCGCGAAGCTCTCAAATCTCTATCAGTTCGGTCGGGACATCGGTCAGCACTTCCGCGCCCTCGGCCGTGACCAGCACATCGTCCTCGATGCGCACACCGCCCCAGCCGGGCAGATACGCGCCGGGCTCGATCGTGAACACCATTCCGGCCGCAACAAACTCATCGCTCACGTTTTCGTCGGTCTCCGGCCGGCGCCAAGAAATTCGCGGATTCTCGTGGACCTCGAGACCCAACCCGTGGCCCGTGCCGTGTCCAAACGCGTCGCCAAGTCCCAGGCGCGCCAGCGTGCCGCGAGCTGTCGCGTCGATCTCGAATCGTGACCGTCCGGCCCTGACCGCACGAATTGCGCGATCGTGGGCCTCCAGGACCGCGCCGTAGACCTCCCGTGCCCGGCTGCCGGCTGAACCGAGTGAAACGGTTCGGGTGAGGTCGACGCAGTATGAGTCGTAAACCCCGCCAAAGTCCAGCACCACGAGATCGCCTTCGGCCAGCTTTCGATCGCCGGGACGCGCATGCGGCCGGGCCGAATTCGGCCCGGCCGCGACAATTGTTTCAAAGGCCGTTCTCGAAAACCCGGCTCCGCGGATGCGCCAGTCGATGGACAGGGCGACGTCGCGCTCCATTCGCCCCCGCCGCACCTCAGATTCGAGCACGGCTGCGGCGACCTGCGAAAGCCGCTGTCCGGCTTCCCGCAATACGGCGATCTCGTACTCGTCCTTGACCGCCCGCAGCCCTTCGATCAGACCCTCGGTCGCAACCAGCTCGGTCGCAGCACCCGCTCGCGCGAGCGCGGCAGTCAACCACGCATGGCGGGCGACGGTCATCTGCGCGGCCTCGAATCCGATCCGGGCACTCGACATGGATGCGAGCAGGTCGGCAAGCGCCGCTTCGTACGAGCCGGTGACAAGCGTGAGCTCCAGGCCCGGACACGCGAATGGCGTCGATTGCGCCTCCGCGACCGTTGTCTCGTAACGGCAATCGGTGAGGAAGCGCAGCGTATCACCCGTCAGGATCGCGATCGCGGCGCTGCCCGTGAAGTTCGTCAGATAGAGAACGTTCGGCAGCGTCGTGACAACCAGCGCATCCAGTCCGCGGGATGCGAGATCGGTTCTGAGTGCCTGGTGCCGGCGAGCGAGAGCGCCGGTGGGCGCGTGCGACATTGGGTGACGTCTACCGCGGAGGACGCGGAGGTTCAATCCTGCCCTTGGGGAGTCACGGCAACCCGGGCCTCGTTACTCACGACAACCCGAGCTTCATAGAGAGTGAACAGCCCAGGATTTTTCCTCTGTCCTCCGCGTCCTCGGTGGTGATTTTTCGTTTCTCGACCGACAGCTTCGACGAACTGTTCGAGCGCGGCAATCGTCCGTTGCTCTCAGTTCGTTTCCGGATTCAAGAGTAGCGGCTGTGGTGCGCGCGCAGCAAGAGGGAATGGCGACTCTGGGTCGGCCAGCCGGGCGGGGGATCCCACACGGCTGTGCGGCTCAATGTGTGCGCTTCCGTGCCGGCGAGGGCGCGCTGGACAGGCCCGCGGCCAGCCGCGCGAAGGGCGATCGACGTCGGATCCTGCGGGACCCGGCGTCGAAGGCCGCCGATTCCCTGGCCAATCGCCGCTGGTCTGTCGGCGAGCTGCCGTTACGGTGTCGTGGCTTTTACCGTGACCGCCTGTGTCGCCACCGAACGCTGCCCCAGATCGTCGGTGACGGTGAGTGTCGCGACAAACGAGCCGGCCAGGGGATAGCGATGAGACACGCTGTGGCCGCTGGCGACGTTCTCCGGACACCCGGACGCCGAACATGAGTTCGGATCGCCGAAGTTCCATTCGAACTTCACGTTGGTGCGGCCGGGGACCGGCGTTGACGTCTCGGTGAAGATCACCGTGTTACCCGGCTCCGGGTCGCCAGGTGAGAACACGAAACTGGCCGAGGGCGGAGTTGCCGCGCCCAGATTCACCGTGTTTGTCGTCGACGCCGCAAGGCCGCGATCATTCGTGACAGTCAACGTGACCGCGTAGGACCGCGGCGTTGTATAGCTGTGTGTGACCGTGGCGCCCGAGCCGGTCGTCCCGTCCCCAAAGTCCCAGTCATAACTGGTGATCGTGTTCGAGCTGGACCGACACGTGGTGTCATCCTGTGCGGCGCCGGGACAACTCGACGAGGCGTCGAACAGCACCGGCTGCCCCACCGACAGCGAAGACGGCGAAATCTTGAATCTGGCTGTCGGCGTATCCGCCGGCGGCAGAATCACACCGGGCGGAACCAGCCGAATCGTCACGGCTTGCGGGTTCACCGCCTGGAAGTCGGTACCGGTGGGCGTGGCCACGATGGACACGCACGTTCCGGGCACGGAGCCGCAGACTGGAGTATTCACCGACCGCGACTGCGGCGGCGCGGTGTACACGGTCGAGGCAGACCCGTCGCTTCCGGTCACGATTGTCCGAGCCGACAGCGTCCCGAAGTCTGTCGCAATGCCATTGACCTCGATGTTCATCCGCACGGTCAGCCCGGATACGGCCTGCCCGTTCGCCCCGATGGCGACGACTTTGATCGAAGACTGCGAGCCGCCGTCCTGCGTGATCGAGTCCGGCGTCGCCGACATCTGCAGTGAGAGCGCGAACGTCGAGGGGCCGGCCAGGTCCGGTGCTTCTGTCTTGTGAACCGTGCACGCGACGCCGGCGAGCGCCGCCGCCAGCATCACCAGCATTTTCTTCGTCATACGCTATTGATCCCCGAAGTCGCCGAACTCGATGTGAATGGAGCCGCTGACTGAGACGTCGTTGCCGACCGCATCGCGCCCGTAGAAAGTCACGTGCGCGATCGAGCTGATGATCTGCGGGTTCTGGATCAGCTGCACGAGCGGCGATTCTCCCTTGGAGACGTGCCGCACCAGCTCAAAGCCGAGAGTCGCTCCATTACCCGCCACCGTGCCGGTCATCGCGCCGTCGAATGCGTAGGGCACGTCGATGCCCGGCCGGTTCCGCCCGTCGGCGCGCGTATATTCGACGTGATATCGATTGAGCGTGATCTGATTGTTGCTGGTCGGCGCGAGGGCCGCGTCCTTCATCACCAGGCTGAACGAGGCCTGACCCGAATCCGGGAAGACCGTCGGACACGGGTTCGTGGGCGTGCACGGTGCGGGCGTGGTGAGCAGCACCTGCACATCCGAGTAGAGGGTGGCCGCCTGCGTATTCGCGCCGCGGCCGCCGCCCGGCGCGCCGGTCAGCAGATCGATCACCAACATCGCGGGCGACCGTCCCTGACGGACGACGTCACCGCACGACGCGGAAATCGCGGTGAGCGTGGACACGAGGATTGCTTTGGACACTCTGCGCATATGGATCATTGCTCTCCACCGCGGAGGACACGGAGGACGCGGAGAGAAAGCCGTACCGGCAACGATTGGCCCTCCGTGTCCTCAGCGTCCTCCGTGGTTGTTGGATTCATTGCGGGATTCCCGTCTTCCTCAGGCCTTGATGATTTTCGGCGTGATGAAGATGAGGAGCTCCTGGTCGCTGGTGGTGTTGGTCTCGCGCCTGAACAACCACTTCAGCAGCGGAACGTTTCCGAGGCCAGGCGTTTTGTCGTTCGTCATCTGCTCGCGGGTCAGATACACCCCGCCGATGACCGTCGTCTGACCGTCGGTCACGAGCACGGTCGTGTTGGCACGCTGCGTGTCAATTGGCGGAACGCCATTCACGGCGCGGCTGAAATCGGCCTGACTGTTCTCGAGCGAGATCGTCATGATGACGGTGCCGGCGGCGGTTATCTGCGGCGTGACCTTGAGGCTGAGGGCGGCGTCCTTGAACGTCACGGTGACGGTGTTGTTCGCAACCGTCTGAATCGGGATCTGTGTGCCCTGCGTCATCTCCGCCGCGATGTTGTTCTGTGTTGTCACGCGCGGCGTCGACAGGATCCGCCCGTTCCCGGACGTCTCGAGCGCGGTCAACGCGGCGTCGAGATTGAAGGCGCCGTTGATCGCGCCGAGCGCGAGGCCGACGGCGCTGCTCGCCCCACCCACGCCGAGGTTCACCGCCGTCGGCACCGCGGCGTTCGTGCTCGAGCCGGAGGCCGGACCCTGCGCGCCGCCGGTGCGGCCCTGCAGATTGCCGTTGTTGGGGAACGCCAGCGGCGTCGTATTCCCGAGCGCGGGATCGACGCGGCCGTTGAAGCCCCACTGGATGCCGAACGCGCGCGAATAATTCTTGTTGGCCTGGACAATGCGGGCTTCGATCTCCACCTGCGGCTGCGGCTTGTCGAGCGTCGTCAGCAGCTGGGTCGTGCTCGTCAGGCGATCCGCCAGGTCGGTGACAATCAGCGTGTTCGTGCGCGCGTCGACGAACGCGGTTCCACGCGGCGACAGCACATTGGCGGCCTTCAGCAGCGCGACGATGTCCTCGCCCTTCGCATAGCTGAGCTGATGCGTCAGCGTCGTGATCTGCCCCGCTTCAGCCTGCGCCTTCGTGAGATCGCTGATCTTCCTCTGCTCTGCTTCCAACGCCTCGAGCCGTGCGATGCGGACGATGGTGCCGTCGACGATGTAGCCGAGGCCGTTGGCTTTGAGGATGATGTCGAGGGCCTGATCCCAGGGGACGTCCCGCAGCGCCACGTCGACCGTCCCGTTCACGCTCGGATCGATCACGATGTTCAAGCCGCTGATTTCGGCAAACGTCCGCAGCACGGCCCGTAGATCGGCGCCCTGGAAATCGAGGCTGATCGGGTGGCCGGTGTACCGGCGCTCGCCCGGCTGTCCGGTGCCGATGATGCCAGTCTGCGGCGCCGGGGCCGGCGGTTGAATCGTTGCCGAGCCGGCGGTCTGCATCGCGCGCGGTGCGGCCTTCAACGCCGCAGCCGCAGGGGCCTTGACGGCAGCCGACGGGATCACGGCGTCGGACGCGCCCGTCAGGCCGAGTGCGGCGATCGGATCCACTCTGGCGATTTCGGTCCTGCCGGATGTACCGGCGGCGGCCCGGGGCGCCGCTTGATCGAAATCGACGACGATGGTATTGCGATCGCTGCGCACATGATGGCCAACAGGGTCGGCCAGGTCGATGCGCACCCGCGATCCTGGCGTCCCCAGCCAGTCGGCCGCTTCGACAGTCACGCCGGCAATCGGGCTGTTGACCGCCCGGGTCACGCTGTTCGCGACGCGATCGCCGTCGACGTTGCGCAGATCCACGAGCAGCGTCAGCGGATCGGGCCGCGACGCGACATACGCGACCGGCTCGGTCGCCGCGATTACCAGCGACGCACCCTTCGAATGCACACGTGAGCTGATCGCCGTCAGCCGGGCCTGATTCACCGGTACCGCCGCGTCGGCCGGCGCCGACGCCTGCACCAGCGCACCAGCGCCGGCAATGGCGGCAATGAGCGCAATGCCCCTGGTCACAGTCATTGCTTTCCCTCAGCACCGGCGTGCAGCAGCTTGGAGACCTCACGCTGCTTGACGAGCGACAGTGGATCGTTGACGTTCTGGATGAAAATCATGCCCTGTGGAGTGATGCTCTTGATCGTGCCGTCGGCGAGTCTGTCACCCGGGTGCACGATGTAGGTTTTGTGATCGGGCCCCGAGACCATCGCCACGAGCGTGCCGCGGCTCTCCATGATGCCGCGCACGGCGATCTCGGCGACCGTCATCCCTGCCGCACCCTCACCTCTGGTCAGCCCCGGCTCCGGATCCGTTCCGGTGCCGGTGAGGCTCACGAACGGATCGCGTCGCCCTTCCGACTGATACGTGTATGGCTCCGGCGCCGGCGCAGCCGCCGGCTGCGTCGGATTGGCGGGGGCCTCTGCCGCGCGCGGCGCGGGCGTCTGCGCCTCGAGCGCGGCCGCAAACATCAGGGCGGCTGTGGCGAACATGAACAATCGCATCATCACGCCCCTTTGGTGGCTGCCGTCGCGGCTTTGGCGCCAGGCTTTGCCGGCGCCGGTTTCTCGAGGAGCACGAACGTCGTCGCCACACACGAGGCGGTGATGGTCGATGTCGGTGTGGGTTTCGACTTGCTCTTCACATTCAGGCCGCTCACGTTGACGATGCGCGTGAACTTGCCGATGCGGTCGAAGAACAGCGCGAGGTTGTGATACGTGCCATCGAGCTCGAGCGTGATCGGCCACTCCGCGTGCAGCTGTTTGGTGACAGCCGTCCCCGGCTTGAAGCTCTTGATGGTGAGGTTCGACTGCGCCGCCACGGTCTGCATCCGGTTCAGCAGGTCGGCCGCGTCCTTTTCCTCGGGCAGGACGGCCTTCAGGTTCACCAGCCGGCCTTCCAGCTCGCCCACCTGGCTGCGGAACTCGGGAAGCTTCCGCGCCGTCGCCTCCCCTTTCGTGATGTCTGCTTTGAGCGCCGACAGCTGGCTCCGGCGCGCTCCCATTTCCGCGCGGGCCGGGCTCTCGATGTACCACCAGAACGCGCCGCAGCCGGCGACCGCCAGGAGCGCGAAGGCGGCGATCTGCCCCCACCAGGGAAGTTTTGCGAGACTGATATCCATCGTTGATGCTTAGTGATTGTTGGCCGGAACCGGAGCCGCTTTCGCCGGCGGAACCGGCTGCGCCGGGACCTGGAATTCAGCCTTGATGATGAAGTGCACCAGCTCGCCGGGCGGCTGCGGCAGCGGTTCGGTGACCGTGCTGACGATTTCCACGGAGCGCTTGAAATAGCCGGACGCTTCCAGGTTGCCGACGAACTCCGACAGCGCCGTCAACGTCGAGGAGCGGCCTTCGAGGCTGACGGTGGTATCGCCCGTCTGCTTCAATTCCGTGAGCCAGATCATCGGCGGCAGCGAGCGGCTGATCTGATCCAGCATGTGCACCGGCCCGGTCTGACCCTTCCGCAACTGCTCGATCAGGACGACGCGCTGCTGGAGCTGCGCCTTGCGCTGCTCGAACTGCTGGACCTGCTGAATGATCGAATGCAGGCGCCTGGTCTCCTGCTGGGCCGCGGCAATGTCGGCGTCGAGCCGCGCGGAGTCGCGCGACATGGCCCAGTACCGCCAGCCGACGAACGCGCCGGCCAGGACGAGAATGAGACTGCAGCAGATGGTCAGCTTGTGACCGGTCTGCAGCGTGAGCGCCACCCTTTTCTTCGACGGTGTGCGTTCGACGGCGAGCAGGTTGATGCGGATCATCGGTCGCCGTTCTTTCTGAGCGCGAGGCCCACTGCGACCGCCGCCGTCGGCAGCACGTTCTCGGGGTCGGCCACGCCGAACTTCGCCGGGTCGAAGGCAATCGAGCGGAACGGGTCGAACGGCGCCACGGTGGTGCCGAACCGCTCCTGCAGCGCCTGCGCGAAGCCGTCCACGCGGGACGACCCGCCACTCAGCACGATGCGATCGATGCGATCGGACACGGCGGTGGCCTTGAAGAAGTCGAAGGTCTTCTGCACTTCGAGGAGCACGTTCTCGGTCATCGCGTGCAGCACCGGCTGCACATCGTGAAGGGCGACGCCGTCGACCGGCACGCCTTTCTTGAGCTGTTCGGCGCTGTCGAACGGCAGGTTGAGCTCTTTCTGCACCGCCTCGGTGTAGGCGTTGCCGCCGATCGAGATGTCGCGTGTGAAGAGCGACTGATCGCCGCTCACGATGTTGATGTTGATCGCACTCGCCCCGGCGTTGAGCAGCACCACGACCGCGCCCGGCTCGATGCCGTAGTTCGCTTCGTAGGCGTTCTGCAGCGCGAACGCATCCACGTCCACGACGACCGGCGTGCGGCCCGCCTGCGCGATCACGCCGGTGTAGTCGGCGATCTTCTCCTTCTTCGCCGCAACGAGCAGCACGTCCATCGTGCCCTTCGAGCTCTCGCCCGTACCGGGATCGACGATCTGATAATCGAGGTTCACGTCCTGGACGTCGAAGGGGATGTACTGCTCGGCCTCCCAGAAAATCGACTCGCCCAGTTCGGCCTCGCTCATCACCGGCAGATTGATCTTCTTGACGATGACGGCATTTCCGGAGAGGGAAGCCGCGACCTCCTTCGCCTTGAACGCGTTGGTCGCGAACAGGCGCCGGATGGCATCGGCGACGGCCGTTCCGTCGATGATCGCGCCGTCGACGATGCTGTCCGGCGGCAACGGCTCGACCGCGAACGCGGCCACCTTGTAACCTTTGCCGGAGGGCTTGAGCTCGACCGCCTTTACTGAGCTCGAGCCGATATCGAGGCCGACGACGGGCTTTGACTTAGTGAATCCAAGCACTGCTGTTTCCTACGAGCGGGAGCGCCCGCAAAGCCGATACCAAGTGCAGCCGTTGTGGATCGCAGGGAAACGCCTCAGGCTCATCCCGCGTCGTTACGATTCGGTCAGCGGATCACGAAACCGGTTCGGAGGGCGTCTGCGGTCAGTTATCGGTTCGGCACGGGCCGGCCATCAGGGGCGCGCCACCTTGACACTCGGCTAGAAACACTCGTATGATTTGGGTTTACCGTTGCCCGGCCCTGCCCGACTGAACTGCGTCCGGGCGACTCATTCCTACTACAACGGTTTCATAAGGGCCCGGTTTCGAAGGGGTCCGGTTTCGCCAGGGCCCGTTTGGTAGGGGCAATATCGGCGGCGGCAGCCGGAAACACCGGAGTCGGGCGCGGGTGCGACGCCTGCATGGAACACGGCGTCGCCCGTCAGAGCCGGTGTGCGCGGCACTTGGGGGCGCACTCGACGCAGCCCTCACTGCCGGTGATGAGTGCGGCGGAGTGGAGATAGGGAGAACATGTCGTCCACCTTCATACCAGGCGCCCCGGCCGCTGCGGCCGACAGCCGCTGGCACATCATCGATGCCGGCGGCCAGGTGCTCGGCCGCGTGGCCACGCTGACGGCGCGGCTTCTGCAGGGCAAACACAAGGTACGGTATACCCCGTTCCTCGACACCGGCGACCACGTCGTTGTCGTCAACGCGGCCAAGGTCAAGCTGACCGGCCGCAAAGAGGATCAGAAGGTTTACCGGCAGCACAGCGGGTATGAAGGCGGCCTGCGGGAAGAGCGTGCCCGGCTGGTCCGGCAGCGCAAACCCGAGCGGCTCGTCGAGGATGCGGTGCGCGGCATGCTGCCGAAAACGAAACTCGGCGAAGCGATGTACCGCAAGCTGAAGGTGTACGCCGGTCCGGATCATCCGCACGCGGCGCAGAAACCGACAAAGCGAGAGGTCGCGTAACGTGGCAGCAGTTCAGTATTACGGCACCGGACGGCGCAAGACCGCAACCGCGCGCGTCTTTCTCCGGCCCGGCACCGGCACCATCAAGGTCAATCACCGCACGTTCGAAGCGTTCTTCACGACCGAGGCGCTTCGCATGCAGATCCGGCAGCCGTTGATCCTGACGGAAACCGCAGACAAGTTCGATATTCTGGCAACGGTCGATGGGGGCGGCGTCTCGGGACAAGCCGGCGCCGTGCGGCTCGGCATCGCACGGGCGCTCGTCGGGTACAGCGCCGACCTGCGCAAACCGCTCAAGGGCGAAGGGCTCCTGACGCGGGATGCGCGCGCGAAAGAGCGCAAGAAGTACGGAATGGCGGGAGCGCGCAAACGCTTCCAGTTCAGTAAACGCTAGCGAGCCGCCACCTGGCGCCTCCGGCCCGCGTGGTGGCCCGGCGGCGCGTACAGGGCGGCTTCGAAGGAGGTTGTTTGGCCGCGATCGCGATGAAGGATCTGCTGGAGGCCGGCGTTCACTTCGGCCACCAGACCAAGCGCTGGAACCCGAAGATGAAGGAATTCATCTTCGGCGAACGGAACGGCATCTACATCATCGACCTGGGGAAGACGGTGAAGCTGTTTCGCGAGGCCGAGGAATTCGTGACGAACCTCGCCGCCGAAGGCCGGACGATTCTCTTTGTCGGAACCAAGCGCCAGGCGCAGGACGTCATCGCCGAAGAAGCCCAGCGCTGCAACATGTTCTACGTGAACGAGCGCTGGCTGGGCGGACTGCTCACCAACTTCGCCACCATTCAACGCAGCCTCGGCCGGCTGCGCGATCTGGAAGCCATGGCCACCGACGGCCGGTTCGACACGCTCTCGAAGAAGGAAATCGCGCGGAACGAGAAAGAGCGCCGGAAGCTGCAGAAGAACCTCGAAGGCATCCGCGGCATGGGCCGCCTGCCCGACGCGGTCTTCGTGGTCGACACCAAGAAAGAGAAGATCGCGGTTGACGAAGCGCGCAAGCTGAAAATCCCGGTGATCGGGATCGTCGACACCAATTGCGATCCCGACGAAGTGGATTTCGTGATTCCCGGGAACGACGACGCGCTGCGCGCCATCCGGCTGTTCGCCTCGCGCATCGCCGATACGGTCATCCAGGGCCGCGACATGAAGCAGTCGATCGACGCGGAGGCGGCGCGTGAAGCCGCCGAGGAAGCGGCCGCATCGGAAACGGATCCGCGGCGCGCCGCGCGCGCGCAGCGTCGCGCCCGCGAAGCGCAGCCGGCGTCGGCCTAGCGGCGGTCCCCGAGCCGCCCCGCGGCAACGACAGGCGGCAGCAGCGCCGGCTCGGTGAAGCCGGCGTTTTTTTCGTACCGAAGTTGTGAGTGTTGAGTCGTGAGTGTGGAGTTGTGAGTCTTGAGTTGTGAGCCTTGAGGTTGAGTCGTGCGGCGGATGACGCGTATCCTGCCGCGGCGCCCTCTTTAAGCCATCACTCAAGACTCAGAACTCATCACTCAAGACTTCATCACTCAAGGAGTAGTGATGGCAACGCTGGCGATTACGGCAGACATGGTCAAGAGGCTGCGCGACCAGACCGGTGCCGGGATGATGGAGTGCAAGTCGGCGCTCACCGAGGCCAACGGCAACTTCGAGGAAGCGAACACGATCCTGCGCAAGCGCGGGCTCGCCAGCGCCGCGAAGAAAGCCGGGCGCGCGACGAGCGAAGGGCTGATCGGCAGCCGGCTCTCCAGCGACCGATCGACCGGCATCCTCGTCGAGGTCAACTGCGAGTCGGACTTCGTCGCGCGCACGCCGGACTTCCAGCAGCTCATTCAGGACGTGCTCGCCGAGATCGAGAAGGCCGGCGACGCCGCCGACGAGGCGTGGCTGCAGAACTCGGACGGACCGATCAGGAAACGGGTGGCCGCGGCGATTGCGAAGCTCGGAGAGAACATCGCCGTGCCTCGGTTCGTGCGCTACGCGGGGAATGGCTACATCAGCCAGTACATCCACGCCGTGGGCGGCAAAATCGGCGTCCAGGTGGAATTCGGCGGCGTGACGCCGGCCATCCGGGATCGTCAGGAGTTCACGAGCCTGGTGAAGGAAGTGGCCATGCACATCGCCGCGGCGAGCCCGACACCCCAGTACCTCTCGCGCGAGCAGGTGCCGCCGGAGGCGTTGGAAAAGGAAAGAGCAATCTACCGCGCCCAGGTGCCTCCGGGCAAGCCGCCACACATCGTCGAGAAGATTGTCGACGGCAAGCTCGGAAGCTTCTATTCGCAGACAGTGCTCCTCGAGCAGCCGTCCGTTATTCACGATTCGAAGATCACGGTCAAACAGGTCCTCGCCTCGGCCGCACAAGAGCTCGGGGCGCCGGTTACCGTCACGCGTTTCGCGCGCCTGAAGGTTGGCGAATCTGCAACATAAGGTTCGTACACATTCAACCCGTGCAAGCACGGCTACAGTGGGGGCGGCCGCCGGCCCCCTGTCGCCGCCGCTCTCGTCTTTCAGTGAACTCAGGACGCCCGGAGCCTGACGACAGGCGGGACGCGATGGGCGCGCGCACGTCCAGTGCACTCCGTTGCGGGGACGCGCGTCTCGTCGTTTTGCCGAACCGCTAAGCCCTATCTATAATCGTCCCTTGTGCCCGACCCGCCCACTCCTGCCTACAACCGCGTACTGCTGAAGCTTTCCGGCGAAGCCCTGATGGGCGAGCAGACCTACGGCATTGATCCGGCCGTCGCGACGCAAATCGCCCGCGATGTGGCCGAAATCCAGGGCCTGGGCGTACAGACAGCGATCGTGATCGGCGGAGGGAATATTTTCCGCGGCGTCGCCGCGAGCGCGCGCGGCATGGACCGGGCGACCGCCGACTACATGGGGATGCTCGCCACCGTCATCAATGCCCTGGCGCTGCAGGATGCGCTCGAGCAGCAGGGTGTGCTGACGCGCGTCGTCACGGCGATCGAAATGCGTGCCGTTGCCGAACCGTTCATCAGGCGGCGGGCCATCCGCCACCTCGAGAAGGGCCGCGTCGTCGTGTTCGGCGCAGGCACGGGCAATCCGTACTTCAGCACTGATACTGCCGCCGCGCTGCGGGCGATGGAGATCAAGGCGGACGTCATTCTGAAGGGCACGAAGGTGGACGGCATCTACGACGCCGACCCGCTGGTCAAGCCCGGCGCCACGCGCTTCGACCGCATTTCGTATCTCAAGGTGCTCGAACAGGGCCTGAAGGTGATGGATGCGACCGCCATCTCGCTCTGCATGGACAACCGCCTGCCAATCGTCGTCTTCAATCTCCGCACACCCGGCAACATCAGGCGCGCCATCGCGGGAGAAGCGGTCGGGTCTCTGGTGACGGCATGAACGACGCTCGGGCACTCGAGGTGTTCGGGATCGGTTGCGGCCTTGCCGATTTCACGATTTGAGGAACTGTCGATGGATGTCAACGATCTGAAGGGACTGTTTGCGGAAGTGAACAAGCGGATGCAGGTGGCGCTCGAGCACGTTCGCCACGAGCTCGCCGGCGTGCGCACGGGCCGGGCCTCGGTCACGATTCTCGACCCGGTCCATGTTGAAGCGTACGGCGCGAGGATGCCGCTGAACCAGCTCGCAAGCCTGTCGGTGCCGGAGCCCGCCATGATCGTCGCGCAGCCATTCGACCCCTCACAGCTCGGCGCGATCGAAAAGGCGATCCGCGCGTCCGACCTCGGCTTGAATCCGGCGAACGATGGCAAAGTCGTTCGCATCCCCATTCCCGCCCTCACCGAGGAGCGGCGAAAAGAGCTTTCCCGACATGTTCACAAGCTGACCGAAGAAGGACGCAACAGTGTTCGCGGGGTCCGGCGCGAGGCGAACGAACGTCTCAAGAAGCTGCTGAAGGATCACAAAATTTCCGAAGATGATGAGCGGAAGGGATTGGACGAGGTCCAGCGGCTGACCGACGTCCACATCAAACAGATGGACGAGCTGCAGAAGAAGAAGGATACGGAACTGCTTGGCAAGTGATAAGGGTCACGTCTCAGGCACCTGGTTTTCGCATCTCGAATGCTCCGTGCCCTGCGGAGCGCCGCCGCTCGATCCGCGTGACCGCCGCTTTCTCTGCTCGTGCGGAGCCCCTCTCCTCGCGCGCTACGATCTCGAACGAGCGCGTGCATGGCGTCCTGAGAGTCTCGAGGGCCGTCCGCCGAACATGTGGAGGTATCGCGAGATGCTTCCGCTGTTCCCAGGGGAAGAGCCGGTCACGCTCGGCGAAGGCTTCACGCCGCTCGTCCACGCGCATTCGCTCGGCAAGTCGCTTGGGCTGACGCGACTCTACATCAAGGACGAATCGCTCAACCCGACCAATTCGTTCAAGGCCCGCGGCCAATCCGCAGCCATCACGCGCGCCAAGTACCTCGGCGCGACGACCGTCGCGCTGCCCACGGCCGGCAACGCCGGCAATGCGGCGGCTGCGTATGCGGCCGCCGCCGGACTGAGCTGTCAGGTCTTCATTCCGAGAGACGCCAAGCAGCCGTTCATTGACGAATGCCGGCTCTACGGCGCATCCGTGACACTGGTCGACGGCCTGATCACGGATGCCGGGCGGATGGCGGCCGAAAGAGGGGCTGCCCTCGGCTGGTATGACGTCTCGACCTTGAAGGAGCCGTACCGCATCGAAGGCAAGAAGACGATGGCGTATGAGCTGGCCGAGCAGATGGACTGGCGGTGGCCGGATTGGATCGTCTATCCGACAGGAGGTGGTACCGGACTCGTCGGGATGTGGAAAGCATTTGACGAGCTCGAACGGCTCGGATGGGTGAAGGCGCACAATCGCCCGAAGATGGTGTCGGCGCAGGCTGAGAACTGTGCCCCCATCGTTCGAGCGTTCAACGAAGGGACCGAGCGCGCCCGGCCCTGGGACGGCGCCAGCACGATTGCAGACGGGCTGCGGGTTCCGCGCGCGATCGGCGATTTCCTGATGCTGCGCGCGATCCGCGAAAGCGGCGGCACGGCGGTGTCAGTTTCGGACGAGGCCATGATTGCGGCGATGCTGGAGATCGGGCGGAGCGAAGGGATCAGCGCGGCGCCCGAGGGCGGTGCTGCGCTCGCCGCCACAAGGCAGCTGGTCGCCAACGGGTCTATCAAGCCCACCGATTCCGTTGTTCTCTTCAATACCGGCGGCGCGCTGAAGTACCTGGACCTCATCGGCGCGGGCGTCGGAGCTTAGGCGCGCACCAGCGCGTCCGCCGTAGCTTTAGCGGAGGTGGAAGCAGGGCTTCGCGGTCCTGGCGATCCGGGCGACGCCGCCGATCCAGTTCGTGCCTGTTGACGTCCACCGGTTTGCACCTCCAGCCGAAGGAGGATGGCTATGTTTGGCGTGTTGGGCTGGATTCTGTTCGGTTTGATCGTCGGCGCCGTCGCCAAGCTCCTGATGCCGGGACGGGACCCCGGGGGTTTTATCGTGACCATGGCGCTCGGGATCGCCGGTGCTCTGATGGGCGGCTTTCTGGGACGATCAGTGGGCTGGTACGGTCCCAACGACGGCGCAGGTTTTCTCATGTCCGTCATCGGGGCGGTCGTCCTGCTGTTCTTGTATCGGCTGCTCTTCGTCAGGCGGACTGCGTAACCCTGTGCTCCGCTGAGTGAACCGCTGTACGGCGCGTGACGAGAATTTCCGTTCTCGCTGCGCCGTATAGCGTACGCGCGTGCGTTTTCAGCACCGGTCCTCAGTCCCCGAATGTGATACCCAGCGTCCTGCCCACGAGAATGAGGTCGTGATCGAGCGGGACGGTCTTCGTCTTCCCCACGACTTGGTCAAGCCGGAGCGGCACGATATCGGGAGGCACGTAGGCGACCATCGTGCCGAACTGTCCGCGTCTCGCCAGCTCCACCGCTTTTCCGCCAAACCGCGTCGCGAGCATGCGGTCGAAGCTGGTCGGCGCGCCGCCGCGCTGCAGATGTCCGAGGACCACACAGCGACTCTCCTTGCCCGTTGCCGTTCCGATGGCTTCGGTGACCCGGGCACCGATGCCGCCGAGCCGTTCGGCGGTCCCTTCGTGAGCGGCCGCGGCGACTGAGGTCTTCCCGCCCTTAGGAAATGCGCCTTCGGCCACGACGACGATGCTGAAACGAGCGCCCCACCGGTCGCGCTCACGCAGGCGTTCAGCCACGATGTCGATGTCGAACGGGATCTCGGGAATCAGGATGGCGTCGGCCCCGCCGGCGACACCAGCGTACAGCGCAATCCATCCGGCGTAACGTCCCATGACCTCGACGACCATCGTCCGATGATGCGCCTCCGCCGTCGTGTGGAGGCGATCGATCGCCTCGGTGGCGAAATCGACGGCCGTGTCGAAGCCGAAGCAATTGGTGGTGCCGAAGATGTCGTTGTCGATCGTTTTCGGCACGCCGACGACGGGAATGCCCCTGACACAGAACTTGTGTGCAATCGCCAGGGTGCCGTCGCCGCCGATCACGATCAGCGCGTCGAGGCCCATCTTGTGGAACATGTCGACGACACGATCGGAGTAGTCGCGAACCCCTTCAGAAGTCAGTACGGCATGCGCGAAGGGGTTGCCGCGGTTCGAGGTGCCCAGGATGGTGCCGCCCAGTCTGAGGATCCCGGTGACGTCCCGCGGAGTCAGGACGCGGGAACGGTCCGGCTCGATCAGGCCGTCGAAGCCGTCCTTGAGGCCGATCACGTCGATGCCGCTGTTGGAGGCGCACTTGACGACCGCGCGGATGACCGCATTGAGCCCGGGCGCGTCGCCGCCGCCTGTGAGTACGCCGAGCCGTTTCACTGAGGACATCGGAGCGAGTGTAGCAGGAGGCTTTCGTGGTACAATTTCCGTTTCGGGTGCACGCCGGATGGGCGGCTAGCTCAGTTGGGAGAGCGCCGCGTTCGCAACGCGGAGGTCGGGAGTTCGAGCCTCCTGCCGTCCACCACATTTTCCCCAATCTTCTCGGCAGCAAGACACCGGGATCGAATCGCGGAACCGGCTTCAATGGAGCGCTAATCGGTCGCCGCGGAAGCCATCCCGCATCAGATGGACTCTGCCGCCCCGCCCCGCCGGTAATGCGCAAGTTGGCACTTGAACCCATACAGCCCATCGGGGCCTGAGGGTTCGAAAATATCGCGGTCACGACGGAGCTTGCGAAGGTTTGCGGCCGACATCTTCGAGCACGGCACCCCTCCCCGAGGAATTAAGAGCGGTTGTCGTGCTGGATGCGTGGACCGGACAATCCGCGACGTGTGGGAGCTGTTTATCCAGTGCGGACCGCGCCCACACGACCATTACGCAGACCGCCCGCTCGATCGCCGAATGGGGCCGCGCCCGCGTCGGCTAACGGTGGCTCTTGACAAGCTCGGTTTGTGCTGGGGATGGCCTGGGCAACCATTGCAGGCTCTGTGCGACAACCGGTGTCGCGAAGGGAGACGTTTGCGAGGCGTGTACCGAGACTGTGGAAGCATGTCGTGCGACCAGGCAGCGGGCGACTCGATCGCGGCGCAGTCCGACATGCCACGTGCCAAGACTGCTCGATTTGGCGTGAGTTGCATCTGTCAAGCTTTTTCAATTTCGCTGTATCCGAATTGCAACCACGTTGATTTCGGTCTTCTCGCCGCTCGCGAAACGCGGCATGGTCGCCGATACGGGGTTGAGGTCCCTCCCTCCGGAGTCGGTGCGTGAACCAGCTGTTCGCCAAACCTCGAACGTCCCGCGCGCCGTCTGCGCGCGCAAGACCAAAGGAGAAATGGATACGTGAAATCCCTTCGAATGACGCTATCCCTGGTGCTGGCGTGTGTCAGTTCAGCCTGCAGCGACAGTAAGTCGCCCACGGCCCCGGCGACGCCCATTCCCGCGACGCTCACGAAGCCGGCCACCGATTCTCCGGCTGACGGCGCACAGCTCGACAACGTCCGGCCCACGCTGACGGTCGTCAACAGCACGTCGAATCAGAGCGGCACCAAGATGTACGAGTTCCAGATCTCCGACAACTCGGGGTTTACGGCCAGCGCGAACGCCGTCTCGAGCCCGGAAGTCTCCGAGGACCCGAGTGGGAAGACCAAGTTCACCGTCGGTCAGGACCTGCAGCCGACGGCCACATACTATTGGCACGCGCGGGTGGTGCAGGGGAGCTCGAAGTCGGACTGGTCCGACACGCGCTCGTTCAAGACGAAGCTCGTAGGCTTCAACCGACCAGGCGCCCTCTACGATCCGCTCGTCAACGGTGAGACGGTCGGCAGCATTGGCGGCTCCGGCAACATCACGTGGGTCCCCGGGGAAGGCATCCGGATGAACGACGAACTCGCCTACGTTGTGTACGAGCTGCCGCAGGTCCTCCCCAGCGGCGAGATTTCCGTGGAGGTCACCGGGCTTCATCCGAACGGCCCGCTGGGCAAGCCGAGGATCTTCTCCATCCTCGATCAGCTCGGAGCGATCGCGTCCTCGAGCAGGTACTCGATGAACGTGCAGTACCGGGGCGCCGGCGGCAATCCGAACAATTGCATCGCATGGAAGGCCATCTTTGGCGACAACAGCCGATCGCTCGAGCCGTCCACGACGCAGCGCTTCAATTCGGTCTACTCCCTCGACCCGTCGAACGTGTACCTGTGGCAGGGGCTCTGGACCTCGAACTCGTTCAGGCTGGTCGTGAAAGAGGGTGGCACGGCAGGCTCCGTGGTGTACGACTTCGGGGTGCAGTCTGCCACGGGCAACTGGAACCCGGCGAAGATGTTCGCGTTCCTCGGGACCAACAACGGGGCCTTCGTGCAGTATGACGGCACGTACGCCGGCATGACGCTCAGGAATCTCTGGGTGGGCAGCACGCCGCGGCCGACATCCCTCGGCAGCGCCATCGCGCGACTGCGCTGAGCACAGTTCGGATTCGATACACCTCGCCGCGACACTCGTCGCGGCGGGTCTTTCTTTTGGGCCTTCCCCGGTTCTCAGGCTCACGGACTAGTCGATTCTGTCCCGCAAACACTGGTTTTCAGGTTCCTGGTCGTACGTGGAGATTGGTGCCCCTGTCGCGCACTGAACGACCCGCTGACCGCCACTCGCAGGAGTGCCGCCCGCCTGTCTGACCGCGAGCGCTGTGGGCGGTCCTGACGCGCTTCGAACAGTTCGCGCGGCCGGTCTGGAGTACGCGGGATTCTTGATCTTCACCCAAGACGTACTGACGCCATCCGCTTCATGGCGGCCGCGGGCCCACTTCCCGACAATCCCCTCAAGGTCGCGCGCGCACGCGGCATCGAAGAGCGTCTTGCCCCGCGCGCGTACGTGGTCCATGTAGAACAGCCGCGACTCAATCCGCGGCATGATGGCCTTCAGCCGGCGCTTCCGCTCGAGCAGCGGCCGGTTGCGCACATCCTCGCCTTCGACGGCCAGCAGGTCGAAGGCCACAAAGGCCGGCCAGTCCCGCCGAAACAGCAGAGTAATTGCGGACGCGAGCGCAACATCAAGGTCTACGCGTCGCCCCTTCGCGTCCGCACGGGCGCGAGCCGTTCGTGACGGCCCCAGGCAGGCAAGAGCGGCTGTGAATAGGTAATCTCATCACGACCGCCGTCGTCCTCAGATCCCCGCGGCATGGGCGACACCGGCAGGCCGAACGCCAGAGAACGCGGCGTTCGCGGGTTGCTCTGAGCAATGCGCAACGGCCGAAACGGGTTGACGCCGGTCGCACCACACGGTTCGCGTTTCTGCACTCATTCACTTGAGGATCGAACGCTGCTGCAGACATTGGCACTCGTGACCCCTTTGGAAGCAGCGACAGGCACCGATACCCACATCGTCGAGACGCTCCGGGCGAATCCGTGGCCCGCGTGCTTGCTTTTCCAGAACCGTCGTCGCGATGGATCGCGGCGAGGGGCCGGTGTGTGTCGTTGCCCGGCAATTCGGCGGACTCCACGCTCGTCGGAAGCGAGCGGGTTATCACCTTCAATCCCAAATCGATCTGAAGAACAACGACGACGACCTGAGCGGATCTGGGTTCATGCTGCTTCCCGGGACAAACCTCCTCCTCGGCGGCGGCAAAGAAGGGGTGCTGTACGTCCTCGATGCGAACAACCTTGGGAGGAAGGTCACGAACGATACGCAGATCCCCCAGAAGATTGCCGTGAATGGCGGACACGTGATGGGCGGGCCTGTGTACTGGAACTCCGCGACGGTGGGACCGCTCGTTTACAACTGGTCGGAATCGGACGTGTTGCTGGCCTATCGTCTTGTGAACGGGACACTGGTGACGCCACCCTACGCGCAGGGAACGGTCAGGTCGCCCGGGCACCCGGGTGGCTCGTTGACCGTTTCGGCGAACGGGTCGGCAAGTAACAGCGGGATCATCTGGGCGTCGATGCCCACGAGCCAGGACGTAAAGCACATCATCGGCGCCGGGACGCTGCGCGCTTTCAACGCCGAGACGCTGGCTGAGATCTGGAATAGTGATCGGGTCTCTTTTCGCGATCGGCTTGGGAACCTGATGAAATTCGTACCACCTGTCGTGGCGAACGGCAAGGTGTATTTGCCGAACCACGACAACGCCGTGCGGGTGTATGGATTGCTGCCGGTCATGCCGCCGGGGAACGGGCTAGTCGCCGCAGGCGACGCGTACGTCCGGGGCGGTGTGTACGCCGGCACAAATTTCGGCGCGGAGCCAGAGCTTCTGTCGAAGCTAAGCAGCCCCGACGAGTACACGCGCGTCACCTACATCAAGTTCGACCTTGGTAGTGTGGCATCGGCGTCACGGGCGGTGCTCAGGTTGACAGGGCGCCTCTCGGGCACAGCGAATGCCAACGTGAAGGTCAACATCTATGGCGTCACTGACACGTCCTGGGCTGAGACGACGCTGACGTGGAATGCCAGGCCGGCGCTCGGTTCGCTCCTTGGCACTGTTGCCGTTTCGGGCACGACGGTGGAGACGCTGGATCTCGACATCACCAGTTTCGTCCAGGCTGAAAAACAGGCCGGCCATCGGTTCGTCGCCGTGGGGCTGAGCAATCCGAACGCAACGACAGCGTATGCGGCGTTCAGTTCGCGCGAGGCCGGCGCGAACGGACCGCAATTGATGATGACGCCCGAGCCGACGCAGTACACGGGCACGCCAGCCGCGGTGCCAGGGGCGATCCAGTTCGAGAATTACGACACCGGCGGCAGTGGGGTCGCTTACTTCGATACGACGGGCGGCAACACCGGCAACGCGTACCGTCGCGACAATGTTGACATTCAGGTGACGACCGACACCGGAGGCGGCTACAACCTGGGCTGGGTCAAGGCCACAGAATGGCTCAAGTACACGGTAGCAATCGCTGCCTCCGACACTTACACGATCGATGTCCGCCTGGCATCGAATGGGGCTGGAGGGACGTTCCACATCGAGGTCGATGGCGTCGACAAGACCGGAACGATCACCGTGCCCAACACCGGCGGTTGGCAGATATGGCGCACCGTCACGACGCCAGGTGTCTCGCTCGCTTCCGGCACGCACATAATCCGCGTCGTCATGGATACGAACGGAGCGACCGGGTCTGTGGGCAATCTGAACTGGTTCGCTGTCAGATCGACTTCCCTCGCGAATGCGACCATTGGCTTCAGCGGCTCAGGCAGGTACAAGAGCTTCGTCCCGCAGCATGACGGCAGGGCTCTGTGGCATGTCATGCGGCGTTGGTGGGTGGCGCGAGCCGGTCCAAGATTTCGAGAAGTTGACTCCGCATTTCCTCGACCTCCTGGGGACGACCATGCTTGAACGCCTTAAACGCGCCGTAAAAACGGAATCGGCGAGGCCACGCAAGTGGCTGAAATACGATTGCCAAAGGGTTGAACTCGCGTGTCCCTGCAAAAAATCTGAACAGGGCTACCGGAAGCGAATACGACCACTGCCTTCGGTCCGACCAGTTGAGAACGACCCCGCGGTCGCCCACCGACGGAAGTACATGCTCTTCGAAATACTCCTGCCAGATGGGGCTGTTTGAGTACACCACGAGGGCGTATCGCCCCCGCGAACACCATGCGGTCCAGACGACAAGTTGAAGAATAACGGCTGCCGCCAGCCAAAGCACGAAGGCGACGACCACCAGTGGCAGCAGTGCTATCAACAGCGGCCACACCCACCACGGTGGTCCTCTCTGGCTCATCGTCATCGGGAGGAATTCCTCTAATTTCCTGATCGCGCCGTGCCGCCTTGAACTGCCCGAGGAACGAACGCCGAGTCATGCGATCACCCTTCAAGGCGATAATTGAACCAGCCGAAGCGTGTATCTGCCGCGGCCGTCGGCGTGCGCCAGTTCAACGGATTCCTCGCCAATCCACAATATTCGATAGCGTCCCAGCACGATCTGGCCTTCCGTTCCGGAGTACAAGCCGATGCCATCGTTAAACACGGCGATCTTTGGTTTGCCGGGGCTCTGAACGATGCCGATGACCTTCAGGTCCATCGGAGGAGGCAGGAAAACAGCGTCCTCTGTAGGGCCGCCCGTCGGGTCCGATTTGACCGGACCGGCGCAACCCACCGCCAGCATCGTCAGCACAACCAAGACTGTCAGATCCCTCAACTGTCTGACCATGGGGCGCTCGTACTTTACCGCTTCGTTCAGGAACTCTTCACCTCGAGAAGGATTTCTTCGCCTACCGTTAGGATTTTTTCCCTGCCAAACGGATTTGACAGAACAGCCGAGCTCTACGAAGAGGCGCTTGAGCGGCGCCTGCAATCGCGTGGTCAAGAGGCCGTGCATTTCGCGAATCTGCTGAGCGCGGTGGACGCAGCGGTTCGCGTTGAAGCCTCAATGCAGGAAGCGGGCTTCATTGTCGGCTTTGAAACCTGTCGCCAGCTGCTGCTCGGCGAGCTCGATCTGGACGCACTGGCGAGCGATGACGATGACGAAGCGGGCGATGCGTCATGAGCGCCGAACTCAAGAGCATCCATCGACAACTCTGCGACCTCATGTACGCACTCTCGAGAAAACGACGCCTGTGGTTGAATGCGGTTTTGGGCCGTAGGGGGGGTCAGACCCATGAGATCAGTTGCGGGACTGCTGATGCTGACTGTTTCTGCCGCTCTTACGCTCGGCTGCTCTCGCGAGCAGCCCGACCCGACATCACACGGGAGTGGTGCGACGAGATTGAAACCGGCCACAACCGTCCCGCCGCAGCCATCTGTTCGGCGCACGGTGTATGTGCCAGTGTACTCGAGTATCTACCTCGGACTCGACATCAAGCAGCAGATGGTCGAGTTGAGCGCAACAGTCAGCATCCGCAACGTGAGCTCGCAACATCCCATCGTCCTCAACTTCGTGCGTTATTACGATTCGGCGGGGAAACAGGTTCGTGAGTATCTCGGTCGGCCGTCAGAGTTGGCGCCAATAGCGAGTGTTGAGTTCGTGGTACAGCGAGCCGACACGGCCGGTGGGCCGGGAGCGAACTTCTTGATCGAGTGGGCGGGCCCCAGCGTCGTTGATGAACCTCTGATCGAGGCGGTGATGATTGGCAAGAGCGGCGATGCGGGATTCTCTTTCACCAGTCCCGGACGTGTGTTGAAGAGCGGCAGTCCGGAATAGAGGGTCGTGCTTAGATCAGCCGGACACGCGCCGCAGCAAGTCGTCCCGTTCGTCGACACCGTATCGACTCATGATCCGCTCCATTCCCAGCGCACACGGCAGCTCACGCCCGAGCCATCGACCATCAGGACCCGGCCTCTCGCTGCCCGAGCGGATCAAGCTAATGGCGTGGATTACGGACTGCGACCAGGCCGGCCGGTAGCGGGCGAATGACAGGCAAGCGGGCGAGTCGATGCAGCTCCTCGCGGCTGTACGGGTAGCCTCCGACTTCCGGTGCAATCAGAATGGCGGCGTCGGCGTTGCGCGGGTCGCGGAGGCCCTCCGGGGTGAGCAGCTGAACGCGCGGACTGAACCCCGCGTGCGGATACAACCCGCTTTGTACGAGCAAGACCGGTTCGGAGGCGAGCCGCGATACCGCGTCAGGAACAGCGGCCACCTCCGCCCGCCACGGCCGCAGGCTGTAGCCGGCACGGCCGCTCCCAACCAGCAGCGCGCCCACGGCCACGATTCCCGCGGCCCAGAGCGGGGGCCGCAGATGTCGCATGAACCGTCGTGCCAATATGGCAGCGCCCGACGAAGCTCCGAGCGCGAGAAAGGGTACGAGCACAACCGCGTAATAAATACCGAATGCGCGCAACTGTGGATTGGCTGACGCCCCGTAGAGCGCAACAATCGGGGTTGCACCGACAAGCCAGCGCCAGCCAATGAACGGCAGATACAAGTGCGGCGGCATAACGACCGGGAAGAATCCTGACGTGACCGTCGCTGCCAGGACACGCCATGGATGCGACACGATTCCCGTGATCGCCGCCACTGGCGTCTGGCCATAGTTGGCCCAGAACGCTGAATACGTGACCCTCCGGTCCGGTGTCAACGCCGGCACGACGAAACGATAGAACACTCCAAGGTTGAGCACCGCAATCGCGGTCGGCAGGACCAGAAAGACGATACGATCGCCGCGTGTCATCTGTCTGCCGCGAACGAACACGAGACAAACGGCAGAGGCGAAGAGCAGGAGGCACGCGTCCTCTTTGACGAGGACGCAGGCGAGCGCCGCCGTGAGATACGATGCGCGCGCCACGCGAATGCCTGCATCCAACAGCCACGGGACAAACCAGGCATAGAGCACTTCCGGGTGGAATCCCCCGCTCACCGTTCGTGCCATGTTGTCGTTGAACACAAACGCGAACGCCGTCGCACTGGCCAACGCGCCGCCCCACTCCAGCTCGCGGCCGATCCGGAACACGTGCACAGCGCCGGCGACCACCGCGACAACGGTGAGCACGAGGAGCCAGTAGGGGGTTGGGTAGATCGCGTACGGTGCACAGACGGGAAGCATCAGCCAGAACGCATGGACCGCCAGCTCGCTCCGATTCGAGAACGACGGGACGTCAGCGGTTTCGACGAACAGCGGCCGGCGATGATAAATCGTCTGATAGCAGGGGCGATCGAAGTAGACCGTGAAGTCGACAGCGTTGATCAGGCCCGACATGAACCGGGTCAACACGAGCCAGAAAAGCAGTACGGCGATCGCCATCGCCGTGACGGCGATGGCGCGCGACGCAGGTTGCCAGTGTTCGATGGCGTCCCACCGTGATTCGTCCCACTGCCAGGGCATCACAGCGAGAATCGCGAGGATTATTCCCGGCGCCAATACCGCCGGCAGCCGTACGACCGGGGGCCGTCCGATGAGTGGCAACGCGACGAGCACCACAGCCACACCGAACGCGATCGAAATGAGCTTCAGCCGCACAGCGACGCACCGCACCTATACGGGGGCACGTAAATGCTCCGGGCGTCCAGGTGGGATCCTTTTGTCTCCGACTGTGGCCAACGGCCGCGCATAACTATGCAGAAACTCGCGTCAAGGCGCGGGTTCCAGCATCCAAACCCATACCAACGCAACGATTCTGTGAAACCAATACGGATCACGGCGATGCGCAACGACACGAAGAACCGCGAACATTGGACCGAGCCGCTCCCGGATTCGCATTGAGCTCGTTCCCGGGGCACATCCGCACATCCGCTTCAGAGAGCGCGTGCTCCCGCTGCTTCTCGCTTGCAGTGTTACAAATGTGTGCGACTCGCGGTTGTGGATGTCGCATGACGGAACACGCCGTTGATTGCAGCCAGCCGCAGGAAAATGGCGGTTTCGGGCGGAACACCGAGTCTTCTGGACTGGAAGAGATGAATTCTGTGCGTCAACGGAACACGGCATTCCTCTTGCCATATAGCTCAGTGGCTTCGCTGAGGTCAAACGATGTGGAACTGGTTCAATTGTCGCGTATCCGGCCGTCATGAGTACGGCGTATCGTGCGAACCTGGCGCGATGTATCTGCGCTGCGTGCATTGCAAAACCCGCTCGTCGGGCTGGGCCGTCGATGGCAGCGGCCAGCGCCGTCAACCGGTCAAACCGGAGCCGGCGCGTCCTGAACGATCGGCATCCGCTCCGCGGCCGACCCGTGTCGCGACGCGACTCGAGTTCCCGCAGAACCGGACTCAGGACGAGCAGCGCGCCAAGGCGCCGGCTGTTGAGGGGCAGATCGAGAGCGCACGCATCCTGCCGTTCGTCCCCAAGCGGCAGGTGCGGCCGGATCGGTCGCCATTGCGACAGGCCGGGTAAAACCGGGTGTCGGGCATTCGAGTCTCGACATCTGGTCGGTAGCGCAGTCCTTTGAGGGCTCCGCGGCGGCCGTGAGTCAAGGCTGCCGGCCTCCGCGCGAAGGTGGGAAGACCTGCGCGGCGCGACACGAGGCCGCCGGCGCCAACGCAGGTGTAGAAACTTCAGGGAAGGCCTTCGCGCCTGCCCGTGGCAGGCGAACCCGGTCAAGGCCGCACACGACATCAGCGCGATTGGCCAATTTGACAGTCCGCGCGAGGCACGATCACAATACGTGACGTGGCGGTTCCGCGAATTTCCAAAGAAGATCTCAAACAGCGGCTGGAGAGCGGCGCGCCACCGGTCCTGGTCGACGCACGCCTGAAATATCCGTACGAGCACAGCACGGTGCGGCTTCCGGGTGCGGTGCGCTATGCGTCAGAGGGTGCAGCGGCTGCCCTGCCCCGCGACCGCGACATCGTTGTCTACGACTCGGACCCGAATGAGCTGGCGAGCTCGCGCGTCGCGGCCGACCTGATTCGTCAGGGCTACCGCGCGGTCGCGCTCAAAGGCGGCATCGCTGACTGGCTCGCGGCCAACCTCCCGACCGAGACCAAGGAGGCGCCGCGGCAGGCGCCGCCGGAACCGGGCGCCTTGAAAGGGTAGCAACGGCCGGCGTTCCTCTCCCACGAGCCCTCGAGCTCCTCGCCCTCGTGGCGACGATTCGCGGCGACCGTCGCGAGCAGGCGATCTGCGCGCGCGCCGCGGCATTCCTCCGCTCCCGGGGAATCGTCTCGGAGGCCGACCTCAGGGCCCATACGAGTGAGCCCACCGACGATCTCCATTCCGACAGCACGGCGCTGCTGCGCCATATCGCCGAAACGGGCGGCTGGGTACTGCTCGAATCAGCCATCGCCGACATTCCCGCCGATCTTCGATGGCTGTACGAATCGGGCGCGGTCACATTGGAGCAGCTGGCGGCGCTCCACACGGCGGTCGGTGCCACCTCGATGGCCGACATCGACGCCGCGCTCCGGCAGCGGGAGCTGTGCGAGCGACCGGGCCTGGACCCATCGGTCGACGAGGCGATCGCCGGTGCGCTGCCGACGCTGCGTGCATCCGTTCCGCGGATTCCGCTCGGGCGAGCCGTGGCCGTCGCCGAGCCCCTCCTCCACCGCCTCCGCTCGCTTCGAGGCATCACCTGGGCCGAGCCGGCGGGATCGCTTCGCCGCGGGCTGGAAACGGTCGGCGACATCGAGCTGATCGCGTCCCTGACCAGCCCGATACGCGGGTTCGAGAACCTGCTCGCGCTGCCCGACAGTACGCGCTGGCTCCATCGAAGCGAACGCCGATATTACTTTCTTCTCGATCGCGTCCAGGTCGGCATCCGGTTGCCCGAGCCGGAAAACGCCGGGGCCACGCTTCTGTACCTCACCGGATCGCGCGGACACTTCGCCGCCTTGCAGGCACATGCCGCGGCGTCCGACTGCCGCCTCACCTCCAGGGGTCTGCACAAGCCTGACGGCACCCTCCACCCTGCGCGGTTCGAAGAAGAGATCTACGCCGCGCTCGACCTGCCGCCGATTCCGCCTGAGATCCGGAATGGCGAAGAAGAAGTGGCCGCCGCCAGCCGGCGCGAGCTGCCGCCACTCCTCGCCCGGGACGACATTCGCGGCGACCTGCACATGCACTCGGTCTGGAGCGACGGCCGTGACACGATCGAAGAGATGGTGCTCACGTGCCGGAGCCTCGGCTACGAGTACATCGCGATCACCGATCACTCGCCGAGCTCCGCGTCCTCGCGCAATCTGATGGTGGATGACGTCAGCCGCCAGGCGGACGAGATCGCGCAACTGCGCGACCGCTACCCCGACATTGCCATTCTTCACGGCTGCGAATCGGACATCCTGCCGGACGGCCGGCTCGACTTCGCGGACCATGTGCTGGAGCGGTTCGACATCGTGCTCGCGTCGCTTCATGAGCGGGCCGGGCAGGGAGCCGATCAGCTGATGCACCGCTACGTGGCCGCGATGCGGCATCCGCTGGTCGCGATGATCACGCACCCGACGAACCGGCTGGTGCCATCGCGCGCCGGGTACGACCTCGACTACGAGCGCCTCTTCGCCGCCGCCGCGGCAACCGGCACATGCGTCGAGATCGACGGCGCGCCCGGTCACCTCGACCTCGACGGGCCGCTCGCGCGCCGCGCGGTCGCGGCCGGTGCCATGCTGGCGGTCAGCAGCGACTGCCATCGAGCGGACCTGCTCGACCGGCAGATGGGCCTCGGCGTGATGCTGGCGCGGCGGGGCTGGGTTGAGCGTCGTCACGTGCTGAACACCCGGCCGCTTGCAGAAGTCCTCGCCGCGATCGGCCGTAAGCGCTCCGGCCGGTGATCGGTTCAGCCTTGATGGCCCGCCGTGATCTCGTGGGCGCACTCGTGGTGGGAGTCGCGGCATTCGCCCTCTATCGCCTCACGCTTCTGCCAGGCCTCGACTTCGGCGATACCGGATCGTTTCAGACGATCGTGGGTTCGCCGATCATCACGCCGCGCGCGGGCTATCCGCTCTACTTCGCGATCAGCAGCGCGTTTGTCAGGTTGACCGGCGCGGAACCGGCGCATGCACTCAATCTTGCCTCGGCGATCGAGGGCGCTGCTGCCTCCGCCGTCACCGTGCTCGCCGCTGCCGAGCTGACCGGTTCGGCCGCGGCCGCAATCGGGTCCGCGCTCCTGTTCGCCGTGTCGTACACCTTCTGGAGTCAGGCGATCATCGCCGAGGTGTACGCGCTGCACCTGCTGTTCGTCTCGTTGACCGTGCATCTTCTGCTGCGGTGGGCCGCGCGGCCGGCGCTATGGCGGCTGACGATGTTCTTTGCCTGCTATGCCCTCGGCTTCGGAAACCATCTGGCGATGATTCTGCTCCTGCCGGCGTACGCCGTGTTCCTGGCAGTTTCCGCTCCGGGCGGCTGGCGCGCTCTGCTCACGCCGCGCGTCGCTGGCCTGGCGGCAGGGTGCGCGTTTGCCGGCATGCTCCAGTACGCGGGCAATTTCCGCGCGCTGTGGCTGATGCCCGAGGCGCCGCACGGCATCGTCGAAGGGGTACAGCACTTCTGGTTCGACGTCACGAAGTCGGACTGGCGCGACACGATGGTCCTGAACGTGCCCCGCAGCATGCTGAGCGATCACGCGGCGATGTACTGGTTCGATTTCCGGCAGCAATTCGGCTTCGTCGTGGCGCCCCTCGCCGCGGCCGGACTCGCGCACCTGACGGCGGCTGATTGGCGCCGGGGGCTGCTCCTTGGCCTCGGCTTCGCGGGGAACCTGCTGTTCGCATACAGCTACAACGTCGGTGACAAGCATGTGTTCTACCTGCCATCGCATCTCTTTGTCGCGCTGCTGGCCGGGTGCGGCATCGCATCTGCGGCGCGCCTCGGGCCGCACGTAAGGGCCGTGGCCGCCGCTGGCCTTATCGTGTACGCGTCAGGCCGCGCGTACCGCGACTATCCAGCGCTCGATCGCAGCGGCGACCATCGGCCCGAGACCGTCATGCAGGCGCTGACGGACGGCGTCGACGACCAGCACGCCATCCTGATCACCAATCTCAATTGGCAGGTGCAGAACGGGCTTTCGTACTTCGCAAAGGCGATCCGGCCCGACGTCACCTACACACGAGTGTCCGACGTGCTGCTGTACGCTCCCGCGTTGATCGCGGACAATCACGCCGTCGATCGGGATGTCGTGCTGACGCGGCGCGCAAAGTCGGCCCTGGATGCAGCGTATGGGCCGTTGTTCGCCTCGCGTCCGTTCGGAGCCATGGGCGAGAGCTCATCAGCGATTTCCGATCTCGTCCGATCTGTCGCGCCCGGAACACGATACGCGCTTTGTGTGCTGAAGCCATCCGCCGGCTTTCGACTCGATCCTGAAGACCTCCGCCTCGCGTTGCAGACACTCGCACCCGGCAGCTCTGTGCCGTTGGCGGAGCACGATTATCAGGCGATAGCAGGTGTGGCCGGCAAAGCTTCGGAGCTCGCGGCAAGTTCTGACAGACCGTTTCGGACGCGCGTCGCGGTCGACGGAGTTCCAGTTGAGGTACGCATGGACGCGTGGCTTTCCGTCGACACCATTCGACGGATGGGCTTCGGTCACGTCATCGCTGGCACCCATCACACGTTGATCGTCGAGCGGGGCCTCAGTTTCGTCACCTTCGACGACGAGGGGCGGCCGCTCCGGACCGCCTACCTGGCCGGCATTTTTGCGCCCGAGCTTCGGTTCGTTGTCAACAGACGTGTTATGGTGGAGTAATGCTGCGGCCTCACGGGATGGCCGGTGCGCTGATCGCGGCGCTGTTCGTGGCGACGGCTCATCCCGCCTCGCAGGCCCAACCGGGCGCGGCGGAGCTCGCGCAGGCGCTGCAGAGCAAATACGGCACCATCCAGGACTTCAGCAGCGACTTCGTTCACAGTTACGAAGGCGGCGTGCTTCGAAAGCGCTTGACGGAGCGCGGTCACCTGCTGGTGAAGAAGCCGGGCAAGATGCGCTGGGAGTACACGTCGCCCGAAGCAAAGCTCTTCGTGTCCGACGGCGTGAAGATGTATTCGTACCTTCCCCAGGACAAACAAGTCATCGTGTCGTCAATCCCCGCCGAGGACCAGGCGACCACGCCGACGCTGTTTCTGGCTGGAAAAGGCAATCTCACGCGCGACTTCACGGCTTCATTGACCGAGTTGCCCCCGTCAACGCCGACTGGTGCGCGCGCCCTGAAGCTGGTTCCCAGGAATCGCCAGCCGGATTACGAGTGGCTCGTTCTGGTGGTCGATCCCACGACGCTGGCGATCAGGGGTCTGGTCACGGTGGATGCCCAGGGCGGAAAATCCAGCTTCTCGTTCAGCAATCTGAAGGAGAATATCGGACTGGCCGACAAGGAGTTCGCGTTCAAGATTCCGCGCGGTGTTGATGTCGTCAACAGCCCCCGCTTCTGATCGCGGGCGGTGCGCTCGCGCTGCCGACGGCCCGGCACGCCGCCTCGTTGTTCGCGCGTTTCACCGGCGCGCCGCTGCCGGTCTCACGCTCGCCGCGGCACTGACGCTCGCTGGCTGCGCCGCATCCGCCGCCTTGCGGCAGGGCCACGATGCCGAGCGCAGGCAGGACTACGACCGCGCCGTCATCGAGTACTCCAAAGCCGTGCGGCTGCATCCGGACGACCAGGACGCCAGGCTTGCGCTCGAGCGCGCAAAGCTGCGCGCGTCACAGGACCATTACGCGCGCGGGCGGCGCCTGGCGGCGGTCGGCAAGCTCGATGAAGCGCTCATCGAGTACGAGACCGCGGCGGAGCTGAACCCCACCAACGGCGACCTCGAACAGGAACTGCGCTCGACCCGGAACAAGCTGCGCGCGAAGATTGTTGTGCATCAGGAGGGCAAGACGGAGCTGCAGACGCTGATCGAGCGCGCGCGCGATCTGGCGCCCCCCGGTCTCGATCTCCCGCAAGACGTGAAGATGCCGGAGTCGCTGATCTTCCGGGATGCGAGCAGCCGGGACGTCTTCACCGCGATCAGCCGTCTGGCGAACATCAGCCTCATCTTCGATCCGCTCTTCCGCGAAATGCCGATTACCGTGGACCTGCGGAACGCGTCGCTCGAGGACGCGCTGAATGCGGTTGCCGGCGCGACGCGGACCTTCTTCCGCGTCACGGCGCCGCGAACCGTGGTCGTGATCCCCGACACGCCGGCGAAGCGGCGCGAGTACGAGGAGGAGGTCGTCCGGACCTTCTATGTCAGCAACGTCGATCTCAAGGAGACGATGGACCTGCTGCGGATGGTGCTCGACGCGCGCCGTATCTCGCCGACGACCGGCACCAACGCGCTGACGATCAAGGACACGCCTGAGCGGATCGCCGCCGCTGCCCGTGTAATCTCGGCCATCGACAAGGCGCGTCCCGAGGTGATCATCGACGTCGAACTGCTCGAGGTGGATCGGACCAAGCTCCTGGAATACGGCCTCCAGATCGCGTCATCGGGCAGCGCCGCGGCGCCCGGTGCGGGCATCAGCGGCTCGATCGGCATCGACCAGGGCCCGAACAACGTCATCACGCTGGAGAAGCTCAAGAACCTCTCGTCGGCCGACGTGCTGTTCGCGAACCTGCCCACTCTCTATTACCGGCTGTTGAAGACAGATGCGCACAGCCGGACGCTGGCCAATCCCCAGCTCAGGACCTCGGACGGATCGCCCGCAACTGCGCGGTTCGGCGAGCAGGTCCCGGTGCCGCAGACCACGTTCGCGCCCATCGCCACCGGCGGCACGCCGCAGCAGCCGATTACGTCGTTTCAGTACCAGAACATCGGCGTGAACATCGACATCACCCCGCGGACGCATCACGACGACGACGTGACGCTTGCGATCAAGGTTGCGGTGACGAGCATCTCGGGCACCGGGTTCGGCGGTCTGCCCACGTTCTTCAATCGCGAGATCACCACGGTGATCCGGCTGCGCGAGGGCGAGACGAACATGCTCGCGGGGCTGATTCGCGACAGTGAACGGACGTCGCTGGAGGGCGTGCCCGGTCTCAGCGACATCCCGGTGGTCGGCCGCCTGTTCGCGCACAACCTGAAGACGACCGAGCAGACCGACATCATCCTGACGCTCACGCCTCACATCATCCGCGTGCTGGACCTCACCGAAGCCGACCTCCGGCCGTTCCGCGTCGGCCGCGATTCGCTCGCGCCGATCATGGAGCTGCCGCCGGCCGCCGAGCCGCCCAGGGAGCCGCCGAGAGACGAGGCGCCGCCGAACCCGAATGCGCCGCCGCGAAGGCCGGGCGGCGGACAGTAACGGCACCGGACATTAACAACGATCAACGCAGAAACCGCAGAACTCGCAGAGACATGTCAGGCTTCCCTGCGTGTTCTGCAAGCTCTGCGTTGATCGTCCGCCTGCCGGGAAGAGTAACGACGAGCAACGCAGAGACCGCGGAATTCGCGGAGCGATGCCAGGGTTTCTCTGCGTGTTCCGCGAGTTCTGCGTTGATCGTCCGTCTGCACGGCTACGGCAGCTTCGCCACCTTCGCGCCAAGCCCCTGCAATCGATCGACAAGACGTCCGTAGCCGCGTTCGACCATTTCCAGCGGCGCGAGCTTGCTCTGACCATCAGCCGCCAGCGCCGCGGCGATCAAAGCCATGCCGGATCGCAGATCGCGGCTGTCGAGCGGGCGACCGCGCAGCTTCGCCGGACCGCTGACGATAATCCGGTGCGGGTCGCAGAGAAACAGATCCGCGCTCATGCTGCTCAACTGCTCGAGGGCAAACAGCCGCAACTCGTAGAGCCAGTCGTGCACGAGCGTCTGGCCTTCGGCCTGCGTCGCGAGGACCGTGACCAGGCTGACCATATCGCTCGGAAACCCCGGCCAGAGGCCGGTCGTGATTCGTCCGGCGGCCTGCACCCGCGACTGCTCCACCCGGAACACCTCGTCGTCCGTCGTGCACTGAATCCTCATCCGCTTGAAGACGGCGGCAACCACTTCCATGTCGCGCGCGCGTGCCGCGCGGATCTCGATCTCCCCGCCCGTGATGGCGGCAACGACCGCCCAGCTGCCGCCCTCGATGTAATCGCCCCAGAGCTGGTGCTGGGCGCCATGCAGCTTGCCTCCGCCTTCGACTGAAATCGTCGGCGTCCCGGCGCCCGTGATGCCGACGCCGAGCTTGGCGAGGAAATCACACAACTCCGCGACGTGGGGTTCACACGCGGCATGGCGGATTTCCGACCGGCCCGGGGCGCAGGCGGCGGCCAGCAGCGCCGTCTCAGTGCCAGTCACTGAGGCTTCGTAGAGATACATCGAGGTCGGCCGCAGGCCGTTTGGAGCTTCGAGGACGTGCCCGGGACCAGGCGCGACGCGCGCGCCCATCGCCTGCAGCGATTCGATGTGCGTCGACAGCGTGCGCCGTGTGGGAAAGTCACCCCCCGGCGGGGCGAGGTGAGCGCGGCCCCGGCGCGCCAGCAGCGGACCGAGAAGAAGCACCGATCCGCGCAGGCGGCCGACGAGCGCGCCGTCGGGCTCATCCTTCACCAGCTCGGGACACCGGATCCGCAGCGTTGTGCTGCCGATTCCCTCGACGTGCGCGCCGAGGTCGAGCAGCAGGCGTGCCATCACCTCGACGTCGCTGATTCGCGGCACGTTCGTCAGCACGCATTCTTCTGTCGTCAGCAGGCACGCGGCGAGAAGCGGCAGCGCCGAATTCTTGTTGCCCTCGACCGTTACGGAACCGGACAGCCTGTGGCCGCCCTCGATCACCAATGTCGACATCAGAAGTCACCAAGACACACGATCTCTTCAAGAAGCTCGACGCCAAACCGATCGCGCACCGCCGCACGGCACCGGTCGATCAGTTGACGGATGTCCCGGGCCGTGGCGGCGCCTTCGTTCACGATGAAATTGCCGTGGGTCGGCGAGACGCGCGCGCCGCCGATGGCGTGCCCTTTCAGACCCGCGCGATCCACGAGGGCACCTGCCGACCATGGAATGCCCTCCGGCACGGCATCCCGGCCCGGCTCGGGGTTCTGGAAGATGCATCCGGCGCTCGGCGTATCGAGCGGCTGCGTGCGCTTGCGGTAGGCGAGCGACTGTCTGGCCGTCTGACGAAGCGCCGCGGGATCGCCCGGCGAGACGCGGAACGCGGCGGACAGCAGAATTTCGCCGGACGTCTGCAAGCGGCTCCGATCGTATCCGAACGACATCGCCGCCGCCGGCAGATCGGCGATCTGGCCGCTCGGCGACGACACGCGCACGTTGTCCACCAGGTCGCCGATCAAGCGGCCCGCAAAATGCGCGTTACCGAAGATGGCGCCGCCGACCGTTCCGGGGGTCCCGGCCCAGGCTTCCAACCCTGCGCAGCCATGCGTGATGGTCCAGCGCACGAGCCCGTTCATCGTGACGGCGGCCTCCGCGCGGACGCTCGCGCCGGTCAACGTAATGTTGCCGCCGCGCGGCCGGATCACCAGCCCCTTGATTCCGGCGTCGGCAATGAGCACGTTCGAGCCGCCGCCGAGCATGGTGACCGGGACGCCGGCCTGGTGCGCGAGCCTCAGCGCCGTGACGATCTCGTCGCTACTGCGCGTCTCGACCAGCCATTCGGCCGGCCCGCCAACGCGGAACGTCGTCAACGGCGCCAGGGCGGCCTGATGGCGGGCACGCGTCCCGAAAGCGTCCCGCAGCATCGATTCGAATTCCATCGTCACGCCCATGCTTCAACCGCCATCAGCGCCCGCTCCTGCGCGATCAGGGCCGCGACCGCCTCGGCGGGCGTACACACCCGGAACGTGATCGTCTCACCCGGGCACAGCTGCCCCGCGGCGCTGATATCGGCCGTGATCACCGTTGCAATCTTCGGGTAGCCGCCACTCGTCTGCCGATCGGCCATCAACAGGATGGGCTGACCTGACGCCGGCACCTGCAGCACACCCAGCGGCGTCGCATCAGAAATGATGTCCGCCCCGCGCACGTGCGACAGGCGCGGCCCCTGCAGCCGGAACCCCATGCGGTCGGAGTTTTCCGCAATCGTGTACGGCGCCGACTGGAGCACGTCCAGCGCGCCCTCGCTGAAGTACTCCTGCTGCGGCCCGGCGAGCACGCGAATCACCGCGCCGCGCTCGGGCAGCGGAACGATCGGTTCCGCCGGCGCCGGGCCGGCTCTCCTTGTCTGGTGCACATCCCCGAGCGGAAGCCGATCGCCTGCCCGGAGCGGACGGCCCTCGAGGCCTCCCATGGCGCTCGTCAGATGCGTCGAGCGGCTGTTCAGCGTCGGCGGCACCTGAATGCCCCCGGCGATCGCGATGTAGGCGCGCGCTCCCCGCTGCCGTGCACCGAACCGCAGCTTCGAGTGCGACGGAGCGATGAAGGGCGCGCCGACGGGCATCGGCTTTCCGTCGAGCACGAGCTCGAAGTCCGCTCCCGTCACGGCGATGACGCGCTCGTCTTCGAATTCGAGGAGCGGGCCGACGAGCGTCACCTCGACCGTCGCCGCATCACCGTCGTTGCCGACCAGTGCGTTGGCGAGACGATGTGAGACGGGATCCATCGGGCCGGCGACTGGGACTCCGCGCGACTGCAGCCCCCAGCGCCCGCGGTCCTGGATGGTCGTCAGCATGCCGGGCTTGATCACCCGCACCGCGCTCATAGGAAACCGTCGTATTCGCCGCGATCGATCGCATAGAACTGGACCGAGTCGCCGGCCTTCATGAGAAACGGATCGGGCCGCGCCGGGTCGAACGGCTTCACCGGTGTCCGGCCAATCAGCTGCCAGCCGCCGGGCGTTTCGGCCGGATAGATGCCGGTCTGCACGCCGGCAATGCCGACGCTGCCGACCGGTACGCGTACACGCGGTGTCGAGTGGCGCGGCGCGGCAATTCTGGAGTCGACGATGCCCATGTACGCGAATCCCGCCACGAAGCCGAGCATGAATACCCGGTAGGTCGTGCCGCAATGGATTCGAATCGCCTCGTCTTCGTCGAACCCGCCGAAGCGCGCGACCGCGGACAGATCCGGACCAAAGTCGCCGCCATAGCACACCGGTATGCGCAGCGGCGGAGCGTTCTCGCTGCTCGACGGTGGCGGATGCCGGGAAATCTCATGCACCTGGTCGAGCAGTCGACCGTAGTCGGTGCGCAGGGGATCGAAGTACACGGCGACCGATCGATAGGTGGGCACGACGTCGCGCACGCCGGGGATCGCCGCGTTCTGAATGCCGTCGGCAGCGGCAGTCGTCCGCCGGTTGACTGCCGGATCGATCCGTTCCTCGAACTCGACAATCAGCGCCGAATCGCCGGCCGGAACCACGCGAAAGCTGTCGTCGCAGGTCACGGGGCGGCCGGCTCCGTTCCTCCCGCGACGCGAGGGAGCGGAGCGGCGCGCGGGGGCCCCGCGAGGGCCCGGGGCAGGGTCCCGTCGAGCCGTGCCTGCACGGCCGCACCGTGTACGAACGTGTCACATTTGCCGTGCAAGCACGGCGTAGGCGCGCGGGTCATGGCTGCTTCCCGGCCGCCGCCGCGTTGATCTGTGACGCGCCGAGCGCCTGCACGAGCTTCCGATGAATGCCGCCGAAGCCACCGTTCGACATCAACACCACGAGGTCGCCGGCCCGGTGCTCGCGAACGATCGTCTCGACGATGTCGTCGAGCGATCCCGCCGCGCGCGCCCGCCGGCCGCCGCGCGCGACGTCGCTGACGAGCTGCGGGATCGAAAGCCGCTCGGATTCCGGCAGGCTCGAACGGAACACCGGGGCAACGACGACCTCATCGGCTGCCTCGAACGCGCGCGCAAAATCATCCTGGAAGACCCGCCGGCACGAGGATGCCGAACGCGGCTCGAACACCGCCCAGATCCGAGCCTGCGGATTCGACGCACGCAACCCGGCGAGGGTCTCGGCAACGGCGGTCGGATGGTGCGCGAAATCGTCATAGACCGTCACGCCGTCCGCCGTCCCGGCAACCTCGAGCCGCCGTTTGACCCCGGCGAAGCGCCGCAGCCCGCGGCCGATGCGGTCCGCGTCCATCCCCGCTTCGCTCGCCACCGCGATAGCCGCGAGGGCGTTGCGGATGTTGTGCGCGCCGAGCAGCGGCACCTCGAACCGGCCGAACACCGTTCCCCGGCGCCTGACGGCGAACCGGGTGACGCCGCTGTCGGCCGTGACATCGTGCGCCTGCCAGTCTGCGTCGTCGCGCATCCCGAATGTCTCGACCCGCGATCGGGCGGCCTCGGTCAGGGCGCGTGCGCCGGCGCTGTCCGAGCCGATGAGCAGCAGACCGCGGCGCGGCACCAGATTGACCAGCCGTTGAAATGCCAGCGCCACCGCGTCGAAGTCGGCGTAGATGTCCGCGTGATCGAACTCGACGTTGTTGATGACGGCGATGTCGGGCAGGTACTTGAGAAATTTCGCGGTTTTGTCGAAGAAGGCACTGTCGTACTCGTCTCCCTCGATCACGAAGTCGCGCCCCTGCCCGATCCGGTAGCTCGATCCGTTCGAGCCGAAATTCCGGGCGATGCCGCCAATGAGCACGCTCGGGTCGAGCCCGCCGTCAGTCAGCAGCCAGCCGGCCAGCGCGGTCGTGGTCGTCTTGCCGTGGGTGCCGGCAATCACAATCGAACGCGCGCCCCAGAGAAACTGTTCGCGAACGGCCTCGGGCAGCGAGCAGTAGCGAATCTTGCGATCCAGCACCTCTTCGAGCTCCGGATTTCCGCGCGAGATGGCGTTGCCGATGATGACGAGGTTGAGATCGCCGGTGATGTGTTCAGCGCGATAGCCCGCGAGCGCCGGGATGCCTTCTGCCGCCAGGAAGTCGCTCATCGGCGGATAGACGTCCTGGTCGGACCCGCGCACGTCGAGCCCTTTGTGTTTCAACATCGCAGCGAGCGTCGCCATCGCCGTGCCGCAGATGCCGATGAGGTGAATCTTGGTCACTGTCCGTCCTTTGTCCTTCGTTCTTGGTTCTTGGTCCGTCCCTGGTCCAGGGTGCTTAGTCCGTCCCTGGTCCTCGGGTCCTTGGTCGTCAGTCACTGTCCATGGTCTCTCGAAGGACCAAGGACTCGGGACGAGGGACCAAGGACCACGGACGGACCAAGGACCAGAATTCAGGCCACCGCTGCCTCCTCGATGACCAGACGCGGCCGCGATCCGGCGACCACGCGACACGCCACGCCGAACGGCAGGGTCATCACCGGGCCGATCGTGTGACCCGACGGAAAGCCGATCAGCACCGGTCCGTGAAACGACGCGAACAGATCGGCCATCACGCTGCGGCCGCGGACCTCGCCCGACGGCTCGTCACAGTGCGGCAGCTCACCGATCACCACCGCCGCAGCGCGCGCGAGCAGGCCTGTCTGACGGAGCTGCGTCACTTGACGATCCAGCCGGTAGGGCCGTTCGCCGACTTCATCGAGAAACAGGACGTAGCCGGCGGGCGGGTCGAACGCGAACGGGGTCCCGAGCGAGGCCAGCAGCTGCGTCAACGTGCCGCCGAGCAATGGGCCAGTGGCCTCACCCGGCCGGATCGACTCGAGTCCGGGCGGCGCAAGCTCACCCAGAGGCTCCGGACAGCACAGCGCGTGGACGAACGAACGCTCGTCGTAGCCGTCTGCACCGCGTGAAAGCCGCCGGTCGATCATCGGCCCGTGAAACGCCACGATGCCGCATTCGAGCGTCAGAAACGTGAGAATCGCCGTCAGATCGCTGTAGCCGACGAAGGCCTTGGGAACGGCCTTCATCTCGCCGCCGTCGAGCAGCGGCAGCACCTGCGCGCTGCCGTATCCGCCGCGGACGCCGATGAGGCCGCGGATCGATGGATCGAGCCACCAGGCGCGGAGCGCCGCGGCACGCACGTGCGCGGGGCCGGCAACATATCGTTGGCGGTCGAAGACCGTATCGTCGTACACCGGGTCGAATCCCAGGCGGCGGATTTCCTCGACGCCTCGATCGAATTCCTCGCGGCTGAACGGGCTGGCGGGCGCGACCAGCGCGAGGCGATCGCCCCGCGACAGCGCGCGTGGCTTGAGCATCACAGATAGCGCGCCATCTCCTCCGCCACGGCGCGATGCTCGTCGCGGCCCAGCGCCGCCCGCAGCGCGCGTCCGTTGAGCGGCCGCGCCGCCACGGGGGCCGCGAGGAAGCGTTCCTTGGCGCGCCGCTGACGGTCGAGCGCATCTTCGACGCGCCGCACCGGCAGCCGCTCCTCTTCGACCGCGTGCACGAGCGACTCGACCGCGGCGGCCTGCGTATCGTAGTCGCCGCTGCAGATCAACACCCCGTCACACCCGGCTTCGACCGCGAGCACCGCGGCCGCCGGAATCGTCTGTCCGTTCGCGATCGCCTTCATCTCGAGATCGTCGGTGAGGATGACCCCGTCGTACTTCAGCTCGCCTCGCAGCACGTCGCTGACTATCCGCTTCGAAAGCGAGGCAGGACGCTCCTCGTCGAGCGCCGGCACCAGCATGTGCCCGACCATCATCGTCGCCACGCCGGCGTCGATGGCGGCCCGGAACGGCAGAAACTCGACTTCCCGCAGCCGTTCCGGCGGGTGCTCCACCAGCGGCAGCTCGACATGCGAGTCGCTGCTCGTATCGCCGTGTCCGGGGAAGTGTTTGCCGCAGGCGGCGATGCCTTCCGCCTGCAGCGTCTTGATGATCGCGGTCCCGAGCCGCGCGACTTCGTCGGCCGTCTCCGCCAGTGCGCGATCCCCGATCGCCGGGTTCTTGGGATTCGTCATCACGTCGAGCACCGGCGCGTAATCGAGCGTGACACCGACGGCTTTGAGCTCGAGCGCGAGCGCACGCGCGAAGCGCGTCGCCAGCGCGGCGTCGCCGCTGCGACCGAGCGTGATCATGGGAGGCCATACGGTGAACGGCGCCTTCAACCGTGCGACACGGCCCCCTTCCTGATCGACTGAGACCCACACGGGCAGATCGGCCACGAGGCGCGACGCCTCGAACGCAACCTCGGCGACCTGCTCCGGATCGGCGACGTTGCGCGCGAAGATGATGACGCCGCCGAGACTGAATTCCCGGGCGAGCGACCGCAGCTCGGCCGGGATCTGGTGGCCGTTGAAGCCGGCAATCAGGAGCTGGCCCATCTGTCGGCGAAACGCGGTCGGAGACACGGACTCAAATTCTACAAGACCTCGATGACGGCCCGAGCCGGGCCGTTTCCGAGCGCCTCGTCGACGCACTCGATGTGCGGAACGCCCCGGCTCACCCGAGTCCGCGCATGGTCAGGGCTGTGGGAGCCCCGGGGTCGCAGACGCGCACCTCGGTATCCGGTGCGAAAATATAATCCGGTCTGTGCGGATCGCAACTTCTGCTCCTACCCGGATCGATCTGGCGGGCGGCACGATCGACATCTGGCCGCTCTATCTGTTCCACGCCGGCGCGCTCACGCTGAATGCGGCGATCAGCCTGCGCGCCCACGCGTACCTCGAAGCGCGAGACGACGGCGCCGTCGCGCTGCAGTCGATCGACACACACCGTTCAACCCAGGCGCCGCATTGGTCTCAGCTCGACGGCGGCGGAGCGCTCTCCCTCCTTGCGCTCCTCGCGCGGCATTATCAGCTCGAGAATGCAACGCTGACGACGCGCGGCGAGTCGCCGGCGGGCGCGGGCATCGCCGGTTCGTCTGCGCTCACGATCGCGGTCTGCGGCGCCCTTGCGCACTGGACGCACGGCTCCAGCGATGCCGAGCACCTCCTGCAGGTCGCGATGAACGTGGAGTGCCAGACGATTCGGGTGCCGACCGGCGTGCAGGACTACCGGCCGGCGCTGTACGGCGGCATCGCGGCGATCGAGCTGAACGTCGACGGCGTGCAGCGAATCGCGCTCGACGTGGACGCCGACCAGCTGGCGCGCCGCATCGTGCTCGCGTACACGGGCGCACCGCGTCATTCCGGCACCAACAACTGGGAGATCACCAAACGGCACATCGACGGCGACCGTCACGTGTTCGACTGCTTCGAGCGCATTCGCGACACCGCCGTTGCCATGCGGGCCGCGCTCGAGCGCGGCGACTGGGACGAGGTCGGCCGGCAGATCGCCAGCGAGTGGGACAACCGGAAACGTCTCGCCCCAGGCGTCACCACCGGCCGCATCGAGGATTTGATCGACCGCGCGCGATCCGCCGGCGCGACCGCCGCCAAGGTCTGCGGCGCCGGAGGCGGCGGTTGCCTGTTCTGCTACGGGCCCCCGGACCGCCGGTCTGCGATCGCCGCGGCGCTCGCCGAGGGAGGCGCGCGGCTGCTCGATTTCAGCATCGAGACCGAAGGGCTCCGCATTGGATAACCTGGCGATCGCCCGGGTGCTTCGCGAGATTGCGGATCTCCTCGAGATCAAAGACGACAACCCGTTCAAGATTCGCGCGTATCGAAACGGCGCCGACATCGTCGCCAACCACCCTCACGAACTGGGGTTGCTCGACGACAACGGCCTGCGCGAGATTCCGGGGATTGGGAAGGATCTTGCCGCCCGGATTCGAGAAATCGCCGAGACCGGCGATGCCGCGTTCCACCGCGAGCTGGCGGCGGCGTTCCCGCCGACCATTCTCGACCTGCTGCACCTGCAGGGAGTCGGACCCAAGACGGTGGCCGTGCTCTATCGCGAGCTCGGTGTCCGCACGATCGAGGATCTGGAAGCCGCCGCCCGCGACGGGCGCGTCCGTGCGGTCAAGGGCATGGGGCCGAAGAAGGAAGCGCTCATCCTCAAGGCGCTGGACGAGCGCAAGCGCTTCGCCGGGCGCCGCCTGCTGCCGGACGCGCACGACGCCGCCACTGCCCTGATCGAGTACCTGCGCGAGCGCGTGCCGGATGCCGGCATCGACGCCGTGGGCAGCCTGAGGCGCGGCTGCGAGTCGTGCGGAGACCTCGATTTGCTGGCGTCCGGCGCACCGGCGACATTGATGGACGATCTCGTCGAATATCGTCTCGTCGAACGCGTGCTCGGGCAAGGCGACACGAAGTCGAGCGTTCTGCTTCAGGGCGGCTTTCAGGCGGACCTCCGCCTCGTCGCCGCCGACAGCCGCGGCGCGGCCCTGCAGTACTTCACGGGATCCAAAGGGCACAACATCGCGTTGCGCGACCGGGCGATACACCTTGGCTTCAAATTGAACGAATACGGCTTGTTCACCGTCGGCGACGATGCGCGGGTTGCCGGCGAGCGCGAAGAGGACATCTACACCAAGCTGGGTCTGGAGTGGATCCCGCCCGAGCTGCGCGAGCTGCGCGGCGAAATCGAGGCCGCAGAAGCCGGCGCCATCCCCCGGCTCCTCGACCGCGCCGACCTGCGGGGCGATCTGCACCTGCACACCACCGAGACCGACGGCAAAGACGATGTCCGGTCGATGGCCGAGGCCGCACGCGAAGCGGGACTCGAGTACATCGCCATCACCGATCACAGCCAGTCGCTGGCGATGGCGAACGGGTTGGACGAGCGCCGCGCACTCGCGCACGCCGATCGGATTCGCGCGATCGATGCGGAAGGCGCCGGCGTCCGGCTGTTGGCCGGCATTGAATGCGACATCAGGCCCGACGGCTCGCTGGATCTGGCCGACGACTGTCTCGCCGCGCTGGACATTGTCGTCGCCTCGGTGCACTCGGCGTTCAATCAGGATCGCCAGCAGATGACCGAGCGGCTGCTTCGAGCCATCGAGCATCCATCGGTCGACATTCTCGGCCATCCCACCGGACGGCTGATTCTCAGGCGCGAACCCTACGCCGTCGACATCGAAGCCATCGTCAACGCGGCCGCGCGGCTCGGCGTGGCGCTCGAAATCAATTGCCAGGTGGATCGGTTGGATCTGCCCGATGCGCACGCCCGGCTCGCGCGCGACCGAGGCGCCCGGCTTGTGGTGTCGAGCGACGGCCACTCGCGACTCGCGTTCGGTCGCCTTCGTTGGGGCGTCGTCATGGCGCGGCGGGGATGGGTGCGACCGGCCGACGTGCTGAACACCCGGCCGTTCGATCAGCTTCGCCTGTCGCTGCGGCGCAACCGGGCGCGCGGCGCGCACCCGGCATGAAGCTGCGGATGCTCTCGCCGGAGGACAAGCTGCGTGAGATCCGGCGGCTGTACTTTGCCACCACGCGCGAGACCATCGAGGCGGACCTGGCAAGTGCGCTCGACCTGCTGAAGTCGATGCCGTCGGAGGAGGAACGCGAACGGGCGACGGTGTACATGGAGGGCCTGGCGCAGATGCGGTCCGACTGGGCCAGGCAGCGGAAGCGGAGGAGAAAGGAGTTGTGAGTTCGGAGTTCAATAGCTGAAGACGACTCAGAACTCAAAACTGAACACTCATAACTTCACGATCCCCGTCCCGGGCCCTGCACGACGCGCTTCCGCGCGGCGACTCGCAGCGCCTCGGGCACGTTGCGATCCACCGACAGCATCGTCAGATCCCGGTCGTTCAATCGCGAGATCAGGTTCATCGACATGCCGAGCGGCGTCTTCGGGTTCTTCGTCAGCCCGACCACGATCCCGTAGTTCTTCAGCCAGACGCGATTGCTGGCAATCACACGCAGCACCTCTTCGGGTACGTTCGCCATCCGCGCGAAGCTCTCGATCTCGGGCTCCGACACCTTCGGGCTGCTCAGCACCGCCAGGGCAATCATCTTGTTGGGATCGCGGACCAGAATCGCGCGCATCTCGCGGGTACCCTTGACCGCCGCGCGCAGGCGGTCGGTGAACGACATCTGCGCCAGCTTCTGCGTGGCCGATTCGCGCGTGTCGGCGGCTTCGTCGACGTCCTGAGCGGTACCGGCAGCGTCAATCAACGGGTCTTCAGGCGGGACCTCAATCTTCGGAATCTCGGCAGGGAAGACGCCGCGGTCGGCGAAAAACTCGCGCAGCCCGATCGAGACGTCGGCACGGCCGAGAAAGGTTTCGAGGGCGGCACGCGGAATCCGCGCGAGCGTCTGATCCGCGCTCTGCCGCACCTCGGGATCCGCGTCACCGAGCAGAAGGACCAGGATCTCGAGCTGCTCGTGTGCGCGCGGCGCCAGCACTCCCTGCGCAGCGAGCAGACGGATATCGCGCGCCACTTCGCCGCGTCTGAAGAAGTCGAGCAGTGGAGTGGGGCCGATCACCGCGTGAACAGGAAGTCGCGGAAATTGGCCAGGCTCAAGCGAGTGGTCACGACCTCCCCCGCCGCACCGAGCGGCCTTGCGCTCCTGCCGTTCAGGGTCAGCGCGACCGCTCCGGCGTCGGCGGCCGTCAACACCAGCTCACGGCGAACGTCGATCGTCTGTTCCTCGCCCAACTGCAGCAGGCGTTCAATCGCCTTCCGCCCGTCCACCGTGACGGAAATAAAGCAGGGCCGCGAGACCGACAACCGGACCGTCAGCCTGTCGTCGCTGGCGTCGACGGCGGCTTCTGAGCGAGCGGTCGGTGGAATCGGCGCGGGCGACCCCGACGAGAGCGGTTCGCCGCCGGCGGCGTCGTTCGCGGCCGGTTCGGGAGCCTGGCCCGGCATCTCAGCTCGGGCGAGCGCCGGCAGATGCCACTCTCGCACGCGCAGCAGCGGTGCAAGGTCCGCCGCCCATGATCGCCATGCGCCCGCGTACGCCGCGGCGCCGGCGACGACGACCGCGATCGTCGCGGCCGAGAGAAAGCCGGATCGCCAGCGCCGGCCGTCGAGCGGAATGACGGGCTCGAACTGCTGTGCCGAGGGATGTCCGGCCGTAATCGAGTCGGTCGGGAACCGAGCGATGAAATCCTGGATCGTTCGTTCCGGATCGAGTCCCACCTCAATCGCATACGAGCGGACGAACGCCCGGCTGAAAATGCCGCCGGGCAGCCGCGAAATATCATTACGCTCCAGGGCCTCGAGCACGGCGACGGAAATTTTCGTGGCGGCGGCGATTTGACGCAGCGAGATGCCGCGCCGCTCGCGGGCTTCGCGTAACCTGGCGCCGAAGTCACCCGACGTGGAATCTGCTGGCATTGGGCCCGAAGTTGGCGCCTATGTTAGGAAGCAGGTTTCCGACTGTCAAACTTTCTTCGAACGGCATCAGCGATGTCCCGCAATGGCACCGCACGGCATGGCCCGGCACGCGGCCCGGTCCCGATGAACAGACCAATCGCTGCGATGCCCGAAGCGCCGGCGTCCGCGATCTCTCGTGCGCGCTCGGCGGTCACCCCACCGATGGCCAGGACCGGCAGCGACACGGCCTGCACGATTGCCCGGAGTCCATGGAGACCGACGCCTGCCTCGAATCCGGGCTTCGACGGGCTCGGGAACACCGTGCCCGCGATGAGGTAATCCGCACCGGCCGCCGCCGCCGCTTCCGACGCGGCGTGGACAGACCGGCCGATGAGCAGCGGTGGCGGCGCCAGGCGCCGGGCCGCGGCTACGCCGATCGAATCACCTCGCAGGTGCACACCGTCCGCACCGGAAGCGAGCGCCACATCGAGCCGATCGTTGATCACCAGCTTCGTCCTGCTGCCGGCGGTGATCGCAACCAGATCAACCGCAAGCGTCGCGAGCTGTGCGGCCGGCAGATCACGCTCGCGGAGCTGAATGAGATCGATCTGCGCCTCCACGGCGTAGCGTGCCTGCTCGCACAGGCAGCGGCGCGCCGCCGACTCGGACGATTCCACCGGGGCGAGTCGGCGCCGGTCGGTTACCAGGCAGAGCTTCACGGCTGTCCGCTGTCGTTGTGCAACGTCGCCTCGTGCCGTTGGCGCGACGCGAACACCAGCGCGAGGTCGGCGAAGCCGGCGAACAGATTCACGAGACCAAGACCGCTGACGGCGCCGCGGACGAAATTGTTTGCCAGCCACGGCTGCAGCCATGGCCACGCAAACGCGAAGTAATTGTGATCCCAGAATGCCGGCCACCAGGGAAGCACGATCAGGAGCAACCCCACTTGAACGAAGAACACGACGTACAAGAGCCGGCGCAGCAGACTCCTACCCTCGCGCCTGCACCTTTGCCAGCCGGTCGACTCGTGTCGCCACATCGCGGTAGTTGCCGGCGTCGGCCTGAAGCTCCAGGCAGACCGCCAGCGCGCGCACGATTTCGCCCTCAGCCTCCAGGACTTCGGCCAGCTCGAACAGCAGCATGTGATATTCGTCAGGCGAGGGTGCCGGTGCCTGCGCCGCACGTTCGTACCAGTCCGCCGCCTGTGACGTCAGCCCGCGCTCCCGGAAGAGACGGCCCAGCAAAGACGCGGTCGCGAACCTCAGCTTCGGGGCTTTGGAAGCGTTCTGCAGCGCGCCGATGCACCCCTCAATGTCACCAGCGGCCTGCAAAGCGAGCGCGCGGCGGAACTCCTGCTCTGCCTGGTCGATCGCCGACCGCCGCGACGCCTCCTCGCGAAGCCGCGCGAAGACGTCCTCGATATCCGCGCTCTCGATTGGTTGCGGCTTCGGCCCCGCATCCCCGGCTCGAGCTGTCGCCGGCGGCAGCCTGATATCGTCAAGAACGACGCTGAGATCCACTTCGAAGGTCTCGGGCGCGTCGGCTGGAGGTTTCCCACGCGCGGGCCCGAAGTCTTCGATGATGCGTTCAATATCAACCGCGTTGTGACTCAACTCGAATACGTCACGCGAAGGGCGTGACGAATGCTCTTCGCGTCTCGGCGGTTGCGCGTCGGTGTCGGCCGATCGATCCGGCGCTCCTTCGGAACATTTCGCCGATTCGGGTCCACTGGCAAGCTGCGGTACCGGCGGCGAGGATGACGGGAAAGCATGTGATTCAGCCGAAGACCCCGGCGGCGCGGCCGGTGGAGCTTCGACACGTGGCGGCATCGGGCCGGACGCCATCCCGTCTTCGTCGATGAAATCGTCTGTCGCCGGCACCGAGAGCGCACTCACCCGCTCGGCAATGAGGGCATCGGCGTCGGGCTCGCCGAGCAGCACGAGCGCCCGCCGGAACCGGTCCACGCGCTCAGGGTCCGAAGGCTGTCGAACGACGAGATCTTCGGCGATGTACCGCGCTTCCGCCACGAGGCCCCGGGCCAGGTACGCCTCCGCCAGCCGCGCTTGCGCACTGTCAACTTCTGTGTCCAGGCCGCCATCGATACAGACTTCGACCAGGCGCAGGAATGCCGGGACGTGATTGGACACGCGCTCCGTAAACTGCTGCAGCGCTGCCGCCGCTGCCGGCCAGTCGAGACGCGCGGCCGATTCGGCAACGGCAAGCTCGAGGACCTGGAATCCGGCTTCAGGCGCGTCGATCGCGAGATTGCAGCCGAGTGTCACGACCGCGTCCCGACGGGATGCGTCTTCGCCGAGCACCCGTTGGACGATCGCGAGGCCCTCGTCGATGCTCGCCGACCGCAGCCGCCTCTCGGCAATCGTCAGCAACAGCTGATGAACTTCCGTACGGAGCGCCTGATCGTCTCTGGCGACCGGCGCCGCGCGCTCGAGCACGGCGACGGCCTCGCCGTGCCGTTGTTTCTCGATCAGGTCTGAGGCAATCCGTACGAAGTCACGGGCCGCACCGGCCGCGTCTTCGATCCCGAGGCGCGCGTTGGCGGCGGCGATGCGCGCATCGAAGTCTCCCGGATCGAGCGATCCGAGGCGGATCCGCATCTCCGCTGCGCCAAGCGCATCGCCGCGCGCGTTGCGCCGCGCGATGACCGCGCCGAGATGAGCGCGCGCATCGGCCAGGAAACCCTGCTGCGCGGCAATTTCACCCGCCTGCAGGAGCGCGTGCTCATGATCGGGTTTGAGCTTGAGGATCTTTTTATAGAGAGCGGCCGCTTTGGGTAAGAACCCCTGCTGGTTGAGGCTGTCGGCGATGCGGACGAACTGATCGACCGCTTTATCTGTCTTCCCGGCGCGCAGGTAGAGGTCGCCGAGAGCATTCGCCGTGTTCCAATCCCGCGGATTGTCGTCGACGACACGCACGTATTCGCCAATCGCGGCGTCGATTCTGCCCTGCCGCAGCAGTTTCTCGGCGTTCCGGAGTATCGCCGCGCGATCAAGGCCCATATGTTCAACCGGGGCTCTGCCGCGGACCCCGTGGTCGTACGGTCCGGTGGATCGAAACGAAGACAAACTTCTCGTTTCAGTCCACATCACCGTTCAATCAATCGTATCAAACAGGGTGGGCGGCCGGAACGAGCGCCGGTGCACATCGGAATAGCCGAACCGTGCCACCGCGGTGAGATGCTCGGCGGTCGCGTACCCTTTGTGGCGATCGAACCCGTACCGCGGATCACGGCCGTGCAGTTCGAGCATCTGACGATCGCGCGTCACTTTGGCGACGATCGACGCGGCGGCGATAGCCGAGCAGCGGCGATCGCCGTGCACCACGCCCCGCTGCGCCATGGGCAGGTCCGGAATGCGGAACGCGTCGACGAGGACGATGTCGGGCAGCGGCGCCAGCGCCAGCACGGCGCGCTGCATCGCGCGCAACGAAGCCTGATGAATATTGAGACGATCGATCTCGCCCGGATCCGCAGCGGCGACCGCCCAGGCCGCGGCGTGCTTCAGGATGCGGTCGTAGAGGCGCTCGCGCTCCGGTGCCGGAACAAGCTTCGAGTCGCACATGCCGGGGATCGGACGGTCGGGCTGCAGCACGACGGCCGCGGCCACCACCGGGCCGGCCAGGCAGCCCCGGCCGACCTCGTCGACACCGGCGACGTACGCGAACCCGACCCGGCGCAACGCATTCTCGAGCGTGCGCATGGCGGGGATTCGCGGCATAGGACTTTGGAATCAGGAGTTCGGAATTCGGAATCTGGACGAATTCCTCATTCCAAATTCCGAATTCCTCATTACTGAAGTCACTGCGTCTTGGCCATGTCCTTCATCCGCGCGGCCTTCCCTTTCAGGTCCCGCAGATAGTACAGCTTCGCGCGGCGGACCTTGGCGGATTTCATGATCTCGACCTTCTGGATGGTCGGCGAATGCAGCGGGAAGATTCGTTCGACTCCCTGACCGAACGAGACCTTGCGCACGGTGAACGAGGCGCGCGTGCCGCCGCGGTGCAGGCCGATGACCACCCCCTCGAAAATCTGGATCCGTTCCTTGTCGCCTTCGCGCACTTTCACGTGCACCCGCACCGTATCACCGGCCCTTATCCGGGGCCGTGCGGCCAGCTGTGGCTTTTCGACGAGCTCCATCGCGCCCATGTGATCCTCCCTCCTGAGATAACTAACCGGGGGTTTCGCCCCGCCGGACCCCCATGCGCGGCTCCTGAACGCTGCCGTCCCGCAACTCACGCAGCAGCTCCCGCTCTTCGTCGTCCAGCGCGGCGGTCGCGATCAGATCAGGCCGCCGCTCGAGCGTCCGCGACAACGCCTGGCGTTTCCGCCAGCGGCGGATCTCCGCGTGATTGCCGGACAACAGGACGTCCGGAACCCGTATGGTCGGCGGCACCGCGCCGGTGCCGCCCACAGCGATTTCCGCCGGACGCGTGAACTGGGGAAAGTCCAGCAGCCCGCGCGTGAACGAGTCGTCCACAACCGACTGCTCGTCGCCGACGACACCGGGAACCAACCGCGCGACGGCGTCGAGGACCACCAGCGCCGGGAGTTCCCCGCCGGTCAGGACATAATCGCCGATCGACAGCTCGTCGGTCACGCGCTGCCGCACGCGATCATCAAATCCTTCGTAGCGGCCGCACAGGATCACGAGCCGGTCGAGCACGCTGAGCCGGCGCGCCTCTGCCTGGCTGAACTGTCTGCCTTGCGGCGACGTCAGGATGACGGTCAATGGCGTGCCGCGTTCCCGCTCAATCGCATCGAGCGCCCGGAAAACAGGATCGGGCTTCAGCACCATCCCGGGCCCGCCGCCGTACGGCACGTCGTCGACGACGCGATGCCGATCCGTCGTGAAATCGCGCAGGTCGCGCACCCGGACGTCGAGCGTACCTCGCCCGATCGCTCGCCCGAGAATGCCGGCGGCAAGCGGCTCGCGAATCATCGCCGGAAAGATCGTGACGACGTCGAACGTCATTGACTCGTGACTCTCGAATACGGCTCTTGGCTCTGGGCTTCTCGCCGCTACACATTCAGGTCCAGCAATCCTTCAGGCGGCGCAATGACGATCCGTTTTGCCCGTACGTCAATCGTGGTGCAGATCTCGTTCGCGAGCGGGACCTGGATCTCGCCGCGGCTGCCGGCGATGATCAGCCGGCTCCCTGCGAGCGTGCCCTCGACATCGGCGACCATGCCGACCGGCTGGCCGTCCGGCATCTCCACGCGACATCCGATCAGATCGTGCCGGTAGAACGTGTCCGGTGGCAACGGAGCGAGCCACTCGACCGGGACGCGCAGCTCGACGCCCGCCAGCCTTTCGGCATCGCTTATGGTGTCGACGCCGTCGATGCCCACGACCGGCCGGTCGCGATGAAAACGGACGGCAGTCAGCCGCAGCTTCTCGACCCGCCCCCCGCGTTCGATGAACAGCTCGGCACCCGGGCAGAACCGCGTCTCGGGAAAGTCGGTTTCCAGATTCACGATGATCTCCCCCCGGTTCCCGTGCGCTCGCGCGACCGTTCCGACAAGCGCCATCTTGTTCCAGGGATCCATGAGATTGTTGATTGTTGATTGTTGATTGTTGATTGTTGATTTCGATTGTCGATTTTGCCAGGTGATTGTTGAGCATCGTTGCAATCAGCAATCAGCAATCAGCAATCAGCAATCAAGAATCAGCAATCAAGAATCTCACAACTCATCACCGCTCTTCACGGATCTCCAGCGTCACGTCCTTTCCCTCACGCTCACCGGCCGTTGCCGCGAGCGTGCGCAGCGCCGCAATTGTGCGGCCCTGGCGTCCAATCACCTTCCCCAGATCGGTGGGCGACACAAAGAGCTCGATCAACGTCTTGTGACGATGCTGCGACTCGGTGACGCGTACATCGTCGGGGCGATCGGCGAGCGCCTTCGCGAGGAGCTCCACCACCGCCCGCACGCCGCTCCCGTCGCTCACCGGGCGCCTTCGGCTGGCGCGGCCGGCGCGCCAGCCGCTGCCGGAGGCGGACTCAGATGCCGTCTCACCAGCGTGCGCACCGAGTCCGAGAGTTGCGCGCCCTTCCCCAGCCAGTAGTCGACGCGTTCCTTGTCGACGTGCACCAGCGCCGGCTTCGACCGGGGATTGTAGTGGCCGAGGATCTCGACAAAGGAGCTGTCCCGGGCAGAGCGGGAATCGGTCACGACGACGCGAAAAAACGGCCGCTTCTTCGATCCCGCCCGGCGTAAACGAATCGCTACCATCTGTTTCTCCAGTTATCGGGAATTCCGCAGCATCCGCATCGCCTGACGCCGCGCTTTCTTGCCGCCGCCAGACAGCCCGGCCATACCGCCGAGCTGCTTCAACATTTTCTGCATCTGCACGAATTGTTTCAGCAGCCGATTGACTTCCTCCACCGACGTGCCGCTGCCCTTCGCAATCCGTTTCCTGCGGCTGCCGTTGATTATGTGCTGTTTCTGCCGCTCTTCGACCGTCATCGAGTTGATGATGGCTTCGACACGGGACAGCTGCTTCTCGTCCGGCTTGTTCTCAGCCAGCGCCTTCACGCTGCTCATGCCCGGGATCATGCCGATAATCGATTCGAGCGGGCCCATTCTCCGGATCGTCTTCAGCTGATCGCGGAAATCCTCGAGCGTGAACTCGTTCGCCCGGATCTTCTCCTCCAGGCGCTCGGCGTCTTCTTCCGTGATCGCCGCCTCGGCCTTCTCGATGAGCGAGAGGACGTCGCCCATGCCGAGAACCCGCGAGACCACGCGCTCGGGATGGAACGGCTCGAGATCCTCGAGCCGTTCGCCGCTCCCGGCAAACGCGATCGGCACGCCGACGACGGACACGACCGACAGCGCGGCGCCGCCGCGCGCGTCGCCGTCCAGCTTCGTCAGCACAACGCCGCTGACGCCGACGCGGGCGTTGAACTCGCCCGCGCTTTTGATCGCGTCCTGGCCGGTCATCGCATCGGCGACAAACAGACGATCCGACGGATCGGTGGCCTTCTGGATCGCGACGAGCTCGGTCATCAGCTCGTCATCGATATGGAGGCGGCCGGCTGTGTCGACAATGACGACGTCGAAGCCCAGATTGCCGGCCTCGGCGACAGCGCCCTTTGCCCGCGCGACGGGATCCAGCTCCCCGGCCGGATCGTGCACGCGCAGGCCGGCCTTCGCGCCGACGACGTTCAACTGCTCAATTGCCGCCGGCCGCTTCACGTCGGTCGACACCAGCAGCGGGTGCCTGCCCTGTTTCGCGAGCCACTTGCCGAGTTTTGCCGCGGTTGTCGTCTTGCCCGCGCCCTGAAGACCGAGCAGCAGAATGACACGCGGCCGCGTCGCGCTCGGCTGCAGGCCGCCTTCGGCGTCGCCGAAGAGCGCCACCATCTCGTCGCGGACGATCTTGACGACCTGCTGCGCCGGCACCAGTCCGCGCATGACGCCATCATCGACTGAGTCCATGGCGCGGTCGCGCACCCGATCGATGAAGGCTTTGACGACCTTGAAGTTGACATCCGCCTCGAGCAGCGCAAGACGGATCTCGCGAAGGGCCGCTTCGATGGTTTCCGGCGTCAGCCGCGTCTCGCCACGGAGTGATCGGAAGACATCCTGCAGGCGTGAGCTGAGGGATTCGAACATGACAGCTTCTATGCCGGGCCGGAAAACCCAACCGGGGAGTGCCCGCTCCGGTTGACGACGAGCGGGTCTGGACGGCCGCTAACCTGCTCTACGACAAACCCTTATCGTAGCTGACGGGCTTGCGCACTGTCAATCGAGATCCGGGGGGCTTCGCCCCCGCGGCCCCCCCACGCCGTCGCTCGCGGGGGCCCCGTTGCCCCGCTCCGCTCCGGCGGGGCGCGCTGCGCGCGCCTCAGTCGTACTTGCAGGCGCACAACTACACCTGTACTTCACACCGATGAAAGCTTATGTCCCAGCTTGTCTTTTTTTGTTTTGAGATAGCGGTGCGTCGAATCGGTCGCAGGAATCTCCAGCGGCAGCCATTCGGTGACTGACAAGCCGTAGCCTTCAATACCAACCAGCTTCCGCGGATTGTTGCTCAACAGCCGCATCGACCGGACGCCGACCTCGCGCAGGATCTGCACGCCCATCCCATAGTCCCGTTGATCTGGCTTGAAGCCGAGCCGCTCGTTGGCCTCGACCGTATCGAATCCTTCGTCCTGCAGCTCGTACGCGCGAATCTTGTTCGCCAGGCCGATGCCACGCCCTTCCTGATTCAGATACAGGAGCACGCCGCGCCCCTCTGCGGCGATCCGTTTCATCGCGGCATCGAGCTGCTCGCCGCAGTCGCAGCGCGCGGAATGCAGCACGTCGCCGGTCAGGCACTGCGAGTGCACACGCACGAGGACGTCCTTCCCGTCGCGGATGTCGCCGCACACCAGCGCGACGTGGGTCTGCTTGTCGGGCTCGTGCTCGAACACGTGAATCTGAAAATCCCCGTAGTCGGTGGGCAGCTTGGCCGAGGCAATGCGCTTGACGAGGGATTCGGTGCGGATTCGATACTTGATCAGGTCCGCGATGGTCACGATGTGCAGATCATGCCGCTTCGCCAGGCGGGCAAGCTGCGGGACGCGCGCCATCGTGCCGTCTTCGTTCATCACCTCGCAGATGACGCCCGCCGGGTACAGGCCGGCCATTCGCGCGAGGTCGACGGCCGCTTCGGTCTGTCCGGCACGCACCATCACGCCGCCGGTCCGCGAGCGGAGCGGAAACATGTGCCCGGGGCGCGCCAGGTCGGTCGGCCTCGTCGCCGGATCGATCGCGGCCAGGATGGTCGCCGCGCGGTCGGCCGCGGATATGCCCGTGGTCGTGCGCCCCTTCGCGTCGATGGGGATGCAGAAGGCCGTTTCGAACCGCGACGTATTCTGGGTCACCATCAAGGGAATTTCGAGCTCGTCGAGCCGCTCCGGCGTCATCGACAGGCAGATCAACCCGCGGCCGTGCCGGGCCATGAAATTGATCGTTTCGGGCGTCACCTTCTCAGCCGCGATCGTCAGGTCGCCCTCGTTCTCCCGGTCCGCATCGTCGACGACGATGACCATCCGTCCGGCACGGATGGCCGCAATGGCGTCTTCGATCGCGGCGAACGGCCCTTTCTTTCTCCGCGCGATGGTCAGGTTGGTCATATACGTCGACTCGGACAACCGTCGTCTAGTGCCTCACGTCGTCCGGGCGGCCGCGGCCGATCGTCAGACCCGCGATCTCCGTGGCCCGGATGACGTACTTCCCCACGATATCGCATTCGAGATTCACCGCGTCGCGGATCTGCGCGCGGCCCAGATTCGTGTGCTCCATCGTAAACGGCACAACCTGCACGTCAAACCGATCGCTCCCGAGTCCGGCCACGGTCAGGCTGATCCCGTCGACCGCAATCGATCCTTTCGGCACGAGGAACGGCGCCAGGGCCGGTGGAAACGCGATGGTCACCCAGTGAAACTCGGCGTCCGGCCGCAGCTCCTCGACGTGGCCGACGCCGTCGACGTGGCCAAGGACGAAATGGCCGCCGAAGCGGCCGTCGGCGCGGATCGGCCGCTCGACGTTCACACGGCTGCCGCGCGGCAGCCGGCCGAGCGTTGTGACGCGGGCGGTTTCAGGTCCGACTTCCGCCTGGAACTCGGATCCCTGGGCGACAATCACGGTCAGGCACACGCCGTTCACGGCAACGCTGTCTCCGACCACGAGCTCGCCTGCCAGCGGCGCCGCGACCCGCAGGCGATACCCTCCGGTCGTTGGTTTCCGTTCTACGAGCTCGCCCACCGCTTCAACGAGGCCTGTGAACATACCCCTCGATCAGGACGTCCGGCCCGATCGGCTCGACCCGCCGGTCGAACAGGTCGGCGGAACAGAACGGCCGCGCCGGCACGAACCGCACGCCGCCGGGACCGAGCACGTGCGGCGTCACGTACAGTCGCGCGAAATCTATAACATCTTCGTCCCACGCGGCGGCCTGCACCGTTGCGCCGCCTTCGAGCAGCAGGGACCCGATGAGACGTTCGCCCAAACGCTCGAGAGCAGCCGCGATGGTGCCGTTCCGGGCGGTCACGATGTCCGCCCCTGCGGCCTCGAGTGCCGCTCGCCGGTCCGCAGACGCCGCGCCGTCGGGTGTTGTGACGATGATGACAGGGCCGGCGTCACGTGTCGAGAGGACGCGCGCCGACGAGGGCGTCCGGAGGCGGCGGTCGAAAATGACCCGCGTGAACGGCCGTTCGCGGTAAACGCCGCGGGCCGTCAGCTCGGGATCGTCGATCAGGATCGTCTCCACGCCGACGCCAATCGCGTCGATGGCCGCCCGGATCCGATGGGCATGACGGTCGGCAGGCCTCGAGGTCAACTGCGTCCGCCGGCCCGGGGCCGCCGCCAGCCCGCCATCGAGACTCGTCGCCATCTTCATGACGACAAACGGCCGGCCTTCGCGCATCAACGTGAAGAAAGGCTGGTTCAGCGCGACCGCCTCTTCCGCACAGACGCCGGTCTCCAGCTGAACGCCGCGCGATCGCAGAAACCTGAAACCCTGGCCGCGCACGCGAGGATCCGGATCTTCCGCCGCGACCACGACGCGCGAGATGCCGGCAGCGACGATGCGCTCGACGCAGGGCCCGGTCCGGCCATGATGACAGCACGGCTCCAGCGTGCAATAGAGCGTCGCGCCGTGCGCGCGCGCGCCGGCGTCTTCGAGCGCACGCACCTCTGCGTGCGGCTCGCCCGCGCGTTCGTGAAAGCCCTGACCGAGTACGACGCCGTCCGCCGAAACAACCACGGCTCCGACGAGCGGATTGGGACTGGTCCGACCGGTTCCGCGTGCCGCGTGAAACAGCGCCCGCTGCATGAAGACGGTGTCGGCGCTCGTCATGCGAGAGAGAGAGGCTGTGGGTTCGCGGCTCTTGGCTCAGGACTTCAGGTTGACGTTTGACCCTCGAGATGATCGCCAGAGCCCGACGCCGCAAGCAATTACCATTTCTCCTCGAACAGTCCTTCCACGTATTCGTCCGCCGAAAACGGCACGAGATCGTCGATTCCCTCACCCACCCCGACATAGCGGATCGGCAGGTTCAGATCGCTGGCGATGGCGACGGCCACGCCGCCTTTTGCGGTGCCATCGAGCTTGGTCAACACGATACCGTTCACGCCAGCGGCGCCCATGAACTCGCGCGCCTGCGTGACGCCGTTCTGGCCGACGGTCGCGTCGAGCACCAGCAGCACTTCCTGCGGCGCTCCAGCGACCTCACGCCCGGCAATCCGGCGGATTTTTCCGAGCTCGTTCATCAGATTGACGCGCGTGTGCAGCCGTCCCGCGGTATCGACGAGAATCGGGTCGCGCCCGCGCGCCTTGCCCGATGAAATCGCGTCGAAGACGACGGCTGCCGGATCGGCACCGTCCTTCGCGCGCACCATGTCGACGCCGGCGCGCCGGGCCCAGATGTCGAGCTGTTCGACGGCGGCGGCACGAAAGGTGTCGGCCGCACAGATCATTGGCCGCTGCCCTTCATTTTTCAGCAGGTTGGCGAGCTTCCCGACCGTCGTGGTTTTCCCGGTGCCGTTCACGCCGACGACGAGCACGACCTTCGGGCGCTCGGCGACGCTGATCGGGCGGTCGACGGCGCTGAATACGCCGCGGATTTCCTGCTTGACCAGATCGCGCAGGCTGGCGCCGTCGCGCGGCCGCGCCTTCACCGCCCTGACGATGCGGTCCGACGCGGCGACGCCGACATCGGCGGAGATCAGCAGTTCTTCGAGCGCATCGACCGTATCAACGTCAACGGATCGCGCGCGCCGGTCGGGCTCGTCGGCGCGCCGCACGATATCGTCGAACCGGTCGACGATCTGTTGTTTCGTCCGGGTAAGGCTGTCACGAAGACGATTCAGGACAGTCACGGTACCAATCTAGTGATCTGGTGATCTGGTGATTTGGTGCTTGATTGACAAATAGACAAAGTCGATCCCCCAATCAATCACCAGATTACCAGATCACCAGATCACCAGATTCAGGATCACACTTCGGCCTCCGATCGTTGTCGACGCAGCATCAACGCCTCGAGCGCCGTGCGGACATCCACACGGCCGGCCAGCACTTCCGCCATCTGGGTCGCGATCGGCAATTCAACTCCGTAGCGGGCCCCCAGCGCGAGGGCCGCTCCGGTCGTCCGGATGCCTTCCGCGATCATCTTCATGCCCGACACGATATCTGTCAGCGATCGACCACGCGCCAGCTCGACACCGACATGGCGGTTCCGGCTGAGGCGCCCCGTACAAGTGACGACCAGATCGCCAAGTCCGCTCAGACCCGCCAGGGTCTCGCGCCGGCCGCCCGCCGCGCACGCCAGCCTGGTGACTTCCGCCAGGCCGCGGGTGATCAGCGCGGCGAGCGCGTTGTGGCCCAGACCCAGACCTTCGACCACTCCGGCAGCAATCGCGATGACATTTTTCATCGCGCCGCCGATCTCCACGCCAACGACGTCGTCGCTTCCGTACAGCCGGAAATACGGCCCCCGGAACTCGGCCTGCACCAGTGCTGTCGCCCGCGCGTCCAAGGAGGCGGCCAGAACCGCGGTGGGAAGCTGCTGCGCCACTTCCAGCGCGAAACTCGGTCCTGAGAGCACGACCACCGGATATCGACCGCCGACTTCTTCGGCCACGACATCGGACATCCGCTGCAGGGTGTCGCTCTCGAGGCCTTTCACGGCGCTGACCAGCACGACACCGGCGGTCATGTGGCGGGCCGCCGATCGGACGACGGCGCGGCAGCCGTGCGACGGGATGGCCACGACGATCAGATCGGCGCCGGCCACGGCCTGGCCGATCGCGTGGGTCACGTCCACTGCGGGCGGCAGGGTCACATCCGGCAGATAGACGGGATTGGCCCGGCGTGTTGCGAGATCGACCGCAAGGTCGGGGTCGCGTGCCCACAGCCGCACGCGATGACCGACGCGTCCGAGATGCACCGAGAGCGCAGTCCCCCAGCTGCCGGCACCAAGGACGGTGACGTCTTTCACACGCGGACTCCGAACCTGCGCTCGGTGCCAGCCTTCAACCGCAGCACATTCGAGCGATGTCTGAACACGATGACGATCGACCCGGCGATCGTCGCGAGAACTGAGGGATTCGGGCTGCCCGTGGCGTAGGCCAGGGGCGGCACGGCGAGCGTCGCCAGCAGCGACGCCAGCGACAGATACTTCGTCAGCCACGCCGTCAGCAGAAAGATGGCGAGCGCCGGCGGGATGGCGATCGGAGTCAGCAGCGAAAAGACGCCGCATGCGGTCGCGACACCCTTGCCGCCGTGAAATCGCAGCCAGATCGGGTAGACGTGCCCGATGATCGCCGCGACGCCAGCCACCGGTGGCGCGGCGGCATCGCCACTGAGCCACGCGGCAACGACGACGGCGGCCGCACCCTTGGCGATGTCGAGCATGGCCACCAGCACACCGCCCGCGACCCCCGACGCACGCGCGGCGTTCGCCGCACCCAGGTTGCCGCTGCCGACGCGGCGGAGGTCGAGTCCTGTCAAACGCCGCGTGATGATCAGCGCAAACGGAATCGAGCCGAGCAGATATCCAGCGATCACTGCAGCAGCCATAGAGGACGGGCGGCCTGGGACTTATACGGCGGAGAGGTTAGCACGCGCCAGCGCCGTGTACGCCGACCCGGCAGGCGACAGATGGCTGTGGTACAGCGTTGCATGATCGACGTGCAGGGCGGCAATCCGCCCCGGCGCGGCAGTCAAAACGCGCTGGCGATCGGCCGGCCTCGACCCGCGCCATCGTCCCAGCGTCAGGTGCGGCTGAAACGGCCGGGTCTCGAGCGGCACGCCGTGGCGGGCGACGCGGCGTGCCATCTCGGTCTGCAGCGCGATCGCGGACTCTGCACCCGACGACGTTCCGACCCAGAGCACCGTCGGAGCGCCGCGCGGGGGAAACACCCCGATGCCTTCGAACACCAGTTCGAATGCCGCCTGGAGCACGTTCTCGCGGATCTCGGCGATCACACCTTCGGTCCGAGCCTCGTCGATCTCACCGAGGAAGACCAGCGTCAGGTGCATCTGGTCCGGACGGACCCATCGGATTGCCGACCGGCCGGCTCCGCGCAGCGCGGCCGCCAGACGTTTCTGTTCCGCGGCGATCGCCGTCCGCGCGTCGTCGTCCAGATCGAGGGCGATGAACAACCGCATTGTGACTGTTCCACCACAGAGGACGCGGAGGACACGGAGGAAAACATGGTTGTCGTTTCATTTCCTGCCGCGCGTCACCCCTGCTAACGTGAAAGGGCACGATTGCACCTCCGCGTCCTCCGCGTCCTTCGCGGGAGACCTTCACTGCTTGGCCCTTCCGAGCAGCATCAACCGCACCATGTTCATCGCTGCCTGCGTGGATTGGAACTTCACCAGCTCGCGGCCGCCCAGGAACGGGAAAGTCCGCACCCACGAATCGGCAGACCCTTTTCCGTCGATGACCACAGCGACGCACACCGTGCCGACCGGCTTCGCGGGCGTGCCGCCATCCGGACCGGCGATGCCGGTGATGGCGACGCCGATGTCTGCGCGCGCACGCTCGCGTACGCCGTGCGCCATCGCACTCGCCACCTCCTCGCTCACGGCTCCATGCGCCTCGATGAGCGATTCCGCAACGCCGAGCAGTTCCGTCTTCGCGCGGTTGCTGTAACAGACCACGCCGCGCTCCACGTACGCCGAGCTGCCGGGCACGTCGGTCAACCGTGAGGCCAGGAGTCCTCCGGTGCACGATTCCGCGACCGCGATGGTGAGATGGCGTTCGCGCAGCAGGTCGCCAACCACGGCTTCGAGCGGCCGTCCGTCCACGCTGTACACGCTGGATCCCAGCGCTTGCTGGAGCTGAGTTACCGCCGCGGCGAGCCCGGCGTCGGCGTCGGCGCGGCTTCGCGCGGCTGCGGTGAGGTGAAGTTCCACCTGTCCCTGGACGGCCAGGATCGTCGTGTTGATTGGCACGGGCCGATCGCGCCAGGAGTTGTAAATCGGTGCCGCCAGCGCATCGACATCCGACTCCGAGCGGCCCGTCACTTTGACCACGCGCCGGAAAAGGGCGGCGCCGCCCGCCGGCAGCGCCAGCCGTTCCCGGATCACGCGCTCCAGCATCGGGATCATTTCACGCGGCGGCCCCGGCAGCAGCACGATGGTGGCGGCTTCGTGCTGAAGCAGCAGACCTGGAGCGCTGCCATTCGGGTTGTCGATGACCGTCGCGCCGGTGGGGACCATTGCCTGACGGCGGTTGATATCTGGCATCGACAATCCGCGCCGCGCAAAACGCTCGCGAATACGGGCGACAATCTGTTCGTCGATGTCCATCGAGACCTGCAGGACGCGCGCGACGGCCTCGCGCGTCAGATCGTCCTCGGTCGGCCCGAGCCCTCCGGTGACTACCAGCAAGTCGGCCCATGCCAGCGCGGACCGCATCACCTGCGCCACCTCGTCGATATCGTCGCCGACAATCGCCTTCAGGCGAACGTCGTACCCAATCGCGTTCAGCCGCTCGGTAATGGCGAGCGAGTTGGTGTCGACGCGAAACGGCGTCAGCATTTCGCTGCCGACGGCAACGATGCATGCCTTCATGAATCTGGTAATTGGATAATCTGGTCGTCGGGCGATTGATTGGTCAATCTTCCAATCCGATTATCCAATGACCAGATTACCCGATTACCAGATTCAAATGGCGAGGAGCACCCGCAACGCGAGATTTGCGTACACTGCGGCCATCGCATCGTCGGCCATGACGCCGATGCCGCCGGGCAGCCGTTCGAGGCGATTTGCCGGAAATGGCTTGATCACATCGAAGAGACGGAACAACAGAAATGCGGCCAGCGCGCCGCGCCACCTGACCGGATTCATGAACAACGTGATGAGCATGCCCAGCACTTCGTCGATCACGACCTGACCGGGATCCGTGCGGCCGAAACAACGCTCCGCGACCGTGCCGCTCCAGACGCCCATCGAAAAAATGGCGGCGATTGTAGAAATCTGGACGAGCAGCGACGCCGGGAGCAGCGCCCAAAGAACGAGGCCGGCAGCGGAGCCGAACGTGCCGGACGCGAAGGGAACATAACCGATGCCGCAGACGGTCGCGACGAGGAGCGCTGGGCCTGTCCTGGCCAATCGTTCTCAGGCGACGAGAAAAGTCACGCCGACGCGCGGACGACGCGGGTGCCGGCGCAGCGATCGTGGAGGCCGCGGCGATCGCGGCTGAACACAGTGGTCAGGAAGCCAAGGCCGGCGGGGACGGCAAGAAGAAACCACAGCAGCGTTCGCAGGCACGCACGGTTCACGTCGAGCGTGTCGTCGGCGGCGGCGGGCACGACGCGAATATCAACAGCCATCTTTCCAAGCGTCTGGCCGCCAAGGGTAAACGCCACGAGGTACCCGCCGTTCTGGACCAGCAGAAACGCTACGAGCGGGACCTTCGGAAGCAGGCCGAGCTCCTGGATCGTGAGGCCGCAAATCTGCATGGTGAAATAAATGACGGTCGCGTCAGTCGCCGCCAGGATCAGCAGATCGATAACGACGGCGACGAACCGTGCGCTCACGGCGGCATCCGGAAACCGCTCGTCCACCACGTCCGTCAACCCGGCCACGGTTCGCAGGATCGACGTGCGCTGGCCGGACGAGCGGACGGAGTCCGCAGCGTCCAGGATCAGGTCGAGCGACGACATCCGCGGCTGCTCCGGCCTGACGCGCCGGACTTCCGGCGTCGCCCGCCGCACGGCCAGCGGCGGACGCGGCGGGGACGGCCGTGTAATGAGCGGTTCATCGCCCGATACACGGCTGCTGAACAGCGGCAGGTCTGCCGGTGCGCGGCTTGGCGGAGCGGGCCGACTCGGGGGATTCGGTTCACGCGCGACCGCTCCAGCGGGCCCGCGGGCTTCGGCGCCGGTCCGGTCGACCAGGCTCAAGTCCGCCAGCCGATCGACCGCCGGCGCCTCGCTCCGAATCGTCAGCTCCGGGTCGAAGTGATGGTCCGCCCTGACCGATAACGAAAAGTCATATCCGCAGTTGCGGCATCGATCGACGGGCTCGAAGCCCAGATACCCGCATTTCGGACACTTCATGAACGCGCGAATTATACATGAATCGGTTTGTTGATTGGTGATTGCTGATTGCTGATTGCTGATTGTGGTTGATTTGTGATTTGCTGATGGCTGATTCGCCAATCACCAATCACCAATCACCAATCAACAATCTCAACAATCCTTTGGCTCTGATTGAATGCATTCCCAATGTGAGTGAAGGCCGGCGCGCCGATGTGATCGCCCAGATGGCTGACGCCATTCGCTCGACTGCCGGCGTTCGGCTTCTCGACGTGTCATCCGACGCGTCACACAACCGCTCAGTCTTCACGTTGGCCGGCGACGCGGCCGGGGTCCACCGAGCGGTGGCCGCGCTGTTCGAACGCGCGGTCGCCACCATCGATCTCCGTACGCATCGCGGCGAGCACCCGCGCATGGGCGCCGTCGACGTGGTCCCTTTCGTGCCGATTGAAGGCGTCACGATGGGCGAATGCGTCGCGCTGGCAAAAACCGTCGGCGCCGAGATGGCCGAGCGCTTCCAGGTCCCTGTCTACCTCTATGAGGAAGCGTCGGCGAACCCCTTGCGCAAGAACCTCGAGGACATCCGGCGCGGGGAGTTCGAAGGATTGCCGGCGAAGATGGCCAGCGCTGGCTGGGCGCCCGACTTCGGCCCGGCGGCGCCCCATCCGAGCGCGGGCGCTTCGGTTGTCGGCGCCCGCATGGCGCTCATTGCCTTCAACATCAATCTCGCCACCGACCGGCTCGATGTCGCCAAGAAAATCGCCGCCGCCATCCGGCTGAGCAGCGGCGGGTACCGGTTCGTCAAGGCCGCCGGGTTCAAGCTGGAGGCGCGAGGTCTCGTGCAAGTTTCGATGAACCTGACGAATTTCGAAAAGACGCCGATTTTCCGCGTGTTCGAAACAGTCAAGCGCGAGGCCGCCCGCTACGGGGTGACGGTGCTCGAAAGCGAGATCGTGGGTCTCGTTCCATCCGCAGCGTTGACGGCGGCGGCCGAGTTCTACCTGCAGCTCGAAGGATTCAAACCGGATCAGATTCTGGAGAACAAGCTGCGAGCCGCCAACCCCACGTCGGACAGGCCCCTTCCGGTGCAGGGATGACCTTCAGGTCCGCCTGCAGCGGCAGGCCTGAAGGTCTGCACTACCGGCGATGGATGGACGCAGGTTCGCCTGAAGCCGGACACTACCGCAACTGCGCTACACCGTTTCCGGCTCCTCATCGGCCCGGCGTGACGGCGCGATCCCGAACGCCTTCATCTTCCGGTACAGATTGCTGCGCTCGACGCCCAGCACCTCCGCCGTGCGCGACATGTTCCCCTGCTGCTCAGCGAGCGTGCGCAGGATGAGATCGCGTTCGAACTGGTCGCGCGCCTCGTGCAGCGTCTGTCGCTCCGCCGGGAGCTCCGGCGCTGGCGGCCGTACGAGGCCGCCCGAATCGAGGAAGCTCAAATCTGCGGGCGAAATGGCATCGCCCAGCGCCATGATCATCAGCCGCTCGATGACGTTTCTCAACTCGCGTACATTGCCGGGCCAGGAGTATTGCTGCAGCACCTTGACCGCGCCGCGGTCGAAGCTCTTGGGACGGCGGCCGTACTCGCGTGCGAACTCCGCCATGAAGTGGTCGGCCAGCAGCGGGATGTCATCCTGCCGCTCGCGAAGCGACGGGACGAAGATCGGGATGACGTTGAGCCGGAAGTACAGATCCTCACGGAACCGGCCGGCGCGAATCTCCGCCTGCAGGTCTTTGTTCGTGGCGGCGAGCACTCGCGCGTCGACCTTGATGCGTGTCGTGCCGCCCACCGCGTCCATCGTCTGTTCCTGAAGCACGCGCAGGACCTTGGCCTGCGTCTTCAGGCTCATGTCGCCGATTTCGTCGAGAAAGATCGTGCCGCCGTCGGCGACTTCGAACTTGCCACGACGATCGGCGACGGCCCCCGTAAACGCTCCGCGCACGTGCCCGAACAGCTCACTCTCGATCAGCTCTTCGGGGATCGCGGCGCAGTTGACCTCGACGAACGCGCTGGCCCGGCGGCGGCTGAGCGCATGGATTGTCCGCGCCACCAGCTCCTTGCCGGTCCCGTTTTCACCGTAAATGAGAACGCGGCCGTTGGTCGGGGCGGCCATCGCCACCTGCTCGCGCAGCAGCTGCATCGAGCGGCTCTCGCCCACCATCGTCTGCGCGCGATCGACCCGGGCGCGCAGGTCGCGGTTCTCAGCTTCCAGCTTGCGCTGCCGCAGCGCGTTCCGGACCACCAGGACGGTTTTCTCGAGCGACAGCGGCTTTTCGACGAAGTCGAACGCACCCATCTTGATCGCCCGGACTGCTGATTCGATATTGCCGTGGCCCGAAATGAGCACCACCTGCGCGTCGACCTGTCGTTCCCGCAGACGGGCCAGCGTCGCCAGTCCGTCCATCCCCGGCAGCCACACATCGAGCACAATCAGATCGACCGATCCGCGCGTGACCCGTTCGAGGCAGGCTTCGCCGCTGGACACGGTCTCAACGTTGTAGCCTTCGTCGCGAAGCACGCCGCTGAGGGCGCTCCGGACGCCCGGCTCATCGTCCACGACGAGGATCGTCGCTCTCAGCACGGCAACTCGATTGTAAAGCGCGTGCCCTTGGGCACGTTGGCGCCGACGTCAATCGTGCCGCCGTGCTCGGCAATGATTCGGCGGACGATGGCCAGGCCGAGGCCGCTGCCCCGGCGCTTCGTGGAGTAGTAGGGCAAGAAGAGCTTCTCCCGCTCGGCCATCGGGATCCCGGGCCCATCGTCGCCCACGATCAAACGGACCAGGCGGTTGGCGGGATCGAGCCCGGTCTCGATCACGATCGTACCGCAGCGGTCCATGGCTTCGATGGCATTGTCGATGAGATTGATGATGACGCGCCGGATCTGTTCCGGATCGAGCCTGACCAGGGGCAGGCCCGGTTCGAATTGCTGCTCGATGCGGATGTCACCGAACAGTCCGTTATACAGGGCCAGCGTCTCGGTGATGAGCTTTGCCAGATCCGTTGGCACGGTACGGGGCGACGGCATCCGGGCGAACTGCGAGAACTCGTCGACGAGCCCTTTCAGCGACTCGACCTCGCCGACGATCGTCGTCGTGCATTCGTCGACCAGCGCCTTCGCGTGCAACGGCGCGCCGGAGAAATGGCGGCGCAGGCGCTCAGCGGACAACTGGATCGGCGTGAGCGGATTTTTGATTTCGTGCGCGAGGCGCCGCGCGACCTCGCGCCACGCGGCAACCTTCTGTGCCCGAATGAGCGGCGTCACATCGTCAAAGACGAGGAGCACGCCTTCGGAGGTGCCGGCGTCGGGCCCGAGGGCGGTGACGACGACCGCGAGGTGCAGCTCCTGCCCTTCCCGCTCGATGGCAATTTCCTGAACGCCGAGCTCGGTCCTGCCGCGGGCGGCGGCAGCGAGCATGGCGCCAATCGCCTGCAAGTCAGGACGATCGAACGCCGGCAACGCCGGCTGGCCGACGCTCTGGCGGCTGAGGTTCAGCAGCCGCGCGGCCGCGCTGTTGATGCTGCCGATCGCGCCGGCAGCGTCCACCGACACGACCCCGGTCGTGATCCGTTCGAGGATGGTCTCGATGTATCGGCGGCGGGCCTCGACTTCCTGGTGCTTTCGCTCCAGCTCCAGCGTCGAGCGCTCGACTTTCCGGCGGCTGGCGGCGAGCTCGATGGCCATGGAGTTGAACGCGACAACCAGCGCGCCAAACTCGTCATTGCTTTCCGGTTCGACATGCTGATCGAAGCGACCCGCTCCGATCTCGCGGGCTGCCGCTGCGAGCCGCTGGACCGGTCCGGTGATGCGCTTGGTCATGTACAAGCCCATCCACGTCGCGCTGACCAGAATCATCAAGGTGACCATGACGAAGAACGACAAGTAGACTCCCGCGAGCGGTCGCCGCAGGACGCGCAGCTGGTTGTACTTTTCGAACGCCTGCGTCATCCCGCGAGCGCGGGCCATGTAGTCGCCGATCAGGTAGTCGGTCGCCACCACAAGGCCCGTGGCATGTCCGTCCCTGGCATGGATCACGGCAGCGGCGTGGACCAGATCGCCGGAGCCTTCGACGGTCTCGATCAAATGGGTATCGGCGGCGGCGCTCAGCGCCTGGGCCGCCAGATGCTCGGCTGCGCTGCGGCTGTAAACCGCAGGCAATGAGGGCGCCGCCACCTCGACCACGAGGTCGAGCGGGGGCACGCTTCCGTCCGATCGACTCCCGCTCCTGACGCGGTAGACCGCGATCACCTGGACGCGCTGCAGCGTGACGTCGGGGGTCAGCAGGTCACGGATCGGCCGCACGTCGGCGGCTGACAGATCGACGGTTGCCAAAGAGCGCGCGAGCCGCGCCGCGTGATTGCCCACCAGCGACTGGCGCTCGTGATAGTAGTCGCCCGCAATCTTGTTGGCCGAGGACAGGATCTCGTCCATCGGCGTGTTGAACCAGCGATCCATGCTGGTACGAATCAACTCGCTGCCGACAATCAGCACGAGCACCGCTGGCACGAACGTCATACCCAGCAGCAGAAGCACCAGCTTCGCGCGAAAGCGCGCGAACGGGAGCGCCCGCCGGCGCTCCACCACGAGCTTCACGACGTTGCGCGCGAGCACGAATCCAAGCGCGACCAGCATCGTGAGGTCGCCGGCCAGCAGCGCGTACAGGACGACCTCGCTCAGGAAATCCGGAGAAAAGCGCGAGGACCCGTTCGCCAGCCACAGGAGCGCCGCAAGCACACCCAGCAGGACGGCGATGCCCGCCAGAATCAGCCGCGGATTATCGCGAAAGGGGCGGCGCGGCGGCTGGGCAGCCGGCGGCGGAGCTGCTTGGACGCGCCGCTGGGTAACGGAGGTCACAGTGGCTGGCATTTTCTCGGGTTCTGGCTCTTGGCGTTTGGCTCTTGCCTTCTGGCTTGACTCCAGAGTCCGGGCCCTGAAGAGAAGGCTCAGGACTCCTTCACATTGAGCAGGTCCTTCAGTTCGTTCATGAACTCCCCGATGTCCCGAAAATGGCGATACACAGACGCAAAGCGAACGTACGCGACCTTGTCGAGCCTCTTCAGTTCCTCCATCACAAACGCGCCGATATCCGCCGTCGTGATCTCCTTCTCGGGCCGTTCCTGCAGCGTCGTTTCCACCCGATCAGCGACCGCTTCGAGAGCGGCGACGCTGACCGGCCGTTTTTCGCAGGCCTTGAGGAGCCCCGCAATGAGCTTCTGCCGCTCGAATCGTTCCCGCGTCCCGTCCTTCTTCACCACCATGTAGGGGATTTCGTCGATCCGCTCGTAGCTGGTGAAGCGTTTGCCGCACTCCAGACATTCGCGGCGGCGTCTGATGACTTCGCCTTCCCGGCTTTCTCGCGAGTCGACGACTTTGTCGCCGAGGTGGCCGCAGTACGGACACTTCATCGTGGAGGTCTGGCGTTACGCCGTGTGACCCTGTTCCGCCTGATCGGCCAGGCGCTGCATGCCGTGCAGATTCAGGCCGACCTGCGCGGCGAACACCAGACCCAGAAGCAGTGATGGTGCGATTGACAAGAACCAGAGCACGATAGCGGCAGCGGCCGCCAGGTTGTTGGGGACACCAAAAAAGCGGGTCGCGCCAAAGAGGAACGCCACGTGGAATCCCCCGACCGCTCCGGGCGTTGGGACAGTGACGCCCAGAACCAGCAGCGCCAGGAGCAAAAACGATCCGGTAAACGGGATCGCAAAGCGAAAGGCAACGGCCACCGACCAGATACCGAGGCAGATTGACAGCCACAGAGGAAAGGACCACGCCAGCGCCAGCAGCAATCGGCTGGGCTGCCGAATGGCGCCCAGGCCACGAGCAAATTTTTCCGCAACCTTGGCGACAAGCGCCGCGAGCGTCGAGGGTACAAGCTGTGACAGCCGCTCGATCGTCGTACCAAGCCGGGCTGGATCTTTGGCCAGCACGAACGAGATCGCGAGCGCGACAAGCGAGACAACCGCGGCCGAGGCTCCAGCCCACTTCACGGCCCTGAAGCCGACAGGATCGGTGACCGCAACATCCCGGCCGAAGAGAAACACGTACGACGCCAGCAGCAGGAGCACGGTGATTGTATCGAGCAGACGTTCCAGGATGATGGTCGCGAAGGCGCCGGTCGCGCTCATCTGCTCATGGCGGGCGAGGAAGTATGGGCGAATGACCTCTCCGGCGCGCGCAGGAAACAGATTGTTCGCGGCAAAACCCACAGCAGTCGCCCGGAAGACATTGGAAAACGTTGTGGTTCCCAGCGGCTCGAGCAGGTACTGCCAGCGCCATGCGCGGATCGCGAGGTTCGCGAAAGTCGTGGCCAGCGACAGCGCGAGCCACTCGGGCCGCGCATGTAGAATCCCGTCGATGATTCCTCCCAGATCGACGTTCCACAAGAAAAGGGCCAGGAGCCCAACGGCGAGCGCCAGTACGACAATCGTTCGAAGGTGGGAACGCATCGTCGCTTGAGTGTCTTCTACTATACCGCCCTACATGTTGTTGTTGTCAGGTTCATCCGCACCTTGTAACATTCCGCTCTTCCCCGCCAGGGACCTGCCACGGCGGACGCAGAGACCGCAGAGGTTCTATCCTGAGCTCGCCTCCCGTCCGACGCGACCTCGGTGGTGGATGGTCGGTTAGTCAATCGCTCCCAGAGGATCGTGTGCCGCTCGTCTCGCCTGTTCTCCAGACCACGCTCGCCGGCCGCCGACCGGATCGACAAGGCAAGGTTCGCGACATCTATGAGTTCGGCGATTGTCTGCTGCTCGTCGCCAGCGATCGCATTTCCGCGTTCGATTACGTGCTCGCGAGCGGCATCCCCGACAAAGGAAAAGTCCTGACTCAGATCTCGGCGTTCTGGTTCGAGCGAACGCGATCGATCGTCGCCAACCATCTGCGGTCCACCGATCCAGCGGGGTTCCCGGCGCCGGCGCAATCGGCAGCCGGACTGCTCCGTGGCCGATCGATGCTGGTGACGCGGACCGAGCCTCTCCCGGTCGAATGCGTGGCTCGAGGGTATCTGGCCGGCTCGGGGTGGAAGGACTATGTCGCCACGGGCCAGGTCTGCGGCATCCGGCTGCCGGCCGGTCTGCGCGAATCCGACCGTCTGCCGCGGCCCATCTTCACGCCGGCGACGAAGGCGACGAGCGGACACGACATCAACATCAGCGAGCAGGAAGCAGCGCGCCTGGTCGGCGGCCCGCTGTTCGAGCGGCTTCGCGATCTGACCTTGCAGCTCTATTCAGAGGGTGCGTCCCACGCCGACGCGTGCGGCATTATCGTCGCCGACACGAAATTCGAGTTCGGCCTGCTGCCCGGCAATGGCCGTCCAGCCGCTGACCGTCTCATCCTGATCGACGAAGTGTTGACGCCGGACTCGTCACGCTTCTGGCCGCGGGACAGCTACCATCCGGGCGGCCCGCAGCCAAGTTTCGACAAGCAATACGTCCGCGACTATCTTGAAAAAATTCGATGGAACAAGCAGCCGCCGGTACCGTCGTTGCCCGACGACGTCGTGTCGAACACGCAGAAGAGATACCTCGAGGCGTTTCAACGTCTGACCGGCCGGGCGCTTCAGTAATCGCCGGAGACGCAGACAGAGCTATCGGCAATCGCGGCCGCGGCCGTGTCCGCGGAGGCGGAGGAACCCGTCAGCAGTGATCAGCGATCGGCTCGAAAAGCTCGTCGAGGAGATGGTCGAGCGCGGCGTCCGGTTCGACGACGCGGTGCACGAGTTCGAGAAGCGCTTCATCGTGCGCGTGCTCGGCAACTGTTCAGGTAGCATGACGAAAGCGGCGAAATCACTCGGCATGCACCGGAATACGCTCACGCGGAAGATGGAGGCGTACAAGATCAAGAGGACGGCCGGGTAGTCCAGGTGGGGCAGGTAGGGCTGGGGGGGACGCCCCCGCGACGCCACTTACGTGCCGTATCCGCCTTACCTGCCCCACCCGACCGCGTTGGCACTCCCCGCTTGACAGTGCTAGTCACTCAAATATAATTGGCAGTCGCGCCAGGTGAGTGCTAACGGTGCAGAGCGCGCGTGGCTTCAGGTTATCCGAGCGGAAACTTCCCTTTTACGCCAGACGGAGTAGAGAGCATGAACGTCAGACCGCTGCACGACCGCATCATTGTTCAGCGCCTCGAGGAAGGCGAACAGAAGATTGGCGGCATCATCATTCCCGATACCGCCAAGGAAAAGCCCCAGCAGGGCAAAGTCGTCGCTGCCGGCAACGGCAAAGCCAAGGACGACGGCAAGCGCATCCCGCTCGACGTCAAATCCGGCGACACCATCCTGTTCGGGAAATACTCCGGCCAGGAAATCAAGATCGGCGGCGAGGAATTCCTCATCATGCGGGAAGAGGAGGTTCTCGCGGTCGTCGAGAACGGCGCGAGCGGCGAAGCGACCCGGTCCAGGAAGTGAAGTAAGGTCCAGGAAGGAACCAGCGGAGCGAAATTCAGCGACCTGCCAGCTCCCCGTTGTCGATTTGACGCGCGATCCGGCTGCGACCTCGATCGTGGGAGCTCAGAGCTGAGAGAACGACAGGAGAATCACAGATGGCAAAGCAGATTGTGTACGGCGAGCAGTCGCGCCAGGCGGTGCTGCGTGGCGTCAACCAGCTGGCCGACGCCGTGAAAGTCACGCTCGGGCCCAAAGGGCGCAACGTGGTCCTCGACAAGAAGTTCGGATCGCCCACCATCACCAAGGACGGCGTCACGGTGGCAAAGGAGATCGACCTGAAGGACCCGTTGGAAAACATGGGCGCGCAGATGGTCCGCGAAGTCGCCAGCAAGACGTCGGACATCGCCGGAGACGGCACGACAACCGCGACGGTCCTGGCCCAGGCGATTTATCGCGAGGGCGCCAAGAATGTCGTGGCCGGCGCCAACCCGATGGACATCAAGCGCGGCATCGAAAAGGCCGTCGAGGCGATTACCGCGGACCTGAAGAAGATGTCGAAGCCGGTCAGCGGCAACATGGTCGCGCAGGTCGGCACCATCTCCGCCAACAACGACGAGACAATCGGCAAGATCATCGCCGAAGCGATGGACAAGGTGGGCAAGGACGGCGTGATCACGGTCGAAGAAGCCAAGAGCATGGAAACCTCGCTCGAGGTCGTCGAAGGCATGCAGTTCGACCGCGGCTATCTCTCACCTTACTTCGTGACCGACCCGGAGCGCATGGAAGTCGTGCTCGAGAACCCGGTCATCCTCATTCACGAGAAGAAGATCAGCTCGATGAAAGACCTGCTGCCGGTCCTCGAGCAGGTTGCCCGCCTCGGACGTCCGCTGCTCATCATCGCCGAAGATATCGAAGGCGAGGCGCTGGCCACACTGGTCGTCAACAAGCTGCGTGGAACGCTGCAGGCCGCAGCGGTCAAGGCGCCGGGCTTCGGCGACAGGCGCAAGGCCATGCTCGAGGACATCGCGATTCTCACCGCCGGGCGTGCGATCACCGAGGACCTCGGGATCAAGCTCGAATCGATCAAGCTCGAGGATCTCGGCAAGGCCAAGAAGGTCACCATCGACAAGGACAACACGACGATTGTCGAAGGCGCCGGCAGCTCGAACGCCATCGAAGGGCGCGTGAAGCAGATCCGGTCGCAGATCGAGGACACGACCTCCGATTACGACCGCGAGAAGCTGCAGGAACGGCTGGCCAAGCTGGTCGGCGGCGTCGCGGTCATCAAGGTCGGCGCGGCAACCGAGACCGAGATGAAGGAAAAGAAAGCCCGGGTCGAGGACGCCATGCACGCCACCAAGGCCGCGGTCGAAGAAGGCATCGTCCCGGGAGGCGGCGTGGCCCTGCTGCGCGCGGCGCGATCGCTCAACAGCCTGAAGCTGGATGGCGATCAGCAGATCGGCGTCAACATCGTCGCACGGGCGATTGAAGAGCCGCTTCGCTGGATCGCGTCGAACGCGGGGCACGAGGGATCAATCGTCGTTCAGAAAGTGCGCGAGATGAGGGACGAAGAGGGGTTCAACGCGCAGACCGACAAGTACGAGAATCTCGTCACGTCCGGCGTGATCGATCCGGCGAAGGTCGTGCGCTCGGCGCTCCAGAATTCGTCGTCGATCGCGTCGCTGCTCCTCACGACCGAAGCGCTCGTTTCGGAAATTCCTGAAGAGAAGAAAGAAACGCCGGCACCGGGTGCAGGCGGAATGGGCGGGATGTACTGAAACCGATAGCGGAATTTCAGAATTGGAATACCGCGACGTGCGATTGGAGCCCGGCAGTTCAAAACTGCCGGGCTGTTTTTTTCTGCTCTCTAGTTTCCCACCCGTTTGCGACGGGCCCGCGTGGTCATGAAACGCGCTACAGTGTGCGCCGACGCTGGCGCTGAGGTCGGCTTTTCATTGGTGCTGGGAGCCCGTTCTCTAGTTGGACCCGGAGTCCCGCGAGCACCCCGTATTGCGGCCCCGGCTTCGCCGGAGAGCGCACACCTTAGATTTCGCCTACGCGGACTCCATGCCGGCGTTTCGAAGAGGAGACGCATCATGGAAGTCCTATATCCGCGGTGTGCCGGACTCGATGTGCACGCCCGCAGCGTCACCGCCTGCGCGCGGATCGCGACGGCGGCGACCGTCACGTACGAGCACCTCACCGCGCCAACAACCACGCGTGGTCTGCTCGAACTGGCCGAGTGGCTCACGGCGCACGGGTGCACGCACGTCGCCATGGAGGCTACGGGCGTCTACTGGAAGCCCGTCTGGCATGTGCTCGAAGAGCACTTCACGCTGATCCTGGCTAATGCCATGCACGTCCGCAACGTGCCGGGACGAAAGAGCGACGTCAACGATGCCACCTGGCTCGCCGATCTGCTCGCGCACGGGCTGATCCGCAGCAGCTTTGTGCCGCCGGCGCCGATTCAGGAACTCCGCGACCTGACCCGCACGCGCCGACAACTCGTGCACGAAATCGCGCGGCATGTGTTGCGGATTCAAAAGACGCTCGAGGACGCCAATCTGAAGCTCACCCGGGTGATGAGTGACATCGTCGGCGTGAGCGGCCGGGCGATCCTGACGGCTCTTATCGCGGGCGAAACGGATCCCGGCCGGCTCGCCGATCTCACGCGCGGCCGCCTGAAAGCGAACCGGGCCGAACTGATGGATGCCCTGCATGGGCACGTGACCGACCATCATCGGTTCATGATCAAACTGCACCTGGGCCAGATCGATGCACTCGAGACGGCCGTTGCCGCGATTGAGACGCGCATTGGAGACGCCCTCGGTCCCTTTCGTTCCGCCGTCAGTCTCTTGACCACCATGCCGGGCGTGAGCGAGACCACGGCGCGCGTCGTCGTTGCCGAAATCGGTACCGACATGACGCGCTTCCCGACAGTAGGGCACCTCATCTCGTGGGCCGGCTTCTGTCCGCGCCTGGATGAGAGTGCGGGCAAACCCCGCTCCACTCGGGCGCGGAAAGGTGCGCCGTGGCTCAAGCCCACCTTCGTCAACGCCGCATGGGCAGCTACCCGCAAGAAGAACAGCTACCTGCGGGCCCAATTCCTCCGCATCAAGAGCCGTCGCGGTGCCAAAAAAGCCATCCTTGCCGTCGCCGGCTCGATGCTCACGGCTGCCTACTTCATGCTCCTGAACGGCGTCGAGTACCACGATCTCGGACCACGCTACTTCGCCGACCGCGACAAAGCACAACTTACCAAGCGACTCCTCCAACGACTCCGCGACCTCGGCGTCGCCGTGGAGGTCAAAGCTGCATGATCTCGAACACTCGGGTAATCCGAACAGTTTCACCTTAGCGAAGCGTGAATGTCAGTTCGATGCTGACCAGAACCGGCACCGGCTGACCAAACCGCGTGCCCGGCTTGAACTTCCACTTCCGCGCGGCTTCGATCGCCTGGCCGTCGAGACCGAAGGTCGGGTCGAGCGAGCGGATGATCTCGATATTGCTGACGCTGCCGTCAGGTCCGACAACGCACTCCAGCAGCACTGTGCCTTGAATCTTGGCGCGCATCGCGTCGGACGTGTAATTCGGTCGCGGCTGATAAACCGGCTGCGGAAGTGTGACGCCATTTCCAGGACGATAAGGCCCGCCGCCAGTGCCGCCGCCCCATCCTTCGCCGAGACCCGATCCACGACCAGACCCGATTCCCGTTCCGCTCCCCGTTCCGGCGCCGCCGCCGGTTCCTGACCCGAGTGAGGGTGTCGGCGGACCCGGAGGCGCTTCAATCGCACCGGGTAACGATTCCAATGCTGCGGCTGAGGTCTTCGCCGGAATATTCAGCTGCTCGATCGGATTCGGCTCGTTCTTGACTTGCTGCTGAACTTCGACTTTCTTCGGCTTTTCGACGGGAACGGTAATCTTGTCCTTGCCCT
>JBKPAI010000030.1:0-16242 GCA_046726355.1 Acidobacteriota bacterium | reverse complement strand
GCGATCATACTCGCGCATCATCGGGGCGAACGATCGGATCCAGATCGGCCAGATCGGGTGCGGGCACCGCGGGCAAGGCCACCGGCAGATGCTCAAGCTGTCTGCGCAGACCGATCCGAACTTCGACCTGCGCAGTGTCTGCGATCTCTGGTCGGTGAATCGCGAGCGCGCGGCCGACGACGCCCAGCGGTTGTTCGGCAAGCGGCCGAAGACGTATCAGTATTCGGAGGAGATGCTCGCCGATCCCCAGTTGGATGCGGTCATGATCGCGACCGGCGATCATCAGCACGCGAAAATCCTGGCCGAGGTCGTGCGCGCCGGAAAGGACTGCTATTGCGAGAAGCCGATGGCAAACACCCTTGAGGACGCCAAGCTGGCGCGCGACGCCGTCCTGGCCAGCCAGCAGGTGGCGCAGATGGGTTCGCAGTGGCTGAGTTGTCCGTATCAACAGCGCGTACGGGAAATCGTCCGGAGCGGCCAGCTGGGGAAAATCGTCGCCATCAGCCAGAGCTGGAACTACAACGGCCCGCGCTGGCACGTACCGAAGGACGAAAACGTCGCCACCATCCGCGAGCGCGAGACGGATTGGAAGCGGTGGCTGCTCGGCCGGCCCGAGCGCGCGTTCGATCCGCGCGTCTACTTCGAGTTCCGCATCTTCAAGGATTTCTCGGGCGGCATCACCGATCAGTGGTACAGCCACGGCGCCGGGCTTGCCCATTTCTATCTCGACACGTTCGTCCCCGACGACACCGTCGCCAACGGCGGCATCTTCGCCTGGCACGACGTCCGCGAGAACCCGGACACCTTCCAGGCCGTCTCGACGTTCACGCGGAACGAGGTGCTGTACACCTACAGCACGACGTTCGGCAACAGCTACGGCGATCACACGATTATTCGCGGCACGCGCGGCACGCTCTATTCGCCCGGCGGGGAAGGCAGCCCGCAGTGGTGGTTCGTCGCCGAGCCGCGCAGCGGCTGGGGATCCAACATCGTGTTCGACCTGCACGCGGGCAAGGCGAAGCCGGAACCGGTGCTCCTCGCGGGGCAGCACGACGTCCCGCCGATCAAGCAGGACGACAACCTGAAAGCCCACACCGACAACTGGTTCGCGTGCATGCGCAGCCGGAAAACGCCGAACGGCAGCGTCGAGACCGGGTTCGCTCACTCGGTCGCGGTGATCATGGCGACGCGCAGCTACCGCGAAGGCAGGAAGATGTACTGGGACCGGCAGCGTGAGGAGATTGTCGAGCACTCGCCTTCCACTTGAGGATCTCACCACGGAGGACGCGGAGGACGCGGAGGAAAACCTGCGGCCTCTGCGTTGATCGTTCCGGAGCCTCGTTTGACCTGTTATGCGGCTCGAAACGAGAATTCTGTGCCCGTCTCAGGAGCCGCATAACGGGCTAGGTGCGCCGCAGGCGCGCCCGGGGTCCCCGCGAGCGGAGGCGTGGGGGGGTCCGCGGGGGCGAAGCCCCCCGGATCTAGAAAACGAACCGCACCCCCAGCTGGATCTCCCGCGACGGAAAGCTGGTGGCGCTGATGCGCCCGAAATTCGAGGCGCCGAACGCCCGCTCGGGCAGGCCCAGATGCGCGCGGTTGAACAGATTGAAAGTCTCGAGCCGCAGCTCCACGAGCCGGGTTCCGCCGATCGACGTACGCTTGAAGACTGAGAAGTCTGTGTTGAAGAACGCCGGGCCGCGGACCTGACCGACCTCGTAGTTGCCGAAGGTGAAATCCGCCGGATTGGCGAAGCAGGTCGTGTCGAACCACTGATTCACGTCGCCGACAATACCGACCTCGCTGCACGTAACATCGGCCAGGTTGCCGGTGCCGGTATTGAGGCGCGACGAGGCGACGGTCATGACCAGCGGCTCTCCGCTCTGGTAGCTGGTGATGCCGTTCACGGCCCAGCCTTCGAGCAACTTGCGCGCGGCCGCCGGCGCGTTCGCGCCCAGACGCCGGCCCGGCCCGATCGGCAGATCGTAGGTCCAGCTGACCGACAGGTTGTGCGGGATGTCGGCCTGCTTCGACGACCCGGACGAGCGCGTCTTGATCTCCGCCAGCATCGGATGCATGCCGGCAATCGACGTCGTATCCCGGCTCCTGGAATACGTATATGCGACCAGCGCCTGGAGGCCGGAGGACAGACGTTTGTCGAGCTTCAGCTGCAGCGCGTCGTACCACGAGCGGCCGTCGCCCTTGCGCTGGTTGATCACGGTGATGTTCGGCACGATGTTGTAGAACGGACGCCGCGGGTCGACCGCACCGGGACCGGGCGGCGGCACGTTGATGTTGCGGCTGCGGAAGATGTTCGATCCGCGCGTACCGACGTACGCGACTTCGAGCACCGATCGCCACGCCAGCTGGCGCTGCACCCCGGCGTTGAACATGTGCGCTTTGTTCGGCCGGTCCCCGCCTGGAATGAAGAACACGGCAAATCCCGGCGGCGGGGTCATCGTCGGCGTGCGCGGGATCGACACGAATGCGGGCAGGCCGTCGCTGAGGCTCCGGAACGGCGTGAACTGATCCGGGCTGACCAGCGAGATCTGCGGGAAGAACGGAAAGTTGCGCTCGAGGGTGCCGCCGTTCGCGCCGAAGTTGTCACGGTAGAAGCTGATGCCGTACGCCGCCCGGATCGCCGTCCGGCCGTCGTCGGGTGAGTAGGACAGACCTGCCCGCGGCGCCAAGCCGCCGTAGAAGTTGGTCGTCAGTGGCCCCGGGTCATCGTCCGACGCGAGGTAGATGAGCCCGTCCGTCGGGTTGAAATTGGACTGATGGTTGTTCCGGTCGATCGGGCTGGTGAGCAGATCCCAGCGCAGCCCGGCGTTGACCGTCAGGTTCCGCGTGATCCGGAAGTCGTCCTGAACAAAGAAGCCGGCGAAGTTGATCAGCACATCCGGGTCGGTGTCGACAAAATCCCGATCGAGGCTGTTCGGAAGTCCGAGGAGAAAGCTGGCCCACGGGTCTCCCGTGCCGGCGGCGCCGCGATTGCTCGTGTAGTTCGCGGTGAACCGGAAAATCCCGCGCGGGTGCGTCTGCGGATTCGTCAGCTTCGAGGTGATGCGCCTGACGTCGCCGCCGAACTTCACCGCATGCTGTCCGACCATCCAGGTGACGTTGTCCGAAAACTGCACCGTCGTGCCGATGCGGACCGAGTTGGTAAAGCCCGGCGAGCCGGTGTTGCGGAAGCCGGGGATCTCGAACCTCGCGATGCCGAACGTATTCGGCTGGCCGGGAATGTTGCCGTTGGGGATCCCGAGCTCGTTGTTCTTGGCGATGCCGAAGTCCGAGCCGACCTGTGACAGATCGAACTTGTTGACGCCGAAGCGGAACTCGTTCAGCTTGTTCGCCGCGAAGCTGTGCGTGTGGCCGATCACGGCGTTGAAGTTTCCCGACTCCGAGCTGTTGCCGTCCTGCATGAACTGGTTCCCCGCCGGCGGCTCGACGAAATCGCGGTCGGCGCGGGAATAGCGCGCGAACAGCGAGCCCCACCTGGCGAACTGCACGTCACCGCGCACGTCGAACGCGTTGATGTCGTTCGTCGCCACGTTGTTCTCGAGATAGTTGTTGACCAGTCCGGGGCGATTCGGAAGCGGCCAGATGTCGGCGACGCGCCGGGCAATCGGATTGATCCGATTCTCCGGAATGACGTTGCCGGCAAACGGCTGGCCGGTCAGCGGGTCGTAAATCGTGTTGCGGATGGCGCTCAGGTCGCCGCGACGCATCTCCGGCGTCGGCACCGTGAACAGGAACGTGCGCCCCGAATCCTGCCGCAGCGCCTGGTAGTCGCCGAAGAAGAACGCCTTGTTCCTGAGAATCGGCCCGCCCAGCGTGCCGCCGGGCTGGTGCGACTTGAACGGTGCCTTGGTCGCGGCGAAGAAGTTCGGCGCGTTGAGCGCATCGTCACGGTAGTACTCGAACAGCGACCCGCTGAACTGATTCGTCCCCGACCGGATCGTGAGATTGACGACGGCGCCGCCGAACACGCCGAACTCCGCGGTCGGATTGTTGGTCTGGACCTTGAACTCCTGAATCGCCTCGAGCGGCGGCGTGATGTTGATGAAGGCGTTGAGCGGTTCGTTGTTGGCGACGCCGTCGATCAGGTAGTTGTTGCCCGACCACGGCATGCCGTTGACGCTGTGGTGGACGGGACTGCGGGCGCCGCCGGCGGCGGGATTCTCGGCGAAATCCGCGAAGCCGCGAGCAACGGTACCCGGTGTCAGCGAGATGAGCTGCTCGAAGAGGCGGCCGTTGAGCGGCAGCGACTGGATTTGCTTGTAGTCGATCACCTGGCCCAGCTCGCTCGACGTGCTCCTTACGAGCGGCGCGTCGGCGACCACCTGCACCTGCTCGCTGACGGCACCCAGCTCCAGCGGGATATCGAGCCGCGTCGCCTGGGCGATCTGCAGCACGACGCCGCTTTGCGCGAACCGCTTGAATCCGCTTTGTTCCACGCTGACGACGTACTCGCCGGGGGCGAGCGCCGTGAACGTATAGAGTCCCGCGTCGTTCGTCCGCGCCGTGCTGGTGATATTGGTCGCGGGGTTCGTCGCGGTCACCACGACACCAGGGACGGCGGCGCCAGCCGGGTCGGTGACCGTCCCGGTCAATGTGGCGCGAATCGTCTGCGCAGTGAGTTGTGGGCCGAAGGCAAGAAGCGTGAGGCAGAACAACGTGGTCCGCACGTGCCGGCAGCGGCGGAAAGGAGCTGGCATCAGGCCCCCTGAACTGCAGCGGTCGACCGCTGCGCGCTCACGGTACTACGAGAGGGCTTTAGCGGTAAAGTAAAAGGCTTTTCACCGGATCGTCCGTCCGCCTGAAGGCGGACACTCCCTGTTACCGGTAGTGTCCGGCTTCAGACCGGACTCGCGGGCGAAAATCCAGGTCCGCCCGAATCCGGACGCTACCGTGCCGCCGAGGTGGACGTCGTCGCGGCTCTCACCCACACCGGCTGGACGAATGCGCCGTTGCCCGCACTGTCCCACACCGCAAAGCGCACCCACGCCTTGCCCGTGGCATCAAACGGAATCGCGAAATGCTTCGTGCCGAAGGGCGCCAGATCGGTCGCGGACATCGTCTGGCGATCGACTTTCTTGCCGTCGCTCCAGACGACTTCGACGAAGTTCAGCGGGAACGTCCAGTCCACGTCGGCGGTAATCGTCCGCTGATTGCCGGTGCCGGCGACCGTGTAGTTCCGGATCAGAATCTCTCCGGTCGTGACGAAGAAATTGCCGTCGCGGAGCGACTTCAGGATCGGGCTGTAGTCCTCGTCCGGTCCCGGCGTCTTGTCGATCTTCAGGTAGTTCACCGGGAAGTTCGCGTAGAGGTCGTCCTGCGGACCTTTCTTATACGTGTCGATGTCGGCGATGACGTACTTCGGCCTGACGCCGAGTCCGGCGTACATGTTGTTCATCGTGTCGATCGCGTCGAAGCAGCGCCAGTCGCACATACGCACTTCCGAGTTGTCCTGCCCCATCCCCGGTTTGAACGCCACGCCCAGATATCGATCGTTCTTCACATACGGCTTGTCCCAGATCAAGTCCGGATAGCCGGTGGTGCTCTTGGTGCGCGGGTGCGCGTGATACCAGTACGCGCCCTCGGCATCCATCATCGCCTGCACGTCTTCGGCGCTGCCGGTGTGATACACCCTGCCGTAACCCGGCACTTCCTCGACGAACGGCTGTCCCGGCTGCCGCACTTTGGTCCAGTACACGTCTTTCGGCCACAAGATGTTGTAGTGGCCGCCGAAGTACGCGCTCGGCTCCTCCCAGGGCACAACGAGGAAGTCCTTGTCCGACGCGCGCCGGGACGCCTCGAAGTAGTCCTTCTGGTCGGCGAGCCGCAGCGGCCCCGGGTCGCTGGGATGCAGCTCGAAATGGAAATCGCTCAAGCCGATGACGTTGAGACCGAGCGACTTCATCGCCGCCAGATCCTGAAACGGTGTGTCGAGCGATCCCGAGACACGCTGCCGGCCGGTGAAGTCGAGATGAAAGTGGTTCACGAACGTCTTGTAGCCCGGGATCGGCTTGAACGCATCGCCGTGGGTGAACGCGAGCACCGCCTGCCGCGCCGGCTCGCCGGCTTCGGGGCTCGCGTAGAAATACACGCCCATCTTCTGAACTGTTCCCGGCGGCGCGTTGTAGAGCGCGAAATTCTGCACGTACTGCGGATCCTCTTCGCGCTCCGGCATGCCGATTCCGGCGCCGAACCGCCCTTCGGCATCCTTGCGATACCACACGTACCCGAGGTTCGTGTCCTTCTCACGCGTGAAGAAGAAGGTATGCGGCGGCGGGAATGCTGCCACGGCGCCGCCATTGGCCTCGGCCACGATGAGGCGGCTTTGCGCCTTCACGCGCGCCAGTGTCCGGTTCACCGGGCCGCCGAACTGGTGTGACTGCGGACGTCCGCCGGTGTCGCGCCAGGTGACGCGCGGCGTGAGATCGGTCGAGAAACCGTTGAGTCCGGCGTCATATTTGTAGGCCACCCACGGCTCGCTGGTCTTTGCCGCCGCGTCCATCCGCAACAGGTTGGTGCCTTTGTACACCGTGAACTGAAGGTCGCCCGAAAAGATCCCCATCGCCAAACCCGGGAACGTCACGACGAGGCTCGCTCCCTCGGTCTTCACGCTGCATGACGTCGTGTGGAACGACGCATCGGCACGCCGAATCTCGGACGGAGTCCGCTGCGGACCGACGGTCCGGTTCGGTTGCAGCACGCCTTGCGGATCCTGACTGCCGCGTCCGCCCCGCCCGCCGGCGTTGCCGCCCTGTCGTGAACGCTGCCACGCTGCTTCGTCCTGCAATTCCTGCGAGCCTGGCATCACCAGCGGCGCATCCCAGAACGCGTACCAGCGGTTCTTGTTGATCACCTCTTCGGTCAGCTCGATGCCGGCCGCCCGGAGCGGATTCGCCTGATCGTTGGCCATGCGGCGGACGCCGCTGACGACGTGGTATTCGGGCGTGAGATTCCTGCCGAGAACCGTCCATTGCCCGCCGGCTTTCTTGACCGCCAGTTCGCGGACCACCGGCCTGCCGCCGTCGATCCCGTACCGCGCGCGCACGTCGGCGCCGTTCTGGCCCGTCCACGAGACGACCAGTGTGTCCTGCTCGACGGCAGCCGTCAGGCCCTGCGCGGGCTTGTACTGCGAGAGGCTGCAGGTGAGCGCTTCGGCAGAGAGCCGGGGGACGAGCCACCGGTTCGACGTCGGCGCCCGCAGCGCAAGCGCCGTAGCCACGACCGCAACAGCAACGCCGACGAACAGGACCGATCGCTTCCGGTTCATGTGCGCCTCATTTCCTTTGTGTCCTTTGTACCCTTTGTGTCCTTCGCAAGATTCAGAACCGGAACCGCGCTCCCAGCCGCGCGATACGCGCGGGGATCACTCCTGTGATATAGCCGAATGACGGCCCCGACTGGAAGTTCGCGTTGGTCGGCGTCGCGGCGTTCAACACGTTGAACACATCCAGGTCGATCCCGAGCCGGCGATCGGCGCCGAGGGCAAAATCCTTGCTCGCGCGGAGGTTCAGAATGTTCTGCGCCGACAGCTTCTCCGTGCCGTACGGCTCGAGCCGCAGCGTGGTGTTGCCGTTCTGCGCGATGGATGGACCGCCGTCGGGATCGACCTGGCGGAAAATATAGGTTCTCTGCCCTTTCAGCCCGTTCCTGCTCTGCAGGAATCCGGAGACCGAGACGTCTCCGGGCAGCCGATAGCTGCCCGTGACATTCCCGGCCCACGACCAGGTTTCGTCGAGCGGGAAGAACTCGTCGTTCGGGCTGTTGAAGACCGACGCGATCCAGCGGTGGTTCTTGACGGCGAAGTACGACACCTGGCCCGTCCACCTTGACGAAAACCGCCTGGTCAACGTGGTCTCAATCGAGTGGTAGCGATCCGTGTTGGTGGCGTTGACGATTTGCGTGTTCACGAACCCGGCGCCCCGGTACGCCGCGCTGTAGTCGGCGAACGTGACGCGGCCCGCGTCGTCGGCGTTGCCGAGGAGACCGTCCGGTCCCGGATCGCGCCTCGTGATCGGGACGCTCCACGCGCTGTACGGCCGCAGGGTATTGATGGTGACCGAATTGTTCGTCGAGTTGACGATCGACCCGGAAACCACTTTATAGACGTACATCACGCGCAGGCCGAGGTTCGCAGCCAGTTCACGCTCGAAGCTCGTCGTCGTTTCCCAGATATCCGGCGATTTCAAGCCCGGATTCAAGATCTGATTGCTGGCCGCGGTGATGCTTCTGAAGTCGGTGCTGTTCAGATCGAGATTGACTTCTCCCGGCTGATAGAGCCTGTCGCCGTTCAGATCGTGCCAGTTGAACACCGCGTTTGCGGTGGCGTTGCGGTTGAACGCGTCGGCGTAGGTATCGCCGAGAATGTAGTTGTAAAGGCCAAACGTCGCTTTCACGACCGACTTGCCGCCGACGTCCCAGGCCAGGCCGGTCCGGGGCACCGCACGCGTCAGCTTCTGCACCTCGATTTTCGGGAAGGACCCGGCGGGAAAGACTGTCGGCCAGTCACGCGCGCCCGCAAACGACTGGGCCGGCAGGAACGAATGCTGCCGCTCCCAGCGGATACCGAGATTGACGGTGAGTCTGCTGGTCGGCCGCCAGCTGTCTTTCAAGTACCACGCGTAGATGTTCTCGTGGTCGGCCGGCACGACCGGCGTGTTGTAGATCCTGATTTGTGACGGGGTGTTCGGAACGCCGCCGATGGTGTCGGTATACAGAATGCAGTTGCAGGCCAGATTGTTCGAATACCCGTCGGAGCTCCGATCGAGATAGATGCTGATACCGGTCTTGAGCTCGTGCCTGCCGGCCAGCGAACGCTCCGGAAAGAAGCTGATGCTGTCTTCTGTCTGATAGCGATCGCGCGTCTTGTTCTGATGGAGCGGCGCCGAGCCCGTGTTCAACGTTGTCGCGAGGTCCTGGCGTGGGGGCGCATCTTCGCGTGCGTACGAGCGGGCGGCATCGTAATCGGTCACGTACCCGCTGTAGCCGGCAACGGCATTGACGAGCACACGAGGGCTGACCATGCTCTGCAGCTCGACTTTCTGGATGGCGGTCGGGTTCTTGTAGTCTCGTGTCGATTCAAGCGGTGTGAACCGGCCGGCGTTGTTCTGCGGCTGCGCCTTGGTTCCGCGCTGCCACGCGTAGACCAGCCGGTTGTTCTTGGTCAGCTGGAAGGACAGCTTCGCCGATACTTGCGAGAGCGACGTTTCGAAGTTGGCGAGCGGTTCGTCGCCGGTCAGGTATTTGCCATCGGGACCGGGACCCGAGACGAACCCGAGCACGCCTTCCTTCTTGCCCTGCCGGCCGTACGCCCCATAGAACCACACCCTGTCGCGGACGATCCGGCCGCCAAGATCCGCGGACACATCGTAGAAGTTCTCCAACGGCGACGTGGCCGTGAGCCCTTGTTGCCGCAGCCGATCGTCCAGGTTGTCGGCCTGGAACTTCGGCGATTCGGTGGACGCCTGGTAGGTCCCGTGAAACGTGTTGCCGCCCGATTTCATGATCGCGACCATCGAGATACCCGGAACCGATACCTCGGCGTCGTTGCCCGAGGTCTTGATCTGCACTTCCTCAAGTGTGCTGTCGTTGAAATAGATGGCGGTGTTCTGGTCCGCGCCCATCGTGATGTTCATGCCTTCCATCTGGAGCTTCGGCTGGGACAACACACCGTAGCTCGAGAGGTTCTGGCGTTGTGCCATGGTACTGCCGCCGACGTCTGCAACGGCCTGTGTGACGCCCGGCGCCATCGCGAAGATGTTCTGCAGGTCGCGGCCGCGCGGAATCGCATCGAGCACCTCCTTGGTGAACGCGACGCTGGCGGCGGTGTTGGTGACGTCGACGACCGGACTCTGGCCGCTGACGGTCACCGATTCTTCCATCGCACCGAGCTTGAGCGTCAGATCGACGCGCGCGTTGAAGCCGACGGTCAGCCGCAGGTCCTCGCGGACCGAGGTCGAGAATCCGGTCAACTCCGCCTTCAAGCGATACGTGCCTGCCGGCAGATCGACGAACTTGTAGTTTCCGCCCGCATCAGCCACCTGAACCAGCTGTCCCACCTGCAGCTGGGGACTGGTCACGGTGACCGTCGCACCCGGCAGGACGCCGCCAGATTCGTCCTTGACCAGGCCTTCGATCGTGCCCGACGACACGCTTTGAGCGAATGCCGCACCGGCGCCGGTGAGTGACGTCAAGAAGATGGCGACGCCGATCAACCACCGGCGCGCACGCACGTGATGACCGGACTCGTAGATCGTCTCCATTGGCGAGACTCCTCAACAATGGTTAAGGCCTGAGTATGTGCGAACGATGCCGGTTGGCCCATCCGCCCGGCTTCGAGACTTCGTGACGTGATTGGCGGAAACTATAGACGTAAGTTCACCGTTCGGTTGTCACAATCTGTCGTGATCCGGGGGCCGGCAGCTCAGGCGTACGGAATTCTGGATCGGAGAGGGCGTGGAGTGGAATCAGGCGGGCCGATACGCGGACGGGATTTCCTTCGTACAAAGCACAAGGCGGAGGCCGTGAGACCTCCGCCTTGTGCTCGAAACCGACGGTTACGTTATGCTGCCGCCGAAACTACTTCGTGCTGCCGCCGAAACGATAGCCAAGCCCGACATACGCGCGCGAGATACTGGCATCCTCGAGGTTAACAAACTTCCCGAAGCGGTAACCGGTGTCAACGTAGATCGGGCCGACCGGAATTTCGACGCCGGCACCCATCTCGTACATGAACTTCGTCGCCTTCACGTCGTCGCTGTTCTGATCGAGACCGGTCCCGGTCACAAACGCGTCAGTGACATCGCCGATGCCGGCCGCGGTCATCTTGAGCTGCGTGTGGCCTACCCCGCCGCCACCGAGCACGTAGGGCCGCACATTGCTGTTGCTCGGCAGCCGGTACTTGAGGCCGACGATCCCGAAGGTCGCAGGATATTTCGCGGTCAATCCCGAGCCGTCGAAGGTGTCTTGGACGGATTTGGATGCGATGTTCTGCATGTGGCCCAGCGTTCCATAGAGGGTGACGTTACGCGTGGCATCAACGCCAATTTCACCGCCGTACACTTTGTCGGTTTCCGCGCCGTTGCCGAACGTCAGGCCGCCGACACCGGCGAGGTATGCGCCGTTGGCCGGGCCCGGCTGCGGGGGCTGGCTCTGAGCGAACGCTGGACTGGCAAGGCAGGCGATGGCACACGCGATCAGAAAGGTGTTTTTCACAGGAGCTCCTTCGACGAACAGTTGTGGTGAGATGTTTGACGGCGGAAGTGTGCCGATGTTCAGGACATCCGCTCGGTCTGACTGCTTATCGGTCGGAGTTCCGGTCGGACATTAGACGAAAATCGAGAGAAAATGGGAACAATCGGTCTCGTTGAGTTGTCAGCGTAGGCCATTGTGCGCATGCGCGCCGCAACGAATCAGCTGATGCCACATCGGTCAAGCTACAGCCCGGCGGTTTAACACGCGCGATGCTGGATGGTTATGCGGCTCGATGACTAGAAACCGTACCGCAGGCCGAGCTGCAGCCGCCGCTCCCCTCCTCCTGTCACAATCGCGCCGAAATTCGGATCCACGAGACTGCTGACCGGTTCGCCGAACTGCGGGGTATTGAGCGCATTCTGCGCTTCGATTCGGAACTCGATGGTGGACGATCCGATCCTCTGAAGACGGCTCAGCAGCAGATCGAGCCGCTTGATCTTGGGTCCGCGCACCTCCGGGTACGTCCGGGTCCCGCTGCCGAACGTAAACGCCGCGGGCTGCGTGAATGCAGTCGTGTTGAACCAGTGCTCGATCGTCTGCGCGCCGGCCGCCAACGCCGGATTGCCGACCACGTTGGCGTAAGCGCCGAGTCCTGTCGACACACCGTTGCTGGCCGTCACGCCGCCGATCACCAGCGGTCGGCCGCTGGCCCACGTGCCGACGCCGCCCACGCGCCAGCCGCCGATGGCATGCGCCCTCCAACCATGGCCGGCCCAGCGCTGTCCCGTCCCGAACGGCAGCTCCCAGATGAAGTACGAGGTGACGACGTGCGTGCGGTCGTCCTCGGCGACGGCTTTCGATTTGTTGAGATCGTTTGGATCGATCACGACGCTGCCGCGGCTGCCGAACCGCTCCGGCACGGTGTCCTCTTCCCGGCTCAGCGTGTAGGCGACCTGGTAGGTCACGCCCTTCGCCGCGCGCTTCTCGAGCCGCATCGTCAGACCGCGATACCAGGAGTCGCCCACTGAGTCGCGGAACCGGACGACGCCGGCGTAGTGGGGATACGGCTTCAGGAGCTGAGAGGCGCGAGTGCTCGCGGCGGTGAGAAGCGCATCGCCGGTCCTGATGATGCCGAAGAACGGGTTCGGCACCAGCGCATCCAGCGCAGCCCCCTGTGACAACGCGTCTGACGAAACGGCGTTGCGCGACAGGTTGATCCAGATGTTCATGTGCCGTGTGCCAACATAGGTGATCTCGCCGACCATCTGGCCCGGGATCTCGCGCTGGAGCCCGACGTTCCACATGTGGGCGAACGGCGTCTTCAGATCGGGGAACGCCGTCGTCACCGATCCGCCGACACCCGTCGCCGGAGGCTCGAAGTACCCGGAGTTGAACGGGCTGCGAAGCGACGCGCCGGGTGGCGGGGTGTTGGGTGCGGCAGGAGGCGTTCCCGAGCCGACGAGATTCACGCCGGTCGACGTCAGGAACCCGCCGCCCCCGAGATCGCTCGGCGCAGAGCCGATCCCACCGCTCCCCGGGTAGTAGACGATGCCGTAGCCGCCGCGCAGGACGCTCGATTCGGCCAGGCGCCAGGCGAAGCCGAGGCGGGGCGCAATGTTGTTGCGGTCCGGGACTGTCTGATAACGGGAGGCTCCATCGCGACCCACGAGCCGGACGACCCCCGGCCGCCCGGTCAGCGGGTCAATGCCCTGCGCATCGAAGAAGGTGAGCTGATCGTCACGTTCGCTCCACGGCGTCTGGTACTCGTAGCGGAGGCCGAGGTTGACCGTCAAGGCGTTCGTGATTCTCCAATCGTCCTGTACATACGGCGCGACATAGCGCTGCGCGGCATCGAAGCGTGGGTCCCCGGTGATCTGACCGCCGGTGGGTGCGCCGAGCAGGAACGTCGCAAAGCCGAAGCCTGCGGTCGTCGAGGCGACCGCAGGATTCGGTCCTTGAGTAAAGCCGGTGCCGAAGACGTACTGGCCGGACGGGTATTCCGGACGGAACACATCGAAGCCCAGACGCGCGAACTGCAAGCCGCTCTTGATCGTGTGCGCACCCCTGATCCATGTGACGTGCGCCTGAAGCTCGCCGGTCCCTTCGAGGTCGTCGATCAGCCCGGCCCGGTTCATGCCGAGCGGCTCGATCCCGCCGCCCACCTCGATCCGTGGAAACATGGCGAGCGCCGAATGCGCCTTCAGCGCGGGATCGGCGCTGCCGATGCCCAGCGTCGCGAAGTCGAGACCAAGCGTAGCCGGCGTCGTGGTGAAATGATTGCGCGTGTAGCCCCACCGGATCTCCGCCACGAGATTGGAGCCGAATACAATGGTGTCGCTTGCCACCGTCGAGAGCCGATCGTTGGCGCGCGTGCCGAACTCCCCGTTGGTGCCCGGATCGGGAAACGCGACGCTCACGGTGGGCGAATCGTCCCTGCCGTTGCTCCGTCGGAACGAGCCGAACAGGCGGTGCCGGCCGGCGTTGTGATCGACACGGAAGACGAGCGGAAGCACGGTGCTTGTGCGGGATCGCTCGGCGACGAAATTCTGCGTGGGATTGCCGTTCGTCGGCAGCGGATAGTACTCGAGCAGCGCTTTCGCGATTGGATCGATGCGCCCGGGCGGGATCACGTTCCCGGGGAACGGATCGCGCATGAAGCCCCCGGCGGGATTTGGCCGCGTCGTCAACGGATCGTAGAGCACGATCAGCTGGCCGGCGCTCGTCCGCGTCTGCGAGAAGTCGCCGGCACGCTGCAGCAGCGTCGGAACGGTCCGGATCAAATTGTCGGGGACCACGCTCCGGGAGCGTTCGACGTTGACGAAGAAGAACGTGCGGTTCCTTTCGATCGGCCCGCCGAGCGTGAATCCCACCTGCTTGATATCCTCCTTGCCGCGCGCGACGTGGTTGCGCTTGTTGGTCCAGCTGTTGGCGTTGAACCTGTCATTCCGGATGTAACCGTAGCCGCTGCCGTGGAACGCGTTCGTGCCGGACCGCGTTGCGGCGGTAATGATGCCGCCGCCGGTGCGGCCGAACTCGGCGGAGAGGCCGTTGGTGACGACCTTGAATTCCTGCACGCTCTCGAGCGGCGGCGAATAATTCAAATCGTTCGTCGTGCTGTTGCGCTGCTCGGCGCCGTCGAGCAGCACGCCGGTCGAATTCGATCGCGCGCCGTTGATGAGGGGCCCGGTGCCGGCGCTGCCGCGATCGCCGGCGTTTCCGCGTTCGACGACGCCCGGCGCGAGGGTCACGAGCGAATAGGGATTACGGCCGACCAGCGGCAGCTCGATCATCTGCCGGCCCGTGATCACCGTGCCAACCGACTGACTCTGCAGCTCGAGTTGAACGGCGTTCGCGGTCACGGTGACTTCGGCCTGTACCGGCCCCGCCTTCAACACGAGATCGACCGTAGCGGTCAGGCCGACGCGGATGGCAACGCCTGTCACCCGGGCACCGCTGAAGCCGCTCAGCGTCGCCGCCACCTCGTAGGTCCCGACGGAAAGATACGGCACCGTGTAATGTCCTTCGGCGTTCGTCAGCGTGTCGCGCACCGTGCCGGTGCCGCTCTCGGTCACCTTGACGCTCGCTCCGGGAACAACGCCGCCGCCCTCATCGAACACTCGACCTGTGATCGCGCCCTGTTCAACCTGCGCGCGCGCGGACCCGGCCTGAAGAGTGAAGGCGACAAGCGCGAGAAGGGACGAGCGCCGGCGTCTGGTCATGATGGCCTCCGCGGGAGCAGCGGCGGCAACGCCTGCCGCTCAGCGCCGGTGATTTTCGCATGACCGTTGCCCAGGGAGGATCGTTCGATCGGCCTGTCGGCATTTGTGTCCGTCGTGGCCGCGGCGCGGCAGGTCACGCCAATAACCGGCGTGAACGCTCAACCCGGCTCCCGCGACGCTGTTTCAAGCCACCGATGCCAGCAGATACGCGCCCCGTCTCGTGCACGCCAGGAAGCCGGCCGAAACCAGCTCTTTCAGGATCTGCTCGGCTGTGGACGGGTCGAGTGCCCAGAGCCGGGAAGCCTGTGCGGCCGTCAGGCACAACCCGGGCATCTCGAGAAATTCACTGCGTACACGGCGTTCGAGCGCCCGCGAATCGAACGCAGCGTCATCAGCGTCGTCGAGTAGTACTGGTGCGCCTGCGCGAAGCTCGGATTGAGGCGAATCGCCTCCTGGATCTCCCGCTCCGATCCGGTCCGATCCCACCGGTACATGAGTTGAACCAGCGCCAGGACCGCGTGCGCTTCCGCCGATTGCGGATCGATCGTCAGCGCCCGTTCGGCGCTCGCCTGCGCCTTCTGCAGAAGGACGCCCGGCCGGTCGACCTCCCATCCAGGCGATCCCAGCAGGCAGTACGCGTCCGCTAGACCGGCATACGCCCGGGCATACTGCGGATCGACCTCCAGCGCCCGCTGAAAATACTCGATGGACTTGCGCGTGCTCTCTTCGGTGGCTTGATCGCGAAAGAACCGCCCACGCAGGTAGAGCTCGTGTGCCGACGAAGACGGGAAGCCGGTCACAGCGCGAGCCGCCGACCGGTTGAGGGCGAGCGCGAGCGACTTCGAGATTCTCATCGCCACCTCGCGCTGAATGGCCAGGACGTCCGCGACATCGCGGTCGTAGCTCTCTGCCCACAGGTGCGTCATGTCGCGGGCCTGAATGAGTTGCGCGGTGATGCGCACGCGGCTGCCCGCGCGGCGAATGCTGCCTTCAAGAACGTAGTCGACACCGAGCTCCTCGCGGATTTGTCCCACGTTCTTGCGAGCATTCTTGTACAGCTTCGTTGTCGTGCGCGCGATGACCCCAAGACGGTCGGGATCGAGCTTCCCAAGCTCCGAGATCATCTCCTCGGTGAAGCCATCGCTCAGGAAATCCTGGTCGGAATCCGTGCTCAGGTTCTCGACGGGAGCACTGCCAGCGTCATCTTCCCCTGCGGCGGCCGCGCGGGCTGTCCCGGCCGCATGTACACCAACACGAGAACGATGGCCGTAATCAGCGCGACGGCCGCAATCAGCAGGGCCGGCTGCCCAGCGGAAGA
>JBKPAI010000029.1:0-44834 GCA_046726355.1 Acidobacteriota bacterium | reverse complement strand
CGGATGCAGACCGCTGTTCAAGCCGACCGCGGCCACGCCGGGGACGGCGCGAACTCGCGGGAGCAGCTCCTGGAAGAACGCGACGCGCCGGCGCGCGTCGGCATAGCGCTGCGGCGGAAGCGGAACGCGCATCGTCAGCAGCCGCGCAGGAGAAATGCCGAGATCGACGTTCTCCATCGCCACGAACGCGCGCACGAGCACGCTCGATCCCGCCAGCAGCATGAGCGAAAGCGCCACTTCGGCCACGACCAGCGTTTTGCGGATCCTCGCCTGTCGCGAGCTCCCGGCGAGCCCTCTTCCGGCTTCGCGCATCGACCGCGCCAGATCGCGGCCAGAGGCGTGGAGCGCAGGGGCAAGGCCGCAGATCAGGCTTGTGGCTGCCGACAGCAGAAGCGTGAATATCAGGACGGGCGTGTTCAGCCGGATTTCCGATTCGTCGGGAATCCGGCCAGGCGGCACCAGGGCGAGGAGCGCCGGAAGACCGGCGTAGGCCAGCGCCGTGCCGAGCGTTCCCGCCGCGAGGGCGAGCATGAGGCTCTCGGTCAGCAGCTGGCGCACCAGTCTGGACCGGCTGGCGCCAAGGGCCACGCGAACAGCGATCTCGCGCTGCCGCGCGCCGGCTCTGGAGAGGAGAAGGTTCGAGACATTCGCGCACGCGATAAGCAGCAGCAGAGCGACTGCGCCAACGAGCACCCAGATGTCCCTGGTGATCGCGCTCGGGAACGTTTGTTTGAACGGCAGGAGATCGACGCGCCAGCGATCAGGGAACTGATTCGGCTCGCGGTGCTTCAGATCGGCGATGATCGGGGACAGGTCCGTCGCCGCTTCGGCGGCGGTCACGCCGGGGTTCAACCGGCCGAGCAGGTGCACGTTCTCGACCCCTTCGACGGTTCGGCCGCGCTGCAAGGTGATCGGGAGGTAGACGTCGGCGCCGCGCCACATGAAGCGCTTCGGCATGACGCCGATCACCGTGCGCAGGTTGCCATTGAGTTGGAGCCGCAGGCCGACCACGTTCGGGTCGCCCCCGAACCGGCGCTGCCAGAAGCGGTAGCCAAGCACGACCACCGGCTCGGCGCCGGGCTGCGCGTCGCCGGCCGACGGCGTCCGTCCGAGCAGCGGCGGAACACCCATCACGTCGAACGTGTTGAACGTGCCGTGATTGCCGCGCAGCCGCTGAGGGTCTCCGTCTCCGGTCCAGAGGACATCGCTGATTGTCGAGGCGATGACGCCGTCGAAAATCCGGTTCCGTTCGGCGATCTCGAGGAACTGATCGACCGAGTAGCCGAGGCGAAACCCTCGCTGCGCGGGGCTCGACACCCTGACGCTCATCAGCTTGTCGACGTCTTTGTACGGAAACGGATCGAGTACTACCGCGTGGAGGACGCTGTAGATGGTGGTCGTGGCCATGATCCCGAGCGCCAGCGAGATGAGTGCCAGCGCGGTGAACGCCGGCGTTCGCGCCAGCCCGCGCACACCGAACCGGACATCGCGGTATGACTGCTCGATCCAATTCAACATGATCGGTCTGAGCTTTCTCTGGACTGGATGTCAGTAACAGTCGCGCACTCGTGCTGCTGCGGGCGATCCGACGCTGCCGCTTGAATACAGGCGAACCGGTGTCGGCTCCGAGTTTATTTGATCAGGCGCTGGTCGAACTCGAATTCCTGCGGATCGCCGATTCTGATCTGCGAAAAATCCGGATGCACGGGATTCAGAAGGAAATTTGTTTCCTCGTCGATGATGGCGCTCGGCACCGCCAGCACGGCAGACCGTGCCTCTTTGACCCAGGCATCGCCGACGCCGGCGAGCTCGGGAGGAGGGGGATCGCGCCGCCAGTATGCGGGCAACCGGCTCCGATCGACCGCGGTCACGAGGCGCTCGTCGAAGTGGCAGGGTATCAGGACGAAAGACGCAAGCAGCGTCGAGCGATCGAGGTGCACGGCCATCTCGAGCGCCGCCAACGAACGGGTGCTCGCCACGTAAACGACTGGCACGCCCGGCGAGCTCCAGCGCCCACCCGACAGGCGGGCGCCTTCTCCGTCGAACGCATTGGCGGCATAGCGCTTTTTGACGATTCGCCAGGCTGTGAGCACCCTAGGGACCTACCGCAGAGGACGCGAAGGACGCGGAGGTCCAATCCTGAAGGAGAACAGGATTTTTCCTCCGTCTCCTCCGTGGTGGCATCGGCGTCTTCCGGACGCGCTCCTACGTAAACACGCCGTGCTCGAGCCGGCCGAGCAGCCGCTCGACTTCGAGCGCGCCGACTTCCGTGCGCGCGAGCGACAGTGGGATCGCGCCTCCCAGCGCCTTTTGTGGCTCGGACAGCCAGTGCTTGGCCGCGTCGCGATCGCCTTCGAACAGGCTGAGTGCGTGCGCGAAAATGCGGGAGGCCCGCACCAGGCGATCAGATTCGTCCTGATGAAATCGCCCCTCGCGCTTTCGACGTGTCAGGGTGCGCTGCGGAATGTTCACGAGGACGAGGGCGGCGTCGCTCGGGAGCGACGTGTTGGCGACCAGGCGTTCGAACGCGCGGTAGGGGAGCCCGCGTTCCACCGATCGAAGGAGCTGCAGCGAGTCGAACGTTTCGAGACCGAGTAACACCACGTAGCTGTTCACGCCGGGGCTGCCGGCTTCGAGGAACCTGCGGAAGCGGTCCAGGCCTGAGCCCTTCGGCCGTGCCGCGTACCCCTTCGCCCTCCGGGAGGCTTGTGTCCGTCCGAGCCGGCGCGATCCCGTTTCAGCCATCTGGCCTGACATTATGAGCCATTTGGCCAGAAGGTGCAAGCCGGCGCATACCGCCGACGTTGCCGCCTCCGCGGGACTCAGCAGGACCCGCAACGACGAAAGGAGGACGCGGGGCAATCCTGAGGATTCTTCTACTATTCGGACCGGAGCGCCGCGACTGGATCCACTGCCGTGGCGCGCAGCGCCGGCACGTAGCTGGCGAGCACGGCCGCCGCAATCAGCGTCAGCGACACTGCCGCGTACGTGAACGGATCGACCGGACTGACCTCGAAGAGCAGCGACGACAGCAGCCGCATCAGCGCGAACGCGACCGTCAGTCCGAGCGCCACGCCGATCCCGGCGAGCGCAAGGCCGTGCGCGACGAACAGGCGGGCGACGGCCTGGGTCCGAGCGCCGAGGGCAATGCGGATCCCGATCTCACGCGTTCGCTGCGTGACCGAGTACGAGATCACGCCGTAAATCCCCGCCACGCCGAGCAGCAGCGCCATCCCGCCCGCGATTGCGAGCATCACCAGCGTGAACGACGTCCGCGCCAGCGACGCATCGTAGATCTCCTGCAACGTCCGGACGCCGGCCAGCGGCAGGTTCGGGTTGATCGCCCACACGGCTCGTGCCAGCTCGTTCACGAACCCGCTGGATCCGGTCCGTCCGCTCCGAATCAGGTACGACAGGCCGCGCTGGACGAACGTGCGGTTGGCCGTCACGGGCGTGAAGTCCACCATCAGCGGCGGCCAGTACACGGTTGTCGTCGCCTTCTTGTTCAGGCCATCGTCCCGCATGTCGCTGAGCACGCCGACGACTTCGCGCCAGACGCCCTGCGGGTACGGGCGCACGCGCTTGCCGATCGCCGCGCCGGGCTGGCCCCACAACTCGCGTGCGAGGCTTTCCGACACCATGGCCACCGGCCGCAGGTCGTACACGTCCGGCCATGTGAAATCCCGGCCGGCGACCAGCGACCCGCCCATCGTCTTCATGTAGCCGGGGGAGACGAACTTGAACATCCGAATCGGCGGGACCTGGACTTCCGTGTAGACGTGGTCCTGGGCGTAGAGCGGATCATGCCACCCTTGTCCGGACATCGTCACCGTCGAGGTGAGCGCCACGGAGGCGACGCCGGGCAGCGCCGCAATCTTGTCCATGATCGCGTGGTGCATTCGCGTAACGGCGACTTCCTCCTTGACCTGGGAGTCGGGAATCGCCAGCCGCAGTGTCTGCACTTCGCCAGGGCGGACGAACCCGGGATGCACATGTCTCAGCGCCTGGAACGTTCGAATCATCAACCCTGAGGTGACGAGGAGCACGAGCGCCAGGGCCACCTGCGCGACGACAAGCGTGTTGCGCGCGCGATGGCGTTCCTTGCTCGCGCTCGCGGTCCGCCCGCCGGCGCGGAGCGTCGTGCCGAGCCCGGCGCCCGCGTACTTGAACACCGGGATGGCGCCGAACAGGAGACCGGCGACGATCGACACGACCAGCGTGAACACCAGCGCCGGCACGTCGATCGAGATGTCCTGGAGCCGCGGCAGGTTCCCTGGCGCCAGCGTGATCAGCAGCCGCAGGGCGCCGAACGCCAGACCCAGTCCCACGACCCCGCCGAGAATGCCGAGCGTGACGCTTTCCAGCAACAGCTCGCGGGCAATCCGTGGCGACCCGGCGCCCAGCGCGGCACGAATCGCCAGTTCTTGCTGCCGCGATTCGGCTCTGACGAGCAGCAGGTTCGCAACGTTCGCGCACGCGATGAGGAGCACCATCCCGATCGTCCCCATCAGCACCCACAAGACCGTCCGCACGTCGCCGACGAGGTCGTCCTTCAGCGACCGGATGTTCGGCCGCAGGCGCACTTCTTCGAACATCTTGACGCTGCCTCCGGCAAACGGCGGGAAGCGCGAGAGCGAGATCGGGATCAGGCGAGCGACGTCCGCGTTCGCCTGCTCGATGGTGACGCCCGGCTTCAACCGTGCCATGCCGGAAAAGCCGAATTGTCCGAGGAAGGTCTTGCTACGGTCGAAGCGGAACGGCAGGACGAGCGAGACGCTGCGGTCGAGGAACCGGAACGTCTCGGGCAGCACGCCGATGATTTCGCGCGGGCGGCTGTCGACCATCAGCGTGCGGCCGATCGCGGCTCGGTCGGCGCCCAATTTCGAGCGCCAGTAGCCCGACGTCAGCACGACCGTTTCGGGAGTGCCCGGCGAGTCGTCTGGCTTCGAGAACATGCGGCCGAGCATCGGCTGCACGCCGAGGATGGGCAGGATGCCGTCGGTCACGAACAGGGTTGCCGTTTCTTCGGGCTCCGCGAGGCCGGTGACGGTCACCGTGCCTGTGTTCCAGAGCCCGACGTCCTGGAACACGCGGCCCTCGTCACGATAGGTAAAGTAGAGAAAGGGCGCGGCGCCCGTGCGTGGGAGGTTGATCCCGGGCGCCGAATGGTCGAGTGCGACGAGGTCGCCGGAGCGCGGATACGGCAGCGGCTTCAGCAGCACGCCCTGAATGACGCTGAAGATGGCGGTGTTCGCGCCGATCCCCACCGCGAGCGTCAGGACCGCCACGCCGGTGAAGAGTGGCATCCGTGCCAGGCTCCGCAGCACCTGGTTCAATCGCATGACGACATAGACGGCGATTGGTGGCGAAGGTTTCAATTGAGCAGAGGGCAGAGGAGCGCAGCGGACACTGAAGCGAATTCCGGCCAGGCCGGTGTGATTCGAGCAGTATCGCCGAAGAAGGCCGGTTCGATGCGCATGCGAAATGATGTGGTAATCGAAGAGAGTATCTGAATAAATTGACGTGAAGCCCGAATGCAATGGCGGCGAAGGTCTCAGAGAGATGCAGTTTTCTTCCCATCGCAGGTGGCAGAATGCGGCGTTCGGAGTGGCCGCCGCGCTGGTCGGCGCGGTTCTCGCGACCGGCGATGTACGCGCCGAGACGATCGACCGGGTGCTCGCCGTGGTCGCAGGCCAGATCATTACGTTGAGCGATGTCACGGCAGCGCGCGACCTGCGGCTCGAGACCACCGACGGTGCCGCCGATCCGATTCGCGCGGTCCTGTCAAAGTTGATCGATCGCGAGCTGGTCCTGGCCGAAGTCGAGCGCTATGCTCCTGCAGAGCCGACGGCTGATGCCGTGGAACGTGAAATGGCGCGGGTCCGCGCCCGGTTTGCCTCGCCGCAGGAGCTTGCCGACGCGCTCGCCCGATCGGGAATCGACGACAGGCACCTGCGCGAGACGCTGCGCCAGAACCTTCGCATCCGCGCCTACATGGATCAGCGCTTCGCCGTCGCCGCCGACCGCCGCCAGGAGCTGATCGAGGAGTGGATGGCCGGGCTTCGCCGCCGCGCCGACATCGTCGATCTATATCTTGCCGGTCGTTAGGAACTGCGCAATCTGCAGCAGGTTGAAGCCGGCGTGGCTCACGACCGTCGCCACAGCGGATCGCCGCCGCAGGTAGACCACGCCCCAGAATGCGCCCAGCAGCCCGGTGGCGATCGCCGCATCCCGTCCCTGCACGAGATGACCGCCGCCAAATGCCACGCTCGTGACAACCACCCCGATGCCGCCTCCGCCAAGCCACAGCTCGAATCGATGAAGCTGGAACGCGCGCTGGATTTCCTCGCGCACGCCTCCGGCGACGACGACCACCAGGGCCAGCAGGCCCACGTCGCGCTGCGATCGGAGCAGCCCCTGTAGCGGATTCTGTTCAACCGTGTGCAGTGAAGGAGCGAAGTACCGGAGTGTCAACAGCACGGTCGCGACGATAAGTTGCGCCGCCAGCATGAGCGGCACGCCGAGCACGACCTCGTTCACGAGCGGCCGGCCGCCGACGAACACGTCGCGTGGGCGTTCGCCGTGCGCGTAAAGGAAGGCAAGGACGAGCGTCAGCAGCAGCAACGTATCGGCCAGTGAGACGCCGACGACGAAGGCGAGGCTCAGCTCGCCGTGCGACGTGAAGGGCGGATAACCCGCGGCGGCGAAGGTCGTGCTCAGCGCCAGCTGCGTCGGGTAGTCAGAACAGATCAGAACTTCGAGGAAGGCGACAGTCCGATGGAGTCTCACGCGTCAGGTCTCAAAGACCCCATTGTGGATGATATTCCACCCGCGTGCGTGATGCCCGCCACGATTCCCGGCAGGGCTCACCGGCCGCACGGGACACAAAGGCCACCAACATCCAGCACACCGATGATCAACGCGGAACTTGCCGAACACGCAGAACGTGTGACATGGCTCTGCGCGTTCCGCGGTTTCTGCGTTGACCGTCGTTTGTGTCGGTGATGCGAACGGATTAGCTACCGCGGAGAACGCGGAGGACGCGGAGGTTCGATCCTGAACAGGACTGTTCTTCCTTTCCTCCGTGGCCTCCGTGGTGGGTTGTCATTTCAGGTTAAATCAACCTCTCACTTTGACCGTGACCGGTTCGGACAGGCGAAGTGTCAACACGGTGCCTTTGGGCAGGCTCACTTCTTTGCCGCGCGTCGACAGAACGACCGCCGTCCCGGCGCCGCCGCCTGCCGCGCCGCCGATCAATGCGCCTTTCTTGCCGCCGACCAGGCCGCCGATGATCGCGCCGCCTGCGGCCGGCGCGCCGATTTCCATCGCGTCCTTCTTCTTCGTGTCCGCGGCGGTGCGGCCGATGGCCGGCGTCTGAATGCGATACCGCTCGCCGTCGCCGTGCGGTGACAACGTGTCGAACCGGACCGCCACGTGCGCGCGGCCTTTCACTCGCCCGGACTCTGTCGCATCCGTCACGACTCCGATGACGCGCGTGTCCTGCGGCAGCACCGTCTGTCCGTGAAGAACAAGCGGCTGACTCAGATGCGCTTCCACGCTCTGCTCGACCCGGCTCGAGGCCGAGCTCACCGTGGTGTCGAGGACGATCGGGAGCCGCGTGCCCGCCGGAATGGTCACTTCCCTTACCGCGCGCGACCCGTAGGCCGCATCCGTCCCTCCACTGGTTGCGACCGCTGCCCTGTTCGCATCGCGAGTGGCATCAGCCGCGGCCGCCGCATTTCCGGCGATGTCGCGATCGCACGCGGCCGTCGCCACACCGATCGTCATGAGCGCAATTGTCAGCAGTCGCATATCTCCAGACCTCCCGCAGATGACCTGTGCAAACGGATCGCCAGCAGATGAGATGGCACGTAACAGCACAGAATTCCGCCGCGAATACATACTTTTGCATTGTTGAGCTTGCACAGGCTCGCGCATAGGACCAGACTGTAAAAATGACATGGTGCCACGCGGTCCTGCTGTCCAAATCGACGAGCCGCTGACAGACCTGCGGCAGGGCACGCAGCCCGGCTAAGCCATGCGTCGATCCCGATACGTCTGGAACCTCGGGGGTTGCACCCGAATTCGACATCTTCCCCGCAGATTCGGGCCGTGCCGGCACGGCTAGCGAGGCGAGACGATGAGCGCGACAGGTGAGACCGCGGCCACAGCAGTTGATTCGGCACCGGCGGTTGCCGAGCGCGTCCTGATCGTCGAAGACGACTCGGCTGCGCGCGTCGGGCTCGAACAGCTCGTCAAGAGCTGGGGATTTATCGCGGAGGCGGCGGCCGACGGTGAAGAGGCGCTCGAGAAAGTCACGACGTTCCGGCCGGCGATCGTGATCTCGGATCTGGTCATGCCGCGCATGGACGGGCTCGCGCTGTTGCGCGCGCTTCAGCAACAAGGCGCCGACGTGACGACGCTGCTGCTCACCGCGCAAGGGACGGTCGAAACCGCAGTCGAGGCGATGAAGGAAGGCGCCTACGACTACCTGACCAAGCCCATCGATCTGCAGCGACTGAAGATCCTCCTCGACAAGATCGTCGAACGGCTCGAGACGATGCGCGAGGTCAAGGCGCTGCGGCGCCAGCTCCGGGAGAGCGGCACCTTCGGGTCGCTGATCGGGAACAGCCCGGAAATGCGAAAAATCTACTCGGTGATCGAGCAGGCGGCGCCCACCGGCGCCTCGGTGCTCATTACCGGCGAATCGGGCACGGGCAAGGAGCTCGTCGCGCAGACGATCCACCATCTCAGTCCGCGCGCTTCGTTCCCCTTCGTCGCGATCAATTGCGCCGCCATTCCCGAGACCCTTCTGGAGAGCGAGATTTTCGGCCACGAAAAGGGCGCGTTCACCGGCGCCGCCGATCGGCGCCAGGGGTGCTTCGAGCTGGCCGACCGTGGCACGCTGTTCCTCGACGAAATTGGCGAAATGACCCCCGCCACGCAGGTGAAGCTGCTGCGCGTGCTGCAGGAGCGCAAGTTCCGGCGGCTTGGCGGCCGCGTCGAGCAGTCGGTGGATGTCCGGGTGATTGCGGCGACGAACGTGGATCCGCAGGAAGCGGTCAAGGCGGGGAAGCTGCGTGAAGACTTGTTCTACCGGCTGAACGTCTTTTCGTTCCGCCTGCCGCCGCTGCGGGAACGCAAGGAAGATCTGGCGCTGCTCACACAGGCGTTCATCAACGAGTTCAACCAGCGTAATCAGAAGTCGATCGCCGGCGTCGATCAACAGACCATGCGGATGATCGAGCACTATGCGTGGCCGGGCAATGTCCGGGAGCTTCGGAATGTCATCGAGCGCGCCACCATTCTGTCGTCCGGCCCATTCATCGAATCGAAGCACCTGCCGCCGTCGCTCGCCGAGGAGCCGCCGCCGCAGCACCAGCCGCAGGTGGCGCTGGCGCCCGGCATCACGGTGGAGGAAGCCGAGCGCCGACTCATCCTGATGACGCTCGAGCATACGCGCGACAACAAGACCCGGGCGGCAGAAATTCTCGGCATCAGCCTGAAGACGCTGCACAACAAGCTGAACAAACTGCGGCTTCGTCCAAAGAAGACTGAGTAGGCGCCCGAGCGGCCTGGCCTCCACATGCGTTTCGGGATCAAGGGCAAGCAGGTCCTCGGCGTCACGTCGCTCGTCGGCGTGGTAGTCGTCGTGTTGAGCGTCCTGCACCTGTCAACGCTCGCCCGTGTCAGCCTTGAGGAGAGCCGTGCCCGTGCGGATTACGTGGCCAACGCCACGTACCACCGCGCGCGCGAAATCGTCGATATCGGCGATCTGGCGCGCGCGCTGCACGACGATCCGGGTCTGCGATCGATTCTCGAATCGAGTCTGTACTCGAAGAACGTCGTCTTCGCCGCCATTGCCGACGTTCACGGGACCGCGATCGTTCACGCCGATCGGTCTCTCGTCGGCCAGACGCTGGCCGAAGGAGAGGACCTGTCGAAGCTGCTCGAACGCCCGCCGCTGGTCCAGCTGGCGACGATTTACAGCGGCCAGGGACGGACGCTCGTGCTGAAGCACCCGCTGCTGCTGGGCAACATCGAGTTCGGATCGATCAGGATTGGCGTCTCGACCCTGTTGATCAGGGACGATCTGGTCCGATCGCTCGGTCCGGCGACGGCGACCGCGGTCGGCGCGCTCGCCGTCTCGGTGGTCGTCGCCATCCTGCTGGCGCAGCTGCTGCTCAAGCCGATTCACGTGATTCGCAGCGGCTTGACGCGCCTCGGCCAGGGTGAGTTCGGCGTCCGCCTCGATCTCAATCAGCACGACGAGTTCGGCGAGCTCGGCAACTTCTTCAATGCGGTCAGCGCCCAGCTGTCGGCGGATCGCACACAGATGGCCGGTCAGGTGGCGCACCTCGAATCGGCGGTCGAGCACCTCGAGGACGCCGTGGCCATCGTCAGCGCGCGTGACGAGCTGATGTTCCTCAACCCGGCCATGCGCGCACTGCTCCCGGATGCCGCGGTCGGGGCGTCGCTCGAGTCGGTCATGTTGCCCGATCATCCGGCGCTCAGATTGATCGAGCAGACGCTGGTGAGCCGCCAGTCGCGCGGCCCGGTCTCGCTGCGCTGGGGAGCGACGGCAGAAGGCGAACCGACCGAGTACCTGGTCATGACGCACGCGATCAACGACCCCCACGGCGTGCTGGTGGGCGTGATGCTGATCGCTCGCAACCTCGAGTACCTGGGTCAGGTGCAGTCGACGATCCGCTATTCGCGAAAGCTCGCGGCGCTCGGGCGGCTGTCCGCCGGCGTGGCGCACGAGGTGAAGAACCCGCTGAACGCCATGATGATTCATCTCGAGCTGCTGCGGCAGCAGTTCACGCCGCGCTCGGTATCGGCCCGCGTCCGGAGCGCAGCGCCCGCGGGAGTCGCGACCGCGACGGCGGATGTGCCGCCGCCGGCGGTCGTGCCGGGTGAGGTTTTGAAGCACGTCGACATCATCGCCGGTGAAATCAGGAGGCTCGACGAGGTTGTCCAGGGCTTCCTGAAATTTACGCGACCGGAAGATCTCAAGCTGCAGCCGGTCCAGCTCAACGCTCTGTTCGATGAGGTGATCCCCATCGTCCGTCCGGAGGCCGATCGCGCCGGGGTCGAGCTGAACGTCGACTGCGGCAATGCGCCCGACGTCAACGGCGACCTGGCGATGCTCCGGCAAGCGTTTCTGAACCTCGCCCTCAACGCGTGCCAGGCGATGCCGAACGGCGGCGCGCTGCGGATCAAGTGTCAGAGCGCGCGGGACCGACGCGTGAAAATCGAGTTCACCGATACGGGCGTCGGGATCGACCCCGAACATCTTCAGCGCATTTTCGATTTGTACTTTACGACGAAGGAGAAGGGCAGCGGCATCGGACTGTCGATGGTCTACCGCACGGTGCAGATGCACGACGGCGAGATCGAAGTGCAGTCGACGCCCGGTTCCGGAACGACGTTCCGCGTGCTGTTGCCGCAGGCATGAAGCGTCTTTACATCGCCCTGCTAGGAGCCGTCATCGTGGCGGGCTGCGCCCGCACGCTCGCGAGGACGACGCCCGACAACCCGCCGCTCGACATGCCGCCGCCGCCGGCGCACGAGGTCGAGACCGGCGACGAGAACCCGCAGGCAATCGTCGGACTGCCGTCTGAACCGGCGCGCACACCGACGATCCGGCCTCGTCCGGCACCGCCGCCCCAGACGCGCACCGAATCGCCGCGGATCGAGCCGAAGCCGGCCGAGCCGGCGCCGGCCGAACCGCCGAAGCCACCCGTAGCGGAAGAGCCGGCGCGGCCACCTTCGACGCTGCAGACGACGCCGACCGAAGTCGAGGCGGAACTGGAGAAGGAGATTCGCTCCATCATGGCGCGCGCGCAGCGCGACCTCAACCGCATCGACTACCGAAAGTTGAGCCGTGAGGCGCGTGACCAGTACGAGTACGCGAAGAGCTTTATCCGTCAGGCAGATGACGCCATTCGTGTAAAAAACCTGCCGTTCGCGCGGACCGTCGCCGACAAGGCAGCGGTCACGGCAGCTCAGTTGGCAGGCCGACGGTAACGCGCTACACAGCGCGAAGCACCAGTGTACTCATCTCTTCCGTTAACGCGCCGCGATCGCGTGTTTTCTTAACAAACACGCAAGTGCACAGAATGGCACTGCACTTGCTCTCCACACTGACAACCTCGTTCTTCTCGCAGCCTGCGGGAAGAAAACAATCCGCTCAGCAAATCCTGCCTGTGCACCGGGAGGCCGACAACGGCCTCCCCGCCTGCCACTTTTCTTACGTGAGGCTCCGCCCACGCCCCGGCTATCGCTCTGCCCCGCAGCGCTCCGTCGCGGACGCGCTAGCCCGCGCCTGACGATGGGGCTCGGCCCGACACCCGCCCAGCGCCTCGTCCGCTGAGATTTCAACAGCTTTCCACAAAACGTCAACATGTTGCGACTCATCGGCATGGGAGGCACAATTAGTAGTGTTACATGCTTGACAAACCCCGACACGGGAGACATATTGGGTCGGCCAGTGTGCGGCACGCCGCAGTGAGACACATCCCAGCTTCTCGCCGCGGTGCCGTGAAATTCCGCCCGCAGTTATCCACTCAACCGCGACGACCAGCCCGCCGGTCGGCGGGCGATCGTCACTCGGAGGAACCATGAACGAGCGCGTTGGTTATCAGGCCGCGAGCGCCGGTCAGGCAGTCGAGAGCACACCTGGGACTCTCGCTGATGCCGGTCACGATCACGCCGGCCCCACGAGGACGGCGGTGCCGGTGCCCGGACTGACGTTTCCGCGCTTCTTCACCGAGCCAGAGGTCGATCCGTTCGATGAAATCGAATGGGAGTTCCGCACCGCCGTGATCGCCAACGAGCGCGGCGAGGTCGTGTTCGAGCAGCGCGACGTGGAAATTCCGAAAGCGTGGTCGCAGCAGGCGACCAACATCGTGGTGTCGAAGTATTTCCGCGGGCAGCTGGGGAGCGCCAGCCGCGAGCACAGCGTGAAGCAGCTGATCGGCCGCGTCGTCGACACGATTACCGCCTGGGGGCGGGCGCAGAAGTACTTCGCGAGCGATGCCGATCTCCGGGCATTCAGCGACGATCTGAAACATATCCTGGTGAACCAGAAGGCTGCGTTCAACAGCCCGGTCTGGTTCAACTGCGGCTTCGAGAAGGCGCCCCAGTGCTCGGCCTGCTTCATCAATTCGGTTGAAGACACGATGGACTCCATCCTGTCGCTCGCGCGGACCGAAGGGATGCTGTTCAAGTTCGGGTCCGGCACCGGGACGAACCTGTCGCCGATTCGCTCGTCGAAAGAGCTGCTCGCCGGCGGCGGGACGGCATCGGGGCCGGTGTCCTTCATGAAGGGATACGACGCCTTTGCCGGCGTGATCAAATCGGGGGGCAAGACCCGGCGAGCGGCGAAGATGGTGATCCTCAACGCCGATCATCCCGACATCGTCGAGTTCATCAACTGCAAGGTCGAGGAGGAGCGGAAGGCGTGGGCGCTGATTGACGCCGGCTACGACGGATCGTTCACCGGTCCGGCCTACGCGTCGGTGTTCTTCCAGAACTCCAACAACAGCGTGCGCGTGACCGACGATTTCATGCGCGCCATCCTCGACGACGGCGTGTGGGAGACGCGCGGCGTGCTGCCGCCGCATCCGGTGATGGGCAGGTATCAAGCGCGCGATCTGATGCGCCTCATTGCCGAGGGGACGCACGTCTGCGGCGATCCGGGGATGCAGTTCGATACGACGATCAACGAATGGCATACCTGCCCGGAGACCGACCGGATCTACGCGAGCAACCCGTGCTCGGAGTACATGTTCCTGAACGACTCGGCCTGCAACCTCGCGTCGATCAACCTGATGAAGTTCGTGACGACCGCGACCGGCGATCCGGAAGCGGCCGTCTTCGATCTCGCGGGTTACAAGGCGGCCATCCGCACGCTGATCACGGCGCAGGAAATCATCGTCGACAATGCCAGCTATCCGACCGAGCCGATCGCGAAGAACAGCCACGCCTTCCGGCCGCTCGGCCTCGGCTACGCGAATCTCGGCGCGCTGTTGATGTCGCGAGGAGTTCCCTACGACAGTGACGCCGGCCGCGACTACGCCGCAGCGCTGACGGCGTTGATGACCGGCGAAGCCTACGCGCAGTCGGCGCGGATCGCCCGCGACCACGGCGGCCCGTTCAGCGGCTACGAGAAGAACCGGGAGGCATTCCTGCGCGTGATGCGGAAGCACCGCGACGCGCTGCGCGACGTGAACCCGCGCAACGTGCCGGCCGAACTGTATCAGGCGGCGAAGGCCTCGTGGGACGACGCGGTGGAGCTGGGGGAAGGGTTTGGATACCGCAACGCCCAGGCCACGGTGCTGGCGCCGACCGGCACGATCGGATTCATGATGGACTGCGATACGACCGGCGTCGAGCCGGACATCGCACTGGTCAAATACAAGAAGCTGGTCGGCGGCGGGTTGATGAAAATCGTGAACCAGACCGTGCCGATGGCGCTGCGGCGGCTCGGCTACAACCAGGCGCAGGTCGATGCCATCGTCGAATACATCGACGCGAACGAAACCATTGAAGGCGCGCCCGGCTTGAAGGAATCGCACCTGCCGGTCTTTGACTGCGCCTTCAAGGCGGCGCGGGGACAGCGTTCCATCCACTACATGGGACACATCAAGATGATGGGCGCGACCCAGCCGTTCATCTCGGGCGCCATCTCGAAGACCGTCAACGTGCCGAAGGAAGCCACGGTCGACGAGATCATGCAGGCGTATATCCAGGCGTGGAAGCTCGGAGCCAAGGCGATTTCCATCTACCGCGATGGCAGCAAGCGCACACAGCCGCTGAATACGTCGAAGGAGAATGAGCCGGCCGCGATGGCCGAGCTCAAGACCATGGGGCGGACGCCGGTCCGTCAGAAGCTGCCTGATGAGCGCCAGGCGATTACGCACAAGTTCGATATCGCCGGCCACGAGGGCTACATCACCGTGGGCTTGTTCGAGGACGGGCAGCCAGGCGAGATCTTCCTCGTCATGGCGAAGGAAGGGTCGACGATCTCGGGGTTTGCCGACGCGTTCGCCCAGGCGATCTCGTACGCGCTGCAGTACGGCGTGCCGCTGCAGGCGCTGGTCGACAAGTTCAGCCACGTGCGGTTCGAGCCTTCGGGAATGACCCGCAATCCGGAGATCCGTTTTGCGAAGTCGATCGTCGATTACATCTTCCGCTGGCTTGCGTCGAAGTTCCTGTCGAACGAGGCGCAGTATTACGCGGGCGTGAACGGCCGTGAGCTCGAGGAGAGCAGCCACACGTTGCGGCCCACGGCCGAAGCCGCGCCGTCTGTCCCGGCCTCGACGGCGCCGCCCGGGATACCGGAACCGAGGCCGTTCTCGACGATTCAGAATCAGGAGGACGCGCCGCCGTGTTCGACGTGCGGCTCAATCATGATTCGCAGCGGCGCGTGCTACAAGTGCGTGAACTGCGGGAATACCAGCGGTTGTGCCTAGTGAGGTCACGATTGAACGCAGAGGCCGCAAGGGACGCAAAGACGGCTTTTCTTTGCGGCCGCGCGCTTGCCACGCCGTAGCTCGCCTGAATCGTGGTCGAGTGAAGGCGGGGCCTTTGCGTTCTCCTCTGACCCTCCGCGCGTCATCCTGGTCTGCATGGGTGACCGCTGTCCTTCTCTTCGGCAGCCCGGCCTGCACATCCTCCAGTCAACCGACGTCGCCGTTCGCCACGCTGCGCATCGTGTTTCGCGGTTCCACTGCACAGCGATCCGATCTGCCGCCATCGGCGCAGGCGTGCGTGGCCGGCGTCGGCGCGACGCATACGCACCCGAGCTGGCGGAACTTCGGGGCGTTTCCGCTGCAGGCGGTTCCACCCGATCGGTACGAGATCACGTTCACGGACGTGCCGGTCGATGTCCGCGTCTCGTTTCGGATTAACGATCAGAACTACTGCGATCAGAATGCCACCGGCGCAGTCCTGCGCAATGTTTTCGCGAACGACGTCGAGCTGGCGCAGAACGCGACCACTCCCGGGAATGGAGACGAGCCGGGTTTCGCGCTTCGAGTGAGCTCGAGCGGGCGGGTCACGCAATAGCGTCGGAAAAATCGTTGTCGTGCAGCTTTTCAGGGAATGTGAAGACGATCGACGTTCGACGCTGCAGCAACCATCGAGGACACAAAGCCGCGAGTTGGTGCCAGGGTGCGGGGCGGTCGGGATCAGAAGCGATTTTTTCCGCAGGCCCCGAAGTTCTGCACTACGGACTGGAAGCGAGCAGCGCGGATACGATCCGGTCCCACTCGGCCGGCAGCGAATCGGTGGCGACCGGTTGACGCGCCTGGCCGTACCAATACGCGGCGTTCGCCAGGTCGCCTTCCTTGCGATGCAGGTAGGCGTGGACCCAGGCGCCGCTCGCGTCGTTGATGTCCTGCGCCGTACCGTGCGCCAGCGCCCAATCGCCGCGGCCGTCATGCCAGAGGGCGCGTAGCGCGGGCGCCACATCCGGCGGCTCCGCACCTGAAAGCGTGGTCTTGAACTCGTCGAGCGTCATCACGTTGGCTGCGCGTGCGAGGCTGTCATGGCTGCACCCGAAGTGCGAAGCGGTCAGGGCAACGTCAAACTGAGCCGCCCAGAATTCGAGCGGCGCTTCCGCGAACGGTTCTACGACCCCGCCTTCGACCCGCTTCGTTCAGGACATCGACCGCATGGTCGACGTCGCGTGGACAGTGTACGACGAGTATCACAAAAGTCCGCGCACGAGACCGACGACGTCTACTTGCCCGACCCGGTCCTCCGTTGACGTTGTGGTCCCCTGCGCAACACGAAGTCACGTGCGTGTCCGCGATCCGACCAGCAGGACAGCGACGCCGCCGGCAATCGAGGCCACTCCGACGATGGGCGAAAACGGAATCATCTTGTGCTTCTCTGCAGTCGCCTGCACAGGACCGATGTCGAGCACTTTCTCACGAGTCGTGTACTCGATGCCGCCAGTCACCAGGGCGACGACGCCGAACACGATGAGCAGAACACCGATCAGCTTCATGGGTGAGGCCTCCCGTGGCTGTACTGCACGCCCCGCGCCAGCAAAGGACCTCAACCTCTTTTAGAGGCCTGATCACCCGACCCGCCTGGCCCACCCACCCGCCCTACTTCGCGCCACCCCGCCCCACCCGCCCCACCCGACCTACCCGACCCACCCGCGCTACCCGACCCACCCGACCAGCCCCACGCACTCGCCTCGAATTCCGTTATCATCCGTGAGGTTTTCACTCACGCCCATTGCCCGTGTGAGGTGCCGTATGCGTCTGTTCCGATGTGCGATCACCTTCGTTTTCGCCGCCACGGTCACGGTCGCGCTGGCAGCTGTTGCATTCGCGCAGGAGGACGAGACCGCGCCGTCCTCGACGATGCGCCCGGTCATTCGCGGCCGCCAGGCCGCGGTGACCTCGATGAAGGCGGAAGCCACAGAAGCCGCGCGGCGTATTCTTCAAGCCGGCGGCAATGCCTTCGATGCCGCCGTCGCGGGGCAGGCGGCGCTGGCCGTGACCGATTTCCCCTCTAACGGCGTCGGGAGCGACGCGGTGATTCTCCTCTACGACGCAAAGGCGAAGCGCGTCGTATCGATCAACGCCGAGCCGCGGGCGCCGGCGCTGGCGACGATCGAGTGGTACCAGAAGAACAACGGCGGAAAGCTGCCGAACAGCGACGGCCTGCTTGCCGGCGGAATTCCCGGCGTTGTCGACGCGTGGTACCTGCTGCTCGATCGGTGGGGAACGATGACGTTCGAACAGGTGCTGCAGCCGGCGATCCAGCTCGCGGAAGAGGGCTTTCCGCTGAGCGAGAGGCTGGCCCGAGCCATCGCCAACACACGCAAGATCCGCCAGTACCCGTCAACGATGCGCGTCTACATGCCGTCGGGCAGGGCCCCCGAGCCCGGCGAGGTGTTCAGGAACGTCGACCTCGCCCACACGCTGCGGAAGCTGATCGAGGCAGAAAAGGCCTCCGCCTCGAAGGGACGAAAGGAGGCGCTGAAGGCGGCGCGCGACCGCTTCTACAAGGGCGATGTCGCCCGTGAGATGGCGAAGTTCTCCGAAGACAACGGCGGGCTGTTCCGCTATGACGATTTTGCTCAGTACACAGCCAAGATCGAGACGCCGGTCTCTACCGATTACCGCGGATATCAGGTGTACAAGAATCCCTCTGCGAGCCAGGGTCCGGCAGAGCTCATCGCGTTGAACCTGCTCGAGGGGTACGAAGTGAAGAAGATGGGCCTGAACAGCCCTGATTACATTCACACAAGTATCGAGGCGATCAAGCTCGCAATGGCGGATCGCGAGAAGTTCATGGGCGACATGGATTTCATCAAGATTCCCTACGACGCGCTGCTGTCGAAAGAGTACGCCCGCGAGCGGCGCAAACTGATTGCCCCGCAGCAGGCGTCCCTCGAGCTGCGTCCGGGATCGCCGCTTCCGAAGACCAGCGATCAGGCGGCGCGGCCGGTGCGGATCAACCTGGAAGGGGAGAGCGATCACGAGGGCGACACCAGCTATCTGGCGGTCGTCGACAAGGATCGGAATATGGTCAGCTTCGAGCCGAGCCTGCACAGCGGGTTCGGTACGGGCGTGGTGATGGGTCAGACCGGGATCATCTTCAACTGCCGTGGCGACTATTACTCGCTTGTGGCCGGTGAGCCGAACGCGCTCGAGCCCGGCAAGCGTCCACGCAGCACGCTTCAAAGCACGCTGGTGATGAAAGACGGACAGCCGTTCATGATCACGGGGAGCCCCGGCGGCGACGACCAGGTGATGCGGACGATTCAGACGCTGATGAACGTGGTTGACTTCGGCATGAACATCCAGCAGGCGATCGAGGCGCCGCGGTGGTCGACGCGCAGCTTCCCGGCGTCGCCTTTTCCGCACACGATGTATCCCGGTGACATGTCTGTGGAAGCGCGCATCCCCGAAGCGACGCGGCAGACACTGATCGCACGCGGCCACAAGCTGCGGGTCAGCGGACCGTGGACGCAGGGATCGAACGCCGGCATCATCGTCGGTGCGAACGGCGTGTTGAGCGCGGGCGCCGATCCACGGGTTGACGCATACGCGTGGGCGTGGTAGCGGGATCGGGCAGGAGAGGCAGGACGGGCGGGCTGGGAGCGGCCGCGCGCAGCCCTCCTGCCCGTCCCGCCTCTCCTGCCCGTCCCGCCCACTTAATTGAACGGAGGTCCCTATGGAACTGGTGATTGGGTCTCACGTTCGAGAACATGGCAACCGCGTCGGACACCTGGCCGGGTTCGAGCTCGAGCCGGCAGGTCTGCGCGTTCGCCGCATCATCTTCAGCCCCGATGGCGAGCTCGGACCGCAGGCGGTCATGCGGCCGGTCGCGCACATCAACCTCGTACACGAAGACGGCGAGGTCGAGCTCCGGCCGAATCCCGGTATGGCGCCACTTCCGGCGATTCCGGACGTCGTGCTCCTCAGCCGGGCAGTGCGCCTGCGTCGCGGCGCGCGCGAGCTCGGACGCTTCGTCGGCGTCGACGTAGATCTGGCCGGCCGCACGGTGACGACGGTCTACGGCCGGCATCACTGGTGGTCGCGCCGCTTCGCTCTGCCGGCGAACGGCCTGGATTGCTCGACGCCGGGTGAGATCAAGACGCGGTCGTCTGGCGGAACACAGGCGGCTTGAGAGTGTGGAACGCAAAGGCCCAACCTTCGACGGCGATGTCAGGCGAGCTACGGCTTGGCAAGCGCGAAGGCCGCAGAGGAATCCTGTTCTTCTTTGCGTCCTTCCGCCTTCGCCAAGGCTACGGCGGACCGTCGTAGCTTCAGCGGAGGCGGTTGCGGCCCTGCGTTCATCGTTTCTTTCCAGAAGGAGTATCTCGATGAAGCGTGCGACGCTCGCCCTGTTGGCTGCTGTTCTCATCGTCACCGTTTCGGCTCTTGCACAACCGCCGGGCGGCCGCGACCAGGGTGGCCAGAAACTCGGTCTGGCCGCCAGCCTGCAACGCGGATACGCCAACATCAAGATGAACCTCACACAGGAAGCCGAGAAGATGCCCGAGGCGGACTACAGCTTCAAGCCGGGATCAACGCCCGATGTCCGTCCGTTCGGACAGGTGATTGCGCACGTGGCGGAGGCGCAGTTCGGCCAGTGTTCGGCCGTGAACGGCGTACCCAACCCGATGCAGGGCAAGCGCCTCGAGCAGGAGCTGAAGACGAAGGCCGAAATCGTCAAGGCGCTCGCCGATTCGTTCGCGCTGTGCGATACGGCGTTTTCGTCCACGACCGACGAGAACGCGGTGCAGTTCGTCAAGCAGGGGCAGAACGAGGTGACGCGTGCCGCCGCGCTGTACGGGGTCCTCGTGCACGGCAACGAGATCTACGGCACCGGCGCGGTTTACCTCCGGTCGAAGAACATCATCCCGCCGTCGACGGAGCGGATGCAGGGCCGGGGACGGGGAAATTAGTCGTTAGTCGATAGTCGGGAGTCGTCTAGTCGCTAGTCGTCAGCCGTCGGGCGGGTCCGGAGCGATCCGCCCTTTTTTTGACCCGGATTGCTGACAGATTACGAAAGATTTCGTTGACAGCTACGAAATGACTCGTACATAATCCGCCAAAGCCGTGAAAGCTGCCCGCCGCAAGCCGACTGACGCCGAGTTGGCCATCCTGCGCGTGCTATGGGTGCGCGGTCCCAGCACGGTGCGTCAGGTGGCGGAGACGATGGGCCGCACGGCCGGGTACACCACGGTCCTCAAATTCCTGCAGATCATGACCGAGAAGGGCCTCGTCCGCCGCGACGAATCCGCGCGAACCCACGTGTACGAAGCGGTCTGCTCGCAGGACCAGACCGAGCGTCAGCTGGTTGCGGATCTGGTGGACCGGGTATTCGGCGGGTCTGCGGCGAAACTGGTGTTGCAGGCACTGGCGACGACGCCAGCCTCGCCGGAAGAGCTCGCCGAGATCAGGAAATTGCTCGACAAGCAGCGCGGAGGCCCCCGATGAATGTGTTCGTCCACATCGCCGGTTGGACCCTGATTCACTTCATCTGGCAGGGCACCGTCGTCGGATGCGCCGTTGCCGCACTGCTTCGGCTGACGCGACTCCGGTCCCCCGGTCTTCGCTATCTCATCGCCTGCGCCGGCCTGATCGCGATGCTCGCCGCGCCGTCCGCAACAGCCTATCTGCTGCGGCCGATCGAGACGTCTCACAGTCGGAACACCTCGCTGAACGCCAACGCGGTTCTCGACTCGCACAACACAACGGCTTCCTTCAGGCGGGCACGCCCTGGTGTGGTTCCCGGCATAGCGCCCGACGATCCCGGCTTGCCAGGTGAGAAGCCGAGCGCATTTCAAGCTGCCGTGCGAGGCGTGGCCGGATGGACCGGTGCCGAACGGCTCCGAACCGATCAACTGCTTCGCGCCATCACGCTCGCCTGGCTGATCGGCGTCTGCGTGCTGCTCGGGCGCATGGCCGCAGCGTGGTGGGAGGTACGCCGCCTGCATCACGTTGCCATCGCGACGCCGTCGTCCCGCTGGCAGACGGCCTGCCGGCGGATAGCGTATCGAATCGGCCTGCCCGCGGCGGCCCACGTCGTGGAGTCCACGGTCGTTGATGTGCCGACGCTCGTGGGCTGGCTGCGTCCGGCGATCCTGCTGCCGGTCGCGGCGATCGCGGCGCTGACGCCAGGGCAGGTGGAAGCCATCCTGGCGCACGAGCTCGCACATATCCGGCGTCATGACTACGCCATCAACCTGCTGCAGACGCTGGCGGAGACGTTGCTGTTCTACCACCCCGCCGTCTGGTGGCTGTCGGGTCGGATTCGTGCAGAGCGCGAACATTGCTGCGACAAGATCGCCGTGGCAGTCTGCGGTGATGCCGTCGGCTACGCGAGAGCGCTGGCCGAGCTCGAGGCATGGCGCGGCGGGCCGTCGGCGTCGGTCGCCCTCGCCGCAACAGGCGGTCCGCTGCTGGATCGCGTGCGGCGGATTCTCAGTGTGCCCGCGAACGAGCAGCCCCCCACACAGAGTTGGGCCGGGACCATCATCCTGACGGTGCTGTTTACGGTCGGCGCAGGAAGCATCCAGTATCTGCCGTGTATTTCCTCGCAGACGAATGCACGCGCCTCATACGATCAGCTGCCGCCGTCGCCGCCGGAACCGCCAGCGCCGCCGCGAACGCCCGAACCGCCACGACCGGCTGAACCGGCCCAACCACCGGCGCCGCCGGTACCGCCCGAACCGGCAATGCTACTCGAACCTCCGGCGCCACCGGCATGGATCCCGACCGTACCTCCGTTGCCGCCGATTCCACCCGTCCCGCCAGCGATAGTCGATCCGGTAGCTCCAGCCCCGCCGGCACCACCGCCGCCGACACCTGTTCCGCCGGTGCCGCCCGCGCCCCAGGTGCCGCCCGATGGCAGCCACGCGAGCGGCGATTGGCGGATGAATTGGAACGACGGCACCTCGCGCTTCGAAGCCCGGCTGCATGGGACGATTGAGTTCAACGACGAGCTGACGGACGTCACATCGATTTCAGACAACGGGTACTTCACGCTGCGCGACTGGAGCCGGCTCATTCCGCGAACGATCGAGATCCGAGGTTCGGGCGGCGTGATCACGCGGAAGTTCTACGTCGCCGGGCTCGAACGTCCCTACGACGATGAAGCGCGTCGCCTGCTGGCTGAAAAGCTGCCGGTCCTGGTGCGGCGGTCGGGTCTGGGTGCGGAACAGCGCGTGAAATCGATTCTCGCGAAGAAGGGCGTGAGCGGCGTTCTCGACGAAACCGAGCTGCTCGGCGGCGACTTCGCGCGGCGGCTGTATTTCAACGCCCTGATCGACCAGGTGCACTTCGATTCGACCGCCGTCCAGCCGGTTCTGTTGCGGATCGGCCATCAGATGACGTCGGACTACGAGCGGGCGCAGGTGCTTCAGCATATCGCCTCCCGCGTGCCCCTGGATCAGCGCGGCGCGCAGGCGTACGTCCGCGCGATGGCCTCGATGAAGTCCGATTACGAACGGCGCCGGGCGCTGACGGCGCTCGTGACCCGGCGTCCGGTTGTCGCCGGTGTTGCCGACGCCGCGCTCGCCGGAGTCAGCGACATGCGCTCGGACTACGAACGCACCGAAGTGCTCCGGGCCGCGATGTCGAACGGGACCATCGAGCAGACCGACGCGCTCTTCTCGGCAGTGGGACGAATGACGTCGAGCTACGAGAAGCGCCGCGTCCTGCAGCAGGCGTTGGAGGAACGGTTGTCTCCCGATGCGAAACGAGCGTTCCTGATGGCGACGGCGACGGTCGATTCGGACTACGAGTGCGCCGAGATTCTGACCGCCTATGCGACGAAAAACGGAGTCGAGACCGCCGTCCGGCAGCCGTTCTTCGCCGCTCTCGGGACGATCGACTCCGACTATGAGCGCCGCCGTGTGCTCACCGAGGTCGCCCGGAAGGGCGGCCTCTCGCGCGATGTGCAGGAGTCGGTGTTCGACATCGTCGGCACCATGCGCTCCGACTACGAGCGTGCCGAAATCCTGCTGGCATTCGTCAATGCCCGGGCCGTTGAGCCGGGCACCCGCCGAGCGTTCGTGAATGCGGCCGAGCGGATCACGTCGGCGCACGAGCAGAATCGCGTCCTGGCGGCGCTGGTCAGGGCTGAGCGGCAGAATTAGGTATTTGGAGTTGGGAATTGAGATTGTGGAATGCGTAAGCCCTTACATGGGTGAGCCCTGCGGGGCAACCACAACGGACACGAAGGACACAACGCGGAAAAGTAACGGCGCAGCGTCAGAATTCCTCATTCCAAATTCCTGATTCCAAATTCATAATTCTGCCTATGTCGGCAGTCGGCAGGCTCCGCTACCTCGAAGCGGTGCCGCGCGGTGGCGTGCGCGCCCGCGGCACGCTTCTGCTCATCCACGCCTTTCCTGTCAACGCACGGATGTTCGAGCCTCAACTGGCGCTTGCGGATTCCGGCTGGCGCGTCATCGCGCCGCACCTGCGCCGGTTCGACGGAGCCGATGCCGATCCGCCTGCCGGGTCCCTCGACGACTACGCGGCGGACATCATCGATCTCCTCGACGCGCTCGGGGTGCACGACACCGTCGTTGGCGGCGTGTCCATGGGTGGGTATATCGCATTCGCGCTTTTTCGCCGGGTACCGCGCCGCATTCGCGCGCTGGTGCTCGCCGATACGAAATCCGACGCCGATACGCCGGAAGGCGTCGAGGCACGCAGGCGAATGCTGCGGCTCGTACGCGAGAAGGGCGCAGCCGGTGTCGCAGAGGACATGATCCCCAAGCTGCTGGGCCACACCACGCGCGCGAGCCGTACCGACACAGTGGATCGTGTCCGCGCGCTGGTGCTCTCGAGCTCGGCAGATGCGATTGCCGACGCGATCGGCGCGTTGATGACCCGCCCCGATTCAACGCCGCTCCTGCCGTCCATCCACTGTCCGGTACTGGTCGTTGTCGGTGAGGAAGATACCGTGACCCCCAGGCCGGCGGCCGAAGCCTTGCACCGCGCGATTGCCGGGTCGGAGCTCGTCGAAATTCCCGCGGCCGGGCACCTCTCGAACCTGGAACAACCCGTCGCGTTCAATGCCGCGCTCGCGCCGTTTCTCGAGCATCGGGTATAGTCACACTGAGTTCTAGCGAGGCTCTGCCTCAGACCGTCGAGAGGCTCCGCCTCGTTAGACCACAAGCTGGATAACGCCGCGCTGTCGCGCGGACCTCTAGGGCCTGGGCTCTAGTCTGTAGGCTTTGGCTGGTCTTATGGTCGTGCGTCTTGTGACCATCGCATTCACGCTGCTGCTTGCGGCTGCACCGGCCGCTCCGGGCGGCACGACGAGCGGGGTAGAGCCCGGGCTTAGGCGCGCGCAGCGCGCCGGCGAGGGAACGGAGCGGGGCGAAGGGGTCCCCGCGAGCGACCCCGGGGCCCCCACGGCGCGGACTGTGCGCCGTGGGGTGGTGCGAGCCGGGGTTCGGGGCGGAGCCCCGTCTAGTCAAGAAACGGGCGCGGAGGCTCGCCGGAAGGCGTTCGACACCATCCTGGATTTGAACGTTCGCGACGGGTTGGTCTATTACCGTGCTTTGAAGTCGGATCGCGGGCGGCTCGACGGGTTCGTCAATTCTCTCGCTACAACCGCGGTCGAAAAGCTCCCGAAGGAAGAACAGCTGGCGTTCTGGTTGAACGCTTACAACGCGCTCATCCTCCGGACCGTCATCGACCACTATCCGATCCAGGGTCGTTCCGCGGAGTATCCCGCGCGCAGCATCCGCCAGATCCCGGGAGCGTTCGAGCGGCTGACGCACAGAGTCGGCGGCCGCACGTTGACGCTCGACCAGATTGAGCAGGCGGTCCTGCCGCCGTTCGGCGACCCGCGCGTCTATCTCGCCCTCGGCCGCGGCGCTATCAGCAGCGGCCGGCTCCGCAGTGAAGCGTTCACGGGCGCAGAGCTCGAACGGCAGCTCACCGAAGTGGCCGAGGAGTGCCTCAGCCGGCCCGAATGTGTGCAGGTCGATCGCGACGCCGGCAAAATGAGCGTGAACGCCATCTTTTCCTGGCGCGAAAAGGACTTTACGGCCGCGTACGCCGAGAAAGCGCCGCCCGTATTCGCCAGTCGCAGCCCCATCGAACGGGCCATCCTCGCATTCGTGCAGCCTCGCCTCTTGACGACCGAGAAGGAATTCCTCGCGAAAAACAGCTTCGAGATGGTCTTCCGGAAATTCGACTGGTCCCTCAACGACTTGACAGGCCGCGGAGGAAGATAAGGCAGTCGTCAGTCATCAGTCGTGAGTCATCAGTCCTAATCCGGCGGAGTCGAACTGATGACAGGTGACCGAGACTGATGACTGCCGACTGCCGACTTCCGACTGAATGAATCTCCAGCTGTCCGACAAGATCGCCGTGGTGACCGGCTCGAGCAAGGGCCTCGGCCTGGCCACCGCCACGTCGCTCGTCGAAGAAGGCTGCCGCGTGACAATCTGTGCACGAGGTGCCGCCGACCTGACGGCGGCAGCTGCGACACTCCAAGCCGTCGCAGGCGATGACCGGGTACTCGCTGTTCGAGCGGACGTCGCCACCGACAGCGGCGTCCGGCAGGTCATCGGGCAAACGGTCGAGAAATTTGGCGGCCTCGACATCCTCATCAACAACGTGGGCGCCGCGCGCGGATCCGGCATCGTCGAGACCACTGATGCCGAGTGGCAGGATGCGTTTGATCAGACGCTGTTTCCGGCGGTCCGCGCGTCGCGGCTCGCCGTTCCCCACATGCGAAGCCGCGGGGGCGGCGTCATCATCATGATTGCGTCGATTTGGGGTCGCGAGGCCGGCGGGCGGATGACCTATAACGCCGTCAAAGCGGCCGAAATCAGTCTCGCGAAAGCGATGGCGCAGCAGCTCGCGGGCGACAATATCCGCGTCAACAGCGTGGCACCAGGGTCGATTCTGTTTCCGGGGGGTTCGTGGGATCGCCGGGTGAAAGAGGATCCTGAAGGGATGAGCGAGTTCGTCCGGCGGGAGCTACCCTTCGGGCGATTCGGTCGCCCCGATGAGGTCGGGACGGTCGTGGCGTTCCTGGCTTCGCCGCGCGCGAGCTGGATCAGCGGGGCCAGTGTGACCGTTGACGGCTGCCAGTCACGCTCCCTGATCTGATCTCCGGCTGAACATCATCATTGCGGGACTCGCTGCGCGAGCGGCCGCTGCTGGCGACCTGACGGCGCGCGATCCGCCGGGAAGTGCGGACGCGCAGGCGGAACCCTTCGGGATTTTCGTGTTCGCCGGTATCGGGCTCCGTGTCCGACGAGTGGAGGAAAAAGCCACGGCGCCGCAGCGCCTCGTATGCATGCATCTTCAGAGCTCCTCTACATCAAATATCGGACGTTCAAAAAAGAGTAACAGCCACCTTCCGACGCGTCAAAGAAAATCGACCCGCTCACGCGTAAAAAGATCGCGTGTCTGTGTGACGCCGATGCGTGAAGCGCATCAGCGCGATGAAAAGAAGAACTGGAAGACAGGCAGTCCTGCCAGGATCAGTGCGAAAGTGATGACGCTGTTCGTCGTGTCGTTGATGAGCGCGTTCAGGACGAAGCCGGCCACCGACGCGATGAAGATGGCAGGCACCACCGGATAGCCGATGGCGCGGTACGGCCGCGGCAGACCGGGTCGCTCGCGCCGAAGACGGTAGATGGCTGCGACGCCAAGCGCATAAAAAGGCCAGATCGCCAGCACAAACGTATCGGTGAGCCGCTCGAAGCTGCGGCTCATCACGAGCGCCACGCCCAGGACGGCAGCGACCAGGATTGCAACGTACGGCGTGTGGTAACGGGGATGCACCTTCGCGATTGCGCGGAAGAGCAGCCGATCCTCTGCCATCGCGAAGAACACCCGCGGCGAGGCGAGCATGCTGCCATTCAACGAGCTGAACGATGAGATCATGACGAACACCGAGACCAGGACGACGCCTGCGCGGCCGAACAGGGCCAGCATCGTGTCGGCGGCAACGAGCGGGGAGCGCGCGATGGCCTCGATAGGAAGGACATACAGATAGGCGAGGTTGGTCAGTACGTAAATCGTAATCAGCGCCAGCGTGCCGAAGATGATGGCGCGCGGCAGGTTTCGCTGCGGATCCTTCACCTCGCCCGCGGCGAAGGAGAGGTCGGCCCAACCGTCGTAGGCCCACAGCACGCTCACGAGCGCGAGCCCTATACTGCCCAGTACGAGCGGCCCGCCAGGACCGGCACTCAAGTGTCCCAGACTGGCGCCGCGGCCGCTTCCCAGCACGAACGACGCCAGGACCAGCAGAAACAGGGCGCCAAACTTGGCCCACGTGGCGATCCCCACGATGAACGCGCCAACGTTGGCGCCGCGGATATTGGCTGCCGCGGCAAAGGCAATCGCGCCAGCCGACAGCGATCGAGCCAGCAGCACGTGCTGGGAGGGATCGACGCCAAGGCTCCGGAGGAGATACTCGCCGAAGACAATCGCGATCCCTCCCAGCGCCGACGCGCGGATCAGAATCAGCTCCGACCATCCGAACAGGAAGGCTGCCCGGCGGCCCCAGGCCTCACGCAGGTAGGCGTAGATACCGCCAGTTTGCGGAAGGGCGGCAGCAATTTCGGCAAGCGACAGGGCGCCGCAGAGGGTAATCACGCCTCCGCCTACCCAGAGCCCGAGCATCGCCATCGGGTGTGGCGCCTGACGCGCGATGCCGGCTGGCGATCGAAAGATCCCCGAGCCGATGGTAATTCCAACCACCAGCGCGATTGAGCTCCACAGGCCGAGAGTGCGGGGCAATCGCTCCGGCTCAGTGGTGACGGTCTTCATGGGTGCGGCGGAGCAAAGGCTAGCACAGCCTTCTTGTGAATCTTCAACGGTCCCCACAAGAGCCGGCCTGAAGGGCCGCTACACCGGTTGGTGTAGCGTGAACCTTCAGCGGTTACACGGCACCTGAAAGCCTGCACTCCAACGACTGGTGTCGTGCGGACCTTCCGCCTTCGCCGAGGCTACGGACCACCGCAGCTTTTGAGCGGACGTGGTCAGGTCCCGCGTCAACACGGCAAGCTGAAGGCCTGATGCAGAAGACCCGAATGCATCCGGCACGATTAATGAACGCCGTCGCCGAGAGGATCACTGATGACGTCAGGCGTTAACGTCGCCAATGTGGAACGCTGGGCCAATGTGGAACGCTGGGCTTCGGCGCTGGGCGGAGCAGCAATGGCCGCGTACGCGATCAAACAGCTCAAAGACCGCTCACCAGCGGGCGCAATGCTCGCCGCTGCCGGCACGATGCTCATCTATCGAGGTGCCACCGGTCACTGTGCTGTGTATGAGGCGGCAGGGATCGACAAAGCGAACGAGCGCAGCGACACCAAGCGTGCCCTCCGTGGGTCGCGCGGTGTTCACGTGGAGGAAACCTACACCATCAATCGTCGACCGGACGAGCTGTACGCCTTCTGGCGGCGGCTCGATCAGCTCCCTACCTTCATGAAGCACCTCGTTGCCGTCAACGTGCTCGACGATCGGCGATCGCACTGGGTGGCAAAGGCACCTGGACATAAAACTGTCGAGTGGAACGCTGAGGTCATCAATGAAGTGCCGAACGAGCTGATTGGCTGGCGCACCATCGAGGGGTCCGCGGTCATCAGCGCCGGTTCAGTGCGCTTCAAGCCGGCACCGGGGAACCGGGGCACTGAAGTCCACGTTCGACTGCAGTATGCGCCTCCGGCCGGGAAGCTGGGTGCCGGCATCGCCTGGCTGCTCGGCCACGAGCCATCGCAGACCATCAAGGAAGATCTGCGCCGGTTCAAGCGGCTGATGGAAGCGGGTGAGGCGCCGACGACCGAAGGGCAGCCCCGGGGCAGGCGGTAGGAGAGGCGTGCAATTTGGAATGTGGAATCAGGTTCCGGGACTCTCTCCGAAAGAGGCAATCCGACGACGGAGGACACGGAGGAAAGATCCTGCTGTCAGGATCGAACCTCCGCATCCTCCGCGTTCTCAGTGGTCATGCGCCAAGCTTGTCCGATCGATCAACGTCCTGACTTAGATAGGAACTACACATGAAAGCTGTAGTGTGGCATGCGGCCAATGACGTGCGCGTGGAACGCGTTCCCGATCCCACCATCCTGAATCCACGCGACGCCATCATCAAGATCACGTCGACGGCCATCTGCGGTTCGGACCTGCACCTCCTCAACGGCTACATCCCGACGATGCAGGCCGGCGACATTCTCGGGCACGAATTCATGGGAGAGGTTGTCGCCGTCGGCAAGGACAACAAGAAGCTCGAGGTCGGCGACCGCGTCGTCGTCCCCTTTACGATCGCGTGCGGCCGTTGCTTCTTCTGTGAGAAGCAACTGTGGTCCCTGTGCGACAACTCGAACCCGAATGCATGGATGGCCGAAAAGCTGTACGGGTACAGCACATCGGGGTTGTTCGGCTATTCGCACCTGACGGGAGGTTATGCCGGTGGCCAGGCCGACTACGCGCGCGTGCCCTTTGCCGACGTCGGCCCGCTGAAAGTTCCGAACAGCCTGACGGACGAACAGGTCCTGTTCCTGTCCGACATCCTGCCAACGGGCTTCATGGCTGCGCAGAATTGCGAAATCGCGCCGGGCGACGTCATTGCGATCTGGGGTTGTGGTCCGGTCGGACAGATGGCAGTCCGCAGCGCCTTCCTGCTCGGTGCCGCTCGCGTGATCGCGATCGACGATGTGCCGGAGCGGATGCGGCTGGCGGCCGACGCCGGCGCGGAGGTGCTCAACTTCGACGAGGAGTCGGTGTTCGAACGCCTCAAGCAGCTGACTGGCGGCCGCGGTCCGGACGCGTGCATCGATGCTGTCGGCCTGGAAGCGCACGGTGCAACGCTCGACGCGTACTTCGATCGGGCGAAGACGGCCACTCATCTCGCGACGGACCGTCCGAATGCGCTGCGGCAGGCCATCCATGCCTGCCGCAAAGGCGGCATCGTCTCGATTCCCGGCGTTTACGGCGGGTTCCTCGACAAGGTGCCTCTTGGAGCGGCGTTCCAGAAGGGGCTGACATTCAAGATGGGCCAGACCCACGTCATGAAGTACATGCGGCCGTTGCTCGAGCGCATCGAGCGCGGCGAGATCGATCCCTCATTCGTGATCACGCACCGGCTGCCGCTCGACGAGGCCCCGAACGCGTACCGGCTGTTCCGCGACAAAAAGAACGAGTGCATCAAGGTGGTCCTGAAGCCGCACGGCGAGACGGTGCATTGAGTTGCTGAGATTGTTGATTGTTGATTGTTGATTGTTGATTGCTCGATTGCTGATTTTTGGGTGACCGGTGGTTGCTGACTTCACGTCAGCAATCACCAATCAACAATCTCCAATCAGCAATCTCAGTATTCAATGCGGCAGCTCGTTGTTCTGCGCCGCGGCGCGATCGGTGAGCGTGGTGAGCTTCGACGGCGCCCAGTCCGACAGGCTCTGCCACCCGCTGCGTGGTTGATCTCCTGACTCGTTGGTCGGTCCCGGCAACAGGTAGTTCACGAGGTTCATCCCGAGCGCGACGGCTTCCGGCACCACGGCATTCGCAATCACCGCCAGCTTCGCCGGCCAGGAGATGACGAGCTCTGGATCGCCATGCCGGCACGCATCGATGATCTGGCGGGCCGCGCGGGCCCCGTCGATCGTGGCCAGCGGCAGCGAATCCGAAATCGCGAACCAGGTGAACTCGTCTCGATGGCGGCCTTTGAACCAGGCATTGAACGGCGATCCTGTTCGCATCAGGCCCGGGCAGACGGTGGTGACGAGAATGCGGTCCTTGGCGAGCTCCCCCCGTACCGAGTCGGACAATCCGGTCAACGCAAACTTGCTGGCGCAGTAAGGCGCCATGTGCGGCACGCCAATCTTGCCGCCAATCGAGGAGATGTTCACGATTCGGCCGCCGCCGTTCTGGCGCATCGCCGGCACGGCGGCGAGCATGGTATGGAGCGGCCCCCAGAAATGAATCGACATGGCCTCGTCGAAGTCGCGCAGATTCATGTGCTCGAGAGGCCCCACCTGGATGACGCCCGCGTTGTTGATGAGCACATCGATGCGGCCATGTCTCTGGGCGACGTCCTGGACCAGGCGCTCCGCCTGCGCGCGTTCACCGACATCGCAGGTGAGGATTTCCGCGTCGATGCCGCGGGCCTCGAGATCCTGGCGCGCCCGCTCGAGCTCGTCTGGATCGCGCGCGGCCAGCGTCAGCCGGGCGCCCTCGCGGCCGAGCTCCCGGGCGATGATCAGACCGAGCCCGCGCGAGCCGCCGGTGATCACCACGATCCGGTCGTGAAAATCAATGGCACGCGACGAACGGAGACGCCGCGAGAGCAGCGCGGCGCCGACGGCGGCCGCGCTCGCTGCCAGAACCGTTTGCTGTTTGCTGGTCATGGGTCGGCGCGGAGCAAATTGGTCGCCACTCAAGGTCGAGTGAGTCGAGCGGGTCAAGTGGGCCAGCTGGGCCGACCCATCCAACCCGACCCCACCCGACCCACCTGACCTACCCGACCCACCTGACCCAGGCCTACTTTCACTGCTTGATCGCCCGTCGACCGGCTGTTAGGATCGACGGCCATGCCCGACGGCGTCACGCCCGAAACGTCCGCGCTTGCAGCGCGTTGGCGGCGAGTGGGGGCCATCGATGCCGCGCTGCAACACCTCGTTCCCGGTTACGTTCCCGAACGGCCGGATACGCCCGACCGGCACGTCACCGCTGTGCGGCGCCTGCCTCCCGTTGCTGCCGAGTACGGACCGTTTCCGGAAGCGCTTGACGCACGGCTGAAGAACGCGTTGGCCGCCCGCGGCGTGTCCCAGCTCTACTCGCATCAGACGGAGGCGATCGGGCACGCGCTGTCCGGCCGGAATACGGTCGTTATTACCCCGACCGCTTCGGGAAAGACATTGTGTTACAACGCACCGGTCCTCAACGCGATTCTGCAGGACCGTGCGAGCCGGTCCTTGTACCTGTTTCCGACCAAGGCTCTGGCCCAGGATCAGCTCGCGGAGCTGAACGCGATCTGTGAGGCGATCTGCACAGCATCCGGGGAATCGATTGGTGTCTTCGCGTACGACGGCGATACACCGCAGGACGCACGCCGGACAATCCGGGCGCGGGCGCAGGTGGTCCTCAGCAACCCGGACATGCTTCACGCAGGCATCCTGCCGCACCACCCGCGCTGGGCGAAGCTTTTCGAAAACCTGCGCTATGTGGTCATCGACGAGTTGCACGCGTTCCGCGGCGTGTTCGGCAGCCATCTCGGCAATGTCCTGCGACGACTCCGCCGGATTTGCCGTCATTACGGCTCCGACCCGGTGTTCCTCTGTTCCTCGGCGACGATCGCCAACCCGCGTGAGCTCGCCGAGCGCCTGACGGGCCAGCCGTTCGAGCTGGTCGACAGGAACGGGGCCCAGCGGGGAGAGAAATTCTTCGTGTTCGTCAATCCTCCCGTCGTGAACCAGCAGCTCGGGATCCGGCGGTCCTGTCTCAGCGAGGCGCGTCGCGTCGCATCGGAGTTTCTGAAGCGCAACCTGCAGCTCATCGTGTTTGCGCAGAGCCGCCTTGCCACCGAGATCCTGACGACATACATCAAGGAGGACTTCGAGGGGATCCCCGGGGCGCCCGAGCGCATTCGCGGATACCGGGGCGGTTATCTGCCCAACCGGCGCCGGGAAATCGAACGCGGCCTGCGCGAAGGACAGGTCCGCGCGGTGATTTCGACCAACGCGCTGGAACTCGGAATCGATATCGGCGCCCTCGATGCCTGCGTCATGGCCGGCTATCCGGGCACGATTGCCTCCACGTGGCAACGGGCGGGGCGGGCCGGCCGTCGTGCGAGCCGGTCCGCAGCCGTCATGGTCGCGACGAGCGCCCCGCTCGACCAGTTCGTGGTCCGTCATCCGTCTTATTTCTTCGATGCCACACCGGAGCGGGCGCTGATCGACCCCGACAACCTGCACATCCTGGTCGATCACGTCAAATGCGCGGCGTTTGAGCTGCCTTTTTCGGCGTCAGAAGAATTTGGCCGCCACGACGTGCAGGAGATTCTGGGTGTCCTGGCCGAGCAGGGACTCGTTCACCGGAGCGCGGATGGCGGCGACGGGTGCTGGACGTGGACGAACGAATCCTATCCGGCCGATGCCGTCAGCCTGAGGTCCGTCTCGTCCGACAACTTCGTGGTGGTGGACATGACCGGCGAGCCGCGGGTCATCGGCGAAACTGATTTCACGAGCGGACCAGCCACGCTCCACCCGAAAGCCATCTACATGGTCGAAGGGAAGTTATATCAGGTCGAACGGCTGGACTTCGAAGGGCGCAAGGCGTACGTACGCGACGTCGAGTGCGACTACTACACCGACGCCATTACGTATACGCGCGTCACACCGATTGACGTGTTTGCCGGCGGCGGACGCGGCGGGCTCGGCGCGGGACGCGCGCATGGCGAGGTGCACGTGGTATCGCGCGTCGTCGGCTTCAAGAAGATCAAGTTCTACACGAACGAGAACGTCGGATCGGGCGAGCTCGATCTGCCCGAGCAACAGATGCACACGACCTCATACTGGCTGACCGTCCCCGCGGCGGTGATGCGCAGTCTGCCCTACGCTCCGGATGATCGGCGCGATGGTATCGTGGGGCTCTCCTACGCGATGCATCAGATTGCGCAGCTCCTCCTGATGTGCGAACGGCACGACATCGGCATTTCCATCGACGGGGGTGAGGCGGCGGGAAACAGTCCGTCCGGCGATCAGCGGCTTTTCGTGTACGACAATTATCCGGGCGGGATCGGTTTCAGCAATCCGTTGTATCAGATGCACGAGGAGCTGCTGACGAAAACGCGGGCGTTGATTGCCGACTGCGAGTGCGAGAATGGCTGCCCCGGCTGTGTCGGGCCGGTCGGAAACACCGGACCGCTGGCCAAGACTGCTGCGCTGCGGATCCTTGATCTGCTGTTGACCGGCGATGCCGCGCCAGCGCGCGAGCTTCTCTCCTCGGAGATGCAGCCGTTTTGAGCTCGATTGCCGACCGCGTTCGTGAAATTGTCGGTCCGGCGGCCCACGGCGTTCGTGATCCGCCCGCGTCTCGGTCCCAAATGCCAACGCAATCCGAGTGCACGGTCACCGACTCGTTGAGAGCGGAGATCGACCCGGACTGTTGCGATCTCGCGTCGCTCGGCGGATCGTGGCGCGAACGGTGTTTCGTCATCGAGCGCCGCTGGGAACCGTGCGTCGCGCATGGCCGCGACACGATCGGAGCGCTTGGTGAATGCCTGCGGCGATCGGCTGGAGCGGCGTCACTCTTTGCGGCTGCGGCTGATGTGCCGTTCGTGTTCGTGGACCTGGAGACCACCGGTCTGAACGGCGGCGCCGGCACCCATGCCTTCCTCGTTGGCTGCGGGTGGTTTACAGCGGACGGTGCGTTTGTCACACGGCAGTACCTGCTGACGCGCTTCGAGGACGAGCGGCCGCTGCTGCAGGCCGTGTCGAACGAGCTGGAACAGGCAGGCGCGCTGGTCAGTTTCAACGGAAAGAGCTTCGACGCGCCGCTGCTCGAAACGCGGTTCCTGTTCCATCGGCTCGAATGGATCGGGGGGCGCGTCCCTCACGTGGACATCCTGCATCCGGCGAGACGGTTCTGGGGACAGGGCGCCAGGCCAGCGCCGGCAGTGCATCACGATACGGCGTGCTCGCTGGCCGCGCTCGAACGCCGGCTCGTGGGTGCCGGCCGGATCGGCGATGTCGACGGCATCGAGATCCCATCGCGCTATTTCCGGTTCGTACGAACCGGCGACGCAGGGCCGCTTGTCGCGGTGGTGGAGCACAACCGGCTGGATTTGCTGACGCTGTCGGCGCTGACGTCCCGGCTTCTGGATCTGTCATCGATCGGGCCGCAGGCGGCGCGCACAGCCGGCGAGGCACTGGCGCTGGGCCGGGTGTACATGCGCGCAGGGCTCCTCGAGCGGGCATCCGAGGCATTCAGGCACAGTATCGGGATGTCACCTGCCCCGGGAGGCGCCTTCGATCGGATCAGAATCGAGGCGCTCCATGCGCTGGCGCAGGCGCTTCGGCGCGCCCGGCGCTATCGCGAGGCGGCCGGCTGCTGGCGGACGCTCGCCGAGACGCGCGGATGTCCACTGCACATCGCGCACGAGGCTATCGAGGCGCTGGCGATTCACCAGGAACATCGGGTGAAGGATCTGGTGACGGCCCGAGCATTGGCGCTGCAGTGCCTGGAATCGGATGGGAACCCCACGCGAACACGAGCCGTGCGGCACCGGATCGGGCGATTGGACAGAAAGCTTCACCGGAAGAATCAAACCCTGGAACTGCTGGCTTTAATGTCGTCGCCGTGAGGGCACCGGAGGCGGCCGGCGTGACCGAACGACGTACAACGCAGTCACTGCTGAACACGCAGAAAAGTTGTTCTGCGGGTTCCGCGCGTTCTGCGTTGATCGACGGTGTACGTCGCGAGGGGTGCGGCCGCCGTTCTCTATGACACTGATTGCCTCACCGCGCGGCGACGGGCTTCCGCGTACTCTTCGCGGCCTTGGCGGCCTGCTTGCGGCTCTCGGATGTCTGGACGCCAAACTTCTTGGTGAACCGTTCAACGCGGCCTTCTGTATCGATCAGCTTCTGCCGGCCGGTGAAGAACGGGTGACAATTCGAACAGATCTCAAGGTGAAGCTCACGTTTCGTCGACCGCGTCTTCCAGGTCGCGCCACACGCGCAGCGGACCTCAACCTCATGGTACTGGGGGTGAATACCTTCCCTCACGGCGAACTCCTCACTCTTGCAGGCAAAATACCATTATAGCAATCCCGTCCTGTTCGTGTGGCGTGACCGCCGCCTGCCGGGCAGTTGCCACCCACGACTCCATCCTGCCCATCCTGCCTTTCCCGCCTATCGATCCCATCGATGGAGACGCAATGCCTCTCTGAGGCCCGGCGCCAATCGAGCGCCGTTGCTCACGGCGAGGTTCCGATCGACGTGCGCCACCTTGCGCATACCGGGAATGGTCGTGCTGACGGCCGGATGATCCAGCACGAACCGGAGCGCCAGTTCCACCAGATCCATGCCCGGCGGCAGCAGGGCGCGCAACGGCTCGACGCGCGCGATCGTAGCCGGCAGCTTGTCGCCTTTGAAATATCGAGAGCGGAAGTCGCCCTTGGGCCATCTCGAGTTGAGCGTCAGCGTTCCCGTCAAGCTGCCCTCGTCGAACGGCAGGCGTACGATCACCGCGATATCGTGCTCCAGGCAGTAGGGCAACAGGACGTCCCCGGGCGCCTGCTCGAAGATGTTGTAGACGACCTGAACGCTGTCGATGAGACCGGTGCCGAGGGCGCGCAGCACGTTCCCGGGCTCGCCGTGGTTGACGCTGATACCGAATGCGCGCACCAGCTTTTCGCGCTTGAGCCGATCGACTTCCCGCTGCCACTCCTGATCCTGCGCCCAGGCGTCGTGCCAGACATGAAACTGCTGGAGATCGATCACGTCGACGTCCAGATTGCGCAGGCTCCGGTCCGTGTACTCGCGAATGTGGTCTCCCGGATAGGCGTCTGACACAGGGAATTCCCCCGTCGCGGGATATTCCCAGTTCTTCGGCGGGATCTTGGTCGCGACCATCGGCCGAGTGCCACGATGTGTCCTCAGTGCGCGCCCGAGGAGTGTTTCGCTGTGGCCTTCTCCGTAGATCCATGCGGTATCGAAGAAGTTGCATCCGAGAGAGAGCGCGCGCTCGAGCGCGTGCAGCGACTCCTCATCGTCGGCGCCTGTCCAGCTCATACCCCACGTGCCACACCCGATCTCCGACACCTGCCAGCCGGTACGGCCAAACCGACGATATTGCATGAGGACACCTGAGCCCGTGAGAAGACGGCACTCTCACCACGGAGGACGCAGAGGACAGGAGGAAAAATCCTGTGGTATCAGCGCCCTCCTCGACGCAGCTGCCAGCAGCGGCCGCTCGTCGAAAGCGTCGCAGACGTTCCACGTCCGCACAGGATTGACCTCCGCGTCCTCCGCGTCCTCGGCGGTAGACATCAGCAGTGTACAATCGCCCGATGATCACACACGAGATTATCGGCGACGACATGCAGGCCGTCATCATGACGCTCGGAGCCGGCGACGAAGTCCGCGCCGAGGCGGGTGCGATGACGTTCATGACCGACGGCATCGAGATGGACGCGCGGATGCAGGGCGGGCTGCTCGGCGGCCTCAAACGGAAGTTACTCGCCGGCGAGAGCCTCTTTCTGACCTTCTTCCGATCGAACACCGCGGCCGCGAGGGTGGCCTTCAGCGGCCCGTACCCGGGCAAGATCATCCGCCTGCCGCTGGAGAACAGCGCCGTCCTGTGTCAACGCGACTCGTTTCTCTGTGCCGCGGGCGACATCAACGTCAATATCGCGTTCACCAAACGGCTCGGCGCCGGGTTCTTCGGCGGCGAGGGCTTCATTCTGCAAAAGCTCGAAGGCACCGGCGACGTGTTCGTCCACAGCGGCGGAACGATCATCCGCATGGACCTCAAGCCGGCCGAGCGGCTCCGCGTCGACACCGGATGTCTGGTCGCGTTCGACCCGACGGTCGAGTACGACATCGAGTTCGTCGGCGGCATCAAGACTGCGTTGTTTGGCGGCGAAGGGCTGTTTTTCGCGACGATGACCGGACCGGGCCGCGTGTTCGTGCAGACGCTGCCGTTCTCACGCCTCGCCGACCGCATTCTCAGCGCGTCGCGTGGCGACCGCGAAGACGTGAAGCGCGACGTCGGCGGAGCCTTTGGCGCGCTCGGCGATATCATCGGGGGCGATGATTAGAAAACCACAGAGGACGCGGAGGAACAACCCTGAGCACAATCGTCGCCAAACGGATGACGACGAGGTTCAAAACCTGCTTGAGAGCGAGTCACACCACGTTCGTTGAACCTGAAGGATGCTGACGTTCGATCGTGATTCAATGCAGGAGTTTTCCTCCGCGTCCTCCGTGGTGGATCAGAAATCCACCAACCTCGTGTACTTCGCGATGAACGACCGCCCGAGAATCTCGCGCGGATCGTAGGTCGTTGTCTCCCGCCGATCGTTGTAGACGACGAAGAACCCCGTACCGCTGCGATTGAGCAGCGCCAGCCGGATATTCGACGACAACAGGGCGGTCTGGTTGTTGTACTGAACCAGGGCTTGAAGGCTGGCGAGCGTCGTGAACGAGTAGCTCGCTTTCAGCGGAACGAGATCGGCGGTGAAATTGCCGGAGGGAAGCTTGACGATCTGCCGGACCCAGCCGGCGCTCGCCGTGAACCGCGCTCCCACCCGCAGGTTCTCCTGCAGCTCGAACGCCCGATAATCGCCGTCGTAGAACGCGCCGGTGCGGTAGCGGGCGCTGCCGGAGAACACCGCGCTCGGGTTGCTGATGTAGTCGAGGACGAACTGGTTCCACGTGTAGCGGCCGGGCGGAATGACGACGCGATTGCCGCCGGCGTCGAAGACGACGAACGGGCGGAGCGGCTGGTCCTGCATCCGATCGACGTAGGTGCCGAAGCGCCCGCCGCTGGCAGGCTGAATCTCGAAAAAGTGCAGGTGGGTGAACGACGTCTGCAGCGCCCCGTCGAATCCGTAGTAGCCGTTGTAGCTGCCGTGGGGTGAGAAGCGCCGGATCCATGGCCACCGCTTCGGCTGCGGCGTGTAGAAGATCCGGAACTCCGGGCGGCGGTATCCGCGCCGCGGCACGAACCCGACTTCGGGATTGAACCGGCTGCCGACTTCCATGTACCCGCCGCCGATCTGCCAGACGTCGTTGGCGAAGTTGTAGTAGATGCGGCCGGCCGAGTCCGTGCCTGTGGCGCCGGGCGAATTGGTGCGCGCGAAGAACGTAAACAGCTTCGCGTTCTGCGATACCTGGATATTGGCGTCGAGGCCGTACGCGCGGTTGAAATTGTCGGCGCCCGCGGCGCTGCCCGTTCCTTCTCGATTGACGAAAATCCCGCCGTAGGTCGAGCGGCCGACTTCGCGCTGGATCCGCACGACGCCGAAATTGTTGCCGGGCGCGACCAGGGCCCGGGCCGCGTCGTGCGTTTCCTCCGTCTGCATGTCGAGAAGACCGAGGTCGTAATGGCCCACCTTCCCGCTCAGGCGCGTGCCCGCCACGATTCCGATCGGCGTCGTCGCGCTGCCGGCGCCGGCAAGGCCGATGCGGCGCGAGAAGAACAGGTCCAGCTGCTGCGGCACGCCGAACTGGAAGGTCGACGCGTTTTCGAGGAAGAACGGCCGCTTCTCGGGGAAGAACAGATCGAACCGCGTCAGGTTCACCTGCTCTTCATCCGCTTCCACCTGGGCGAAGTCGGTGTTCACGGTGAAGTCGGCGGTCACGCTCGGCCGCACGCTCCATTTGACGTCGATGCCGGCGTCGGCCGTGCGATCGACCGGATGTCCCGCGGCCGTGTAGTCCTGGTTGGCGGATCCGAGCACGAACGGGAGCATTTTCAGCTCGCGTCTGGCCTGCAGGTCGAGGCCGGTCAGCCTGGCGGCGAGCGAGACGCGGTAGATGTCGTACCCGCGGGGGATCGGCGCAAGGTAGACCTGTTCGTTCTTCCGCCGGATGTTCCGCACGACGTTGAAGCCCCAGGTCCGATCGGATCCGGGCGCGTAGCGGAGCGTCTTCAACGGAATCGCGAACTCCGCTTCCCACCCGCGGTCCGTGGTCTGCGCCTTGACCTGCCAGTCGCCGTCCCAGTTCGGGTTGAACGCCCCGATGGAGCCGCGCTGCTGCGCGCTCTGCGAGCTGCCCGGAGCGGGCGCGCCGCCGAAGCTCGCCGTCTGCCCTTCGCCGGCGACCTGGCCGTCGTACTCGATGCCGAGCGCATTCGTGCCGAAGACGAACGCGTTCTGATGATCGTTGAAGGTGTCGAGCACGATGATGATGGAATCGACGTCGGTGAGCTGCGAGTCGCGCCGCGCCTGGCTGACGATGATCCTGTCCGGCTCGCGGTCGAAACAGATCACGCCGAGATAGAGAAAACGCTCGTCAAACAGGACGCGCACGTCGGTCTGCTCCGACGCGGGCGCGCCTTCCACCGGATCCTGCTGGGTGAACGTGCTGTAGGGCTCGACGGACATCCAGGCTTCATCGGTCACCCGGCCGTCGATCGCGGGAGGCGCGGCCCCCGGCGCCAGCCGGGCGGCGGCCAGCGCGGGCGGATCCGCAGCTGCCGCGGCCGCAGGAGCGACGAGCGCCATCAGCACGGAGAGAATCGAGAAGCCAGGACGGAACCGGGCGGGGGCCGAGCGCGACATGCGCGGGAAGCGTTATATCACACTGCGCTCTCGGGGTCTCGGATCAGCGCAGCACCGCGGACGACACTGAGGTTCAATCCGGCAAAACCACAGGGTTGGTCCCCTGTGTCCTCCCGTCCTCCGTGGTGAAATCGTCGTCTGTCGGGCGCGCTTTCAGCTCTTGCCGTTCGACATCGAGGCGAGGAAATCCTGATTGGTCCTGGTCTTCGCCATCCGCGACAGGAGCAGCTCCATCGCCTCCACGGGTGACAGCGGCGTGAGCACCTTGCGCAGCACCCAGACCCGGTTCAAGTCTTCCTTCGCGACCAGGAGCTCCTCTTTTCGCGTCCCGCTCTTCTGGATGTCGATCGACGGGAATACGCGGCGGTCGGTCAGCTTGCGATCGAGATGGATCTCGAGATTCCCGGTCCCCTTGAACTCTTCGAAGATGACATCGTCCATTCTCGAGCCGGTGTCGATGAGCGCGGTGGCCAGGATCGTGAGCGATCCCCCTTCCTCCACGTTGCGGGCCGCCCCGAAAAAGCGCTTCGGCCGCTGCAGCGCGTTGCTGTCGACGCCGCCTGACAGCACCTTGCCCGAGGGCGGCACGATCGTGTTGTAGGCGCGGGCGAGACGCGTGATCGAATCGAGCAGGATGACGACGTCCTTCTTGTGCTCGACCAGCCGCTTCGCCTTCTCGATGACCATTTCCGCCACCTGCACGTGGCGCTGGGCCGGCTCGTCGAACGTGGACGAGATCACCTCGCCGCGGACCGAGCGCTGCATGTCGGTCACTTCTTCCGGCCGCTCGTCGATGAGCAGCACGATCAGGTACACCTCGGGATGATTCCGGGTGATGCTGTTGGCGATGTTCTGGAGCAGCATCGTCTTTCCGGTGCGCGGCGGCGCCACGATCACGCCGCGCTGCCCCTTGCCGATCGGCACCATCATGTCGAGCACGCGCGCCGAGAGATTGTCGCTGTCGGTCTCCAGCGCGATCTTCGACTGCGGATACAGCGGTGTCAGGTTCTCGAAGAACACCCGGTCACGGCCGCGCTCCGGCGGCTCGAAATTGACCGCCTCCACTTTGATCAGCGCGAAGTACCGCTCGCCGTCCTTGGGCGGACGGATCTGTCCCGATATCGTGTCGCCGGTGTGAAGATCGAAGCGCCGGATCTGTGAAGGGGACACGTAGATGTCGTCGGGCCCGGGCAGATAGTTGTAGTCCGGGGCGCGGAGAAAGCCGAAGCCGTCGGGCAGCACCTCGAGCACCCCTTCCGAGAAGATGAGCCCGCTCTTCTCCGCACGCGCCTTCAGGATCTCGAAAATCAGCTCCTGTTTCCGCATGCCGGTCGCGCCTGCGACGTCGAGCGATTTCGCGACTTTCGTCAGCGCGGCAACGCTCATGTCCTTGAGCGTCGAGAGCTCCAGTTTTTCGGGCGGGGGTGCAGCGGTGCGGCCGTTCGCGCGTGCTGTGGCCGGCTGGGCGTCTGCCGGCGGCTGAGCGGCGGCATCCGGCTTTACCCGGAGGTCAGTAGCTTGTCGATCAATTTCCACAGGTCGTCCAATCCTTCGGCCGTGACCGCCGAGACCGGCAGCACGGGATGTTCGTGCACGGATTCGAGCTCCTTCAGCGCGCGGATCCGTTCGCCGCGCGCGAGCTTGTCGATTTTTGTCGCGACGATGCCCGCATCGTCGACCGCTTGACGCAACCAGATCCACGCCGCCCGATCGTTTTCCAGGCCGGGATGTCGAGCGTCGATGAGGAGCAGCGCGGCTCGGCGGGCGGGATGGGCAGGACTGGCTGGATGGGCAGGAGGTGAGGCAGGTTGGGCATCTTTCCCTTTCTGCCGCTCCCGCCCGTCCTGCCTGTCCTGCCGCTCCTGCCTGTCCTGCCCGAAAAACCCCCGCGTCACTTCGTCGAACGCGCGGGCCGCCTCGCGTCCTCCCTCGGCGAATCCGTATCCCGGGAGATCGACGAGGAAAAATGGCGGCGCTGCGCCGCGGGCCACGCGATAGACGTTTGCGAGCCGGGTTTTACCGGGCGCAGCACTCGTGCGCGCGAGCCGGCTGCGTACGAGGGCGTTGATCAGACTCGATTTGCCGACGTTCGAGCGACCCACCAGCGCCAGCCTTGGAACCCGGTCGCGGGGCATACCGCTCGCGTCGGCGACACTCCGCACGAAGGCGGCGGTGATTTTCACTGAGATTGCTGATTTCTGACTGCTGATTGTTGATTCAAATCACCGTGCAACCCGCGCGAATCAACAATCAACAATCAACAATCAACAATCTCACTAGTGAGTAATTGTGTCGTCCGAGATGGCGTCGACCGGTTCCGCGGTCTCCTGCGCCGGCAACCGGCCGGTCAGCGGCTCGGCGAGGGCAATCTTGAGGACCTCGTCCATCGTCTGGACCAGGTAGACGTTCAACGTGTCCAGCACGTTCTTCGGAATGTCGGCCAGGTCCTTCTCGTTGTCCTTCGGCAGCAGGATGCTCTTGACGCCGGCGCGGTGCGCGGCAAGCACCTTCTCCTTCACGCCGCCGATTGGAAGGACCTTGCCGCGGAGCGTGATTTCGCCGGTCATCGCCACGTCCTTGCGGACCGGTACGCGGGCGAGCGCTGAGACCAGCGCCGTCGCCAGCGTAATACCCGCCGAGGGGCCGTCCTTTGGAATCGCGCCCTCGGGCACGTGCACGTGAACGTCCGTCCTCTTGTTGAAGTCCTTGGCGATGCCGAACTCCTCGGCCTTCGAACGGACGTAGCTCATCGCCGCCTGGGCCGACTCCTGCATGACGTCGCCGAGCTTGCCCGTGAGCGTGAGGTGCCCCTTGCCGGCCATCAGCGTGGCTTCCGTCACGAGGATCTCGCCGCCGACTTCTGTCCAGGCCAGGCCGGTGGCGATGCCGATCTCGTTGGACTCCTCGGCCATCGTGTTGCGGAACCGCGGTACGCCCAGATACTGCGTGACCTTCTCCGCCGTGATCTCTTCAGTGAAAGTCTTGCCCTCGACGACCACCTTGCGCGCGACCTTCCGGCAGATCGACGAGAGCTCGCGCTCGAGGTTGCGGACGCCGGCTTCACGGGTATACCGGTTGATGACCGTCTGGATGGCCTCGTCGGTGAACGAGATGTTCTCCTTCGTGAGACCGGTCCCTTCGATCGCCTTCGGCGCCAGGAACTTCTTGGCAATCTCGATCTTTTCGAGCTCCGTGTAGCCCGCAAGCTGCAGCACTTCCATGCGATCGCGCAGTGCCTGCGGGATCGTGTGCAGCACGTTGGCGGTGCAGATGAACATCACGTGCGACAGGTCGTACTCGACGTCGAGATAGTGATCGAGGAACGTGTGGTTCTGCTCCGGATCGAGGACCTCGAGGAGCGCCGCCGACGGATCACCGCGGAAGTCCATCGACATCTTGTCGACTTCGTCGAGCAGGAAGATCGGGTTCATCGTGCCGGCCTTCTTCATCATCTGGATGATCTGGCCGGGGAACGCGCCGATGTAGGTGCGGCGGTGGCCGCGGATTTCAGCCTCGTCGCGCACGCCGCCGAGCGAGAGGCGGACGAACTGCCGGTTCATGGAGCGGGCGATCGACTTCGCCAGCGACGTCTTGCCGACTCCGGGCGGTCCGGAGAACGTCAGGATCGTGGCCTTCGGCTTCTTCACCAGCGCGCGGACCGCGAGGAACTCGAGGATCCGCTCCTTGATTTTTTCGAGCCCGTAATGATCTTCGTTGAGGATCTCCTCGGCGCGCTTGAGATCGCGGCTTTCCCGGCTCTTCTTGTGCCAGGGCACCGCAATCAGCCAGTCGAGATAGTTGCGTGAGACCGTGGCCTCCGCCGACATCGGCGGCATTGCTTCCAGGCGCTTCAGCTCCTGGATGGCCTTTTCCTCGACTTCCTTGGGCATCTTGGCCTGCTCAATCTTCTTCTTGAGCTCGTCCACCTCGTTGCCCTTTTCGTCCTTGCGGCCCAGTTCCTTCTGGATCGCCTTCATCTTCTCGTTGAGGTAGTACTCCTTCTGCGCCTTCTCCATCTGCTTCTTCACGCGCGACTGGATGCGGCGATCCACCTGGAGCTTGTCCACCTCGATCTCGAGGAT
>JBKPAI010000028.1:0-6667 GCA_046726355.1 Acidobacteriota bacterium | reverse complement strand
GTGCGCAATCCGGACAAGTTGCGGCATTTGGCGGCGGTGCCGACGTCGCACGAGCGCGGTCCCGGATGAGCAGGCGTGTTGATTCGAGTTGTGGCATTCGCCACGCGAGAGTCGTGTCAGCATCGACAAGGCTCGCGCTCGTTGGCCGCGGGCTGATTTCTGATGACGAGAGGAACTCGCCGGCGTGCAGCACTGGCGGTGACGGTCGTGGCAACATCAGCGACCCGTTCGCGCTGTCGAATTCAAGTGAGAGTTTCGCCGTATCGGAATCTGCGCGGTTTCAGCGACCGTCGAGATGGATGGATTTCAGTGCGCCGATGACCACCTGATCGGCGTCTCTCAGCAGCACATCAATGAGCTCGAAGCCGGCTCGTTCGAGCAAGCGGATCCATCCCGCGATCGACATGCCGTCTCCGATGCGACTGGCATGGCGGGTGCCGAGCAGCGTTGTGTGGTCATAGCCGAGGAGCTCGTTGGCCCTCGACCAGAACCGCTCCCAATTCTCGCGCGTATAGCGCGGAGGTTGCTTGGCCTTCCACTCTGCGAAGCCAGTCACGAAGGGTGTTTCAGGACAGGCGGGCTCTGCGAGCAGGAATACCCCGCCTCCCCTTAGCGTCCCGTGAACGTCCTCGACCAGGTGCGCCGCGCGCTCCGCGTCGAACCAATGAAGGGCACTGACCGTCGCGACGACATCGTAGTTGCCTGGAAGCTCGTCGAGCCAGCCATCGTCCTTCAAGTCTCTCACGACAAGCGTTCCCGGTATGCGATTCCGCTGATTGACGGCTCTGCAGATCGACGTGAGGAACGGGTCTCGATCGATGCCGTCGATGTGCGCCTTCGGGTAGATCTGCCGGATGGCTCTGCCGACATCCCCGGGGCCACAACAGAGATCCAGCGCGCGAATGGCCTGGCCACGCGGAAAAGGAATCGCCAGCGCGATCAGCTCGAGGTCTTTGGGCTTCGAGGCGCCTTGCTCGGCCCACCACAACTCCAGCAGTTCGTCGATGTGGCTATGAATTCGCGCGTCGATCTCGACCTGGCTGATCGGCGGGGACTGCATCTGGTCCGCCTCCTGCTTCTGCAGGATCTATAGCCAGGGTGAGGACCATCCGTATTGTATCTTTTTGACTGTGCGGGACGCTCAGTTCAGAAAGGACACCTGGCGCACGAACGCATCGGGTGTACGGCCGGCGAACTCCTGGAAATCCTTGATGAGATGCGCCTGGTCGAAGTATCCACAGTCGGCCGCCAGGTCGGCCCACTGAATTGCACCACCCACAGGTCGATCCTCAGGCTGCTTGCCCTCGATATACGGTTTGCCGGCAGGTCCGTTGGCTCGCGTCCGGCTTAGCCGGTCGAGCGAGCGAATGGCGCGATTGAAGCGCAGCAGCCTCGCGATCGTCTTGGGTGGAAACCCCACGCACGTCCGGAATCTCGCAATCAGCGTGCGGTGGCTGCAATCCATTTCGGAGGCGAGTAAACCGAGCGCGATGCGGCCGTCCGTGGCCACGAGCCTGCGCCAGGCCAAGCCGATGGAAGCTGGTATCTCTGCATCAGCGACGCGCTCGGCGATCAGCGATTCCATCGCAGTAAACCGATCGGTCCAGGTTCCGGCGACGACGATGCGACTCACGAGAACGCGCGCCAGGGCTGGATCGATCAGTTCGAGACCGACTGCCTCGTTTGCGATCAAGTGCATCGGGAGTCCGAGGAAAAGATGCGCGCCCATGGGCGTGAATCGCACAACCATGAAGTGCCGCTCTCCCATGGCAGTGGTGAGTTGATGTCTGTTATGCAGGCCGACGATCCAGACACCGTCGCGCGCGGTCCATTCCCCAGAGCCCACGTCCAAGCGTCGATGCGGCGCGCCGAAATTCAGAAGAAGGGGGACTTCGGTCGAGGGGACGTGACGCTCCTGAACCGGTATGCGAAGGTGGCTCGAACTGGCGAAGTAGCCGTGGACATATGCTCGAAGGCGGGGATCAGCGAGTCGTTGCGCGGTCTGCCATTGGCCCAGTTCGGATCTGTGTTCGCCGGCCTCCATGCTCAACGTTCGCCTCGACTCTAACATACCGCAGAAATCGCGCGCGACGATCGCGAGGGCCAAAGGCATGACTGTTCGTCGCACCACCGCGACGACTCAAGTCCGGTTCTGCCAAATCGCCGTAAGTGATCGGACGACGCACAAGCGTTCCCGAAATATTCTGAGACCGGAGCAAGACTATTGCAGATTCTTCGTTCTGGCGTAACGCGATGGCCGACATCCGCAACCGCTCACATTGCCTGTTACGCGGTCGGCCGGCAATGCGCCTGTTAGAACGATTTCGACCGAACAATCCGCGCGGTCTCCACGCGTTTGATGATGGCGAACCAGCCCGGTGCGCCGTCGTCGTGGTATCTCGTCTGAATCCGGTCCGGTTCGATGGCGGCGACATTCCATCCGCTACTGGGATTGAACGCGGCTCTCAGCTCTTCTTGACTGATGGGGTGCTGGCCGGTACCGGGACCTTGTCACGGAGCGTAAATCGACATCGCACCATCGAGGTCCATGGCGCGAAGCGCCTCCGTCAACTGGTCGATTCGTTGTCGAATGTGAGCTTCGTCACTCGCAGGTTGTGTGCCATCGAACTAGTGTTTCATCACTGTTCCAGCAGACGCTACCCCTGCATCGCGTGGCGGATTGCTGTCTCGGTCGCATGACACTAAGCCCCGCTTGTGCGCCAAGGCAATCGCTTCAACCCTCGTAGCAGCTCCCAACGCCGCGAAGAGCCTTTTCAGCAGTACTTCAGTTTCGACAGTTCCTATCCCAAGATCAGTGGCCACGTCGTTCGTTGTGTATCCGTTCGCCAACAACTGCACGACGTGCCGCTCCGTCGGTGTGATCTGCAGTGCCATCACTTCCTCTGGTCGAAGCCGACTCAAGACGAGGCGAGGTGTCTCAGTTTGTCGGGATTCCTCACGACGTAGATCGCCTTGACGAGGCCGTCTTCCATGTCGAACGCAGTGGTCTGCACCAACCCGGACGGTCCACTCATGATCAGCCCTGGGAGGCCGTTGATCGTCTCGAAGCGAACGGACATCCGTCGGTCCAGCCCTTGCGGACGACGCCGGCCAGGAACGCCGCCACGTGGTCGGCGCCCTCGATAACGTTGAGAGCGGCCGGGACCTTGCCACCACCATCGGTGACGAGGCGGGCATCGCTGATCAGCAGACGCGTCAGGGTTGCGATACGCCCTCCCCCTTCATTGGTAGGACGAGACACCGCCGCCGAATGTGACATGGTTAGAGCGCTCGAGCTACTCCATGGAAAACCGCATGCCCTACGGTTGCACATGGAGGGTTGGTCGCCGAATCGGTCGCGAGTTGCCCACCCGCGAGCAATCAGGGGACGGAAGCCCGCGCGCGACGACCGTGGTCAGCCATCCGCCAAGGTTGTCAATGCCCGTGGCATCGGCGCGGCTCAGTCGCAGCCACGCTTCCTGAACGGCGTCGTCCACCTCGCTCAACGAGCCGAGCATCCGGTACGCGACGGCGCGCAAGTGGGTTCGGTGCTCTTCGAATCGCTCGGCCAGATACTCGCGTTTGTTCATCGGTCACACTTCCTCGTCGCGTTCCGTCAATAGTCCTGACGGACGAACGGCCAGCACTGTGACGAGGAGAGGCAGCGTCGGCGAATGTGACATCAGGCGTGAACCGATGAAGATCAAGCTGACCGGCGTGCACGTCGACGACCAGGAGAAGGCCCTGCGCTGCTATGACCAAGCCGAGGGAGACGGCGGTCACATTCACCCTATGCGATCATCAGGGTGACAAGGAGGACGACATGAATGCGACATTGGAAGCCAGCAGCGCCCTCTCACCCATGGGCCTGAGCATGCCGCGCCCCAAAGGAATTGTGATCGGCTTCTGGCTCGTCACCGCGCTGTTCTGTCTGCAGATGGGTTTCACCGCCTACGCGCAGTTGAGCCTGCCGCAGGTGGCGGAGGCGTTCACCCGCCTCGGCTTCCCCGACTACTTCCGGGTGGAACTCGCGTGGGCCAAGCTCCTCGACGTGGGGCTGCTGCTTGCGCCGGTGCCGGCGCGGCTCAAGGAGTGGGCGTACGCCGGCTGCGCCATCACCCTCGGCTCTGCGCTCATCGCCCACTTCGCGGTGGGAGATGGCCCGGAGGCGTGGGGCTTTGCAGCGGGCACCGGCGTGCTCTGGGGACTCTCGTACTTCTTCTGGCGTCGCCTGGAGGCCATGCTGGCGAGCGCCTGACCGCTCGAACAGAGGAACGACGTGTGCCGAATCAACACCGACGAATCCAGCGGCAGATGCGGTACCAAACAGCAAAGGTTCGAGAGCCTGAAGGCGTCCAGACATGGCGCGACGTGCGGCAGCGTCAGATCGTCTGCGGTTCGACCATCTCGCCCAGCTGTCAAATTCGATCTCGAGCCCTCGGTCTTAAGGGGTCCTGCGATGGTTGACGTGAGCAGGCAGCTCTTCGCTCATTGATTCGTCAGACCAACGTCCTCATCGTCGGGGCGGGACCGACGGGCCTGGTGCTGGCGCTGTGGCTCACACGGCTGGGGGTGCGCCTGCGAATCGTCGATCAGCTTCCCGAGCCGGCGACGACCACGCGTGCCGTTGCCGTCCAGGCGCGCACGCTCGAGTTCTATCGCCAGATCGGGATCGCGGACGCCGTCGTCGCACGCGGCCGCACCGTCACCCAGGTAAATCTGTGGGTGGCCGGTCACCACGTGGCGCGCGCCGCGTTTGGCAACATCGGCGCTGGTATCAGTCCGTATCCGTACGTCCTGATCTTTTCGCAGGACGCACACGAGCACCTGTTGATCGATCAACTCAGGGCAGAAGGCGTCGTCGTCGAACGCCGGACGGAGTTGGTCGATTTCGATCAGACGGTTGACCGCGTCGTCGCGCGGCTGAAGCTGCCGGATGGGCGGGTGGAAGAGTGCGAGGCGGCGTACATCGCTGGCTGCGACGGCGCTCATTCTTCAGTGCGTGAGAGGCTGGCCATCGGTTTTCCCGGCGGCACCTACTCGCACCTGTTCTACGTGGCCGACGTCGATGCACGCGGATCGGCGATTGACGGTGACGTACACGTCGCCCTCGACCGCACCGATTTCCTCGCGCTGTTCCCGATGACCGGCGACCATCGCGTGAGGCTCGTCGGAACCATTCGCGACGAGGCCGCCCACGACCGCGACGACCTGTCCTGGAACGATGTGGCACAACGGGTGATCGAGTGGATGCGCATCCACGTCGACCGCGTGAACTGGTTCTCGACCTATCGCGTGCACCATCGCGTCGCCGAGCGATTCCGCGACGGTGGTGCGTTCCTCCTCGGCGACGCCGCCCATATCCACAGTCCTGTCGGCGGACAGGGCATGAACACCGGCATTGGGGACGCGGTGAACCTCGCGTGGAAGATCGCGGCAGTGCTTCACAAACAGGCTCCGAGGGCACTCCTCGATACGTATGAGACCGAACGGATCGCGTTCGCTCGGCGGCTCGTGGCGACCACCGATCAGGCGTTCGTCGCCGTGACGAGCTCCAGCGCCACCGCCCGGACAGTGCGGTTGCGCATCGCGCCTGTTGTAATCCCGATGCTGTTTGCGTTTCGAACCGTGCGGCGATTGCTCTTTCGGACGGTGTCACAAATCGCGGTGAACTACCGGCACAGCAGCTTGAGCGAAGGTCGCGCCGGCCGCGTTCACGGTGGCGATCGCTTGCCGTGGGTCAGGCACGAGTCAGACGATAACTTTGCACCGCTCGCGTCGCTCAACTGGCAGGTGCACGTGTACGGCGGCGCTGCTCCCGACCTTCAGGCGCTTTGCGCAGAGCTGAGGCTGCCGCTGCACGTCTTCACGTGGCATCCGGAGCTTACCCGTGCTGGCCTGCAGCGCAATGCCGTCTATCTCGTGCGGCCCGACGGCTACGTCGCCCTGGCGCACCCCGAGGGCGGTGCCGGTGCCAGTGCGATCGGCGCCTATCTCGCTGCGCGCAAGCTGACGCCGGCCACGCCTGGATGACCGGGGCCAAGCGGACGTGTCATCGTGACTCTCGCGGTTGTGATAGCGGCAATCGCCATCGTGGGGGGTGCGACGCCTCGCTGTCCGGAATAGACAAGTCCGAAAGTTCCTGGCGGGTGCGTTCTTCGACAGCGTCGATACTCAATTCTATCCATGTCTGGCCAGCGTGCCCGTGGCGCTTTTAGGCACCAGCTTCGTTCAGACGCCGCAACTCGGTTTCGTCAGAAGACTGGAGGCCCCAGACGCGAGCTCTAGGCAACAGCAATTTCAATCAAGCGAGCCGCCGCGGAAGACGGCATATTCTGCTGAGACGAGTGCGCACATGAGTCCGCTGGGAAAGGCGCTCTGGTTCATCGAAAGTCACTTCGGCAGCGAGATCACCTTGGACGACATCGCCGAGGTGGCTGGAGTTTCGAGCTATTACCTCACGCGCGCCTTTGGCGATGCGACAGGTCATTCGGTGATGCGCTATGTCCGCGGCCGTCGCCTGACAGAGGCGGCGCGGTCACTGGCCGATGGTGCGCGGGACATCCTCTCGGTTGCGCTCGACGCGGGATATGGATCGCACGAAGCCTTCACTCGTGCATTTCGCGATCAGTTCGGAATAACGCCCGAGGCCCTGCGCGAAGAAGGA
>JBKPAI010000027.1:0-32584 GCA_046726355.1 Acidobacteriota bacterium | reverse complement strand
CGGCGCGAGCGCGCCGAGCAGCTGGTCCATCGGCAGCTTCTGCAGGTCCTCCACCTGGTTTGATTTCAGCCCGACGCGGGCCATGAACGCCTCGGCATTAGCGGTCGCCACGCTCGCCGGCATGCTCGTGACCGCAGATCCGCTCTGCGCGATCGCACGGTGGAACAACCCCTGTGCGGCCGGCATGCCGAGCAGCGTACTCACTTTGCCCGCGCCGCCCGATTGACCGAAAACTGTGACGTTCCCGGGATCGCCGCCGAAGCTCGCGACGTTGTCGCGGATCCACTCGAGCCCGGCGATGATGTCCTTCATCCCCACGTTGCTCGCTTCGGCAAATCGTTCGCCGCCCAGCTCGGGGAGATACGCGAATCCGAACACGTTCAGGCGATGCGTAATCGAGACGACGACGACGTTGTGTTTACGGGCGAGGTTCACGCCGTCGTACGGCAGCATATTCGGCGACCCGACCGCGTAACCGCCGCCGTGCAGCCATACCATCACCGGCCGCCGGCCGCCTTTCGCGACGCTCGGCGTCCACAGGTTCAGGTTGAGGCAATCTTCGCCCATGGGCTCGCCCAGATTGAGCGGGGTCCATTCGGGCACGAGGACCGAGTCGACGAGCGGCGCCCGCAGGCCGATCTCGAACGCGTCGCGGACACCGGTCCACGGCGTCACCTTCGCCGGCGGCAGGAAGCGGCGAACGCCGGTCGTCGATGCACCGTAGGGCACGCCCTTGAACGCGTGGATCTTGCCGATCACCAGGCCGCGAATCTTGCCGGCTGTCGTGTCGACGGTCGTGCCGGGCACGCCTTTCACCGCCTGGGCCCGGATGCCGCGCCAGTCGAGGAAGAGCCCTGCCACCGCCGCCGTCGTTCCCGCGATGAACGTGCGCCGATTCATTTCGAGTCTCCCCAGCCGGCAGCCTCTCGGTAGCGCAGGCCTTCAGGCCTGCAACCACGGCCGCCGGGCAGCCCTGACCACCTCCGCTGAAGCTACGGTGGTTCGCCGTAGCGTTGGCGAAGGCGGAAGGGCTGCGCGACAACCGATTTTTCACGCCTCGAGGCCTGCACTACAAACTACTGCCGCTCCTGGCCAGCCGTCGGCGACACCGTCGACTGACTGGCCTTGCGCTCCTCCACCAGCCGGTTGAACTCAGCCTCGTCCAGGTACACGACATTGATCCAGAGCTGCAGCATGTCATCGACGCTGCGTTCGCCGAAGCCCGCCCACATCGTTGGATCCGGATTGCGGCGGTTCGCAGAGGTATTGTCATGGATGCCGATGATGTGCAGCACTGTGCCGGCCGGCAACAACGGCGCGACGTCGTCGGCGTAGAGATACGAGACGTGCCAGTTGAAGTCAAAGTGATCGACTGAGCTGAGCACGGTGACCGTGTTGTCGAGATTGATCGCTTCGAGCGTCATCCCGCGGCCGCGCATGTGCATGTGCGGCTGAAACGCGTCAATCCTGGCCGGACGCGTCAGGCGCAGATATCCGTCGTGTCGAACCACTGAATTGGGCGGGATCTCGAGTTCATCGTTCGGGATGTTGCGGAACGCGACGGACCGCACCTCGTACTTCGGCGTGACGCCCTTCGGATAGAAAATAAAGGCGATCTCGCTCTGATCGGTCAGCTCCTCTCCGATCGCGAAGTAATGCATGTCGAAGCGGATCCTGGTGCCGGCCTTGAGGCGGCGGCCGGTGTTCTCGTTGAACGTATCGCCGTACTTCCCGACGGCGTACTCGTGCAACTGCACACCGGTCTCCGGCGTTCCCGGAGGCGCATCGGGCTCGATCGCGTACGTCACCACATGATGGACAATCCGCCGGTTCCCGGGCCGGATTTCCATCGCCTTGATCCAGCGATCTTCGGTGAGGCCGGTCTCGGAGAAATAATCGATCCACCAGTCCGGACCCTTCGCGTACATCTGGTGCGGCCGATCCATCTTCACGATCAGATCCGGCTTGCCGATGTGCCACACATCCTCGGGTCCGAAGTTCTGCGGCGGAGGCATCTCGGCCAGATTGCCCGACGGCGCCCCGGCGTCGACCCATCGCACGACCCTGTCGATTTCCTCGTCGCTCAGGGACAGATCGTTCTTGTACTTGCGAATGCCCACGGTCTTATCGAGATGCCAGGGCGGCATCTCGCGGCTGGCCACCCGTTGTCTGATCGAACGGGCCCACGGCCGCACTTCCTGGTAGGTCGTCAGCGGCATCGGTGCGCCGGTGCCGGCGTGATGGCACTGCGTGCACTTCGCCTGGAAGATCGGCGCGATATCCTTCGCGAAGGTCATCGGCTGCGTCGGCGCTGCTGTCGTCGTCTGCGCCGGACCGGTCACGCGCACCGTCGTCTCCACGTCCGTCCAGCAGCAGTGATATCCGAAATTGCCGGCCGACTCGCCCGACCCGTCGTCCACGACTGCGAGCAGCGTGTACTCGCCGGGCTCGCTGAAGGTTGCGGTCGTCGTCGCCTTCCCGTCCACGATAGGTTGCTTCGATGCGGTGAACGTGACGTGTCCCGGACCCCGGTATTTGGCCCACTCCACCGTCATGCCCGCGCGGTCCTGACCGCGTCGCTTCTTCGGCAGGCCGTCGTCGGTCGCCGACACCTGCAGCGTGACCGGATGGCCGATCGCCGCCGGCGAGGCATCGACGATCACGCGGGCGACCGGCGGCGTATTCGAGTTGATGTTCTCGCTGTTGCCTCCGCGCGTTGTGCGCAGGCGATCGATCTGCCACACGCGATTCAGCGTGCCGGCTACGGACTCTTTTCTGCCGCGCACGGTAATCGACCACACCAGCCGCGTGCTCTCGCCGAAATCCTTCGGGACCACGACCTTGAAGACGTCTTTGTGCCGGCGCGTCCCGAAGTGCGTCGGCTGTCCGTGGTCGCCTCCGGGCTCGAAACTGTTGTCGGGCCCGACCGGCACATCGACCTCTTCCTCGAAATTGCGGTTCATGTAGCCGAACCACATGTTATAGGTCCCATCAGGATTGATGTCGAAGCCTTCGTAAACCGGCGCGACGCCTTGACCGTTCCAATGACGCGTCGACACGACAGACTGCGCCTGCGCCGTGCCTGCTGCCAGGAGCGCGCACGCTCCCATCAGGATCAGAACGGCTCGACGACGACGTGCCAGCATAGACAGGTCCTTTCGAGACTGAGCGTTGGTGCTATTGTACGCAGCCGGCCGATCGCGCGCGAGAATTTGACCCGTGATGCAGCTCGAAACGCGAACTTTGCATTCGTCTCTCACCAGGCCGCATAACGGGCAAGGCGCGCACCGCGCGCCCGCCGGCGCGGCCCGCCTTCGCGCCAGAGGCGCTACGGCGCGTCCGCCGTAGCTTTAGCGGAGGCGGAAGCGGGGCTTGCGGGATCCCCGCAAGCGACGGCGTCGGGGGGTCCGGCGGGGCGAAGCCCCCCGGTCTGGAAGCAGAACTGGAGCGGGATGCGCGTAAAAACGATGCGGGGCGCGGATGCCGATATCGAGCCGGATGCCGTCAACAGGTTGAAGGCGCAGCTGCGTGGTCCGGTGCTGACGCCCGGCGAGAGCAGCTACGAAGAATCCCGTACGCTCTGGAACGCGATGATCGACAGGAAACCCGCGCTCGTTGCGCGCTGTCTGGGCGTCGCGGACGTGATGGCGTGCGTACGGTTCGCCCGCGAGCAGGGTGTCCTGCTCTGCCTCAAAGGTGGCGGACACAACATCGCCGGCCTCGCCGCCGCCGACGGCGCGCTGATGCTCGATCTCTCGCTGATGCGCGGCGTGTGGGTGGACCCCGGCGCCAAGGTGGCGCGCGCGCAGGCTGGTTGTCTGCTCGGTGACGTCGATCGCGAAACGCAGGTGCACGGACTGGCCGCGGTGCTCGGCTTCGTCTCGTTGACCGGCGTTGCCGGGCTCACCCTGGGCGGCGGGTTCGGCTACCTGACGCGGCGCTGGGGCTGGACGTCCGACACCGTGCTGGGTGTCGACGTCGTGACCGCGGACGGACGGTGCGTCCATGCGAGCGCCGATGCGCACGTGGACCTGTTCTGGGCGTTAAGAGGCGGCGGCGGGAACTTTGGCGTTGTGACCGGCATCGACTACATGCTGTATCCCGTCGGACCCGAGATTGTCGGCGGTCTCGTGGCCTGGCCCGCTGGTGACGCACCCGGTGTGCTCGAGCTCTATCGAACGCTCGCGGAAAATGCGGCGTCCGAGCTCACGCTGGTGGCGCTCATGCGGCCGGCGCCGCCCGCGCCGTGGCTCCCGAAGGAGATGCATGGGAAGCTGATTGTGGCGCTGCTCGCCTGCCACAGCGGCCCTCCGGACGAGGGCGAGAAGGCGGTCGCGCCGATCAAGTCCTACGGGAAGCCGATCGGTGACGTGCTCGTCCGCCGGCCGTACGCGCAGCTGCAGTCGCTGCTCGACGCGACGCAGCCGAAGGGGCGCCGTTACTACTGGAAGAGCGAGTACCTCCCCCGCATCGCGCCGGCCCTGTGCGCGAAGGTGATCGAGCACGCGGCAACGATTCGATCGCCTCATTCAGCGGTGATCCTGTTCCAGATCGGAGGCGCGCTGAACCGCCTCCGGAACGATCATTCCGCCGCGGGCAACCGCGACGCACGCTACGTCCTCAACGTCGCCGCCTCATGGGAGCAGGCGGGCGACGATGCCGCCAACATCGAATGGGCGCGTACGGCCTGGAACGACATGAAAAGATTCTCGACCGGCGGCACCTACATCAACTTTCTCACCGGCGACGAGGGTCCCGAACGGACCCGAGCCGCCCTCGGGACAGCGCTGGAACGACTTGGCGCGATCAAGGCGCGGTGGGATCCGGACAACATGTTCCGGATCAACCGGAACATCGAGCCGGCTCCGCCTGGTTGACGTCCTGCACGGGGCTTGTGCTTGTCATGGGAAGGACTGGTTCGCAGGCCTTCAAAACTCAGAGCTCATAACTCATAACTCGCAACTCATCACTCACACCTTCTTATATGCATCAACACCCAATCCTCCTGCTCGTCGCGGGTGCGATGATCGCGTCCGTGCCGGCGTCACGCGCCGAGCGGGCGGCGGCGCCGCGACGGGTTCCGACCTTTCGCGTCGATCCGCTGTGGCCGAAACCGCTTCCGAACCGGTGGATCATCGGCGCCGTGGCCGGCGTGGCAGTCGACAGATACGATCACGTGTGGATTGTGCATCGCCCGTCGACGCTTCAGCCGAATGAAACGCGCTCGATCTGGAAGGCGGCGCCGCCCGTGCTGGAGTTCGACAGCGACGGATCGCTTCTTTCCGCGTGGGGCGGTCCGGGACCGGGCTACGAGTGGCCGCAGCTCGAGCACGGCGTCTACGTGGACACCAGGGACAACGTCTGGCTGGGTGCCGGCGGCGACAAGGACGCGCACGTCCTGAAGTTCGCTCGCGACGGCCGGTTCCTGATGCAGATCGGACATCAAGGCCGGGGCGCGGGCAGCAACGACACAGAGAACCTGGGCGCGCCGGCCAACATGGTCCTCGACGCCGCTGCCAACGAGCTCTATGTCGCCGACGGCTATGTCAACCATCGCGTCATCGTCTTCGACGCGGCGACCGGTGCGTACAAGCGCCACTGGGGCGCGTACGGTAACGTGCCAGACGATGGGTTTTTCACCCGTGCGGGAGAGGTGCTGCCGGGTCCGTTCCGCGGTGTCGTGCAGAACGAGAACCGCCCCAGCCAGTACGATCCGGGCGGTCCGCCCTCTCCCCAATTCCGCATCGTCCATGCCGTGCGGATTGCGAATGACGGCCTTGTCTACGTCTGCGACCGCACGAACAATCGCCTGCAGGTGTTCCGGAAGGACGGCCGCTTCGTCCGTGAAGTGGTGATCGCGAAAGAGACGCTCGGGAGTGGATCGGTGTGGGATGTCGGCTTCTCCACGGATCCGAAGCAGGCATTCCTCTTCATCAACGACGGCACCAATCAGCTGATTTATGTCGTCGATCGAGCAACGCTGGAGGTCGTCAGCAGTTTTGGCGGCGCCGGACGCTGGGCCGGGCAGTTCTACGGCGCGCACAACCTCGCCGTGAGCTCAAAGGGCGATCTGTTCATCGGCGAGACCTACGAAGGGAAGCGGGTCCAGAAATTCGTCTACACCGGTCTGGGCGCTCCCTCGTCGCTGTCGCCGCAGCCGTGACTAAACTATGCACCTCACTCCCACCGACCTGCTGATCATCGCGGCCTACGTCGTATTCGTGCTGGCAATTGGCGTGCTCCTCAAAGACCACGTCGCCCACAGCGCCGATTTCTTTCTCGCCGGACGGTCGATCCCGGCCTGGGTGGCGGGCCTCGCGTTCCTGTCCGCCAACCTCGGGGCGCAGGAAGTGGTCGGCATGGCTGCGAGCGGCGCGAAGTACGGCATGCTGACGAGCCACTTCTACTGGGTCGGCGCGATTCCGGCGATGGTGTTCGTCGGCGTGTTCATGATGCCCTTCTACTACGGCTCGCGGGCGCGCAGCGTCCCCGAGTACCTGAAGCTGCGGTTCGATGAGAAGACGCGCGCGTTCAACGCCCTGACCTTCGCGGCGATGACGGTGTTCTCCTCGGGAATCAGCATGTACGCGATGGGCGCCCTGCTCCGGCTCCTGCTCGGGTGGAACATCCACGCCAGCATCCTCGTGTCGGCGGCAGTCGTCCTCGGCTACATCGCCTTCGGCGGGCTGCGAAGCGCCATCTACAACGAGGTGGTCCAGTTCTTTCTCATCGTCTTCGGCTTCGTTCCGCTGGTCTGGCTCGGGCTGCGGGACGTCGGCGGGTGGCAGGGGCTCGCCGCCCGCGTGCCCGACACCTACCTGCGGTCATGGGAGTACGTCGGAAGCGCGGAGGCGAACCCGATGGGCATCGAGTGGTTCGGGATGGTGATGGGGCTCGGGTTCGTGCTGTCCTTCGGCTACTGGTGCACCGACTTCCTCGTCGTGCAGCGCGCCATGGCGGCCGATTCGATGAACGCGGCGCGGCGAACGCCGCTGATTGCGGCGGTCCCGAAGATGCTGTTTCCCTTCATCGTGATCCTGCCGGGCATCGTCGCGCTCGGACTGACGCTGCAGCCCAATCCCGGCGCCGCGCCCATGCTGCCGCAAAGTTCCGGCGGCGGATACGACTACAACATGGCGCTGCCGATGATGCTCGGCCGCTACTATCCATCCGGACTCCTCGGCCTGGGCATCACGGCGCTGCTGGCCAGCTTCATGTCGGGGATGGCCGGAAACGTGACCGCCTTCAATACCGTGTGGACGTACGACATCTACCAGTCGTACCTCGTGCCCGGCGCCAGCGATGCGCACTATCTGCGGGTCGGACGGGCGACCACAGTGGTCGGAATTGTCATCAGCGTGGCGACCGCATACCTGGCGATGCGCTTCAACAACATCATGGACATGCTGCAGCTGGTCTTCAGCTTCGTCAACGCGCCGCTGTTCGCGACGTTTCTGCTCGGCATGTTCTGGCGGCGGGCGACCGGCCACGGCGCGTTCTGGGGCCTCCTGGCCGGCACGCTCGCGGCGGCGCTGCACTACGAGGTGACGGCCGTCAGCGGCGCATCATCGCTGCTCGCCAAGATTGCCGTGCTCCACGTCTACCCGTCCGACATGGCGCAGAACTTCTGGGGGGCGATCTGGGCGTGGACGTCGTGCTTCACGGTGACGGTCGTCGTCAGCGTGTGCACGCCGCCGCGGCCGGCCGGCGAATTGAAAGGGCTCGTGTACAGTTTGACGCCGCGAACCGCCGACGATCGCGTGGAGTGGTACCAGCGGCCAGGCGCGATCGGGGCTGCCGTTGTCGCCATGGCGGTGGCCTTGAACATCATGTTCCGGTGACGCCATGAGCGATCTCCGCTTCCCGCTCGGGCTGCTGCTCGCTTTTTACGGGGTCATCCTGATTGGGAACGGCGCGATTGAACGTACGCTGGTCCTGGGCGTCAACGTGAACCTCTGGTGGGGAGCCGTGCTGCTGCTGTTTGGGGCAGCGATGGTGTATCTCGCCCGGCGCAAGGCGTAACGTGATATGCGAGGCTTCAATAAAACAGAGAAATGGTATTCGACGCCTTTGAAACGAAGGCACGCAGTTATTGTGACCATCGTACGAGCTCGGCGCCTGCGCCGCACGCGCTACTGCCGTTCCGGCTGCGCCGTAGCTCGGGATTCGAGCGCTTCCCACCGCGTGTACGCGTCGATGAGTTCGCGCTCGATCGATTCGCTGCGCGCCAGGGCTTCGCGGATCGCCTCGGCGCCTTCCTTGTAGAACGCGGGGCCCGCGATCCGCCCGTTGAGCATCCGCTGCTCCGCCTCGAGCGCCTCGATGCGCGCCGGGAGTTGCGCGAGCTCGCGCTGCTCGTTGTAGGAGAGCTTCCTGCTCTCTCCCCGGTTCGACGTGGCGCCGGAGGCGGGTGTGGTGTCCGGCTTTTCCCTCGTCGCCTTCCGAGTCTTCGGTGGAGGAGAGCGGTCTTCCCGCCGTTGACGCAGCCAGTCCTCGTACCCGCCGACGTACTCCTGGACGCGTCCGTCCGGTTCGAACACGAACGTGCTGGTGACCACGTTGTCGAGGAATGCGCGGTCGTGACTGACCAGCAGCAGGGTGCCGGGCCAGTCGACCAGCTCCGCCTCCAGCAGCTCCAGCGTCTCGAGATCGAGATCGTTGGTGGGTTCGTCGAGCACCAACACATTTGCCGGCCGCGTGAAGAGGCGCGCCAGCAGCAGGCGGTTGCGCTCGCCGCCTGATAATGCCTTGACTGGCGATCCCGCCCGTTCGCGGGTGAAGAGGAAATCGCGCAGATAGGCGTGCACATGGCGGGTCCGCCCGTTGGCGGTGACCGTGTCGTTGCCCTCGCCCACGGTCGCGAAGACCGTCTGCTCGGGATCGAGCTGCTCGCGCTGCTGGTCGTAGTACGCAATGCGCACGTTAGCGCCGTGCCGCACTTCACCCGCGTCCGGCGGCAGCTCGCCCAGCAGCATCCGCAGCAGCGTCGTCTTGCCGGCGCCGTTCGGACCAATGAGGCCGATGCGATCGCCGCGCACGATGCGCGCGGAGAACTCCTGAATCCGGAATCCAGAGTCCGGAAACGATTTCGCGACGCGATCGATCTCGAACACCATTCTGCCCGACGGATCCGCTTCCTCCGCCTGAATGTGGACGGCGCCCGCCCGCTCGCGCCTGGCGGCGCGTTCCGCGCGCATCGCCATGAGCGCACGGACGCGACCTTCGTTCCGCGTCCGGCGCGCCTTGATGCCCTGCCGCAGCCAGGCTTCCTCCTCGGCGAGCTTCCTGTCGAACCGCTCCTGTGCCGCCGCCTCGACCGCCAGCGCCTCCTCCTTGCGCCGCAGATAGGTCGCGTAGTCGCCTGGCCAGGAGGTCAGCTCCCCGCGATCGAGCTCGACGATCCGCGTGGCGAGGCGCTGCAAAAACGCGCGGTCGTGCGTGACGAACATGACGGCGCCGGCGTACTCGGCGAGGAAGGTTTCGAGCCAGGCGATTGCGTCGATGTCGAGATGGTTGGTCGGCTCGTCGAGCAGGAGAAGATCGGGCTGCCCGACGAGCGCCCGCGCCAGCAGCACGCGACGGCGCCACCCGCCCGACAGCGTATCGACAATCACCGTCGCCGGCAGCTGCAGGCGCGACAGAATCAGATCCACATGGTGGTCGCGCAGCCACTCCTCATCGGCCTGCAGATGATGAGTATGGCCTTCGGCCACGACGTCGAACACGGAGCGATCGGCCGAGAGCGGCACGTCCTGCTCGAGCCGGGCAATTCGGACGGCGGGCTGACGCCAGACGCTTCCGCTGTCCGGCGCCAGGTCGCCGCTCAAGATCTTCAGGAGGCTCGACTTGCCCGTTCCGTTGCGACCGATCACGGCTACGCGTTCACGGGCGTCGATCTGAAACGACACCTGGTCGAGCAGCGGGATGTGGCCGAACGCAAGGGTGACCCGGTCGAGCGCGGCGAGCGGCATCGATCCCAAACGTACTACGGCCGATGGCGATCGTGTCGGCGGATGATCAGGGGCTTTGGGCTTTAGGCCATGACATACAACACAAACCGGTTCTGTTGTAGTGTCCCGCTTTAGCCGGACATGGCGTGGTCTCCGGAGACGGCTTGGTCCGCCTCAAGGCGGACACTACCGATGAATGTGAGGTGCGCAGTCAGATTCTTGTGCGACACACCGGCGCCATGCCGCCGCCGATGTCGTCGACCCAATAGATGTACCCCTTCCACACCGACGCACCATGCGGAAACGGCGAACCCTCGGGCAGGATGATGGCGTCGACGACCTGGCCGGTCTGCATGTCGCGTTTGAAGAACCCGCCCATGTTCGTGTCTGCCTCCCAGACGTGTCCGGCATCGGCCGTCTCGATGCCGAGGCCGTGCGGGCGGTAGCCGACAGTCGGGAACATGTGCTCGACCATCCACGTGGAGGGATCGATTCGGTAGATCATGCGGCCTGGCGGTACTGCGACCCACAGTTTGCCGTGCTGAGCCTGAATGCCGTGAGCCCCGGTGCCCGGCGCGGGCGGACCGGGATTGCCGGCGACGGCGCCGCCGCGCCCGACACCCAAGCCGTCGGACGTCGATTGTCCGCTGTTCTGCCCGCGTGCCGCTGCGCCGCCTGCCGCGTCCGACCGGCCGCCACGCGCCGGCCTATCGTCGCCTGCCCCCGATCCACCCTCACCGCGGACCGCGCGAACCGTTCGGCCGTAGGTATCGGGACGAGGGGGCGTGTCGGTCGTCCTCCGGTAGATGACGCCCGCGCCCGGCGTGAAGTGCTTCTCGATGGTCTCACCGGTCTTCGCGTCGGCGCGGATGATCTCGCGGCTGTACGTCGACGCGATCCAGATCGTCTTGTTGTCTTCGTCGACGCCGACGCCGCTCGGTCCGGTCCCTTCCGGCGACAGCTCCCGCAGCAGCTTCCCCGAATAACTGGATAGATAGACCTTGCACCGGCCGGGCGTCGTCGTCCGCGAGCCGGCGACGTCGATGGTCCAGATCCCTTCCTCTGTGCACTGCATCCCGTTGCCGGAGAGCCCTGGCGCGGTGAACAGGATCTCGACCGTCCCGGGACGGCTCGGCCATCGGCTCTCCGGCGTCGGAGGGATGGGTGCCTGTTGCGCCTCGGCGGATCCTTGCGTCAACAGGGCGCCGCCAACTGACCAGGCCGCAGCATGCAGGAATTCTCGTCGCTCCATACCCATAGGATTTTACAGTTCTTCGGTGCTGCCGCTCCAAAACTCGGATGAGAACAACCCCAAAGGTCACCAAGACCACTGTCTTCTTTGTGAGCTTTGTGGTTCATTTCGTGGTGAGCTTTGTGGTTCGAGGGATCACTCGCACCGGAGCGCGATTAGCGGATCGACCACCGAAGCCTTGACTGCAGGCCAGGCGCACGCAGCGAAGGCAGTCACAATGATAGTCCCCGCGGCGGCCGCGAACGTCGCGGGGTCGGTGGGCGTCACCTCGTAGAGCAGTGCCGACATCACCCGCGTAGACGCCACCGCGCCGGCGAGACCAAGTCCAATTCCTGCGAGCGCGAGCGCCATTCCCTGTCGCACGATCATCACGACGACTTGACGACGGGCCGCGCCAAGAGCGATCCGCACGCCGATCTCGTGTGTCCGCTGGGCCACCGTATACGCGACGACGCCGTAGATGCCGACGATCACCAGCAGCAGCGCCGACGCGGCGAATGTACCAAGCAACACGAGGTTCAAGCGGCGCGGCGCGATGGATTCGGCGAGGACCACATCGAGCGGTTTCACGTCGAAAAGCGTCTGCGTGCGATCGATACTCGACAACAGGGCCCGGAGCGGCGGCGCGACCGATATCGGGTCGCCGCTGGTCCGAACCGCCAGCACGGTGTCGGAGATCATTGAGTGAGCGTAGTCGATGAACAGCTCCGGCTCCGTTGCCGCGCCCAGCTTCGAGTAGCGCAAATCCGCTACGACGCCGACCACCGGCGCGAAACCTTTCGCTGTCGGAAATGGCAGGCGAATCCGTTGACCAATTGGATCAATGCCAGGAAATGTCTGCCGCGCGAGCGTCTCGTTGATCACGAACACCGGCAGGGGCTCACGGTCGGTCAGCCATCGACCCTTCACAACCCGCAAGCCAATAGCGGCGGCATAGCCTTCCGACACCGAGCTCAGAGTGGCGCGTGGCTTCTGTTCCGGTGGCATGTCCGGCGCTCCAGCGACAGTCAGAAGCATGATCGCGTCGCCGTTCGAGCCGACACCAGCCGCCTCCACGCCCGGTGCGGTGCGCGCCCGCGCGACCACCTCGTCAATAAATGCGCGCCGGTTCTGCAGATCGCGATAGCGCGGTCCCGAAAACTGAACACGCATCGTCAGTACGCGATCCGGAGCAAAGCCAGGCGGGTAAGCGGTCATGCGCCAGAAGCTCCTGACCATCAGTCCGGCCGCCACCAGCAGGAGGACGGTGAGCGCGACCTCGATCGCGACGAGCGCCCCCCTCATGTGGCCGCTGCGCAGACCAACCGGCGCCGGCCGCGCGCCATCCTTCAACGTATCGTAGACACCGGTTTTCCAGATCGCGATCGCCGGCACGCACGCGAAGACCAGTGTCGTTGCCACACATGCACCGAGCGCGAATACGAGCACGCGTGCGTCGATGGTCGTTTCGGACATTCGCGGAACGGCCAGCGGCAGCAGCCGCAGCACGACCGCGATCACGCCCCGTGCAGCCAGCAATCCGGCGGCGGCCCCGATTGCGCCGAGCAGCAGGCTCTCGACGAAGAACTGCCGCAGAAGGCGAGCGCGGCCCGCACCGACCGCCCGCCGGATCGCGATCTCGCGCTGGCGCGCAGATCTCCGGACGAGCAGCAGATTCGCCGTGTTGACGCACACGATCAACAGGACCAGGCCGACCGCCGTCTGCAAGATGAGGAGCGGTTTCCGGGCATCGCCGACGAGCTTGTCGGCGTAGGGAACGACGCGCAGACGGGACGCCCCTGCGCGGCGCGGGTCCGCGCGTCGGCGCGCCTCCCGAATACTCTCGAGCTCCGCCCGTGCGCGTTCGATCGAGACCCCGTCCCGTAGGAGGCCGACGACGTTGAGGGGTTGAACGCCGGGACCCGTGACCGGGCGGATAACGTTCGCGCGGTAGACCTCAATCTCGCCAGCAGCGATAGCGGCAACAAATGCCGGCGGCGAAACGAGCTGAGGGTGAAAACCGGCCGGCAGCACGCCGGCAATGACATTCCGCCGCGCATTGAGCATCACCGGTCGTCCGATAATCGACCGATCGGCATGGAACCAGCGCTCGAAGAAGGCGTGTGAGAGGACGATGCCGTCCTCGCCCGACGGCGGAGGTCCACCGAGAGCGAAACTCGCGCCGGTGATATCCCAGAAGCCGTCGGTGACCGAGGCGATGCGCGCCTGCACGACTTCGTCGCCGACATCGATCGGCTCTGCGCCGGTGAAGAATCCGGTCAGGCGCTCGAACACGGTCGCCTGATCGCGCCAGGCGACAAAATCGGGGGAAATAACGACGTCGTCCTGACCGCTGCCGTCGTCATAGGGGGCGACCCACACCAGGCGCTCGGGATGCGGATACGCGAGCGGTCGCCAGAGCACGGCGTTCAGAACGCTGAACACGGCCGTGTTCAAGCCGATTCCGAGTGCAAGAGTGAGCACGACGACAACGGTGAACCCGGGCGAGCGTCGGCATAGCCGCAGGGCATACCGGGCGTCTTGGAGCACGTGATCCCACCAGACCGGGATCCAGACCGCCCGCGCCGTTTCCTTGGTCATCAGGACGTTGCCGAATGCCCGCCTCGCCGCCGCAGCGGCTTCGTCTGGCGCCATCCCGCGGGCAATGTTCTCCTCGGTCTCGCGGAAAATGTGATCGCGAACGTCGTCGTCCAGACTGTCGAGATTTTCGCGAGTGCGCCGCCTCATGCCGGCCTCAGCACCCGCGCGATCGCCCGCGCGAGTTTCTGCCACTTCGACGTCTCGATCGTGAGCTGCTTCCGGCCCTTCGGCGTCAGGCGGTAGTATTTCGCGCGCCGATTGTTCTCGGAGGTGCCGTGTTCGAAGCTGATCCAGCCCCGTTTGATCAGCCGGTGAAGCGCCGGGTACAGCGACCCCTGCTCCACCTTCAGGACGTCGTCCGAGCTGCGTTGGATCGACTGCATGATCGTGTGGCCGTGGGCGGGACCGAGCCGGAGTGTCTGCAGGATGAGGAGATCGAGCGTCCCCTGCAGCAGATCGATTCGATCGGTGTCTCCCATAGTCATCCTAGGTGAATAGTACGATCATTTCACCTAGCATGTCAAGGTGTCTACCAGTACTTCCACCGCACGAGGCGCTCCTCAAACGCGAAGGACGGTGTGGCGCCGGGTGTCACGACCACCCGTACCCAACCCACCCGCGGCGATCCTGGCACTTCCAGCCTCGTGACGTTGCTGATCCGTTGCTTGCCGGCCCGTGCTCTTAACGGGTGGTCGACGGTGAAGTGGTGGGAGTCACCGTGCACCAGGAGCACCGGCTTGTCGAACGCCACCGCTTCGTCTTCGAAAGCTTCGAGCAACGGCCTGAACGGGGCCTGGTGATCGGGTGGCCCGTTGAAGCCCGGATCGGCGTGGAAGGCCACGACAACCGCCGTGGCGGACTGCGATTTCGCCCAGGCAAACGCTTCGTGAAACCACGCGAGCGCCGCTTCCAGCCTCCGGCGGGATTCGTGATCGTCTGCGTCGGTTCTCGCCGGGAACGGCTTGGTGAAGTTGCCGCTGCCGACCACATGGATCGTCGCAAAGACCAGCCCGCTCTGCGTCCACCGTGCGTGTTCGACGAACTCGGCAAATGCCGGATTCGCCGATTGCGTCTCGACCTGCAGCGGCTCACGGCCCAGACTCGAGCCCGGTCGAGGGAACAGTGTCCGGCGCAGGTGCGCCAGTCGATCGCGCGGGTTGAAGCCGCCTTCCTGTTCCGTCCAGCAGTCGGCCCATTCGTTGTCGCCGGGAACATAAATGAGCGGGTGCTTCAGACCATTGAACCAGCGCAGGCTTCGTTCATAGCGGCCATCGCTGCACGGACGCCAGAAAATGTCCCCGACCTGAATGGAGAACGCCAGGTCGTTTGCATCCAGGTCCCGGAGCACGCGCGGATAGCGCCATTCTTCCCAGTCGTAATACGGCGCGTCACCGAACGCGCCAAAGGCAAAGGTACCCGGAGGATTCGGTGTCGGCGCGGGCGGGGCGCTCGTCGAGGTTACGAGCGCGATGAATGCCACAAGCGCGATCAAGAGTACGATCAGGGATCGCACTCGACGACCACCGGCCATGTCGTCAGCCTGCCTGATGCGTCTGGTCCGGGCGCTGAAGACGCCGCGCCCTGGCCGGACCTGCCAGCCACTTGGCGATCGAACAGAAGCGGTCTGCACGGCGCAGGTTGGCGGATACCCTCGTTCGGTCGCCAGAGGACATTGATAAGATGATTCCGCTCGCGCCGACGGCCGTCAGCGTGCTCGAACGCCTGGGTCCCAGGACGCTCGTCATTATACGGTGATGAACGATCGCGGAAAGGCGAGGCTCGTCTACTCGACCAACGTTGGCCGCGTGTGCCCCGGTTGCGGCTGGCCGTTGCGGGATTGCAAGTGCAGCACCCGCGCCGCTGATGATCCGCTTCCTTCCCGGCCGGGCACGATTGTGGCGAAGCTGCGCATGGAGAAGAAAGGACGCGGCGGAAAAACGGTCACCGTGGTTGCGGGGCTCCCGCGCAACGCCGCCTTCTTGAGGGAGCTCTGTCAGGAGCTCAAGCGCGCGTGCGGTACCGGCGGAACGGTGTCTGAAGACACAATCGAGCTCCAGGGAGACTTGCGCGACCGCGTCCGGGAGTACCTTCTGAAGAAGGAATTCGTGGTGAAGGGGTAGTCCGTTGACGTGCGCAATCGGACGGCGACGGGTCACGTGTGCGGAACATCACCGACTGAGCCCTCCCGGTTGGACGAACTTGCACGGCAACGGCCTTCGAGTATTCTGCCAGCTGAGCGTTTCTGACTGGGTGTCGTACGTTTGACAGGCCGCGGCGGCGTCCTTCCTTGTCACGACCTTGTGCGTCTCCATCGTCCACCTGACGCTGCCTTCGTCGTGTAATGTGGCGACGTCAATCAGTCCACAGACACCTTCCGGCCCCTCAGTACTCACCCAGCGATTCGCCGAGTCGCGGCGAAAGTCCCGTTGGTAGCGGTTCGTCGTGATAAGACAGGTATCGGGCGCCACGGCAGACGTGGTCAGGAACACCTGTTGAAATGTACATGACATCCTGGCGCCGCCGGCGTCGAGCTCGCATTCGCCTCCCTCGAAATCGAGATCCCTCGACTTCGTCGCGTTTGCGAGAAACGGAATGACGACATGTGAAGGCGACGCGGAGCTGGCAATCTGAGCGAACGATGTCTGCCGCCAGCCGCTGAACGCCATTATCAGCAGCGTCGCAACGGTACACGTCGCCCAGGCGAAGCGAATGGTCATCGGCCGGCTCCTTATGGAGATTGTACCGCCCGGTACCGATGCCAGCGAACGGCTCCGCTGCCCATCTGGCGGGTCTCATCCCGCCGGCTACTCGCGTCGCATCACCGCGACCGGATCGACGCGCACTGCGCACAGGGCCGGTCGCAGGCTGCCGGCAACGGTCATGGCAAGAGCAAGGCCGACAGCTACCGCGAACGTCAGGCTGTCGCCAGGTCTGACGCCGACCAGCAGCGATTGCATGGCGCGGCCCGACAGGTACGCGAGCGCCACGCCCGTAACGACGCCGATTGCCGCCAGCGTCAACGCGCGCTTCAGAATCATCGAAACGATGTCGGCTCGCTGCGCGCCAAGCGCGATGCGGACGCCAATCTCCGCGGTGCGTGCCGAGACGGCGAACGCCAGCAGACCGTGAATGCCAACTCCGCCGAGCAACACGGCAACCAGGGCGAACGCTTCGAGAACCCGCAGCTGCACCACGCGCGGCACGGTCTCCGCTTCGACAAGCTCCTCGAGCGTTTGAACGTCCGACAGCGGTTGTTCCGCGTCGGCCCGCTCCACGATGCTCCGCACTGCGGGAACCAGCGCCAGCGGATCGCCAGCGGTGCGGACGACGAGATCCTTCGGCGCATACCAGACGAAGGCGCCATCCGCCATTTGCCGATACGGCGCGTAGACCTGGGGCTCGCTCACACGCACGAGGCCGCGGACCTTGACGTCGCCGACGACGCCGACGATCTGACGATCGGCCCCGACAAAATTGAACCGGCGGCCGATTGGATCCTGGTCAGGAAAGAACTGCCTCACGAACGAATCGCTGACGACCGCCACGTATGGCTGCTCGTTCGTGTCGGACTCGCTGACGTCGCGCCCGCGATGGAGTGGAATGCCGATCGTCTGGAAAAAGCCCGGCGTCACATAGCGCAGGAAGGCAACCTGTTTCTCGCGCCGGTCCTCGACCACACCGCCGATGCCGACCGGGAAGATGCCGCCGCGCATGTCGCTCATCGGCAGGAAACTGATGTACGCGGCGTGCGACACACCCGGTAAGGCTCGAATCTCGGTCAGCACGCGGTCGTAAAAGGAGGTCCGAACAGCCGTGACCTCGTACTTCGGCATCGGCAGCGACGTGCGGGCGGCGAGCGTGCGCCCGGTCGCAAAGCCGGGGTCGATGGCCTGAATGCGCCACAGCGCGCGCAGCAACAGCCCGCAGGCCACGAGCAGCACGACCGACGCCGTGACTTCCGCGACCACCAGGGCTCCGCGCAGCCATTCTTTCTGCCCGCCGCCCGCGCGCGCACTATCGCGCAGACCTTGGGTGCCGCGCTCACGATAGTGCTGGACGAGCGGCGCCATGCCGAAGGCGAGGCCCGTCAGAACCGTCACGATCGCTGCAAACGCGAGGACGCGCAGGTCTACGGCCGGTGTCGCGGCAATCGGGAGCGCCGACGGAACCATCCGCGACAGGACCGGGACCATCATCTTCGCGAGGGCGACGCCAAGAACGCCGCCGAGACCGGCGAGCAGGAGGCTCTCGGTGAGCAGCTGCCTGAGCAGGCGCTCGCGTGCTGCGCCGAGCGCGACGCGTACAGCAAGCTCCCGGCGCCGATCGATGGCGCGCGCCAGCAGCAGGTTGGCCAGGTTCGCGCACGCAATCAGCAGGATGCACGCGGCAGCGCCGAGAAGCGCCCACAGCATCACGCGGGCCTGCTGTGACACGGCGTCGCGCAGCCTCGTGACACTCGCATCGGTGTACTGGTTCTCTTTCGGATACTGCTGCTTCAGCTGTGCGGCGACGACGTCCATCTCAGCGCTCGCTGCCTCCAGCGACACGCCGGCGCGCAGCCGCGCGATCACGTCAAGATAGTTGTCGTTCCGATCAGTGAATTCCACCGCGGCAAAGCGCATCGGCGCCCACAACTGCGCATCGCGGCTGGGAAAATGGAACTCCGGTGGCATGACGCCGATGATGGTGTAGCGCTCATCGTCGAGTCGCACGGTCGAGCCGACAATCGACGCGTCGCCGCCGAACTCCTGCTGCCACAAGCCGTAACTCAGAAGCACCGTGCCTGGCGCGCCCTCGCGGTCGTCGGCCTCGGTGAAGGTGCGGCCGATCATCGGCCGGACCCCGAGCGCCGGGAGGAGATCGGCGGTGAAAACAGCGCCTTCGATCCGCAACGGCCGGGCGGCGGCCACCAGGTTCACCGACAATCCCCGGTAGGCGGCGAACGCCTCGTACGAGCGCGCAAGGGCCTTCCAATCGCGATAGTTGGCTGGCGAGAGTTCCATGCGCGGGAATCCGGGACGTCGCTCCCACACCTTGACCAGCCGATCGGCGTCGGCAAACGGGAGCGGACGCACGAGGACGAAATCGGTGACCGAGAAGGCGGCGGTTGTGGCTCCTACACCAAGGCCGACGACGACCAATGCGGTGATTGCGAATCCCGGGCTCCGGCCGAGCGTACGTGCGCTGTAGCGGAGGTCCTGCGCGAGGATGTCCCAGTGCACGACGGCCGCGCTGACGCACGTGTCGGCGACGGTGCGGAGCCACAGCACCGCGCGGGCGGCGGGCGTTCGAGCGTCGCGCTGCTGACGCGCGAAGACCGCCTGCATCTCGCCGCCGTATTCGTCGCGGAACGACGCCGGATACAGACGCAGCAGCCAGCGGTACATGCGGTCAGCTCTTGCGCGGTGCCAGGCCGCGGGCGCGCGCCATCCGCACGAGATCGGCCAGTCGCGCCGCCTCCGCCTTGGCCACCGCACTGCCGAGCGGCGTGAGCCGGTAATAGCGCCGGCGTTCGTCGTCGTGCTCCGGCGCCGGCCGTTCGTTGCTCTCCACGATCAGACCGTCTTCGAGCATCCGCTGGATAGAGCGGTACAACGTGCCGGGGCTGAGCCTGATCGCGCCGTTCGTGCGCGCCGCCACGTCCTGGATGATCGCGTAGCCGTGACGGTCATCGCCGGCAAGGGCCACGAGGATGTGAAATGTCGCGGGCTGCAGCGGCAGGAAGGCGTCGAGCTTGCGCGGGCTGGGGTCGGACATGATTGTGGCCCGAGACTATAACCACTATGGCTATATTGTCAATGGTTACAGTGCGGCCCGAGTCTTCGGGCCAGGGCCGCCGTGCCGACCGGTGATCCTTTCGCGCGGCTGCTCCCGCCCACTTGTCCGGCATCACGTCACCGCGCCGCCGCCAGATCGCGAGCCACCGGACGACGATTCACGCAGAAACCGCAGAACTCGCAGAGCAATGTCATGCCTTTCTGCGTGTTCCGCGAGTTCTGCGTTGATCGTCCGTTCTCTTTCTGGAGTAACCAGACGATTCGAATCAGCCGGCGATGCCCGTCGCGTCCCTGATCGGCCAGCGCACCGATCGTGGTCACGGCGGCGCCGGCAATTTCTCCCATCGATCAGGGAGCAGGCCGCGCGAACGCTCATCAGGGAGCGCTGTGGCCGTCGCAGTGCATCACCCCCAGGTACGCGCTCCAGGGACCGACGGCCTCGCGGTACTGGTACGCCATGACCCGTGAGATCTGGTGCACATGCGTCAGGTCGTGCGCCGCCCAGGTCGCGAGCAGCTGCGACAGAGTAACGGGTCCGAGGGCCGGGTGTTTTCCGCGCCGCTCGAGATCCTGCTGGCTCAGATTGAGGCCGCGCAGCTGCGCCAGGTTTTCTGAGCGGAGAGCCGCAAATTCATCCAGCAACTGCGCCATCGATTTCCCCTGGCTCTCGCGCACTTGTGCCCGGCGGTCGAACGGCTCGAACGGGCGAGTGTCGCCGAACTGCAGCACGAGTCTCGCCCTCGGCATCCAATCGGTACGCTCGCCGTGAATCAGATGTCCGATGACGTCGAACGCGCTCCAGCTGTTGTCACCTTCGTTCCTCCGGGTCCATATGTCTGGCAGGTCGCGCAGAAGTATGTTGAGTGCAGCGGGCGTGCGGGCGAGGAGCGCGATGGTGTGCTGCAGGTCATGTTGGATCACGGGCAGCCCTCCTTGTGGACACGCCGCAGCGAACGAGATCCGGGGGCTTCGCCCCCTAGCCCGTTATGCGGCTCGCCGAACCGGTACAAAATTCTCGGTTCGAGCCGCATAACGGGCTATGCAGGCTCGATCGGAATGCCGGACCGATCACGGTCCCGAGTCTCGGACAATTTGGAGTTGAAGAACAGAGCCGGCAACCGATTGGACTGGTCAGTGCCGGCACCGGCGGGGCCCGGCGACACGTTGCCGCCGACGGTTTGGTGGCGCCGTGATAATCTCACCTCGCAGCAATTCCCGCCAGGTGCCCGGGTTCGAGCAGCGAGTCCGACATCGCCGGTGCGCGCAGCTGCCGTCCGCGATCAGCTCCGACGAAGCACGGCGATGGCATCGACGCGCATGGCGCGGCGCGCCGGGACGTAGCTCGCGACCAGCGCGACGGCGATCATGAGAACCGAGACGGGGCCCAGCACCACCGGGTCAGCGGCGGTCACGCCGTAGAGGAGCGATCCGAGGAGGCGAAGCAGCCCGATGGCGCCGACAATGCCGACGCCCACGCCGGCGAGGGACCAGGCCAGCGAGTGCCCGAGAATCAGCCGCAGCACGTCGCGCGCCTGCGCACCAAGGGCGATGCGCACGCCGATTTCCGGCGCGCGCCGCACGACCGAGTAGCCGACGACTCCCGCAATACCAATGGCCGCGAGCACCAGGGCCAGCAGCGCAAACCCGCTCAGAAGCATCATCGGGAACCGCCGCGAGGCAACGGATCTGCCCACGACATCTTCCATGGTGCGCACGCCGGAAACGGGCTGTTCCGGCTCGATCGCCGCCAGTGCGCGCTTGACAGGCGCCGTGAACGCCTGCGGCGCGGATGCGGTCCTGACGACGATGCTCATCACGGGCCAGCCGGCCTGCTGGTAGGGGCGGAGGAAGAACGGTCCCTGGTCGGTATCGAGACCGCCGTGGCGGACGTTCTTGAAGACGCCGACGACCGTGAGCCACGGCGAGTCACTGCCCGCACGGCCGATCTTGAATCGCTTGCCGAGGGTGTCCTGGTCCGGCCAATAGCGTCGCGCGAACGCTTCGTTGACGAGGGCGACTTGCGGAGCGTCGATGGTGTCCTTCACCGTGAACTCGCGTCCAGCGGCAAGCGTCATCCCCATCGTCTTCACGAGGTCAGGACAGGCGACGCTGTAACCGGCGCCCGCCTGGCGCTCCGGCCCCGGATCGGGCTGTCCCTCGATGGCCAGGCCGCGACCCGCGTTCGCCCCACTGAGCGGGAGATGCGCGATGCCGCTGACGGACACGACGCCCGGCACGCTGCCGACCTGCTCGCCCAGCGCCGCGCAGAAGCGCGCGTTGCCGGGCGGCCCGTAATACAGGTTTTCCTGCGGGAGCGACATCTGCAGCACCAGCACGTTCCTGGGATCGAGTCCGGGATCCACGCTGAGCAGCCGCGCGACGCTGACCAGCATCACGCCGGCCCCCGCCAGCACGATCAGCGTGAGTGCAATCTCCGCAGCCACGAGCCCGTAACGCAACCGGCTCTTCCCGTCGCCCACGAGTCCGCGCGCGCTTCCCTGCAGCAGGTCGTTGACCCCGCCGCGGTACGCCGCCAGCGCCGGCGCCAGGCCGAAGAGGAACCCGCTGCCGAGCGCCACCGCCGACGTGAAGGCCAGCACGCCGGCATCGATGTCGATACCATCGACGACACGGAAGGGCACATTGCGAATGTTGGCGGGCAGGATCGGCAGCAACGCGCTCGCGCTCCAAGAGGCGAGCGTCAGTCCGGCCAGGCCGCCAGCGGCGGCGAGCACCACGCTTTCGGTGAGGAGCTGGCGCAGGATTCGTCCGCGGCCGGCACCGAGGGCGGCGCGAATGGCCAGCTCGCGGGATCGTGCCGCGGCACGTGCGAGCAGCAGGTTGGCAACGTTCGCGCACGCAATCAGCAGCACGAACCCCACGACGGCCAGCATCGGTACCAGCGCAGACTGCAGCCGCGACCGGGTGAGCTCGCTCATCGGAATGACACGCACCGATTGACCTGGATTCTGGTCCGGATATGCGGTTGCAAGCGCGCGGCCGATCGTGTCCATTTCGCTGCCGGCTTGTGCCAGCGTGACATCCTTTCTCAGGCGACCGATCGCGATGAACGAATTCGAGCCGCGATCCTGATCGCCGCGTGTCCAGCCGGCCGGCACCCACAGCTGCCGCTCGACGCCGAACTGGAACCGGAACGACGGAGGCATGACGCCAATCACGACGTGCCCGCGCGAATCGATGGCGATGGTCTTGCCCACAATCGACGGGTCGCCCGCGTAGCGGCGCACCCACAGTCCATGACTGAGCACGACCACGCGACCGCGGCCGGGATCCTCTTCGTCCGGCACGAATGTGCGGCCCATCAGCGGCGCAACCCCCAGCACGGTAAAGAAGCTCGAGGACACGCGGAGCCCGGGGACCTGCTCGGGCTCGCCCTGGCCGGTCAGGTTGTATCCGCGACCGGCCGAGTCGAACAGCGCCATGCTCTCGAACACGCGGCTGCGTTCGCGCCAGTCACGGAAATTCGGCAGCGAGGTGATGTTGATCGAGTCGGGATTGTCGATGTGAACCTTCCACAACGTCACCAGTCGATCCGGATCGGGAAACGGCAGGGGCTGCAAGAGCGTCGCACTGAAGACGCTGAACATCGTCGTATTCGCGCCGATGCCGAGCGCGAGGGTCAGAACAGCCGCGGCGGTGAATCCCGGCGACCGGGCGAGTGTCCGGACCGCATACTGGAGGTCCTGACGGATTGCATCGAGCCAGGGAAAGGCAGCCATGCCTCTTCGACGTAGAGGACTCGCAAACGGTTGGCTGACACGTTCACGACGTGCAAGCACGGCTTCCGGAATCCGTGGTTACTCCCAGCGTAGCGCGACGAGGGGATCGACGGCAGCCGCGCGCCGTGCTGGAATGCAGGCGGCCAGCAGCGCGGCGAACGCCAGCACGGCGCAGGCAGTCGCGAGCGCCGCGGGATCGACCGGCACAACACCGAAGAGGAACGCACGCAGGGAGTATCCGCCGGCGATTGCGATCGGCACCCCGACGCCGATTCCCAGCGCAACGAGTTTCAGCGCGTCTCTCAGGATCATGGACAGCACTGCACGGCGTTGCGCGCCAAAGGCCAGCCGGATGCCGATCTCGCGAGTCCGCCGGCGCACCGTGTAAGCCAGGGTGCCATACAGCCCGACGCCGGCGAGCAGCACCGCCAGACCGCCGAACCCTGACGAAAGGCCCAGCAGCAATCGCTCGCGTGCCGTGTTCCGATGCATTTGCGCCGAAAGCGTGGTGATCTCGCGGACCATCAGGTAACTGTCGGTTTGCCTGAGAACGGCTTCCGCCTGTCTTGCAACCGCTGCCTCGGCATGCGGTTCAACACGCAACGCGACGGAACTCATGCGAAATGGCGCCTGTGCGATCGGCATCCACATCATCGGCTCAGTGCGGAGCTCGCGAAGGTCGTTGTACTTGGAGTCGCGCACGACACCGACGATTGTGAACGGTCGATCCTGCTCTCCCCTGTAGTCGATCGCCAGCCGCCGCCCCAAGGCCTCGCCGTCACCAAATCGCGCGCGCGCGAGTGTCTCGTTGACCACAGCGACACGCACCGCACCTTCACGATCGTGATCGGCAAAACCACGGCCGCGAAGAATCTGCATCCCCATCGTCTCGAAATACCGCGGCGAGACGTAGTCGACTCGGCCCTCTGCGCGACTGTTGGCGTGGTCGGCATCAATCAATGCAAGCCACAGATTCTGTTGACTGAACAACCCGAGCCACGAGACGCTGGCGGCGCGAACGCCCGGCAACGCGTTGAGCCGCTCGTCAACCGCACGATACAGCGCCGCGCGTGTGGCTTTCTGCTCCGCCGTGTCGATCTTGCCAAACGATGACCCGGGTGTTTCATCACGCACGTCCAGCATGAGAACGTGCTCGGGCCGGAAGCCAGGATCGATGCCCGTGAGATGCAGCACAGTGCGAAGAAGCAGGCCTGCCGCGGTGACCAGCACGAGCGAGAGCGCCAGCTGCGCCGCCACGAGAGCGCGCGTCAAGCGCTGCCCGTGGCCGGTCGTGGTGCGGCCGTCACGGGCCATGCTGGCCCGCAGCGTCGTATCACTCACACGCAGCGCCGGCACGACACCGCAGACGATCGCCGCCAGCAGGGTCGCACCGATGGCCACCGCGATCACGCGTGGGTCAGCCATGACCGCATCGCCCGTCCATACGAGCGACGCGAGTGCAGGTGTCGCGATCCACGCAAGCGCCAGACCCAGCACGGCGCCGAGCGCGGCAAGCAGGCTGCCTTCAGTGACGAGCTGACGCACCAAGCGGTCGCGGCCAGCGCCAAGCGCGGCACGCGTCGCCAACTCGGGCAGCCTTGCGGCGCCGCGACCGAGCAGCAGCGTCGCCACGTTGGCGGACGCAATCAGCAGGACCACGCCCACCGCAGCCAGCACGATGGTGAGTGAGGTGCTGAACTGCCGCCGCACGTTGTCGAACCCCTGTGCTCCGGGTACAACGTGAATCCTGAAATCGGCAGGCACCCTGAAGTTGGCAGGACGCGTTTCCGCATCAGCAGCCAGGATCTGTTGGTAGAGTGCCGTCAGTTCGGTCTCTGCCTGTCTGATGCTGACGCCAGGTGCGAGGCGCCCCATTACGCCCCCGAAGAAGGCCATCGTCCGGCTCTCGAGCAGTTTTCTATCCGTCAACGGCCGCAACGGCAACCACACTTCGGGTGCGTATCCTCCCTGATGGCTGATGAAACCAGGTGGGGCCACACCCACGATCGCGCACAGCATGTCGCGCACGCGCAGCGTGCGGCGAAGCACGTCCGCATTCTGCTGGAAGCGCCTGACCCAGAATTGATGGCTGATCACTGCGGCGCAGGTTTCGCCGCCCGATGTCTCCAGGAGCCGATCGTCACGCTCGGTCAGCAGCCGACCGAGTGACGGCGAAATACCGAGCACCGAAAAGTAGCTGCCCGAGACCAGGCTACTGCGCACATACGACGGAGACGTCGCATCGTCGAACGTGACTTTGAGGAATGGCTGGTCGTTGTCGGCGAAGACGCCGGCCAGCGTCCGTTGCCTGCGGCGAAGCTCCTCGAAGATCGGATTGAACAGGACGAATCGGGTGCCGCGGTGCTGCGGCTCGAGCAGCACCAGCCGGTCGGGGTCGGGCACCGGCAGTGGCCGCAGCATGACCGCATTGAAGACGCTGAACGCGGCGGTAGAGGCCCCGATGCCCAGAGCCAGCGACAGGACCGCGACGGCTGTGAAACCTTGATCGCGACGAAACATGCGACCCGCATATCGAAGGTCCTGCACGAGCCCGTCGATCAGCGGCAGGCCGCGCTGATCCCGATACACTTCCTTCATCTGCTCAACGCCGCCGAACGCACGCCGCGCCGCCGCATCAGCCTGTTCGGACGAAAGACCACCGCGGAGGTACTCTTGGGTGAGAAGGTCCAGATGCGCGCGAATGTCATCGTCCAGATCGAGATCGCTTCGACTGCCCAGGACGAATGCCTTCATTCGCATCGCCAGCACCCGAAGGGCTGTCATCACTATTCCTCCAGCAGCCGGTTCACCATCGCGACGGTGCGCGCCCACGTATCACCTTCGGCCGCGAACTGCTTCCGACCCACCTGCGGCACTCGAAGTCCGTCGATCCACGCGAGGACAAGCGCGCCAGTGACGTTGTACGCGAGCAGCCGTCATCCGGGCACTACCGTTCATCCTGTCGGCGGGCTATCCTCGAACCGACATTACAGCACTTCCCTGACTATGCTCATAGTCGGTTTCGACTCAGCGTGGACTCGGAGAAAGATCGGCGCCATCGTCGGCGCTGTGCTCCTCGACCACGGCACTATTACGGAACTTGGGCCGCCTCGTCTTGTGCGGTACGGCGAGGCGGCTGAGATCATCCGTTTGTGGCAGGCGACACACCGAGCATCGTCGACGCTGGTACTTCTGGACCAACCGACAATCGTCGTGAACAAGGGCGGCCAGAGACCCGTCGAGCAGATTGTCTGTCCGTCGGTCAGCCGACGGCGGGGCGGGATGCAGCCGGCGAACACGGGCCGCAAAGACATGTTTGGCGCAGCCGCACCGATCTGGGAGTTTCTCGCCGGGTTCGGAGGAGCGGCGAACCCGTCCGGAGAACTCACTTCAACGAGCGTGTTCGAGACGTACCCCGTCCTCGCGATGATCGCCCTTGGCTGGACGCTACCGGATGCGCAGCGACCTGCGGGACGACTTCCGAAGTACAACCCTGAGCGCCGCAAAACGTTCGCGACGGCGGATTGGGCGCACGTATGCCGCGCGACATCCGCGAAGCTCGCTGCGGAGGGCGCATCGGAGTTGGCGGCTTGGGCCAATACCGCTGCGAGCCACCCGAAACCGTTCTCGCGTTCAGCGCGACGGTCACGGCCGATTGGTTCACCTCGGTTCTCGGCCCGGACGCTGCGATCTGGACGCTGACGGTTCCGTCTCCGCACAAGGAGCTCGTGAAGTCGCCGGCGCAGCTTTCCGAGATGCGCGGGCTCTTCAGCCGTGTGCTTGACGAGATCAAGGCCGTGCGCGGCCAGCACACGCTGCTCCATGTGTTCCCGGTCATGCCGGTGTCCCTTGCAGTCGAACTTGGGCGCGCGCGGTCGCCCAAAGCGGAAATGCCGTGGCGCATCTACGACCAGGTCGGTGCGCTTGGCGGGTTTGTGCCCGCGCTCGAGATCGATCCGAAGGAGTGACGACGATGCTGACTGACCCGGAATCGGCCGACAGTTGTTCGCGCTGCTCGTCGAGAGCCTCGATATCCCGCCGTCTCTCTACGAGCGCGCGGTGAGTCGCCACCGTTCGCTCGGCGAGTGGTTTGTGCCGCGACGGGTCGCGCCTTCGTGCGTTCAGTCCCCACGTGTCACCGCAGGGCTCGTTCCGGCTTGGCACCGTCATCAGGCCGCTCGCCGCGGACGCGGTCTATGACCTCGACAACATCACGACGTTGATGCTGTCCAAAGCGACGATCACGCAAAAGCGCCTCAAGGAGCTCTACGGGCTCGAGATCCAGGACTACGCGACCGCGCACGGCATGCTCGCACCGGCGGAGGAGAAGAACCGGTGCTGATGATTCGGGAGATGCGCAGAGCAGCCTCGCTTCCGGCATGGATTCGGCCCGACGGCGACCTTCCCCTCCAGGAACCTGCCTAAGCGCGGCTAACAAAACCGGCGCAAGCAGGCGAGAAAGAAGGATGGTTGCCAAACAGGGTATCGAGTAGAAGGAGCGCCTAGGTTGCCACCGGTGTCCCGGACGGCGGTGAACGCGTCAGAAGAGTTCCTCGGCCAGCGCGACGATGATGTCCGCAGGGCCTCGCATGTAGCACAGCCGGTACTTGTCCTCGTACTGCACCACCTCGCCGATGAGTTCGGCGCCGTGGGCGCGGAGGCGGGCCACGGTGTCGTCGATGTCTTCGACCGCGAACATGATCTGCCGGAGGCCCAGCGTGTTCGGCGGGGCATTCGCTGGCTCGGCCTCGACCAACCCCGGGTTGCGGAACTTCGTCAGCTCAACCCGGCCGTGGCCGTCCGGGGTCCGCATCATGGTGATGTCGACTTGGACGCCTTCGAGCCCATTGAGGCGGTCCACCCAGGGGCCCTCGACCGGCATCTGGCCCTCAAGCGCCATGCCGAGGGTGGTGAAGAAGGCGATGGCGGCCGGAAGGTCGTCGACGATGATGCTGACGTGGTCCATTCTCTTGATCGTCATGTCCTAGTTTAGCGGGGGCAATGCGCGCCACGTTTGTTAGGCGTATTAAAAGAGGTTCGAGCACCCGGAAAACTGGGTACGTCAGGCGGCACGGATGAGCCATGGGCGAAAGTCTCTCCCGATCATGCCCGGCTGTTCGATGCAGCCGGGAGAAGTTCGACGCTGTAGCCGAGACTTCGCCGTTCGCGGATCATCTTGCGCGCCCGCACTTTCTGCGCCTCGCCGCTGACGGCTGGTCCGCGTTCCTCATAGCGAATGCTCTGGTGAAGAATCTTCCAGATAAGACGACATAGCCGGTGGGTGATGGCGCCAATGGCCTGCGCGTGCCCGAGGCGCGGGACGAGCCGGCGATACACGATGGCGAAGATCGTGCCCTTGGCCTCCACGGCGGCATTCGCAGCCTGATTAAGGACGCGGCGCAACTGGCGGTTGTATTGAGTTGGGATCGCGTTCTCGCGCGGTGTGTCGGAGCCTGACGAGCCGGCCATCGCGGTCCGCGATCCAACCGGCGCGATCACGACATGGATCGACATCGGGACTCCGGATGCCGGCCGGCTGCACAAGGCGTCGAAAGCCGCACGGCGCGTCGTCGTCTACGCTCACAAGGATCCGCGGCAATTCCTGAACCAGCTCGCGGGCGAAAAGATCCACCGGGCAGAGGCGCTGGAGCTATATGCGATCGATCGCGCATTGGTCGCCGCGCTGGTCGCGCGACTTGAACGCCGCGTCGCTTTCAGTATGTCGGTTGCGGAGGGCGAGCTCTACGTCTCGATCGCAACAGAGAAACTCACCGGCGAAGTGCAGATGGAAATTCTCTCCGCCGGCGGCCCTACAATTCTCCCGCACACCTGTAATAGTCGGCCTCCTCGTGCGTCTAGGTAGGTGAGGCGGAAGAAGTGCCCACAGCCAGCACGCAAATCGACGAGCTGCTGATCCCCATGACTTCCACGACCGCGCTGGCAGGGTTTGCCGAGCTGTACGAGCGCCATTCCGAGGCGGTATTCCGCGCGGCCCTGCGCGTCACCGGCAATCCGGCCGACGCCGAGGACGTCCTGCAGACCGTCTTCCTGCGCGTCCTGGCCCGTGGTGGAGACGTCGAGGACGTTGCGCTGCCGGCCGCGTACTTCCGGCGCGCAGCCGTCAACGCGGCCGTCGATGTGCTGCGCCGCCGGGAGCTGCATGCGGAGTCGGTTTACGACGATCGGGCGCCGCACGCCACCGTCCAGTCCCCGTGGCTGCTGAAGGAGCGGCTTCGTCGCGCCCTCGCCGCCTTGGACAGCGAGGACGCAAGCCTGTTCCTGCTGCGTCATGTCGAGGGGCTGTCGATCGAAGAGCTGGCCGAGATGTTTCAGATGGAGAGGAACAACGTGGCCGTCAGGCTCCACAGGATCCGGCACCGGCTGCAGGCGGAGATGCAGCGCTAGACCGGCAACCCGTCCCGGTATTCAGGCTGGCTGCCCGAACCGCGCAAGCCGCACCCGGTCAAGAAGGAGGTCGGCGATGTCCGAAGACCGTCTGGAACGAGCGATACAGGAGATGAAAGAGGATGACGTGGACGCCGGCACGCTCGAGGCCGCGCGGGCCCGTGTCTGGGAGAAGGTGACGAACGCTGGCAGCGCCACTTGTGCGGAGTTCCGGCAGGACTTCCGGGCGTATCTGGGCAAAGAGCTGGGCGGTAGCCGCCGCGTCCTGGTGGAAGACCATCTCAGCCGCTGCCCCGGCTGTCGCGCCCGGATCGCCGAGATGAAGGGCGAGAGGCGCATCGTCGCCATGCCACTCCGGTCCTCATCCCGCTGGGTGCAACGGGGAGCCCTGGCCGCGGCAGCCGCGCTGCTCTTCGCGGTCCTTTATCTCGGACGCGACGCCATCGACGGCATGATGGCTCCCGGCGGCCCGCGGGCCACGGTCGTTTCCGCCGACGGCGGCCTGTACCGCCTGGCCGTGGGCTCTCTCGAAGCAGGCGCCGCCATCGGCGAACGGGAGTCGGTCCGCACGGGCCCGGGAGCCCACGCGGTGTTGCGGCTCGCCGACGGATCGATGGTGGATGTCAACGAGCGAACGGAGCTGTTCGTGACCGCCGCCTGGACCGGCCAGGCGATTCACCTCCAGCGCGGTGACATCATTGTCAAGGCCGCCAAGCAGCGCCGGGGCCGCCTGCGGGTTCTGACCCGCGATTCGATCGCCTCGGTGAAGGGAACCGTCTTCGCGGTGTCCGCCGGCATGGGCGGCTCGGTGGTTTCGGTCGTTGAGGGATCGGTGGCGGTGAACCAGCCCGGCAGGGACGTCGTCCTTAGCCCCGGCCAGCAGGCCGCCTCCATCCCGGCGCTGGCGAGCTCGGTCGCGGCAGCCGTCTCCTGGAGCCCCGAGGCGGAGTCCTACCTGGAGCTGCTCGGCTCGTTCGTGAAGATCGAACGCGAGTTAGCGAATTTCCCCGCCCAGCTGCGGACCACATCGGCCCTGCTCTCGTATCTTCCCGCAGGCGCGGTCGTCTTCGGTACCGTCCCAAATCCCGGCGTCACGATCGACCGGGCCTTGACCCTCGCCGAGGAGCAGTCGGCCCAGAACGCGACGTTCGGAGCCTGGTGGAATTCCGAGACGGGACGGCTGTTGAGACAGCTGGCGGACCGCGTCCAGTCGGTGAACCCGCTGCTCGGAAACGAAATCGTCTTCTGCGCCAGCACCCCCGGAGTCGAGCCCGTGCCGATGGTGATGGCCCGGGTGCAGCCCGGCAGGCGGGCGGAGCTCGCGAGCGCCCTGAAGCGGCTTTTCGCCGAGGCGGGCGAGTCTCCCGCATCGTATTCAGTTTCCGACGACCTGATGGTCGTTTCAAACTCGCCGTCGCACCTGGCGTGGGCCCTCGCTACCCTGGGGCAGGGCGCCGGCTCCCCGTTTGCGGCAGCCATTGGGGAACGGTACCGGCGCGGAGTGGGCTGGCTTATCGCCGTCGATGCGCCCCCGTTGGTCACGATGGCCTCCGGAGACCACGCTCCTCCAATCGAGCTCGCCGGCATGATCGGGATGAAGTATGTGTTCGTCGAGCAGCGTGCTCCTGCGGGCGCGGAAGAGAACGAGGTCACGTTCGCGTTCCAGGGGGCACGAACCGGAATGGGGTCGTGGCTCGCTGACGCCGGCTCCGGGGGCGCGGCGGAGTATCTACCGGTCGATGCCCTCCTCGCCGGCTACGTTTCGACGCGCGAGCCCTTGCAGTTGTTCGAGGAGTTCACCGCGCAGATCACCAGGTCGGAGCCGGACTTCGAACGCGGCCTGGCCACGATGGATGAGAAGCTCGGCGCCGGCTTCATCCAGAATCTGACCGCGGCGTTGGGGACCGAAGCGGCATTGGCAGTGACGGGACTCTCGGCCAGCGGTCCGACGTGGGTCACGGCGTGCGTGGCGAACAACCCGCCGGTTATCGACGGCTCCCTCCAGAAGCTGGTGGAAACGTTCAACGCGGAGCTTGGGCCCGGCGAGCAGGGCAAGCGGATCGTGTTCGAGCAGCAGAGCGCGGGCGGACGGACCTGGAGCACCATGAAACCGGGAGGACTTCCGCTCGGCATCATCTGGACGTACGATCAGGGCTACCTGGTGGCGGCCTCCGATCGCGGCGTCGCGGAGCGTGCCATCGCGACCCGGAACGGCGGCTCCCCGCTCGTCTGGTCGCCGGACTTCCTCGGCCAGCTCCCCTCGTCTGCCGGACTCCATCCGTCCGCCTTCGCCTGGCTGAACGCGAAGGGGGCGCTGGGAACCCTGTCGGCGCTCGCCCCGAGCTTGGCCCTCCGCGAGCTCGTGGCCGGGCGCGATCCGATTCTCGTGGTGTTCGATGGAACGCCGAAACAGATCCACGCAGCCAGCCGTACTCGTATTTCTGGGTTGATCATGGACGTCATGCTGATCGAGAGCCTGGGCCGCGCGACCATGGGACAGCAATCCAACGCCGTCCCCGGCCGGTAACCAGCCGGTCCACGCGCGAACGAGCGGAGCGAGTGAGCCACGCGAGCGGAGCGGGGCGGAGGGTCCGCGCGAGCGAGCGTGTAGGGGAGTTCGAGGGGCGAAGCCCCTCGATTAAAGATGGATAGTAAGCCGGTCGTCGAACTCGAGAACCTGAAGGTCAGGCTGGGACGGCGGGAGATCCTTCACGGGATCACGTGCCGTCTCGGCGTTTCGGGCACGGGAAAGGCGGTGGGGTTGCTCGGGCCCAACGGGGCTGGCAAGTCCACGCTGATCCTGACGCTGCTCGGGTTTCTCCGGCCCAGCGCTGGACGCGCCCGTATCCTGGGGATGGACTGCCGGCGCAACATGGGCGA
>JBKPAI010000026.1:0-31248 GCA_046726355.1 Acidobacteriota bacterium | reverse complement strand
TGGCCCGGGGATAGGGTCTGGCGGTACGCTGCGCCGGCGAGGAACACGAGCCCGAGCGTGCTGCCGGCGGCATAGATCTTCAGCAGGCGGATGTCGCGGCGAAGGCGGACAGACATGAGAACACCTCAGGATGGAGCGTTCGAGATCAGAGCGGAGGCGCAGTCACCTGCAGCGGCGGCCTGCTGCGCCGCATCGACGAGGGCTTCGAGCTCGCGCATTTGCGACTCCATCACATTTTATTTCCCGCGCGTCCGGCCTCGCGTCGGCGCCCGACATTGCGAGCTTCTCGATAGCCATGGATCGCGGGCTCCTCTCGAACGACGCGAGCAAGGCGCAGGCCTGGATCGCCGCTCGCTTCGAACGGCGCACGGCCGCCCCACGCGCTCGGCTGGTTCGTTCAGAATACCCGCGGCCGTCAAATTGTATGGAACTACCGTCACGGCCTGGAATCGTCCTCGTTGATTCTGAAAATCCCTGCGCAGCGCGCCACCTTTGTCATCCTCGCGAACTCCGACGGACTGAGTCGCTGGCGCAGGCTGGGAGATACCGCGGACGTGACGAGGTCAACTGCCACAGCGAGCCAAGCGCTCCATCTCTTTGCCGCCCGGTCTGGCCGCGGCGATCGATCGCGCAGCCACGCGTGCGGGGACGACCTTCAGCGGATGGTTGACGAGCACGGCGGCACATCGGCTGCGCGTTGAAGCAGGGCGCCGAGGTGTTGCTGCCTGGGAGCGAGAGCACGGCGCGCTCACACCACAAGAACTTGCCGAAGGACGCGCGCGGGCTCGCGCGCTCTTGAGGCGCTCGACATTGCGGTCCGCGCGACGATCGGACTGACGGCATGGCGGGCGTCACCTACGGCACCGGTGCGCTGGTCGCGGCCGAGCGGAACGATCGGCGCATGTGGGCGCTGCACGCCGCGTTTCTTGCGGAAGAGGTCGTCCCCGTGGTGCCGTCGCCGGTCCTGGCCGAAGCGTGGCGAGGCGGTTCCCGGCAGGCCCGCCTTTCCCGGGTACTGGCTGGTTGCGAGGTCGAGCCGCTCAGCGAGCAGCAGGCTCGAGACGTCGGAGTGCTCGCAGGCAAGGCGGGGCACGAGGATGTCGTCGATGTGACTGTTGTTGAAGGCGCCATCCATCGCCGCGACGCAATCGTGACCTCAAACGAAACACACATCCGCACGATCGCCAGTGCCGCGCACGCCCACCTCCGGATTGAACGGATCTGAATTCCTGACCGCGGCCCGGCTTGACTGGCGCGAGCCGGGGATGCAGGATGGACGCCGATCAAGGGCCACAATGTGGGCACCCCGGATGTGACCACGCTGCTGCGCGCGTGGAGTCGAGGGGACCTCCAGGCGCGCGACCGGCTGATGCCGCTCGTGTACGCGGAGCTGCACCGGCGCGCCGCCGCCTGCCTGCGGCGCGAGCGGCAAGGCCATACGCTGCAGCCCACAGCGCTGGTCAACGAGGCCTACCTGCGGCTGGTCGATCAGCGCGTGCTGTGGCAGAACCGCGCCCAGTTCCTCGCCGTGGCCGCGCAGATGATGCGCCGGGTGCTGGTCGATCACGCCCGGCGCGGCAAGAGGGCGAAGCGGTCGGGCAACTGGGTCCGGGTCACGCTCGCTGAGCACGTGGCGGAGGCGCCGGCGCGCGACGTGCAGCTGCTCGATCTGGACGCGGCGCTGAGCCGCCTGGCGACGTTCGATCCGCGCAAGAGTCAGATCGCGGAATTGCGGTTCTTTGGCGGGCTGTCGCTCGAAGAGACCGGGCACGTGCTCGGTCTGTCGATTGCGACCGTGGAGCGGGAGTGGCAGGCCGCGCGGGCGTGGTTGTACGCCCGCCTGACCGGGGGCCGGCGCGATGACGCCTGAGCGCTGGCGGCAGATCACTGAGATCTTCCACGCGGCGCTGGTCCGCGACGAGGCCGACCGCGCGGCTTTCGTGGTGTCGAGCTGCGGGGACGATGATGGCTTGCGACGCGAAGTCGAATCGATGCTCGCCGCCCAATGACACCCGATTCATCTGGATACGCGATCTTGATTCTGTGACGGCCCGGCAATCGACTGGCACGTCGGGCGTGACAGGCACACCGTTCTGGTCGCCGGACGGACGTTTCTACTGGGAACGGTAGCTGGGCCCGACACCTACAGCCAACATCGCCTGTCGCCGGACGGTCGGCAGATCGTGTTTTCATGTCGAATCGATCAGGCGTGTGGGACCTTTACACAAAAAAGCTGATTGCCGGCGCGAGGAGCGTCTGATCAAGCCCGACACTTTGCCGGGGATTCAAGGGTTTACCTGGTTGCGGCAGTGGTCCTCAGACGGCCGCTGGCTGGTTTTCTCAGTCGGAGATCCCGCGCCCGGAATGCACCTCTGGGCGTTACCGTTGGACACGCGGAAACCCATCCTGGCAGTGCCCGCCGAGTTCAACGAATGGGACGGCCGGGTTCCCCCGGACGGCCCCTGGATCGCATACACGTCCGATGAATCCGTACACGTGAGATCTACTTGCGCAGGTTTCCGAGCTCCGGACGGAAGCTGCGCGTGTCGATGGCCGGCGGCCACGATCCGGACTGGCGCAGCGATGGAAAGGAGCTCTATTTTGTTGCGAGCGACCGGACTCTGATGGCCACGCCGGTTCGCGACAGCGAGATGGCGGAAGTGGGGACGCCCCGTGCGCTCTTCAATGGGTCCGCAGACAGGTTCGTACCTTCGCTCGTACGATGCCAATTTTTACGACGTCACGCGCGACGGCCAGCGCTTCCTGGTCGATCGGGTGGCGGACGCCACCTCCCAGCCGGCACTGACCGTCGTCGTCAACTGGACGGCCGCGCTGAAGAAATGACTTTGACGCGTGAGTAAAGCGGAGGGCGTCGACTTCCGTCTTTGCCCTTCCGTCAGCGGGAAATCTCGATTCATTTCCGGAGCTGGCCAACCCGTCGGCCATGGAGCGGCTGCGCAGCGTGCTCCAGGACGTACGCGGCAATCCTTTCGGCGTTCGTGCGTGTGTCCAGCATCGCAAAGCGGAAATGAATTCCGGCCCAGATCCGTGCGAGGAGGGCCTCGTCAGCGGTCGCCTTGAAGTTCCGCCAGCGCCGGACGACTCCCGGCAGTCCTTCTGAGAAGCCTTCCACCGGCACGTCGTCGCCGAAGAACGTCGTGAGAATTACGTATGCGGTTCCACTCACGCTCTGATGCCCTGAATAGTACTCGGGGTACGGCGGCGTCGTGATCAGCGGCGCCCAATCTGGCTTCTCGATCGTCAGGGGGTTCCCATCAGTGCTCGCGAGCCGGATCGCGGTAATCGGCCGCCAGAGCTCGAAGTAGTATTTCGAGTCCCAGCACGCGATCTGCGCATCGGCCACGGCGACATTGAGCAGCGCGAAGAGCCTGGCGTTCTGCGATAACGACGTGTGGCGCTCGACGGCGGCATCTGCCGCGGCGCGGTTCCAGAACGAGCCGACGGTGCCCGCCCAGAAAAGAGCGCTTTCCGTCTGATCTGGCGTCCGTGTGGCGCTGACGAGTTCGCCGACGCTCTTGACCTCGTTGACGCTAGCCGCATATTCCGGGCTTGCCAATGGCGGTGGGCCCGCCGGACGGAAGCTCGACGGCGTCGGAATGACGAACGGCTGCGTCGTGGCCAGCGTCGGTACGAGACCTGGAAGGTTCCCAGGTGGTGTCGGCCGCCACTTTCCGACCGCCAGGCTTCCCAGATACGGCGACGCGGGAGGGTTGAGGCCGTCAGCGTTACGCCACGCGACAACTGCGTTGGCCACGTGCTCGCCCCATTCGCGCCCGCGCCGGATCGATTCGCTGTGCTCGATGGCAGCGGCCGGAGCGATGCCGGCCAGCGAGGTTTCGAGGTCCATGGTGAGCTGGGAAGCCTGCGCGGGAAACTGCGCGACGAGGGCGGTGTAAGCCGCCTGCGCAACGGCAGCCCGTCGCGAAGCGCCGTGGGGCGCCCCGGCATCCACGTGGATAGGTGTGAAGCGGCGCTCTATGCCGTTGAGCGCGTCGAAGATCGCCACGTGCACGATGGCCAGAGCGCGGCCTTGCAACGGCCCGGGTACAGCCGCGAGGCGTATTGCGCGCAGGGCAATGGCATTCCAGTCCAGAACTTCATCAGCGTGAACGTTCACAGGGACGCCGAAGATGCTTGCCGCGGTGACGCCGCAGATGCCCAGCCATGCGACCAATTTGCGGTGCATGCCACACCCCCTCTCTTGTCTTGAGAACCTGAACGCCTTCAGGCATTGACGCGAGAGCCGCTGGAAAACCTGCTCATCACCGGTGTTTCGGGACGGGAGTCCCTTGACTGGCGGGACCCGAACAGGCAGGATGAGCTCGATCGAAGGCCAAATTGAGCGCGCCGGGTGCACGACGCGGCAGCGCGTCTCGAGGCGATGCGATCTGCAGGCGCGCCAACGGCTGGTGCCGCTCGTCCTGACAGGGAGCCGACGCCATGACGCCTGAACGGTGGCGGCAGGTCACGGCGATCTTTCACGCGGCCCTGACCCGCGAGGAGGCGGAGCGCGCGGCCTTTGTGGCCTCGCGCTGCGGCAACGACCCGGCGCTGCGGCGCGAGGTCGAAGCGATGGTCGCCGCGCACCAGAACGCCGATGGGTTCGGCGAACCGCCTCTGTTCGCGGTTGGTGCCGCGGCCGCGCTGGATCCCGCACCACCCGGCGCTGATCGTCCGATGAACCTCCCGCCCGGCACGAAACTCGGCGCCTTTGAAGTCCTGGCGCTCGTCGGCGCGGGCGGCATGGGCGAGGTATATCGCGCCAGGGATACGCAGCTCGGACGCGACGTCGCGCTGAAGCTGCTGCCGGACAGCTTCACCCACGATCCCGAACGGCTAGCGCGGTTCCGCCGCGAAGCCCAGGTTCTTGCCGCGTTGAACCATCCGCACATCGGCGCGATTCATGGCCTGAACGAGGCGGATGGGCACCAGCTTCTCGTCCTCGAGCTCGTCGACGGCCGGCCGCTGGCGGAGGTGATCGCGAAGGGTCCGCTGCCGGTCGGCGAGGCGCTCCGTGTCGCCACAGAGATCACGGAGGCGCTGGAGGCGGCGCACGACAAAGGGATTATCCACCGCGATCTGAAGCCGGCGAATATCGCGCTGACGCGCGAGGGGAACGTCAAGGTGCTCGATTTCGGGCTGGCGAAGGTGGTCGACCGCGGCGGTTCGGTGGTGAGCCCCGTGACCTCGCCGACGATCACGTGGACGACGACGACCGGGGCTGGCGTCATCCTGGGCACGGCCGCCTATATGAGTCCCGAGCAGGCGAAGGGGCAGGCGGTCGACAAGCGGACCGACATCTGGGCGTTCGGCTGTGTGCTGTTCGAGATGCTGACCGGCAGACGCGCATTTGAAGGCGACGACGCGCCAGAGGTGCTCTCGCGCGTCATCGGCCGCGATCCGGACTGGAGCCGGCTGCCCGCCTCCACGCCGACAGGCGTTCAGCGTCTGTTGCGGCGATGTCTGCAAAAAGATGTCACTCGTCGTTTGCACGACATCGCGGACGCACGGATCGAGATCGCCGACGCGTCGGACCAGTCGGCGACATCTGCGCCAGGGCGTACGATGAAATGGCGTCAACTGACGGCGGCGGTCGCGACCGGAGCACTCGTCGGCAGTGTCATCGTCTGGCGCGTCGCAACTGCACGGACGGGTCAGGAATCCGTGCCGTCGGCGCCGGTCGCGCGTTTCGCCCTCGCGTTGCCAAGCGCCGAAGGGCCGGCGGTAAGCGAAGCGGGCGACAAAATCACCGCGCTGGCATTGTCCGCGGACGGCCACTACCTCGCCTATGTCGGCGGACCGCGCCGGCAACTGTTTCTGCGCCCGATCGATGGGTTCGACAGCAAGGCGCTCGCTGGCACCGAGGGCGCAGACAATCCGTTCTTCTCGCCAGACGGGCAGTGGCTCGGCTTTGTTGCCGACCGGAAAATGAAAAAGATTTCATTGAGCGGCGGCGCGCCATTCACAGTCTGCACGGTCGTGACCAGCGTCTTCGGCGCCAACTGGCAAGCGGACGGGACGATTGTTTTTGCGCCGTCAGCGCCGGGCCACCTCGTGCCGGGTGCCGGGTTGTTGCGCGTGTCGGCCGAAGGCGGGTCGCCGACCACGATGACCGGTTTGCGAGAGCGGGAAACGGAACCTCGCTGGCCGGAGGTGCTTCCGGACGGCAGAGCGGTGCTCTACAGCGCGGCGCCTGCCGGTGCGAATTGGTCGAGCGATGGGATGATCTACATTGAGTCGCTCGAGACCCGCGAACGACGTCCTCTCGTCAAGGGCGTTGCGCCTCACTACCTGCCGACCGGGCACCTTGTCTACACGCGTTCGGGCACCATGTTTGCCGTGAAATTCGATGTCGCGCGCCAAGAGGTAGACGGCAAACCGATGCCTGTCCTGGATGCTGTGTACCAGACCGATGAGGGAGGTCCCCAGCTGAGCCTCTCGCGGACCGGCTCAATGGTGTATGTGCCGTTACTTCCACCGCCGAATCGAACGATCGTCTGGGTCGATCGTGGAGGCGCGGAACAGGCTCTCGGGGTGCCCGCTCGCCCGTACAGGCGACCGCGCCTCTCGCCCGACGGCAGCCGGCTCGCCGTAATGATTGACGATGATCGTCCCGATGTCTGGATATTCGACCTTTCGCGTGGCGTCTTGAGTCGTTTGACGTCCGGATGGACTCACGCCTCACCGATTTGGACGCCCGACGGACTCTGGCTCACGTTCCGTTCAGGACCTGCCGGCGACTTCAACATCGCTTGGATGCCGGCCGATGGGAGTCGTCCGGAGAAACAGTTACTCGCGAATACGCACCTGAACACGCCGCTGTCCTGGTCACCCGATGGACACATGCTGGTATATGCGGATGTCGATTTAGCACAAGAGGGCGCGGCCGATTTCGGGTATATCGACATTTCGTGGCTTTCACTCGACGAGCCGGACAAACGACATCCGTTCCTCGCGACGAAATCTGTGGAGGGCGGCGCCGAGTTTTCTCCTGACGGGCGGTGGCTCGCGTACGTGTCTAACGAATCAGGTCAAAACGAGATTTACGTTCGACCCTTCCCCGGACCCGGCGAGAAAATGCAGATCTCGACAGACGGCGGCGCGGAGCCGGTCTGGCCCCGGAACGCGCACCAGCTCTTCTTTCGAAATGGTGACGGGATGTTCGCGGTCGACGTCAAGCTCACTCCGACGTTTTCGGCCGGCCCACCGCACCGGCTCTTCGAGGGAGCATATGACAAAGGCTACTGGGGCGTCTTCCGTATGTACGACGTCACGGCCGACGGCCGCCGGTTCCTGATGCAGAAGGGCGTCGGGGACACATCGAAGTCTGCCCCGATCAATATCGTCGTGAACTGGTTCGAAGAACTCCGCCGTCGTGTCCCACCGGCGAGGTGATACCGGCAGACCCACGAATTGGACTAGTGACACTAATCGGCGCATCGGGATGGTCACCAAACACCAGCACCAGGACTGCCGCCATCGCGCTGCTGTCGGTTGCATGTCCGGACAGATATTCAGGATGCATGAACCATGAGACCCAGCGAGGTTCGAAACACACCCGCTCTTCTGCGTGCCCTCATGTTTGCGTGGCTCGCTGCGACAGCAATCGCGCAGAGTACTTCGACGTCCACGGATGACGCGACTTACGGCCTCGAATCGCGGGCCGCCATCGGCGCGCATCATCTGTGCTCCGGCTTGTGGGTAGTCGGTCGCGTCACGAAGCGGACGGCCGACGAGATCCTGGCACAGGACATCGCCCCGTTCAAGGATTTCAGCTGGGACCCGCGCTTCACGTATTCGGTTGACGCGAATCGTCACGTGGTGACCGTGAGCGGACCGGGCATCCTGTCGCGAACGGCCACATACAACGGCGACCAGGGATGCTCTATCCTGCCACGCGGCGAGACCGACATCCGCTTCAAGCCAGTCCGAGTTGCATCGCGCCTGCCAGACGAGGCGACCGAGCCGTGGCCGATCGGCGACGCGGACGCGACCGTTCCCGTTCCGGCCGGTGTGGACGTCGCCACGGTGAATGCGGCGCTCGACTGGGGAATGGCGCAGAAAGAGCACAACACGCGCGCGATCATCGCCGTGTATCGCGGAAAAATCATCGGCGAACGATATGCGTCCGGGTGGACGGCGCATACACCGCAGATCAGCTGGTCGGCCGGCAAGAGCATCACCGCGGCGCTCGTCGGCCTTCTCGTCGGCCGAGGTGAGCTCCGCGTCGACGACCGCGCGCCGGTAAAGGAATGGAGCGGCGAGGGCGATCCGCGCGGCAACATTCGCGTCCGCGATCTGCTGCACATGAGCAGCGGCCTCGATTTCGCCAACCTCGGCCTGAACGGACCGGAATCGTTCACGCGCGCGAACAAGCACATGCGCATCTACTTCGACGGGCTCAACGTTTTCGCGCACGCGGTCACTCAGTCGCTCGAAATCCCGCCGGACACGCAGTGGCGCTACCGGAATTCCGATCCGTTGACGCTCGGGATGATAGTGAAGGAGAAAGTGCAGGCCCGCGGCGAAGAGTACCTGGCGTTTCCACAGCGCGAGCTGTTCGATCCGATTGGCGCGCGCCACTTCGTGCTCGAAACCGACGCGTGGGGCAACTTCATCATGACCGGCTTCGACTACGGATCGGCGCGCGATTGGGCGCGCTTCGGGTTGCTCCATCTGTGGGACGGCGTGTGGAAAGGCCGACGCGTGCTCCCCGAAGGGTGGGTCGGGTTCATTTCAACACCGGCCCCCGCTGACAAGAACCACGGCTACGGTGGGCTGTTCTGGCTGAATCGCGGCGGCGCATGGAAGGGCGTGCCCGAGGACGCGTTCATGGCGTCCGGCCACATGGGGCAGTACACGATGGTAATTCCGTCGAAAGAGATGGTCGTCGTGAGGCTCGGGCCGAGCCCTGGCGGGTCAGGTACTTATTTCACCGAGCTCGTCACACGTATTCTCAAAGGGATCTGAAACCACGAAGGCTCGAGGGCGCGAAGAAAACGAATTCGGGAGAGATCGCGCAGATCACCGCCATTGGTAGCTGACCCTTGGGCGATGACGTTCCCCTGGTTGTCCACCGTCACCGAGTGTGCGTAACCGTCGTTGAGCTGCTGCGCATAGAGCTGTCCTTCGGCTCGAGCCCCGTGCCAGAGACGGCGCCCTGAGCGAAGATGATCGGACTTCGACTCGCGCGAGGCACAAACACGCCCGATACATTCCCTCGCAACTGAACGTCCTGACAGTCGCGGAATCGACGGGTGGGACGAGTACCGCAGCTTTGACGATCTCGCGGTCTGCTGAGTGGATTTCCACAACAACTTCATAGGTTTCAGAGGACTTCTTCAAGACAGCGCAAAGAAGGCAGCGCACTCTATAGCCGGCGGCGGGCACGATGCCTCTCGCCAAATTGGAGGGCGCTATGACGAGCATGTGGAGGACCGTCTTGATCGCAAGCCTCGAAACGGCAGCATTCGGAACCCTCTTCGCCTCTCCAGCGATTGCAGGATGCGCACCTGGGGGCGACAAGCCGGCTGCCGTCTCACAGCGTCGTCAGCCGGCCGGACGATCTGGGCAAGTTCGGCCGGTGTCGCTTGCGCTCGTCTCCGATCGCATTGACGACGACACCGACGCGATTGTGGGGCTATGGCACGCGACATTTGTGGCGAAGGGAAGCGCGTTTGTACCGGACGGGACGGTGGTGGATTCGGCATACGTCCAATGGCATGCCGATGGAACCGAAATCATGAACTCGTCACGCCCGCCGGTGACAGGGAGCTTTTGCCTGGGAGTGTGGAAGAAGACCGGATCGTCAACATACCGGCTCAATCACGTCGGGCTGAGTTGGAATCCCGACGGAACTCCACTCGGTCCTGCCAGCATTCGCGAAGAGGTCAAGTTGGCTCGGAACGGCAACACGTACACCGGGACCTTCACGATTATTCAATACGACCTGTCCGGAACCAACGTCCTCGTCCCCACGCCCGTTATTGGTGTCATCGCCGCATATCGCATCGGCGTGAACTGAGCTGGACTCCACACCGAAGCCCCACGAAGATCGGCGCGTGAGGCTGCGTTCAGGGAAGGCGGATGATCAGCCGGCCGAGCTCACGTCTGACAGACGGTCTCGGTCGAGAACAAACGCCGCCGTGAACGCACAATGACGACGACCGGCCCGAGCCGGAGCCGGTCGCCGTCTTGTACGGCCCTGGGCGCGTGGATCGGGTCCGGTCCAACAAAGGTGCCGTTCTTGCTGCCAAGATCTTCGACGACGGCCTGATCCCCGGCGATGGTGAGGCGCGCGTGACGGCGGGAAACGGCGGGTGAATCGAGCACGACAACGTCTGATCCGGCGCGGCCGAGGATGTTCTCGCCGGCCCCCAGCGCAATCTCGCGGGAATCGTGAATCAGGCTCCAGCCGGAACATGGTTTGCCGATCGATCGGCCTGGCCGGTCGTCGACAGCATCGCCCGTAAAGGCATACCCGTACGCATACACGGTGCGGATGAACCGCGGCTCGTGGGGATCATCGCGCAGCGTCGAGCGAAGATCGGCGACGAGCGTGGCCAGATTGTTCTCGGCGACGAATGTGTCGGGCCACAGGCCGGCCATGAGCTCGTTCTTCGTCATTGCCCGCGGCCGGTTTTCGAGCAGCAGCTTGAGCAGATCAAACGTCTTCCGCGCCAGCCGAATCTCGCGGGCGCCGGCGAAGAGCCGCCGCTGATCCAAATCCAGGACGAACTCGCCGAACAAGATCCGCATCGCCCGTTCGCCCCGACTACATTGCCTTCTTCTCGCACAGGCACCTGATCAGCGAGTGCTCAGCGCTGGCAAGGGCCCGATCTGCCGCCCGTCGCGTGTCAAAACTCCAGCTCACACCGAACAACACCCCGCGGTGGATCGCGTGAATGTTTCGCGCATCCACGGTATGGATGATGGAACCGAACAGATCGACCTTCCCGCTCAGCGAAAAACCGGCCCCACCTCCGACGTTGATGAACTCGTCGCGCGTAATCCGGTCGTGCTGCGGGAACAGCACGTTGTCGGTGGGCGCCGGAGCATCCACGCCGCCGTGGGTGAGCTGACCGGTGCTGAGTCCGAGGAGGCGCAGCCTCGGCGTCAGAAAATAGCCGACCTCCAGGCTCAGAATGGATCGGTTGTGCGGAATGTCCAACACCTTCTCGGTGACGCCGAATAAGTACCTGCCCTGAACGAACAGACCCGCCGCGACGGAGTCGAGCAGTTTCGCGGCCGAGACGCCCAGCTGCAGCTCGTTCAAGTCGCGGCCGGGGGCGCTATGCGCAAAGTAGGTGTAATCGTGGCTCGGCACAGTCGTGCCGACGAACGGCGTCAGCACAACCGCCCTTCGTGCGACGTTGTAGCGCACGCCAAATCTGAAGTCCTGGAATGTCTGATGATACGTTCCGTCGTCCAGGGGACTTACGCCGGTCAGGTCCATCAGCGGATGCGGAAACGCGCCGTTGTACCTGGACGCCACCCACGGGATCCCGACACTTATCGCGATCTGGTCCGTGAGGCCGTAGGTCAGGTCCACAAGAAGCGTCTCCGCCCGGATTTGTCCGAAGTCCTGACGTGTCGTCGGGAGATAATGATATTTCGCGAGCACGTCGGAGAACAGGACGGACACTGTGCCTTCGCCCTGCGGCGGCACCCACGCCTGCGCCCGGGCAGAGGATGTGGACATGGCCGCTGCGAGCGGGACAAGAACAGCAAGCGCGGCGCGGGGCGTCATGACGTCTTCTTCCTTCTCAGGTCGAGCCGCGCTTTCATCGCATCGTCAATCGCGCTGAGATAACGATGGGCGCGATCGGAACTGGTCAGGCGGCACTGATAGCGCGCTTCAATCTGCTTGGCCTGCTCTTTCGTCGGCTCGAACATGACCGGCAGAACGGCCGGCTTTGACGACGAAGCGGCCGCCTCTGCCGATACGCGATCTGCGTCGGCGAGATCGGTCAGCACCAGGTCGACGCGCTCCGACTGGAGCGCACGGGCAAGGGCTTCCGCATTCTCGACGAGGAGAACGCGGTGTCCGGCCTGTTTCAAGTCGGCCTGAAGCCGTGGATCCCGAATCGCTTTTGCTGCGCTCCGCTGCGGCTGGGCGTAGACAACAATCGAGGCTGGATACACGGCGGCGTACGCGCGCTGACGGGGGACGCCGCGACTCACCAGGAGAAACTTGTCCCCGCAGCCCTGAACCGTCCTCGTGTCTTGCAGAAGGATCGCGGCAGAGCCGAAAAGAATCACCGCAAACGCCCGCATGGGGCCCTCCTTGTTCGAGGCCGGCGCGCCTGCCTGGAAGTTCTTAGCCACCATCATCGAATCTCCCCCGGCGCCGGGAAGTGGGGAAATTCCTTGAAAATTCCTGGGCCACACGAGATTCAGGGCCTTCGAAACGAAATCGTTGAAAGCCACCGGTCCCAGGCTGTGGACGAAGGCTGCAAGCCCCGGAGCAACCACACATCGGAGCGAACTTTCACGACCGAGGTGAGGAATGTGGTCGGTGAGATACGCGTGAACCCCCTGATGGGCTCCTCCGACACCGGCAACGGCAGGAAGTTGGGGCTGAGCACGTGTTCCGTGCCCGACTTGATGTCGACCGATGTGAGCGTCAAGTGTTTGAAATCGTCGCTCAGCCGGATCCCGTACAGCCGGTGAGCGTCGGCCGACCATGTAAACGCCATCCAGTTCTGTTCGCTGAGCACACGTTTCGATTTGCCGTCCGGCGACACCACAGATAAACCGCTCTGTCCGTTATAGGCAATCCAGGCCCCGTCCGGAGCCCATTGGATGATGCCTTTCATTGGCAGAATGTCTGGCGTGACAACTTCGGCGGCGGCTCTCGATCCGACTCGCCTCCTGGCCAACACGGCGACTTGCGGACTGCCAACTCCAGCGCCTCCTTGTTCGTAAGCGACCCAGACGCCGTCGGGCGACCAGCTTGGCCCGTCCTGCGGGTACTCGCCCGGAGCGAGCTGTATAGGAGGCCCGCCTGAAACCGGAGTAATCCAGACGCGATCGCCTTCCGGACCGACGCGGTTGTAGGCGATTCGCCCACCATCCGGCGAAATCGCCGGAGCGCTCAGAAGATATGTGGGACTCGCGCCGAAATCCGCTGCCGTCACGAGTGGACGCTCGAAGTCGCCTTTTTGGCTGCGAAGCCATATCTCTTCTTGCCCCGCTCGATCGGTCGTAAATGCCATCACATCACCGGAAATCGACGATGCGGGGTCCATCTCATTGCGCGACGTGGCCAGCACGACGGACGGCGAGGGATGATCCAGCGAAAGCTGATAGAGATCGTAGTCTCCCTGCTGCAGTGCCATGGCGATTGTCGAACCGTCGGGAGAAACTGCCGGACTGTTCTCCCATCCACCGCTCGATGTCAGTAATCGCGACGTAGCCGGACCGGTATCGGTCAGCCAGAGATGAACGCCTGGCCTCGGACGCGGCAGCGCACTCACCACGTGCCGGCTGTCGGGAAGCCAGCTGAATGCCGCCACCACTTGCGGAAGATCAGCGACGGGCGCCGGTACGAGGTGGGAAGCGCCGTTTCCGAGCGGCAACCGCCAGAATTCACTCAAACGGCCGGCCCCGTTCGGCCCGCTGACCCAGGCGCCCAGGTTCAAGCCGTCAGGCGAGAAATGAACCGTCGCCTGACTAAAGAGCGCCCCCTCTCCGAACGGCGGTCGGGTATACAGGACCGGCGTCGAACCGGGCGGCGACGACAACCACAATTTGACGCTTAGCAGATGCTGTTGCGGGCCGGCGTCTCTGAAGAACGCCAGCGTCTTGCCGTCCGGCGACAAAGAGGCGCTGCTCACATTCTCCATGGCGAGATCGGGATCGCCCCCGGCGGCGGAAATCGACCAGAGTCCTTCGCGGTCGCGAGCAAGCGAGATGTAGTACAGACGTGTCCCATCGGGCGACCAGAACGGATCGCGACAGTCGAACCGGGCGCGTGTCACCTGCGTTCGCATTGGCGAGCTGAGGCTCTTCTGGAATACCTGGAGCACGCCATCGACTTCCGCGACGTACGCGAGTGTCTTGCCGTCAGGGGACCAGGCGGGCGAGGCCTGATATCCGGCGTCCGTTGCAAATGGCGTGTACGTGTACCGATCGAGACTCGGTTCGGCGGTGCCGGTCGCGCGCGCCAGAAGGCCGAGCACACCGACTGCTGCCGCTGCACCCACCGCCCCGATGCCGAGCATGGCCCGCCGACGCCGGTATCGAACCGGCACAGCGATCTCGATCGGCGACGTGAACTCCGCCACCCGATCTTGCAGCGTACGCAGCTCACGCGCCAGGTCTGTCGTGGCGTCATACCGGTGGCGCGGATCCTTGGCCAGGCACCGTTCGATGACCCAGCACACCGGCGCGGGGACTCGGGCGTTCAGCTTCGCCACCGGCTCGGGCTCGTCCTCGAGGATGGCTGCCAGGATTTGTGCTGCCGTGTCGGCAGTGAAGGCCCGGCGGCCGGTGGCCATCTCGTACAGCGTCAGGCCGAGGGAGAACTGGTCGGTGCGATAGTCGACTGCCGCCCCTCGCGCCTGCTCGGGGCTCATGTACGGAACGGTCCCGACTACCATGCCGGCGGCGGTCAGCGTCAGGTCCACCTCTGAGCCCGACGTACCGTCGCGCGTGCCCACGAGCGCGAGACCGAAGTCGAGAATCTTGACGCGGCCGTCGCGCGTCACCATCACGTTTTCGGGCTTGAAATCGCGATGGACGATCCCGGCCTGATGGGCAGCCGCCAGTCCGTCCGCCATTTGCGCCGCGAGGTCGAGCAGTTCTCGCGTGGGCACGGGCGCGCGAGCGAGGATCTGCCGCAGCGAAACGCCGTCGATGATCTCCGACACGATGAACGGCATGCCGTCGCGGCTGCCGACGTCGTACACCGTCACGATGTTGGGATGACTCAGCGCACTGGCAGCCTGAGCCTCGTCGGTGAATCGGCGCTGCCGGACCGGATCGGTGCCCGCGTGGGCCAGCACCTTGATGGCGACATCGCGTTTGAGGCGCGGGTCGCGGGCGCGATACACCTCGCCCATGCCGCCAGTCCCGAGCAGGCCGATGACTTCATAAGGACCGAAGCGATCGAGCCGTTGCGCTGCCACGTCGATCTGTGGGAAGGGCCCGACTATATGCCCATCCGGGCCGAAGATCAATTGGCAGCTTCAGACGAAGAACAGCGAACCGAGCAGCTGGTGTCAAGGTGCAGTTGCCCGTGTCGAAAGACGATGGGCAGGCCAGCAAAGCGCGGCTGCAGGCAAGTGAGCGGAAGCAAGGGGCACCGCCGCGGCTAGGGCCTGGCTGCCGCGCCGGTTGACCTAAGGTCCCTTACAGAATCCCGCTCGGCGAATCCCCTGGTTAGTTTAGAGACCTGTCGAGAATGGTGGCCACCGGCGGCGCGCATCTACTTCTGCACGTGGAACAGCGCTACGCCACCGTTTGGCTGCATGTCGACGAAGGGTGTCCCCAAGGATCGTCAACTCGATTCCCTCAGCGACATCGACGGTCGCTCCCGGCAGATGGCAATTGACGGTCAGCGTTCCGTCGCGAACCGTTCCGCTCGGCAGGAAGATTCGTATCATCATCTTGAGAACACCCGCCGATGCTTCAGAGGCATCGCCGATGCCATCAACGATTGGTAATACACCTCCGCCGGCCGGCATTGAGATCAATTGAATAGATTGACGCCGATAACGACGGCACGTAGGCTGAAACCCAGCGATGCGTCTCGCGTTTGGCGACTGCGTGTTCGATCAGGAGCGGCGCGAGCTGACGCGCCGCGGCGCTGTCGTGCACACAGGACCCAAGCTGCTGGCGCTGCTCGAGCTGCTGCTCACTGCCCGGCCGCGGGCGCTCACCAAGGACGAGATTCACAAGTCACTCTGGACCGGCATCTTCGTGTCGGACGCCACCCTCACGAGTCTGGTGACCGAGTTGCGGGCGGCAATCGGTGACAACGCGCGCACACCCAGCCTGGTTCGAACAGTTCATGGTTACGGCTACGCGTTTTGCGGCGACGTGTCCGTGCAGTCGACGGCGCCAGGAGGCGAACGGAATGTCGTGCAGCCGTGTCGTCTTCTCGTGGGCGATCGTGAAGTGTCGCTGTCGGGTGGAGAGACCATCCTGGGCCGATCGAGCAAGGCCACGGTGTTTGTCGATGACGCCGGCGTCTCGCGCCATCATGCGCGGATCACCATCGGCGAGCACGGGGCGATTCTGGAGGATCTGGGCAGCAAGAACGGGACGGTCCTGAACGGCCGCCGCATCGAGGGCCCGACGCCGCTGGCCGATGGCGCCCTGATTTTGATTGGCGCGACCACACTGAAATTCCGCATGTTCGCTGCGCCCGGCTCGACCGAGACCGTCGCGATCGGGTGATCAAATTCATTATCGCCCGCGCCCGCTTCAGCGCGACCTTGTCTTAACGAAGCTCCGCCTGAAACCTCACACGACGACGGCCGCGACATGCTTGATTCCCCCGAGGTGTGGGCGCGCAGGATGGAGCCGATCACCAGAGGCCAACTGAACGCGTCGGACGTAACCACACTGCTGCGCGCGTGGGGTCGAGGCGATCTCCAGGCGCGATCGGCTCCTGCCGCTCATCTATGCTCATCTATGCGGACCTGCACCGGCGCGCAGCCGCCTGCCTGCGACACGAGCGCGCAGGCCATACCTTGCAATCGACTGCGCTGGTGACAGAGGCCTACTGCGGCTGGTCGACCAGCGGGTGCGGTGGCAGAACCGCGCGCAGTTCCTGGCGCTGGCGTCAAAGATGATGCGCCGGGTGCTGGTCGATCGCCCGACGCCGCAACATGACGAAGCGCTCCAGCAAGTGGGTGGCGCATGACCCTCGCCGAGCAGGTCGCGGAGATGCCGGGGCGGGATGTGCAGCTGCTCGATCTGGACCGGGCGCTGGCCGGTCTGGCGACGTTCGATCCCCGCGCGAGCGGGATCGCTGGATTGCGATTCTTTGGCGGCCTGTCACCCGACGAAACAGCGCATGTGCTCGGTCTGTCGATCGCAACCGTCGAACGAGAGTGGCAGGCGGCGCGGGCATGTCTGTACGCACGCCTGACCGGGAGCCGGCGCGGTGACGCCTGAGCGTTGGCGGCAGATCACGGCGATCTTTCACGCTGCGTTGGCGCGCGAGGAGGCCGACCGCGCCGCCTTCGTAGTCGCGAGCTGCGGCGATGACGTGGCAGTGCGACGCGAGATCGAGGCGATGCTCGCCGCGCACCACAACGTAGATCGGATTGGCGAAACGCCGCTGTTGCCGCCCGGCACGGGCGAGACGGAGTTGAACGCTCTGTCGTCTCCTGCCTACAGCGCGATGAGTCTCCCGGTCGGCACGACACTCGGCCCATATGAAATCCTCACGCTCGCCGGGGCGGGCGGGATGGGTGAGGTATATCGCGCCAGGGACACGCGTCTCGATCGCACGGTTGCAATCAAAGTCCTCCGGGCGCAGTCGCGCGTCACGCTTGAGGCGCATCGCCGCTTTGAGCGAGAAGCGCGGGCAGTCTCCCGTCTGAATCATCCCCATATCTGGGTCTGTTGGTTGCAACGGTCGAGCGAAAGTTGATCGACCGGGTGGTCATCTCGCGCCATCACGAACCCGCTGCCATGCGTCGCGGCAGTTGTATAATTCGCGCGCCCTTTGTTCACTGGTCCTTGGTCCCTGGTCCCTGGTCCCTGGTCTTTGGTCTTAGTTCTTGGTCCGTCCTTAGTCCCAATTGTCCGTCCATGGTCCATGGTCCGTCCGTGGTCCGGAGTCCTTCGCTCATCCTGTGGTCCGCGCGACTAGGGAGCCGGAACAAAGGCGAACGCAGACTAGGATGACGCCGGGACGGATCACGGACCCGGGACGGACCGGGGACCACGGACCTGGGACGGACCAAGCACCAACCAGACCATCCGCATGAACTTCGTCCTGACGGTCGCTGCGGTCGCGGAAGTGGTGGATGTCGTAGCTGACACTCCGCTGATCCAGACCGACACGTCTTCGCTGGGACAGGTCGTCGGACAGGTGCAGATCGCGAACCTGCCGCTCAACGAGCGCAACTTCGTGAATTTCGCCTATCTGGCGCCGGGCGTGCAGATCGATGCGGAGAACACGCTGGTGTCCGCCCAGGGTCTGGCGTTGAGTGCCAACGGCGCCCGGCAAATCTCGAACAATTTCCTGCTGAACGGGATCGACAACAACGACCTGGTCATCAACCAGTACAGCGCCGTGCCGCCGGTCGAGGCGATCCAGGAATTCAAGGTCCAGACCGGCACCTACTCCGCCGAGTTCGGCCGCAGCTCCGGGGCGCAGATCAACGTCGTCCTGAAGAGCGGCACGAATGCCTTTCATGGCACTGCTTACGAATACCTGCGCAACCGGCGCCTCGATGCCAAGAACGCCTTCGACTTGCCCGACTGCGGTCCGTGAACGGCCGGCGCGTGCGGAGAGACTCCCCAGCTGGACCGCAGCCAGTTCGGCGGCTCCATCGGTGGCCCGCTCCGACACGATCAGACGTTCTTTTTCTCGTCGTTCGAGTACCTGCACCTGCGCCAGGCCGATACCCGTTTCGCCACCGTCCCGTCGCAGGCGCAGAGGGCCGCTGCTCTGGCCGCAGTGCCGCCGGAACAGCGCCATGCCGCCGGCCTCAATATCTTCAATCTCTATCCGGCGGCGAACGTGGGCGACGCGAACACGTCAAACACGTTCCTGTCCGCACCCATCATCACGCAGAGCGTGCCGTCATTCGCGGGCAGGGTCGATCACGCGCTGAGCTCGAGCCACAACCTTTCCGGCCACTATGCGCTGTCGTGGGGCCATAAAGAAAACCCGTTCGATCCGCTGGCGCCTTACACGCAGCTGCCGGGCTACGGCACGACCGTGATCACCCACGGACAGAACGGCGGCGCCAGCTGGAACCGGATCTTCAACTCGCGAACGTTGAACGAATTGCGCGTCGGCTTCAACGGCGAGCATGGCATCTTCACGCAGGCGGACAAGACAGACCACAACACGCGACTCGGCTTCCCGACCGTCCTCACCGCGCCGATCGACCTCGGATTCCCCAATGTATCCGTGGCAGGGTTCGACGGCATCGGCCAGCCGACCAACACGCCCCAGGATCACCCGACCTACACCCTGCACCTGATGGACAACTTCGCCGGGAACCCGCAATTCAACAGCGGCAGGCACCAGTTCAAGATGGGCGGCGAGTTCCGGCGCTATTTCTATCACCTGCTGTTCGACACGAGCGCGCGCGGCATCTGGAACTTCAACGGGACGCCAACGACGCCTTCGCTCGTGCAGCTGTTGCGCGGCACCCCGTCGAATGCGCAGCGGGTGGACACGCGCGTCACTATGGATCTGTACCAGAATTCTTACGGCGGCTACTTTCAGGACGATTTCCGCGTTACCGATCGGCTTACCCTGAACCTGGGCCTGCGTTACGAATACAACGTGCCCGTGACCGAGGGCCACAACCAGCTGAGCGTCCCGGATCTCCGTCCGGCCTCGGCCGCCTGCACGCCGAAGCCGGGATGCCTGTTCATCCGGGCAGGGACCGGCGGGATCCCGCCAGCCACCTACCTGCCGGATCGCAACAGCTTTGCTTCGCGTGTCGGGTTCGCCTCGCGGCCCCTGCGCTCGGAGCATTTCGTCGTCCGCTCCGGGTACGGAATCTATTACGACCAGACATTGCTGAATGCGCATCTGGGTGCACTCTGAATCCACCGCTCCGCATCACGCAGCTCGTCGTCAACCCGGGCAATGCGGATATCCACTCGATTTTCAGTGAGCCGCCCGCCCAGACGCCTCCGGGCGGAGGGTTCATGTCGTTGAACTACCGGGACCCCTACCAGCACGAGTGGAACGCCGGCACCCAGTTCACCGCAATCGGCAACGTGCTGTTCGACATGAGCTACGTCGGCAGCCGCGGCGTCAAGCTGGCCCGCTTCCACCGCATCAACCAGCCCGCACCGGGACAGCCCGTTCCTTCCCCGCAGTTCCTGGCCACGCTGCAGACTGTCGACAACACGGCGGACAGCAAGTACAACTCGCTGCAACTGAGGGTCGAGAAGCGCAGTGCGCGGAACCTGAACCTGCTCAGCTCTTACACCTGGTCGCGCTGCACCGATAACGGCGTCTTCTTCGGCTCTGGCGCCTCGGGGGGAACCGTTGCGCTGGACGCTCGGAATCTGGATGCCGAGTGGGGCCGCTGCCAGTACAACACCGACCATCGGTTTGTGACCAATCTGGTGTACCGGTTGCCGTTCGGTCCGGGTCGCGAGATGCTGACAGATGGCATGCTGAGCACGGTCCTGGGCAACTGGGATGTCAGCGGAATCCTGACGCTGCAGAGCGGCCATCCGCTCACCGTCACGCGCGGCGTGCCGCAGAGTGGGACCGTGCCGGTGGGCGGTTCGGATCGTCCGGACATGGTGGCCGACCCATTCGTTCCGGGACCGGTCGCGGCGAATCCGACGTGCATGGCGCCCACCGAGGTCCGCACCACGCAGGCCTGGTTCAACCCGTGCGCGTTCATGGCCGCCGCCGGCCGCTTCGGCACCGCGCCGCGCAGCAACCTGATCGGGCCCCGGTTCGACAACCTCGATATCTCGCTGCTGCGGGAGATTTCGCTCGCCGAGAACTGCCTCCGCGTGGAGGTTCAGATCTTCAACGTGCTCAATACGGCCGATCAACGTTGGTGTGATTCTGTCGTGCCCGGGGGCCGCGTTCCTGGACGCCCGCGTCGAGTTCGATGAAGCGAGGCTGCGCGCTCTGGACGACACGCTGGACCTCGAGGCGCTGCGCGCCGGTCTGGCGGCAATTCCCCTGACGTGCGCCGGTGGTCCCGACGCGGGGCCGGTCGGTGAGCTGCCGCAGCGCAATCGCTTTCACTGGCTCGTGTCACCGCGCAGTACGGTGATCCAGATGTCGCCGGTTCACACCGGGCGGACCGCGGATCCCGGAGCGACGCTGGAGCACCTGATGGACACGATGGTGCGGCGCGGGCCCGTCAAGGCGCGCCGTCCAGGCTGACGGATAATGTGTCGCCGCGACGCATGGACGCACAGAACCAGTGCCGCGCACGTCAACCTGTCGCGCATGCGCCGACATTCGCGTCCGTGGCGCGGCGAGATTGCGCCTTCATCGCGCTGACCGCGCTGCTGATTGCCATCGTTCTCCACCCGTTTCAGAACACGCCCTTTATCGACGACTGGGTGTACAGCTGGCCAGTGAAGCATCTGCTCGATACGGGGACATTCCTGTTTCCCGAGTACGTCGGAAACCCGATTCTGGCTCAGGTGCTCTGGGGCGCATTGTTCTGTCTGCCGTTCGGATTTTCGCTCGCGACGCTGCGCATGTCGACATGGACGCTCGCGGTGCTCGCCGTGTGCGGCCTTTACCTGCAGGTCGTCGAGGCCGGCGGCACCCGCCGAGCCGCCCTGGGTTCCGCGGCGGTGCTCGGCTTCTATCCCGTCTTCTTTATTCTGTCCCCGACGTTCATGACGGACGTTCCGTTTCTTGCAACGATGCTCTGGTCCACGCTGCTCTTCGCCAGAGCGCTGGGACGCCGAAGCGACCTGCTCGTATGGCTCGCATCGGCGATGTGTGCAGCCTCGGTCGGGTGCCGGATCATCGGCGTCGGTGTCGCCGCCTCGATGATAGCCACACTACTCTTCCACACCGGCCGTTGGGGCAGGCGCATCAATGTCCTCCTGGGCCCGGCATTGGTCGGGCTGTTCGCGGGATGGCTGCTCGTCTGGACCCGCTCACGCGTGTTCAGGTCGGCGGACATTACGTGGCTGCCCAACAGCCCGCAGCAACGGCTGGCCAACCTTCGCTACGGGATCGAATTCCTTCCGACCTCGCTCGTGGCGACGCTGCTGTTCGTCCTGGTGCTGGTGGGGATTGCCCTGTTGCCGCTTGCTGTCGGCGTGCTGCACCGGGCGCTCTTGCGGCGTACGGCGGTGTTCGTTCTGTTGATTGCTAGCGCATGGCTCGTCGCGAAGCGTATCGGGCTGGGCGTCTGGATGCCGCTCGAGCCAGGAGAGGTGTGGGCGTGGCGGGAAATCGGCGCCGCAGCCTCGTTGGTGCCGGAGTGGCAGCCGGACCCGTTGCCGCTCTGGATCAGCGCGGCCGTCTTGACATTGGCGCTCGGTTCCGCTGGAGCGCTTGTGGCGGCATGGCCGGCGCGGAACCTCCGCGAGGCCGACAAGTTCCTTCTGTGGAACGTCGCGATGCAGGTGTTCTTCGTCGCGTTGCTGTGGCTCACCTACGATCGGTGTGGCCTCGTGTTTGTGCCTTTAGCGGCAGCTCTCCTCCTGTCGCGGGCGGTGCCGCTGAGCATTGGAAGGACAATTCCGTGCATCACCGTGTATGCCGTGATCACTGTGGCGGGCACACACGATCACCTTGAATACAACGACGCGGTCTGGTCGGCGGTTGCGGACCTGCGTGCAAGTGGCGTCCGGCCGGCCGACATCGATGGTGGTTACGTTGTGAATGGCTGGCTGCAGTACCTCCATCCGGAGGACGCGTATCGTGACGCGTCCGGACAAATCATCGTGCCGATGGTGAACGACTTTGCGGAGCTCCCCTACACCGTCGCCGATCGGCCAAGATCCGATCGTACCGTGATTCGGACGTACCCCTATTCAGGATGGCTGCGACCCAGCGGCCAGATTTACGTGCTCCAACGCTAATCGGCCGCCAGACGCGCCCCGCCGCAGCGCTGCGGGCAGCGAGCCGATCTCGCCGTCGGCCGCGATGGCGAAAACGGACACCGCGTGAGGGCTGAGATGCTTGAAATGTCTAAGGATTTTGGTGCCGGAGGAGGGACTCGAACCCTCACGGGGGGTGAACCCCACCGGATTTTGAGTCCGGCGCGTCTGCCAGTTTCACCACTCCGGCACGGGCTGAAAAACCGCCGTTGGGTGCAAACGCAGGAGCCCTCCGTTTACATCCGCCGCGCCTCGACGTCCACGTTACCACACCGCCACGCCGCGGCCCCAAAGCGACCCCGCACGGTGCCAGTCGCTTGGTTCCGCAGTCGAACCCGCACGCAGCCCCACGCCGCGCCCGACCAATACGACAGTGCACCAGCCGGTCCAGCGGTTTCGGGCAAACGCGATTCGAGCAGACGACCAAGGCGCATGATCCAGAGCGCCTGAATGCCCCACGCGCAGGGCGGAGGGGGTTTCCACGTTCAAATCCGTCAGCGGTTGCCCCGAACCGGCGCGGCTCCGACTGCGGCCGGCTTCGCAGAACTCAACCCACATCTTCCGCTTAGCGCGACCATCGAAGCGGCGGCGCGTTTGCAGAATCCGAGCGGACGAGGAGGGTCAGAATGACGTTGCGCTCGGCAAAGTGGCACCTGATGATCGGGTTTACCGTCGCAGTAGGTCTCGGAACTGCAACACACAGTCGAGCACAGTTCAGCTCCTTCTCTGATCGATCCCAGCCCATCCTCGAGGGCAACTGGCAGTCGTGCCGCGAAGCCGACGGGCAGTACAGCGAGCGCGTGTACGATGGCAAATGGCCGGGGATGGAACCATTTGAGCTCCACATGGGCCCCTACCACGAATTCGCCTTGTTTCGCGGAATCCAAGCCGACCACCGGGACCACGCCTCCGCGGAAAATCTGCTGAAACCTGCGACCGTCGAGGTTGTTGACAACCGCGCGGCTCACACCTGGGATGTTGCTGGCCTCCATCTTGAGGTCGCGCTGGCGGGCGGTTCGCGCGAGGACTGCGAGAGCTGGTTCGTCTCGCTGAAACGAGCGACGTCCACCGCGTCACAATGACGTTTTAACAGCCACAAGGGCTCAGCTGAAAAAAGTCCCGGCTGACCGGGGGGTATGCGCCCCATCCGGCTGGCTACAACTGTGGTTGACAGAAGTAGTTACACGTTTCCTGCACGGTTGTGACGCCGACTCGGCCGATCGCGCGCAAAAGTCGCCATTTTTGGGCATTTCTCGTTGAATTGGCGACAAAAAGTGGTCTATAATCAAATGCGCTGCTGGCACGACTTCGACCTTCCATTCAACGCGCTTCCTAGGGGGAACCGTGACATTTGAAGTCGGCGACAAGGTCATTTACCCGAATCATGGTCTTGGGATCGTTGAGCGCATCGAAGAAAAAACCATCCTCGGTACAACTTGCGGGTTCTACCATCTCCGGATCGTGGCGAACGACACCACTGTGCTCGTACCTGTGACGAACGTCGACGGCGTGGGGTTGCGCCGGGCCATCACGGACGACGAGGTCGAACGCCTGTTCAATCTCCTCGGCGACGGCAAAATCGACAACCACCAGAACTGGAAAGGACGTTTCAAGGACAACTCGGACAAGATGCGCAGCGGCTCCATCTACGAAGTCGCCGATGTGCTCAAGAGCCTGACATTTCTCGCCCGGTCGAAGAGCCTCTCGTTCCGCGAGAAACGGATGCTCGACCGCGCCAAGTTCCTCATCATCTCGGAGGTCTCAGAGGTGATGCGCGAAACCGCGGTGGCCATCGAAGGACGGGTAGATCGGGCGCTGGAGAAATGCTTTTCCGTCAAGGCGCGTACGGCGGCGCCGGCGCGGAAGGCCACCAAGAGCGCGGCTCCAAGGGCGGTCGCCAGCGCAACACCGCCGCGGCGCACGGCGCGGGCGTCGTAGCAGCCGGGTCGTCCGGCAGGGCGGCTCGCCGCCATCCGGCGTCGCTCGGCCTGGTCGTCAATCCCCAAGTCCTGGACGCTCGGTCGAAGTCGGCAGTCTTGAAAGGCCCGGCGGACGAAAGGTCCGGCGGGCCTTTTGTCTTATCATCCAGCCGGCGTGCTCACTGCGGCTGTTCGCTCACTCGCCACCTACGTCGCGGTGTCGCTCTACGTCCTGATTGTCGCACCGCCCGGCATGCTGCTGGCGATCCTGTTCCGCAGCAAGAAGCTATTGTACCTCCTGGGCCACCTGGGCGTGCGGTTGGGGCTCGTGCTGAGCGGGATTCGTGTCCGGCTGGCGGGTGCCCAGAACGTCCCGCGTGATCGCGCCGCCGTGTTCTGTTCGAATCATCAGAGCAACGTCGATCCGCCCGCCTTGTTCGACACGCTGCACCCGCGGATGCACATCCTGTACAAGGCGGAGATCGACGCGATCCCGATCCTCGGACGCGCCTTCAGGCTGGGCGGATTCATTCCGATCGACCGGCGCAACCGGGAGGCCGCCAAGCGATCCATCGAGGCGGGCGCCGCCTCGATCAGGGCGGGCAACTCGTTTCTCATCTTTCCCGAGGGCACGCGCAGCCGCACGTCGGAGCTGCTGCCGTTCAAGAAGGGCGGCTTCATCATGGCTATCAAGGCCCGGGCGCCAATAGTGCCTGTGGCCGTTCAGGGTGGACGGGCGGCGATGCACAAGGGAAGTTCGATCATCCGGCCGGCGACGCTCAGCATCAGGGTCGGCGAGCCGATCGAAACAGCCGGGCTGCGGCTGACCGACCGCGACGCGTTGATCGCACTGACCCGGCAGCGGATAGAGGCGCTGCTTGCTGAGGGACCTGTGGAGACGCTCAGGATCTAACCAGGCTATGGGCTTTCGGCTCCGGGCTCGAAAGCGCGGAACCCCACCGGGAAGCGCGGAACCCCGCTGGGAAAAGACGACACGCCGCATCAGCTCACTATCGATTGCTTCACGCTCCCCGGAAGGGCTGCGCTACCCTGATGCCGGAGCGCCCTTGAGTGCATCGCAGCTGAAGCTGGCGGTCGCGTTCGTCAGTACGGCACTCGTGTGCGTGTACGTGGCGGCGGCCCGCGGCGCGATCATCAGCCAGACCCAAGCGCCGGCGCCGCAGCCGACGTTCCGGACCGAAGCCAACTACGTCCGCGTCGATGTGTACCCCACGCAGGACGGCGCGCCTCTGACGGATCTGCGCCAGGAAGACTTCGAGGTCCTCGAAAACGGCGTCCTCCAGAAAATCGAGCAGTTCGAGCACGTCGTCGTCCGCGCGGCCGGTCCGCAGGAGACGCGGGTGGAGCCGAATACCGTGCTCGAGTCGCGGTCGATGGCCGAGAGCTCGCGGGCGCGGGTGTTCGTGCTGTTCCTCGATGTCTATCATGTCGACGTCGACGCATCGCACAACATCCGGCGGCCGCTCGTCGAAGCGCTCGATCGCGTGATCGGCCAGGACGATCTCGTCGGAGTGATGACGCCGGAAATGTCGGCGCGCGACATCGCGTTTGCGCGGAAGACGACGACGATCAACGGGATGCTGACACGGTACTGGTACTGGGGGGAACGCAATCGAACGGTGCCGCGGGACCGTGAGGACGAGGAATACGGCTTCTGCTATCCGAACAGCAATATCCCGAACGATCCGTGCCGGGATCAGAACGGCGTCGCGGCGGAGATGATCGACCGGCGACACGAGAAGCGGACGCTCGATGCGTTGCAGGATCTCGTGCGCTTCCTGCGCGGCGTTCGCGAGGAACGGAAGGCGATTCTCGCGATCAGCAACGGGTGGCTGCTCTATCGTCCGAATCACAATCTGATGCGGTCGCTGCGATGTCACGGCATTCCGAGCGGCCCTGAGATCGCCGTCGATCCCCGGACCGGAAAGCTCACCTCGAAGCCGGCAGGGACCAGTACCGCGCCGAACGCGAGCTGTGAAACGGATCGCATGACGCTCGCGCAGATCGACAACGATCAGCAGTTTCGCGACATGCTGGACGAAGCGAACCGCGCCAACGCATCGTTCTATCCGGTCGATCCGCGCGGTCTGGCCGTCTTCGATACGCCGATGATGCGGACCGACGTGCCGGGAGCACCGGCGCCGATGACGCCCGTGTCGGTCGATCGGGCGATGCTCGCCGGACGGTTGACGTCCCTCCGGACGCTGGCGGGCGCGACCGATGGCCTCGCGATCGTCGATTCGAACGACCTCATTGGTGGATTGCGCCGCGTTGTGGCGGACCTGAGCTCGTACTATCTGCTCGGCTACTATTCGAGCGGCAAGCTCGACGGCAAGTTCCATTCGATTACCGTCCGCGTGAAGCGGCCCGGCGTGAACGTGCGCGCGCGGCGCGGGTATCTTGCCGCCACCTTGTCGTCGGTGACGGCCGCTGCCGCCCGCTCGAGCGCCACCTCATCCCCTGCTGTCGCTGCAGAGACCGCCACCATCAATGCCGCGCTCGCGCCGCTCGGCGCGTCCGGCCGCGACGCGCCAATCAGGCTGCGGGCGGTATCAGGCTGGAAGTCTCCTGGCAGCGCTGCCGTGTGGATCGTCGGCGAGCTGGGCGCGGGAGAGGAGTGGAAAGCGGGAGCCGACGTCGATTTGATGCTGAACAGCGCGGCGGACGCGACCGTGGCGTCCGCGCGAGCGCACGTTGACGCTGGCGGGCGCGGTTTCCGGATCGCGTTCACACCGGGCGAGCCGCTCAGCCCCGGCTTGTATACCGTACGCGTGCGGGCCCGTGGCGACACGTCATCGTCCCCGACGGTTGAATCGCTCCCGGTTTCGCTCGTCCCCTGGCCTGACGCGAGCGGCGTTCTCCTCCTGCGGCGCGGGCAGAGCACTGGCAATCGCGAAGTTCCGACGGCCGATCTGCGATTTCGGCGGAACGAGCAGCTCCGGGTCGAACTGCCGGCACCGCAGGGCGAGATGGCTGCGCGAGTCCTCGATCGCACGGGCAAGCCGCTGGCGATTCCGTTCACGGCGGGCGTACGCGAAGATGACAACGGCATCCGCTGGGCGACAGGGCAGCTCGCTCTCGCGCCGCTGGCAGCGGGCGATTACATCATCGAGCTCTCGCTTGGATCGGCGCGTACTCTGGTCGGCTTCCGGGTCGTGAATTAGACCGGGAATTTCGAATGTACGAGCCACTCCTGCGGGGCTCGACACGAAGGGCTTTATGTTGGCCAGCGCAGCATCAAAAATCGAACTGTCAATAGTTCCTAATTCCTAATTCCTAATTCCTAATTCACGAGCCGGTCGTGAACGAGAGCGTCCACGGTTTCAGTGGCTGCCCGTCGGTTCCGGCGATGCCCTCCAGCAGCTCCACCTTGATCGTTCGGAACCGCTCCAGCGGTTTCGTGAAGCGGATTTCGAGGACGCGGTTCGCCGGGCTGTACTGCGTGGTCAACTCCGCAGCAGGCCCGTCTGGGTCGCGGCGCTCGGCTGCCTGCGCGGCCAGGTAGGAGGCGCGGACATGTCCTTTCAGCGTCGCCGGATCGATGTCGCGCGAGAACTGCACGCGCACGTTGGTCGTCGGGGCGACGTCGGTCTCGTCCTGCGTCGGCGCGCTGAAGACGACCTCTGGCGGAGGTCCGGCCGGCACGCGGATTGGTTCGTCGGCCGGCGTTTCTGTCGGTGGCCTGGCCAATGCCAGGGTGCCGGCCTCGGCATCGAGCCACTGCAGCCCCCGGCCCTGCCGGACCGTCCCGCGTAGTGTGAGCCACCGGTTCGTCTCGAGGCGGGAATCGAGGGCAAAGTCGAAATCCTTCCCCCTGGGCCGCATGTTGCTCACCCAGATCGCCGCGTCGGCCGACCGCAGGACGAAGTCGTACCGGCTCTGCGCCGGCGTATCGGGCAGATCGCCCAGCAGATTGCGTCCGGAAAATTGACCCGTAATCGTCACTTTCTGATCGAGATAGCGTGACGGGTTGAGCACGATGGCACGAATCGATGGCGCCGGCGGCGGCGTCGCAGAGCTCACCGCGGTGACGATGATCGCCTTGACCTCGCCTGCCTTCGGCCAGGGACCGTCGGGATCGATGCCGAATGTTCGCCGAACGTCGTAGGGACTCAGGCGCGGATCGTCCGGCCTCATGCGGTTCAGATCCCAGAACTCGCCGCGGATTTCGTCGAGGCCCTCCGGCGCGCTGCCCTTCAAGACGAGGCGAACCGATCCGTTGTCGTCGGAAACGCGCGCCTGTCCGTCCTGATCAGTGACGACGTTGCCAATGACGACGATCGGGCGGCCGTGAAAGAAGCCCGGATACGCGACGAGTGCAGCCACGTTCGTGGCTCGCCGGCTGGTCGTCTGCGCCGACAGGGAAGCCGCTGATGCGATGACGAGGAGCAGTAACCGTTTCAGCATCGCCGCACGCGAATGGTTCAGCGGGCGTCGCCCGGCTGATAGTCCCGGCTCACATGATCTTCTTCTGGGCTGCGCGCGCGAGCACGACACCGAGCGCCAGAAACAAGAGCGCGCCGAAGAGCATCCCCGACCACCCTTCGTGGAGGAACGCCACGTGCCCCGTGCCGCTGTCGGCCTCGCCGATGAACTTGCTTCCGAACAGAACGGCGTAGAGAATTCCGGCCAGCGATCCGCCGGCGATCAGGCCCGAGCTGAACAAGGTTCCGGCACCGACTTCCGACTCTTCTCTTCGACCGGTCCGGTTCTCGACATAGGCGCGGACAAGACCTCCGGCAAAGATCGGCGCGGTCGTCGCAATCGGCAGGTATGAGCCGACTGCAAACGACAGCGAGTGGATGCCGCAGAGTTCCAGCGTCACCGATATGAACACGCCGACGAGGACCAGTCCCCACGGCAGATTCTGGCTGAGCAGCCCGCGGATGATCGTCGCCATCAACGTTGCCTGCGGCGCCGGCAGCGACTGTGAGCCGATCGACATCACGCCGTGCAGGTAAAGCGTCGTCGCTCCGATCACGAACGACGAGGTGATCACGCCGATCAGCAGCCCGGTCTGCTGATAAATCGGCGTGGCGCCGACGAGAAACCCGGTCTTGAGATCCTGCGACGTCGCTCCTGAATTGGCGGCGGCGATGCACACGATCGCGCCGACGCAGATCGCGACCGGGGCGTACCTGTCGCCGGTCCAGCCGAGCGCGACAAAGATCGAGCAGGTGAGAATCAACGTCGCGATGGTCATGCCCGAGATCGGATTGGAAGAAGATCCGATGAGCCCGGTGATCCGCGAAGACACGGTGACGAAGAAGAAGCCGAACACCAGCAGCAGGACTGCGGCGAGAAAGTTTCCCTGGGTCGGCATCCGCGGGGCGGCCGCGAGGAAGATGGCGAGCGCCAGCGAGCCGCCGAGCACGACGATCAGCGGAATGTCGCGCTCGGTCCGGACCTTCGCGACGTCGGCCCGGCTGCCGCCGAATTCCCGGACGCTCTCTCTGAACGACGAGATGATCGTCGGAATCGTGCGCGCCAGGGTGATGATGCCGGAGGCGAGCACAGCGCCGGCGCCCGTGTACCGGATGTACGCGCTCCACAGCTGCGACGCGCTCATTTCCGCGATCCGCAGCCCGCTCGCCGGCACCGGCGGGAACGGCGCCGTCATGTAGTTGCCGAGGATCGAGAGCAGCGGCAGCAGCACCATCCACGACAGCACGCCGCCGGCAAACATGACGCCGGCGATTTGCGGGCCGATCACGTAGCCGACGCCCATGTACTCGGGCGAGATGTCGACGTTGAGCGTGGCGTTCGGAAAGAAGCTGGACCGCGCCATGCTGTAGCCGATCGCCGTCGGAAACAGCTGCGCAATCCACGACAGCGATTTCCACAGCGCGCCGACGCCGAGCCCGGAGAACACGGTGGCGGCCAGCGCCCCGCCGCGCTCGCCGGCGACAAGCACGTCGGCACAGGCGGTGCCTTCCGGGTACGGCAGCGCGCCGTGCTCCTTGACGATGAGCGCGCGCCGCAGCGGGACCATCATCAGCACCCCGAGAATCCCGCCGGCGAAGGCGAGCATGGTGATCTGGAAATAGCTGAAATACTGAGGTCCGTAGGGTGTCAAAAAAATCAGGGCGGGAATCGTGAAGACCACGCCACCGGCGACTGATTCGCCGGCCGAGCCAATCGTCTGGACGATATTGTTCTCGAGAATCGTGGACCCGCCGAGCCGCTTCAGCACTGAAATCGCGAGGACGGCAATCGGAATCGATGCGCTCACCGTCAGCCCGGCGCGCAGGCCGAGGTAGACCGTCGACGCGCCGAAGATCAGACCGAAGATCGCACCGATGATGATCGCTTTGGCCGTGAACTCCGCGGGCGCCTGCGAGGCCGGCACGTATGGCTGAAACGCGGCGGTGGACGGTCGTATCGTGGCCATGGAGCGGGATATTAGCACGTGGTTTTTGCTACAATCCGGGCTGGCTTGTGAAAAGCTCGAACAAAGCGCCCTCACGCTCCAAAGCGGATCGGCAGAGCGCTGAGCAGGTCTCCGAGCTCACCACCAATCGCCTGTCGGTGTACCTGC
>JBKPAI010000025.1:0-45883 GCA_046726355.1 Acidobacteriota bacterium | reverse complement strand
GTGTTCTTCGTACCCGAGATCGTTTTCCTCACACACCCGTTCGAAGATCTTCTTGAACGCCGCCCGGTTCGGGCTTCCGGTCAGAATCTTGTACTGGATTCGCCGAAGGAACGCCTCGTCCACCAGCTTCGACGGGTGGATGTTGGTTGCGAACACCATCAGCACCATGAACGGCGCTTCGAATTTCTGACCGCTCTGCAGCGTGAGGAAGTCGATCTTCGACTCGAGCGGGACGATCCACCGGTTCAGCATCTCGGTGGGGGAGCACTGCTGCCGGCCGAAGTCGTCGATCACCAGCACGCCGCCGTTCGCCATCAGCTGAATCGGCGCGTTGCACAGACCGGTCAGCGGCGAAAACGCCAGATCGAGCGAGCTCAGGGTCAGCTCGCCTCCGACCATCACGTTGGGGCGGCGGCAGCGGACCCACCGGTGATCAATACGGGCAGCGGCCGAGAGCTCGTCCTGCGGCGCGACCGGCAGCGGGTCGTGATTGATAGGGTCGAACAGCCGGATGATCTGCCCTTCGACTTCGAGGGCATGAGGAATCGCGATCTCGCCGGGGAGCAGGTTGTGAAGTGCCTGGGCGATGACCGTTTTGCCGTTTCCGGGCGGTCCGTACACGAACATCGACTGGCCCGACGCGACTGCCGGCCCGATCTGATGGAGCACCATCTCGTTGAGGACCAGGTGCGAGACCGCCCGCCTCACGCCCTCGGGCGTGACCTTCCGGTCCACCGCCCGGCGGTACTTCTCCATGTAGTCGCGATACTGCGACAGCGGCACCGGGGCGAAGCCGGTGTACTGGCTGTGCTCCAGGAGCAGGTGCGCCTGGCGCCGGCCGGCGTCGGTGATGCGATACCGGTAGGACGGGCCGCCCAGCATGCCGCCGCCGGCGATCTCGCAGTGATGAAGCCGCCGCATCTGTTCGAGCAGCGGCTCGATGACGGAGAACTCGAGCCCCACCCTGCGGGCGAGCTCGACGCCGGTGGAGTCGGCGCTGCGGTGCAAGTGCTTGATCAGCAGCTGCTGAATCAGGTCACCGTTCAGGCCGGTGTCGGCGACCGAAACCGGAGCATGCGGGTGGAGCGCGGCTGTCGGGTCGACGTGATCCGCTGTTTCTTTCAGAAGTGACGTGGACATTATTCTTCGCCTCGTGCGGCTGAGGCCGCTCTAGCCTGGCGGACGCGGTTGTCGGCTTCGACCAGGGTTGGGCGTTCGGCGCGCGCCGATTCGAACGCGTCGATCGCGGCGCGGTAATCGTGCTGAGCGAGCTGGACGATGCCGGTGTTGTACAGCTCGGTCGCCTTGTCGCCTGCGCGTGCAAAGGCGGCACGTGCGGCCGTCATGTCGCCGTTGGCGACATGGGCGAGCCCGAGATTGTTGTAGGCCGCGGCCAGGCCGGGCTGAATTTTCAGGGCGTTCTCGCAGGCGAGAATCGCTCTCTTCGGGTTGTTGTCGAGCACCCAGCCGTAACAGAGGTTGTTCAAGGCATAGGCGGCCGACGCATCGAGCTGCACCGCGCGCTCATATTCGGCGCGGGCGAGCTGGCGCCGTCCGAGTGCCTGGAAGACCGTGCCGAGCGTGTTGTGCACGACGGGCGAAAGCGGCGCGTAATACGTCGCGCGGTAGGCGTCAGCCAGAGCGACTTCGGGAAGGCCGGAATCGCGCCACAGGCGCGCGGTGGCGTCGTAGGTGGCGGCGTCCTTCGGGTTGAGGGCCGTCGCCTTGCTCAGATATTCAAATGCCTTGTCGAAGACGCCGAGCCGCCGGTATTGTTCGGCCGCGAGACGATAGGTGGCGGGTGACGGCGCGAACGTCGCTGCGGAGACCGCAGCCGCGAGCTCAGGGTTGCTGCTTTCCAGCGTTGCTGCCGCAGGCCGATCGGGCCGTGCTTCCTCGGACAGCTTGCGCACTTTGGCCATGAACGTTTCGAGGGAGTCACCCGCCGTCTCGGCGGACGAAACCTTCTTGTGACCGGGTGTAACGTTCACGAAGTGCTTGCCGCTGCAGGCCGAGATCGCAACGCACAAGACGAGACACACCGCAACACGCACGGAGAAACCCTATTCCTTCTGGTACAGGTCTTCTTCAGACCTGCCGATTAAATCCCGGGTAGTGTCCGGCTTTAGCCGGACTCGACAGACTGCCCTTACACGCCGTAGTGCAGGCCTTGAGGCCTGCCTTGTGGCGCGGACCTTGGCGGACCCTCAGGTCCGCACTACATTAGAAGGGACTCGCCCTTCAGACCAGCCGTGGTCTTCAAGCCCGCAGCACATCGAGCCATGCTGCGGGCTAACTCTCACGAACGAACGTGAAAGACTCAGCAAGGGCGGGAGAACGATCAGGTATTCCCGACCTCGATTGAGTTACTCGCCTTCGGCGTCGTTCTTCAGCCGAGCCTTGCGGCGCAGAACGTACAACACTCCCAACACTGCGACACCGGCAAACATTGAAAGGTTCATCAAATCCACGACAGCCTCCTCATGTTGAATTTTAGAAACACCGATCGGACGATTCGTCTACCACATCGCGCGGTAGATCATGATGGCCACAGGGCCGAGACACACGACGTATATCGACGGGAAGATGAACAACACCAGCGGGAACACCAGCTTCACGCCGATCTTGGCGGCGCGTTCTTCAGCGCGCTGGCGCCGCTTTGTTCTCGCCGTGTCCGCGTGGACACGAAGTGCCTGGGCGACGCTCGTCCCGAAGCGGTCGGTCTGCGTCAGCATGGTGACCAGCGAACGCACGTCCTCCACCTGAGTGCGATCGGCAAAATTCTTGAACGCCTCAAGACGCGCTTTTCCCGCACGGACCTCGGTGGTGATCAGCCGGAACTCCTCTGCCACCTCAGGGTGCGTGATTTCCAGCTCGTCGCTCGCCTTGACGATGCTCTGGTCGAGGCTCGATCCCGCCTCGATGCAGACAATCATCAAATCGAGAGCGTCGGGCAGGCCGTTCACGATCGCCTTCTGCCTCGCCTTGATCTGGCGCTTCAGGAAGAATTCCGGCAGGAAATAGCCGATGCCGGCGACACCGGCGGCTGTTGCCAGGTCCCCCGGCCCGAAGAAAAGGAGCACGAGGGCGGCGAGCACCGCAGGGCAGCCGTACTTCGCTGCTGAGAAGTAGATGGCTGAACGCAGATCGTAGTATCCGGCGGCTGCCAGCCTGCGGCGGAGCCGGCTGAGGTCCTTCGGCGACTTCGGCATCGCCTTCGACAACCGCTTCAGTGCCGGATTGGGCGTGTCCACGAGCTGCGCATCGTCCAGGAGCACGCCGGTGTCGGCGGTTTCGAGATTACGGAGCCGCTTGCGCTCCGGCGCCGTCCACGAGAGGAACTGCGACAGAGCCAGCTGCGAAACGAGCGCCACGCAGATGAAGACGGCAGCGAGCGAAATGGCCAGTGTAATTGACATGGTGTCCCTGTCAGATCTCGATGTCGATGATGCGGCGCATGATGAACGCGCCGATCGCCTGCATGACAAGTGCCGCAACAACCAGCATCTTGCCGAAGGGGTCGGTGGACATGATCGTGATGTAGCCTGGTGCGATCACGGCCAGGATGGCCGCAATCGCCATCGGCAGAAGACTGAGTATCCACCCGGTCATCCGGCCGTGTGCGCTGACGGCACGCACGTGGCGTTTGAGGCGGAACCGCTCGCGAATCAGGGCGGACAGGTTGTCGAGGACCTCGCCGAGGTTGCCACCAGATTCGCGCTGCGTCAGCACCGACGTGGCGAAGAACCGGGCGTCGAGCAGCGGCACGCGCTCAGCAAAGCTTTTCAACGCGTCCGCCAACGGCATGCCGAAGTTCTGGCGATCGTAGAGCAGGCGGAACTCGCCGCGAACGGGCTCCGGCGCTTCCTCCGCGACCATGCCGAGCGCCGATGTCAAGGCGTGCCCGGCCCGAAGCCCGCGGGCGATCAGATCGATCGCCTCCGGGAACTGCTCCTCGAATTTCGTGAGGCGGCGGTTGGCCAGCCATCTGATCACCAGGAGCGGCACACTGGCACCGACAACCGCTGCCGCGAGCGCGATCAACATCCAGCCGACGAACTTCATCGCCAGCAAGAACGTCAGAGCGGCGAGGAGTCCGCAGGCGAGCACCACCTGCCCGATGGTGATGGTCAGGCCGGCCCGCTCGATCATCCGCTCGAGCGGCCGAACAAGGCTGGTGGACCGTTCGAGGAGCTTTTCGACCGCCGGAACGCTGCTCAGCGGCGCGATTTGCTTGAGCAGCGAGACCCGTTCGGTCACACGAACCTTGACACTTGGCTTCAGCCGCCGGTCGATGCGGTGTTCCGATTCGCCTTCCGCGCGCAGGACGAAGAGCCAGTAGGCTCCCAGGAACAGCGCGAGAACGGCGACAAAAAACGCAATCGCAATCAGCACGTTCACACCCTCTAGTTAATCAACTTCACCTGGTCGAACATGTCGGCCGGCAGTTTCATGCCCGACGCCGCGAGACGGTCGCTGCACTTCGGCCGAATGCCCGTGGCCTTGAACCGGCCGCGCACCTTGCCGTCTTCCCGGAGTCCAAGGCGCTCGAACAGGAAGATGTCCTGCATCGTGATGATCCCGCCCTCCATTCCGGTGAGCTCCGTAATACCGGTGATTTTGCGCGTGCCGTCCGAGAGGCGTGTCACCTGCACGATCAGATTGATGGCCGACGCAATCTGCTGGCGGATGGCCTTTTCCGGAATGTTCAGGTTTGCCATCGCGACCATCGTGTCGAGCCGGTGGAGGGCGTCCCGCGCGCTATTCGAGTGGATGGTCGTGAGACTCCCGTCGTGCCCCGTGTTCATGGCCTGCAGCATGTCGAGCGCTTCCTCGCTACGGACCTCGCCCATGATGATGCGGTCGGGGCGCATACGCAGGGCGTTCACGACCAGGTCGCGCTGCCTCACGGCGCCCTTGCCTTCAATGTTCGCGGGGCGGGTTTCCAGGCGCACGACGTGGCGCTGCCGGAGCATCAACTCGGCCGCGTCCTCAATGGTGACGATCCGTTCGGAGGCCCCGATGAAGCCGGACAGGATGTTGAGGAGCGTGGTTTTGCCGGCGCCCGTTCCGCCCGATACGACAACGTTCAACCGGCAGGCAACGGCCGCCCGCAGGAAGTCGAGCATCTGCTGCGTCATCGAGTCGCGCGTGACGAGATCCTGCGCTCCGAGCCGATCGGTACGAAACCGCCGAATCGACAGGGAGGGGCCGTCGAGCGCGAGCGGCGGGATAATCGCGTTCACGCGCGACCCGTCCTGAAGGCGCGCGTCCACCATCGGGGTCGATTCGTCGATGCGGCGACCAACCGAGCTGACGATGCGCTCGATAATCTGCAGCAGGTGCCGGTCGTCCTTGAAGATGATGTCGGTCTCTTCGAGCTTGCCTTCCCGCTCGACGTAGACCAGGTCGGCGCGGTTCACGAGGATGTCCGACACCGACGGATCGCGGAGCAGCGCCTCGAGCGGACCGAGGCCGAACAACTCGTTGAGGACGTCGGTCACGAGCGTTTCGCGCTCGAGCAGGCTCATCGGCGTCGTGTCCTTGAGCCCTTCGATGATGATGCTGATCACGCGGCGGATTTCCGGCTCCGCGTCCTGGCGCTTCACGCGCGTGAGGCGCTCCAGGTTCAGGCGGTTCAACAGATCCTGATGGACGCGCGCCTTCAGGTGCTGGTAGTCCTTCTGGCGTGCGTCCGCCGGGCTGGGTATGGTCGTTGTGGTTCCGGGTCCGATCTGGCCTGCGCTCATCGCTTCTCCTGTACCGATTCCCGTTATCGTTATCGCCGTCCGCCGAGGAACGAGAGCAGCCCGGCCGGCTTGGTGCGTTCGGTCGGCTCGGCGGCAATCCCCGACAGCTGCCGCGCGTAGGTCGTGAACGCGCCGGCGAGCTTGGTGTGGTTGTCGAGCACGAGCGGCCGTCCGCTGTTCAGAGCTGTGACCGCAACTGGGTAGTTGTTCGGAAATACCGAGGTGACCGGCCGCCCGACGACGCGCTCGACCTGCGGCTGCCCGACTTCCGAGTTGGCGTCAAAGCGCGTGATCACTACGCTGACGCGGTCCTTGCCATACCGCTGCTCGAGAGTGCCCGCCAGGCGGCCGGCGTTGCGCACTGTGGCAACGTCCTGCGTGGCGACCACGACGATCGTGCCGGCCGATTCGAGCGAGTCGAGAATGGTCGCATCGGACCTCGGCACGTCCAGCACCACGTAGGCGAATTCCCGCGCCGCGAGGCCGATCAGCGTCTTGACACGCGCGGCGTCGAACGGCACGCTCACCGCGCGGTCGGACGACGGCAGCAGGTGCAGACCCGACTTGGTCTGGGTCATGAGACTGCGCAGAAACGTCGAGTCCATCCGTTGCATGTTCTCGAGCGCGTCGACGATCGAGAAACGTGGTTCGGCCCCCAGGAACACGCCGGCATCCCCGTAGGTCATGTGGAGATCCATGAGCAGCGTGCTCGAGGGACGAAGCTTGTTCAGGATCGCAGCAACGTTGACAGCGACAGTGGTTGTCCCGATGCCACCCTTGGCACCGACGACCGCGAAGACCTCACCGTGCTTGAGCGCCGGACGCTGGGCGGCAATCCGCTGCAACGCGTTGTACAGCTCCTCGCGTGTGACCGGCTCGGCGACGCATTCGTTTACGCCGGCGCGCATCGCTTCCAGCAGGAGCGCTCCGTCGAGGCTCGGGAGCACCATCAGCACGCCGGTCGAGGGGTGCAGGCGCTTGATGGCGCCGATCTCGGCCGGAATGGCTTCTCGATCCCGCTGATCGACGATCAGCACGTCCGGCTGTTTGGCTGCCGGTTGCGCGAGCGTCGCGAGGCCGTCGACGCTCAGCGGGATGGCGTGAACGCCGCACGCGCGCACGAGCTCGATGAATTGGCGGTCGGCACTTGGAAGAACACTGACGTTCATGATCAGAACTCCGCTAACGAACGAGCTGAATAACTTTGAGAAACGCGGCATCACCGAGATCAGGTGCGCCAGCGGCTAATTCGCCAGGATTCGACATGAGGTAGCCGAGGACGTTGTCTTGATTCGGCCCGCTCATAGGTCTCGATGCGGCGAAGAATCCAAGGATTCTGACGACCTTGACACACGGTCCCCCTCCCCCTGTAACCGGACAGACGCTCCTGTCAGGCGGAGTGAGCATCTCCCTCCCCTGGTAATCGTCTATATCGAACACAGCGATTGGCACAATCCGCGGGCTGATCGGTGCACATGTAGGCGCACAAGTGTTCGAAATGTAACCGGGGGCAGGCGTCGAAACCCACGTGGCGCTGGGATCTTTTGCCGCTAGAAGGTCGAACCCTTGCCTTGTCCCACCAGCTCCCATGTTCTCGGCTGGGAGATAGTCGCCGAGCTTCACGGTTTGGCCGACACAATTTGCAATGGCCTGTTTGTAGGCATTGGTGCCCGGTGTATAGCCGCCTGCGCCATCCGGCAAGTTGATCGATAGAGACCAGCCAGTTGGAACGGTATTCGGGTCAGTCGATTGCGCATGAATCAAAGTCGTAGCCGTACCGACGTCATTCGGATACTTGTATCCCGTCGGAGTCGCGTCAGACGGCGGGCGGTAATTGTCATGCGGGCTGTTTTCCATCCGCGTATTGCCGACCTTGTACCACCTCTCGAAATTGGTCGTTGCCGTCCCGTTCTCCTCCCATCTGTCCGGGATCGCCCAGGGGCGCAAACAGTCCGTGGCGTTTGCGCCGACGATGCGGGCTGAGGCGGTTGCCCTGACGCCCTGCGACGTCCGGCCGATGAGAAGCCCGAAGAACGTTGGCAGCGGCGTGCTCGCGAATTGACCGTTGCGATAGACATCGACCTGGGCACATTTGCCGGTGAAGCCGGGCGGGCAGCCCCACGAGACGTTCACCGTCGAAGACGCTGCGGCTTGTGTTGGCCAGACAGGGTTCGCCGACAGCGGCGTGCCCGGGCAGCTCGGTGATCCGGACGCGCAGAGCGCGGACCTCCGGGCGCTCTGTTCTGCCTTGCCGCCCGTTGACGGCGGGTCCGTCACTTCGTCGTAGGCTCGCGCGATCGCGCCGGCCAGCGCCCCTGCATCGGCGGAATTCTGCGCCTGGTTCTTCGCAACCCAGAGCACACCATAGTCCACGACGTACGCCGTCACTGCCGTCAGCGCCAGGATTGAGAGCCCGACCTGAACGAGCATCGCGCCACGTTCGGACCTGCGATTCGCAAGCGGATTCATCTTCGTGACCTCAACGTCCCGATGGCTTCGTGTTTTTCGAGGAGTCCGCCTGCGGCGCGTCAACCGTGCCGCCGCCGCCGTGGAGCTGCTCGCCGATATCGTCGCCCTTCGGCAGGAACCGGCCCGGCATCGTTGGCAGCGGTGGAACTTCGTCAGGGTTGAGCGGCCTCACGAGGCGCGGTGTCACCAGGACGAGCAATTCCGTGCGTTCCTTGCGGCTCGCCTGGCTCTTGAACAGATTGCCGATAATCGGAATCTGGCTGAGAATCGGGAGTGCCGCCGTGTCCGTCTGGGAAATGTTGTTGAGCAATCCTGCGACGGCGAACGACTGCCCATCCCGCAGCTCCACGTCGGTTTCGGCGCGACGTACGGTCAGAGCCGGGACCCTGAAACCCGACAACAGCACGCCGTTGTTGAAGTCGAGCGCGCTGACTTCAGGACGCACGTGGAGGCGAATGAGGTCGCCCGCAATCGTCGGCTTGAAGTTCAGCCGGACACCAAACTCCCTGAACTGCACCGAAACCGCCGCGGTGAGACCTCCGCCTGAGACGATCGGAACCGGAAACTCGCCGCCCGCGAGAAAGCTCGCTTCCTGGCCGTTGTAGGCCATCAGGTTCGGCTCGGCGAGGCTTTGAAAGTGGCCCCTCTGTTGGAGAGCCTTGATCAAGGTTCCGACGTTCTGCTTGGTGTTGAACAGGAAGAGGTTCAGAAAATCGCTGAACACCAGTCTGTCCTGCTCGAAACTGGGCGCAGGGTACTGCTGCGTCGTGCTGCGGCCCACCCAGTCCTTGTAGCCAGATACTCCGGTGAAGAACGAGGCGCCGACGTCCATCAGTGCCCGCCGGTTCACTTCCGCAAACCGCACCTGCAGCATCACCTGCTGCGCGTCGGTGGCGCCGGGGACCTGGAGCATGTTGACCACGTTGGCTTTTGGCGCGACCGCGCGAGCGATCTCGGCTGCCCGCAGCATGATCTGCGTGCTCGACACATGACCGGACAGGACGACCGAATCAGCCGTCACGTCACTGTGGATGTCCTCGCCCGGGAACAGCTGGTGGAGCTGCTGTTCCAACGGCGTTATCGGCTGCTCGACGACGACGTCGTATTGAGTCCGGAGATCGCCATTACCCCAGACGATGAGGCTGGTGGTTCCGCCGGTCTTGCCGTCGACGAGGATTTCGCGCGGCTTGACGACCACCGCGTCGGCAACCGCAGGATTCGTCACCGCAATCCGGGTGATGTCATACGTCGTCTCGACAATCGTCGAGCGACTAGCCGTGACCGATATCCGCGGCGGCTGGTCGGGCTGCGCCTGTGCCAGAAGCCCCGCCGTCGCTGCCAGGCAGAGCAGCGTCAGGAGGGTCATGAGTCGTGCGGTCGAACGTCGAGTCGTCATCAGCGGACCACCTCTTCGCCCCGCTTGGCGGCGCGAATCGTTTCTACCGTGTAAATCGCAGGCGCTGGTGCCGGTGCAGGCGCTGGTGCCGGAGCAGCGGCGACGGGCGCTGGCCGGCGAGGCGCGGCGGGCCGTGGCTTACTGACCGCAGGTACCGCTTCCGGCGACGCCGTCTGGCCCTTCATCAATGCGGTGACCTTGATGCCCGGCGTCTCCGTCGGCGCGACATCAAGCGGATTGCGCAGGGCGAGCGAAATCTTTCCTTCCGACGAGGCGAGCGCGATCCGCTCGGCGTCGTTCGGGAGAACAGCCAGCGTCACGACCCGCGACGGTTCCGGATTGCCTTTCTTCGACTCTTCCTGGTCGATCTTCGTTCCCGCTGTGAGGACCAGGACGTTGCTCACGACCGTTCGCGACATCGTTTCGTCCCCTTGTCCGCGGCCATGAAGCGTCACCACCAGATCGACATGGGTGCCGGGGGTCACGAAACCGGCCACGCCAATCACTTCGTCAACCCTGACAGACATCGCCCGCATGCCGGGCGGAATCGACGGTGGGAGTCCGGCGCCCGCTTCGATCGGTGCGAGCTTGCTCTCGGTCAGCGGCTCGTTTTCGAGAACCGCGCTGATCAGGCCGCGGTTCAGCACGTCCTTTGTTGCCGAAAACGCTTGGGGAACAGGGTTACTGGACGGCCAGGCGACCAGCTTGACGTCCTTTTCAGCGACCTGCGAACCGTTCGGCAGATTGCGGGCGGCAACGACGATGAAGGTGTGTGCCACCTCGACCTCGCGGACGGGTATGCTCTTGATCGCCAGGTAAACGCCGGCGCTGGCCAGCGTTGCCATAATCGTGGCAACGGTCATGACGACAATCGTTCGTGTACTGCGGTTCATGCGTGCTCCTCGTATCCTCTCGTGTATCGCGTGGCTATGACCCGCCGGCCGCGGGGCACGCCATTGCGGCGCCCTCGTAGCGCATCTTGGCGGTTAGAGTGAGAGTTTTGTTTGTGAATCCAGATCCGCCGCCGATGAGTCTGATGACCTGCCCGAAAGCCAGGAACGTGTTCGTGTAGTTGAACGTGACACCTTTGATCGTGATGCACTCTTGTGGCGTTCCTCCCAGCGAGACGGATTCCGTCGTGACAGAAACAGTCGCGGGGAAGGTCGACGGCATGTTCAAGCCGCCGGCATTCAGGTAATCGGTCACACGCTGCTGGATCTGGGCGGTCGTATACCCGTCAATCGCAGCCAGGCGGGCGCCTTCGCGCGCCGCGTTCGTGCACACTTCGTATCGCCGGAACAGCAACCCGAAATCCACGATGCCGAAGAGCACCACAAGGAGCAACGGCGTCACGAGCGTGAACTCGATGAGCTCAGACCCGCGATCGCAATTCAACCGGCGACGAATCATCAAACGAGCCATAGTGTGGCCACCATTCCCACGAGAACCGGAACCGCATAAGCGAGCTTCGGTGCCGAGCTGTTGTCCAACGTGATCTCCGGCAGTGCTTTCAGACCCGCGACGCGCCAATGAATCAGGAGCAGCCGGATGTTCCGGATCGCGGTGAAGCAGTAGCCGTATGCAATCGCCACGGCGATCCCCAGCACGCCGCCTGCGACTGCCGTATAGAGGCCCAGCCAGATCGCAGCCGACGGACCGATCCAGGCGCCGAGCGCGGCGACGAGCTTCACATCACCGCCGCCCAGTCCGCGCAGGGCGAACGGCACAATGAACATGAGCACTCCAACGAGCCAGCCGAGCGCGCCCTCTCCGAGGGCCCCAAAACCCCCGGTCGAGACGCGGTAGAGAAGACCGGCTGCAGCCGCGCCCAACGTCAGCACATTGGGGATGCGCCGGCTCCGGAGATCGCACACGCACGCCACGACGGCAATGCAGAGTGCGGCAAACTGAACGAAATTGACACTTTCCATATGATTACGAGCCCGAGCCTGCCGGTGGCGGCGGTGTCCAAAGTGACTGCTGTCCGCTGTCCCAGCCCGAATAAGCGGTACCCATCCTGCCCGACAGTGTCGTGAAGCTGAGGAATCCCAGCAGCCCGAACAGGACCGTCAGCAACGCGTACTCGATCAGATCCGCTCCCCTGTCGTCGCGCGCGAATCTTGCGGCAAACGATGTCAAGCGACGGGACAATGACAGCAACATGAAACCCTCAAGACCTTCCGTTGTGGTCAGCCTCAACCAACGAGAGCAGGTGATTTCGTCCTGCGCTCCGTCGTGACCTCGTAGGAGCGCTCTTCCACGTTCGAGCAGAGACCAATCAGCAAGTCGATTGCCACGAGCTGTCGCGCGGCCAGTCGTCGGAACGTTGGCGATTGAGCGCTTTCAATCGAGTGTCGCGCCTGGGTGCGGATCCCGCCGTCTGGTTGTCTGGGCCCCGCCAAAACTTTGTCCCGTGACCGGCGGTCCACTTCGCGTTGCCACGGTCGCCGCCAACTTACCGCCTGTCATCGCATCATGTGCCGACACGATCCAATGCAGTGCCGTGCTTCACAACTCGACACCGAATGACACGTCGTTGCGAGTCCTCGCAGCGCACTCGGTTAAGCTGCGTCACGGGTATCGCAAGGCTGATACCGGATGAGCGGTAACAGCCCATTCAGCCACTTTGTTCAACCATTCAGGGATTTTCTATCCTATTGGGCGTCGAAAAGCGGCAGATGTCTCGTTGGAGCCAGACAAAATTCCGGACTTGGCTAGGCTTCACAAAATCTCAAATCACTCTGACTCGTGGTGATTCTGCGGCGCGGAGGTGGATCTCTTCTTGGCGTCGGGGTCGAGGAAGGCACGAAGGCGGCGGTTGTTTCTCACGCCCTCGATCGTCGGCAACCAGTCAGCTTCCCGCTACCGTGCCGATCGTGCTGTCCAGGGAGGACCAGGTCTGGCTGATTTTGGCACCGTACGCGGTGATTGATGCGGTGCTCATGAGCGAGATGAGCCCGAAGAGCAGCGCGTATTCGACCAGGTCCTGTCCCTGTTCGTCGCGGGCAAATGAAATCATGAAGTTCTTCATAGTCCGCTGCCGCAGGCCGGTCCCTTGTTGCCCTCAGACTGGAAAACGACGAGGGCGGGTGTTTCTCCCGCCCTCGATTGCAAGCACGAGTTACGAGCCGAAGGCTCCGCTGGCAACGCCGAGCGCGCTGTCCACAGCTGACCAAACCGTGCTGATTTTCTGGCCCGAGGCCTGGATAACGCCGACGCACACGATCGAGATCAGGCCGGCGAGCAGCGCGTATTCGACCAGGTCCTGACCCTGCTCATCGCGCACGAACGAAACAATGAAGTTCTTCATAATCTGCTGTTCTCCCAGTCAGCGCGCTCTTTGATTGGTTGCTGTTGGCTGCGCTGCGGTTACCAAATCAGCAAGCTGGTTGCCAGACTCATGACCACTCGCTTTGTGCGCGAGCGCTTAAAAAACATTCCTAAATTCTGAATTTCCCCGATCATTCTCCGACCCGGCGGGACGAATGGTCATCCTGGTTGTCTGCCCCACACGGGACATTTGTCCCCCTGCTCGTGACCACTCATGTCAGCCATTCCGCCGGCTCGCTGCCCTCGCACCGCATCACATGACGGAGCGACTCAGCGGACGCCGGCCTCGCCGACACAAACTCGGTCGCGACGTATTACGCGCGCGCTTCGATCGAGATCGCCGAGCGCCCGGTCTGCAGCGACTTTCAGTGTTTCGTTCAGGAACGTTCGGTGTTTTGTGGCCGGCTGGCCGCTGGCAGGAGGCCTTGGGATGTCCCGTTGCAGGGTGCGAAATTCCTGACTCTACAACTTCAACGGCCGATGAGTCCGATCTGGTTCTCGGGAGGGGAAGGCGGTTTTTCTGCGAGGCCCGCGAAACGGTAGAAAGGGAGGAGGGCGGTGTTTCTCCCGCCCTCGATTGCGAGCACGAAGTTACGATCCGAAGGCTCCGCTGGCGACGCCGAGCGCGCTGTCGACGGCCGACCAGACAGTGCTGATCTTCTGGCCCGAGGCCTGGATAACGCCCACGCACACGATCGAGATGAGCCCGGCGAGCAGCGCGTATTCCACGAGGTCCTGACCCTGCTCATCACGTACGAACGAAACAATGAAGTTCTTCATGATCTATTGGTCTCCAAGTCAACGTATGGTTGAAGAGGGCGATGTTTCTCCCGCCCTCGATTGCAAGCACGAAGTTATGATCCGAAGGCTCCGCTGGCGACGCCGAGCGCGCTGTCCACAGCCGACCAGACAGTGCTGATCTTCTGGCCCGAGGCCTGGATGACGCCCACACACACGATCGAGATGAGGCCTGCGAGCAGCGCGTATTCCACGAGGTCCTGGCCCTGCTCATCGCGTACGAACGAAACAACAAAATTCTTCATAATCTACTGTTCTCCCAGTCAGCGCTGTTTATTGGTTGCTGTTGGCTGCGCAGCGCTCACCAAATCAGCAAGCTCTTTGCCAGACTCACGACCACTCGTTGTGTCCGGCGAACACGTCAAAATGTTACTAAATTCACGGTTCTCACGATGATTCTTCGACCTGGCGGCAGGCATCGTGGTTCTAGTTGTCTGCGCCGCGGGGGACATTTGTCCCGCTGATCGTGACCAGGGCCCCGTCAGCCATTCCGCCAGCCTGCGGGACTCGCACCGTATCAGATGACGGAGCGACCGCGCCGATGCGGGCGCAGCCATCAGGAACTCGGTCGCGATGTGATAGAGACCCGCGCGTTGATCGACGTCCTCGCACCGCACGATCTTCACCAAATCGCTGAACGTCTGCCCGGCGAACGAGAGCTGCAGCGTCGCGATGGTTCCCGCCCGCACCTGTTTGTCGCTCTCGAGCAGGCATCCGTTCGCACTGCAATTGAGCACACGAATGCGCATCTCCTGGACGAGCGCGGCAAGCTCTCGCTCTTCGCTGCTCCACTGATAACGGCGGTTCTTCGGACGTCCAGGACGGGTCACCGGCAATGGCCCGCGGTGACACTTGAGTGCTCGTCCTGCTCGAGGCGTACCAGAGTCAGCAGGTGTCGAATCGTGCCGTCCTCGACGATCGGGCAGCTCCCTGCGACGCGGACCGGAATTCTGACGAGATCGCCGCTTGTCAGCTCGATGATCAGCTTTTCGCCGCACGAACGTGGCTGAGCGCTGAGGGCAATCAGATTCCCTCGAGCGTCCTGCTGCACCATCACGTCGGTCACCATCCGCAGTGTGCCTTCGACATTCCACATGACGAATCTGGGGTGCCTCCGGCGTCCAGACATCGCTCCTCCGATTGCCCGCCAGAACGTCCTCGTTCACGAACGTCGTGAGGGCCATTTTCGCTGCAGGGCAGCCACTCCGGTTGTCACCGTCGCCCCGGTTATCGCCAGCCCGAGACCGCACCGATGCGAACTGACCGAAACCGGGTTCTCATTCAACGTTTTCAACACTCCTGGCGTTTCCGCAACAATCAGGCGCCATCGCGAAAGGGACGAAACGGCTGGATTTCTGGTCCGTTCCAGATAACCCGGAAACGTCGCGTGCCTGTGGGGCCTCAGGAGATGCCTTCAGCTCGATTCAACGTCAGGCCGGGAACAGTTCGAGGCGGCTCGGCGAACCTCCACAACGTCTCCAGACCCGTTGGGGCGTACGTCAGCCACAGCGCCACCAGCGGCGCAATCAGCTCACCCCAGTACGTGTTGAACGGCAGGCCGACGAAAAGGAACAACACGCTGTAGACGAGCACGCTGGCACGAACGTGCAGCGGCATCTTCTTTGCCCACCACGCGGCCACTCCAGCGACGATCACGAGCGAAAAGATCGGCGCGGGAGCGGCTTTCAGCACTCCGTTCCATTGCCAGACCTTCAATACGAAGGGCAGCCCGCCTCCGTACAGCCATGGATGACCGTGGCCGAGATCCCCCGGCAGCACATGCTGCATCACCTGCCACACGTGCACCCCGAAATACACGCCGTACAGCATGGTCCCACCGAGCCAGACGCCGAGTTCCCGCCATCGCTTGCGCGACAAAGCTATCACCACAGCGACCACGCAATATGGCCCGGCCAGCTCGCGGATGAAGAGGGCAAGAAGAGCCCAGATCGCTCCGCTCGTTTCGCGACGTCGGGCGTAGGCCACCGCTGACAAACCGAGACACAGGCCGGCCCACGGCTCGGTGAAATACACCTCGCTGGCGACGACGCTGACGGCCGCTGCGTTGAACACTGCCAGCACGTAGATCAGTTCACGGCGAAGGAGGAAGTGTGCCTGCACGAGAAGTCCAGCCCCGAGCGCAACGAACAGCCCGACGCCTATCCAGCGGGGCAGAAGTGCCAGCGTCCGCAGGAGGAGCGGCTGACGCCAGTTGAACACGGATCGCGTCGGGTACCCGAGCCTCCGTGACTCGGCGCCATATGCCTCGTAATACGGGCGGCCGGCGCGTTGCTCATTCACGACGGTTTTGAAAAGTCCCAGGTCCCCCTCGCCCTCGATCGCCTTCTGCGACCCCGGCCTTGCCGATGGCATCGACATCGTCCACATCGTCAGGGCGAAGACGGCAGGGAGACCAGCAAACAGGAGGATTCGATACGCTGTGGCTCTGGAGAGGAGAAATCCGCCGAGTCGGGGCATTTCAGAAGCAACAGCAGGATGAATGCCTGATTGTGGCGACGCAATTTACCAAGACAACTCGCTCCCAACCGAATAAAGACGGTCTGGCGGGCGGAACAACATCTGGAGCGGCCCAGAAATCAAGATTTCAAGGCTCCCGGCAGGTTGCGCGGGCTGGCCGGACTCTCAGCGGCTTGGTGAAACCCCCGACGTTCAACGCAGAACCCGCTGAGATCGCAGAGAATCTTAGGAAAAAGACTCTGCGGTCTCCGCGCGCTCCGCGTGTCCGTGCGTCTTCGGCATCCTGTTGGAGCTTCGCTCGCCGTAACAGTCGAGTATCAGAAAAGAGACCGCCGGCGCCAGGGCTCGCAAAGCGTTGATGGAGAGGTCCAACACGACAACGCTCAAGAACGGCAACATCAACGCGAAGGGCATTGCGGCAGACATCAGCAAGGTCCGTCGCCGGCAGAAGCGCACGAGCACGAACGCAGCGACGGGCAGCAGCAGCAGCGAGAGAATCGCGTCGTTCCAATTGCCCATTGGGTGCCAAACACGTTGAAAGGCGTAGTAGTACCCGTAAAAGGGTGCACTGAACTGCGTAACCTCCAACGATGACGTGCCCAGCCGCCAGTGGACGTACGCAAACCACGCCGTGACGGCGAGCATAGGAATCACGAGAAGAGCTGCGCGAGCCCGGCGGTCAATTCCCCTGGCAAACACCGCGATGCCCGCCAGCGCCAGCAGTGAGGGCTCTTTCGTCAGCGCCGCGACGGTCCCGGCAGCCACCGCCCATGTGATTCGATGCCGCGTGATCGCGAAGATGGAAACCAGCAGGAATCCCAGGGCCATGGCGTCCGACGTATCGAACGTCACCGAGCTGACTATTGCCGGATTAAGGGCAAACGCCAGTCCGGCCCGCGCCGGCCCTCCCAGTCCGAGGGCGACTCGAGTTGCGGAATAACCGCCAACCGCAAGGACTGCGAGATTGGTCAGCAGTAGTCCCCACAAGAGGGCGCGCTCCCCGCAGATCAGCCAGATCGAGCTCACGAGCGGATAAGCAACGCGCTGAGCTCGATAGGTCGGTACGTCGAACAACGCGCCGGTCGAATTGCCACGGACTATCAAGGGATCGTGAGCCTGCACCCAGAAGAACTGGCCGTCGTGTCCGTCCAGATGAGGCACCAGCACATCATTTCCGAGTGTCTCCCGGGCCGCTGACGCCACCGGACTCTCCTTACCGAAGTGGACGAAGTACTCGATTCGTCCCTCGTACTTCAATAGGTAGAAAGCGACCAGCGCAAGGTGTACGAGGAGACCGGCCGCGGCAACGCCGATCGCGAGCCGATGGGGACTGGTTGCCGTGATCCCGGATTCGATTCCGCTGAATTCGGCACTTCGTCGCTGTCGGTGTGGTTGGGCGGCCGCCGCGCGGGCCTGTATCGGTTGCACTGTCATATGCGATCTGATTTCGTGTTTGAAGAACAACGGTCGAGCGTCCAGCTGCAGCAGGATCGGTGCCTGATTCCGCAGCAAAGCATCTTCAAGCGCCAGGTTCGAACAGTTATGACAATGCTGTTCGGTGACAGGAGAATATCTAGGTGCGTCCAGAAATCCAGCATTCCAGCAGGCCAAAACGGGCCGTCACACGGGCAGCAACGACCGAAATGGCGCGCGACACTTGAGTCCCGCTATGGCGGAAGGGTTGCATCACTCGATCGGTCCAAACATGCTGCATTCGCTCGTCATCCTTCCTACGTACAACGAACGCGAGAACCTTCCGCTGATCGTGCCGGCGTTACTGCAGATCGAGCACCTCCACCTCCTCATCGTCGACGATCAGTCGCCGGATGGGACCGGCGAGTTGGCGGACCGGCTGGCGGCCGAGAGCGGCGGGCGTGTCTCTGTCCTTCACCGGCAGGGTGTCCGCGGACTTGGAAGATCGTATCTGGATGGTATGCGCCACGCGCTCAAAACCGACGCGGACGTGATTTGCCAGATGGATGCGGATCTTTCGCATCAACCAGAGGAGCTCCCCCGACTGCTTCGAGCGTCGCGCGATGCCGACCTGGTGATCGGTTCCCGATACGTGGACGGCGGCCGGATCGTCAACTGGCCATTACGGCGCGCCATCCTCAGTAAATGTGCCAACCGCTATATTCGAACGGTCGCAGGTCTGTCGACGAACGACTGCACCGGCGGCTTCCGGTGCTGGCGCCGTGCGGCGCTGGAACGCCTTCCTCTTCATCGAGTGAACTCGGACGGCTATGCCTTCATCGTCGAGCTCCTGTGGGAAGCAGTTGCCGCCGGTCTTCGTGTTGTGGAGGTTCCGATTACGTTCATCGAACGACGGCACGGGGCGTCGAAATTGAATCGTGGCGTGCTGGCGGAGTCGGCCTTGCTGCCCTGGCGCCTGGCGTTACGGTCGTCCGCCGATCGGGCGCCGGAGGAAAGGTTCGCCTCAGCACCGCGAGTCCCGTGGTTTTGAAAGCCTGCATGGATACGTGCCAGGACGCGAGCACCGGCTTCAGCCGGCTGAGGGTTGCCGCATCAACGGGCGAGAAGGCGGTTGGGGCACTGATGATCGCCGCCGCGATCATCTACCTGATTCCATTCGTCCCGCGTGCGTGGATTCCTCACGACGACGGGCTGCTGGCCCAGTCGGCGGAACTTGTGCTGCACGGCGGCATCCCGCACCTCGATTACGAGGAGATCTACACGGGGGGACTGTCCTGGCTGTACGCCGCCGTGTTCCGAATCGCCGGCGTCGACCTCGTGAACATCAGGTGGGCTCTTTTCTTCGGCGCTTCCGTTGCCGTGTGGCTTGTCTACGCCATTACACGGCGATACCTCCGGCCAGCCGGTGCAGGGCTCGCGACGTGGATTGCGTTGTTGTGGAGCTTTCCGAATTATTTCGCGGGTCTGCCGTCGTGGTGGCTGTTGATTTGTGCGCTTCTCAGCCTGTGGATGCTGATTCGTTATATCGAGACGCGACAGTTGCAGTACGTCCTGGGGGCAGGACTTGCAGCAGGCCTCGCCATTACGATCAAGCAGACCGGCGTGTACTTGTTCGTGGCTGTGTTGCTGTCGCTTTGGTACAGCGGCGAGCGAGCCGGCATATCGCTGCGAACGGCGATTGGTGAACGAGTTGGGAGATGGGCGCTGGCGGCGGGGGCGATTGCATTTGCCGGCCTGATTCTCGCGCCACGGCTGTTTGCTGCAGAGGGTCTGTACCTTCTCGTTCCCGTACTGGCCTGCGCCATTGCGCTGGCACTCTGCTGGAAACAAGAACCCTGCGTCGCCGGCGGACGGTCGCCGTTCAGGCTGGCCTGTGTTGCCACGTTTGCGGCTGCGCTTCCCGTGGCGTGGTTCGCCATTCCGTACGTCAGTCGCCACGGTTTGTGGCAACTTGCCTATGGAGCGGTGCTGCTGCCGCGGATGCGCCTTGCACTTGTCAGTCGGTCGATGCTCGAGATCGTCACCGCCGTTCCACTGAGCGTGCCGCTGCTCGGGCTCGCGTATCTGGAATTTCGAAGCCGCAACCGCCGGCGATCTCTCGCACTGACAGTGGCGAGATGGACCGCTGCAATCGCGCTCCCGGTCTACGCACTGTGGGACCTGAAGAGCTATCACCTCGTGTGGCAGTTCGCGCGCGCCGCAGCCGCTTTACTGCCGGTTGCAGCAGCCTGGCGGCTTGCGTCGGGCCGCCTTCCTGATCCGCGGAAACGGACGATCTTGTTCATGTCCGCCGCGATCCTGGCGTGGATCTCGCTCAATCAGTTTCCCCAAGCCGGGCCGGTCTACTTCTGCTACACGGCACCGCTCGCAGTAATCGCCGCAATTGCTGCAGTCCATAGCGAGGCTGGTGTGCGAACCGGTGCGATGCGGCCGTGGGTTCTGCTGCTGCTGATGTTTCCGCTGTTACACGGCAATCGCATCTCGCTTGCCAGGCTCGGTGTTCCTCCGGAGCCACCCGAAGAAGAGGTGTTCTCCTGGTCGCAGATGCCCGGCCGTTCCGACGCGCGTATGGAACTGGCGCGGGGCCACCTGAACGTCAGTGCGGAGGACGCGTCCGTCTACCAAGGTCTGGTTTCTTCGATTCGCGCGCATGTGAACCGCGGCAGGCTGGTCGCCGGGCCCGATTGCCCCGAAGTCTATTTTCTCGCGGGCTTGACGAACCCGTCCGGCAGGCTCTACGACATGTTCTCGAACCGCGAGATTACTCATGATCCCAGTCGCTGGCTGAACGGCGACGCCATCGTCGTCAACCACGAAACAGGTCCCGCAGGCGCGCCGTCAACTGAACTGATGACAGCGCTGCGCCGCGAGTTCCCGAATGGCGATCGTTTTGGGCAGTTCGAACTCAGATGGCGATAATGCGTCTCTCGGTTGGCATTCCGGTTCACAACGAAGAAGAAGTGCTTCCCGCCCTGCTGGCGCGTCTGCTCGCGGTGCTCGACACGATCGCCGGCGGCCCGCATCAGGTCGTCTTCGTCGATGACGGAAGCACGGATCGATCGCTGGAACTGCTGTTACAGGCAGCCCGCCGCGACAACCGTGTGACGGTCGTGACACTGTCGCGCAATTTCGGCCATCAGGCAGCGCTGGGTGCCGCGCTCGATCACGTCACCGGCGATGCCGTGGTGTTCATGGACGCGGACCTGCAGGACGAGCCCGAAGTCATCCCGGAGCTGGTGAAGCGTTATGAGGCTGGCGCCGATGTCGTGTACGCGCGCCGGGCGTCGCGTGAAGAGGGACTGCTCCTTCGGGCGGCTTACAAGCTGTATTACCGGCTGGTGACGTCGCTCTCGGACGTGCCGCTGCCGCTCGACAGCGGAGACTTCGCTCTGCTCGGGGCACCGGTTGTCGACGCGCTACGACGCCTGCCGGAGCGGCAGCGATACCTCCGCGGCCTGCGGGCGTGGGTCGGGTTCAAACAGGTGGGCGTGGATGTGCAACGGCGGGCCAGAGCCGGTGGGCGGCCGAAGTACACGATCTGGAAGTTGATGCAGCTGGCGCTCGACGGCATCTGCTCGTTCTCGATTGTTCCGCTTCGGGCCGCGACGCTGACAGGTCTGGCGGCGATTGCTGGAGCCGTCATTTTCTGCCTGTACGCGCTTTATCAGCGCGTCTTCGTCGGCGCCGTCCCGGTCGGGTTCACGGCGTCGCTCGTGATCATGACGTGGCTGTCAGGCGTCCAGCTGCTGTTCCTGGGCGTGATTGGCGAATACCTCGGACGCGTGTACACCGAAACCAAGGGCCGGCCGACGTATGTCGTCGCTGGCGTCGTGGGAGGGCAGCATGGACGCACAGTACGCCGCCGGGTATCCTGAGCTGTACAAGCACCACTGGTGGTGGCGCGTCCGAGAGGAAATCCTGCTTCGGACGATTCGCGGCATGCTCGCGGGGGTCCCCAGCGCACGAATCCTCGACGTGGGCTGTGGCGCGGCCTTGTTCTTCGATGCGCTCGCGGCGTTCGGGCACGTCGAAGGGGTGGAGTCGGACCAGACCGCGGTCGAAGCCAGCGGCAAATGGCGAAGCCGAATCGCGCTGGGAAACCTGGACACGGCGTACGAACCGGCAGCCCCTTTCGATCTGGTTCTCATGCTCGATGTGCTCGAGCACATTCATGACACCGATCAGCTCCTGCACCGCGCTGCGGAGATCCTGGTGCCAAACGGGCGCATTCTTGTCACGGTGCCGGCATTCAAGTCGTTGTGGACGACGCACGACGAGATGAATCATCACATGACACGGTATTCAGCCGGCGAGCTGCGTGCCATCCTCGAGCGCGCCGGCCTTCGTGTCATCGAAACTCAATATTTGTTTCAATCGCTCGTACTCCCGAAGCTGCTCGTCCGCGCGAGCGAAGTCCTGGCACCGCGGCCGCCTCGTGTTCCTCGTATTGCGCCGCCGCTGCTTAACAGGGCGCTCTGTGCGTGGTTCCGCGGCGAACGCAAACTGGCGGGCTGGATGCCGTTCGGCGGCTCGGTGCTCGCGGTTGCGGCTCGGGCTTGACCATTAAGCCTCGTATTGGCCCGTTCCAAGCCGCCAGTAAATCTTCACCAAATCCAGGACTGCATGGCCACTGTGTTTGAACAGGTGAAACGTCGAGCCCGGCTTGTCTTCCCATCTCACGTGGATTTTGTCAATACGGTATCCCTTTCGCTGAGCCAGGAGCAAAAGCTCGAGGTCGAACAGGAAGCCATCCACTTTCTGGCGCCGAAACAGAAATTGAGCCACGGATCTGGTGAAGCCTTTGAGGCCCGCCTGCGCATCCCCGATTCCGGGCACGAGAATGTTGCCCACCAGAAAACGGCTGATGATCGCGAGGAGATAGCGCCCGAGGCCCGAATACTTGGTGCTCTCAATTCTCTGTGCGATGGCCAGATCCGCGCCGTCTGCAAGGCGGCTCATGAATTGCTCGAAGAGTGCCGGCGAGTAGGATAAGTCTGCGTCGGTAAACAGGATGTAGTCCCCGGAGGCTTCAAAAACCCCCGCTCTGACGGCAGCTCCCTTCCCCTTACAGTCCTTCAAATCAAGGACCTTCAGTCTCCCTTTGGCCATCTGTTCATATTTTCTCGCGATGCTGACCGTCTGGTCGGTCGAGCCGCCGGAGACGACTATGACTTCACAGTCACGGTGGCTTCGGTCAAGATACCTGAAAAGCTGCGACAAGGTATCCCCGATACGTTGTTCCTCCTGATAAGCAGGAATGACTATTGAAAATGGCGGATGGTCGTTTGGCATAAACAGTTGACTCTGAGTATCCCTTCAGGACCGCTGAAGGTCGAACGACTGCCGGCTCGTGGTGCGAAGCATGGTTATAAAAATCCCCAATAGAAGGAGATCAAGTACAAGAGGCAGTACGAAGCTCGGTTTGACACTTAAAAAGAGCGGAAAATAGAGGCTGATGCTTAGCCAGGCCGTGCAGGTCAGCCATGCCAGAGGAATTCGTTCCTGCATCGGCCACCTCTTATCTAAAAGCGTCGCGCCCGCCGGCACCAGAAGAGCCAGGTCGTAATACAGCATGTGCGGTGCAACGAGAGGCAGGAGAACGGTTCCAGTGACGACTGTCAGAGATAGCGTCACGACCCCATTCACACCTGCCTTGGCCATTCTTCTGCACCGCCATAAACACGAAACCCAAAGGGCCACGGCGAGGAAATATATGAACCCTTTCGCCAAGGACCGCTGAGCGACAGGCGCAAGCATGAGCAGATTGCTTGGCAGGCTGGTGATGAGATGGATCGGGATTGCATAGAGCCCGCTTGAAAAGATCGCATCGCTGGCTCTCAGGGATGTCAGCCAGTTCATCGTAACTTCAGGGGGGAAAACAAACAGATTTGCTAGAAATAATCCGGTGCCTCCCAGGACGATGCCGGCGAGACACTGGATGCGGCCGCCGAGGGCCAGTACGAGGCTCACAAGCCCGACGGCTGGAAGATACTGGGGCTTGAGGCTGAGCAATGACCAGGCGAGACCAGCCAGGAGCGGACGGTTCTCGACGAGCAGAAAATAGCCGGCGCACAACGGGAGGAGACCGAAGACGATGCCTAACTGTCCGATCCATATCGTGATGCAGACCGGAAACAGCAAGAAACTTAACAAAAAGATATCGGTGGCTTTGGCATGCGTCAGGTGAGCTAACAGCACACAGCAGACGGCGAGCGCAGCAAGAGATAATCCCTGCCAGAACAGCAGTGACAAGTGAGGTCTCAGATGGCTTAATGGAGCGAAGGTCCATGCCACGAGCGGGCTGTACATGTAGGCCGCGGTCAGATTGTTCGGCAGGTGAGGAAGCAAAGCGTGAGTCGCCTTGTTGAATGGCGACGTGGTGAACGAAAGAGCGCCGGACTCCGGATACAGCTTGTCGGCTTGACCGGAGGCCGCCAGATGGCCGGCGGCATAAAACGTCATTACATAATCCGTTGACTCCGCCGCCTGGGGCATGGAAAGAACGCTGTAAACAATGACGAAGATGGCGACGATCGTCCATGCCTTGGCGAGGAACAGGAGGATCCGGTAGGGGCTGATCGCCCGAGCCAAGCGGCTGTAAGAGAGCATGTTACCTGCCTCGCGTACGCGGTACGAATTCCGCCCGGCCGGACGGGTCAATTAGTTCGACGCGCCGGGCAATCACTAGTCCCGGCACGGTGCCGCCACGGTATTCCAGGCCCCTTGGTGGCACGGTGCACGAACTACCGCAGGTGTTCGAGGGCGGGAAGCAGCTCAAAACGGCTCGCGTAACGGGACGGCGACTCGCCACGATGCTCGATGCGTCTGTCGTCGATGACGCCGAGGAAGTGCGACGCAGGTTTGAGATAGGTCAATTTCTCCGGATTGAGTCCGATGACACGGGCGCACGTTGCGTCCACTGCCACGAGGTCTGACCCCATCGCGATGAACCCAAGCGGGCGCGGCCGTCCCATGATCGGGCCGTCACCCTCCATGGCGGTCACGGCATCCACGATGGCAAACTGTGGCCGGACCGTCGCGACCAGATCGAGAATCGAATTGGGAATGCCGCGCATGTGCAGGATGTTCTTGGGCCAGCCGTAAACGGCCCCTGGAACGGTGCCGAAGAGGTTCTTCATGCTGCAGGTCATCCCCGCCCAGTGATGCGTCTTCAGTTTCGGCATTGAGATGATGAAGTCGGAGCGGAGCAGCTCTTTCGGAAGCGCGATTTCACGCATACCTGTGAACCAGCTCCCCAATCGGACTCCCTGCGCGTCGTCGTGGTTGAGATCGACAAAGCGTATCCGCTGCTCGCGAAGCTGCTCGTACAAGCCAGTGGAGGACAGCAGGTACTCGATATCGCGGCGGTGGCCGGGCCCTTCGCCAACCACGACCTCGCTGGCGCCGGCGCGCCGGCACGCAATCGCGGCCCCCGCCACGACGTGAGGGTGCGTGTTGATCGCCGTGCCGGTCTCGTATTCGACCATATTGGGCTTGAGAAACACGCGGCGGCCTGTCAAAGTGACCCCGAGCTCACGAAATCCGCGGAACACAAGATCGGCGAAGTCGGTCGTGTAATCCGACGCCGCGAAAAGACCGACGCTCGACCGATCGGGAACGACGAATTTACTGCCGTCGTACGGGCGCCGCCCGCACGCGCTGCTGACCAGCGGCAACGACAGCGCGGCGAGAAAGTGACGGCGAGATAGACGGAAATCACCCAATGGGCTGGTGGTCGACATCGATCCTCAGAGTGTGAAGGCGGTCATCGCCCGAGATGCGTCCGTGAGCGCGTAGAGCGTCATCGCGCGGCCGAGCACGTTTTCTGCAGGGCTGACGCCTGCCCCGACGCCCACTGAGATCTCTCTCAACTGCTGCTCGAGCGTGTCGCTCGGCATTCCATACACGCGCAGGCAGATAACCGTCAGTGCCAGAGCGACTGCAGACCGCTCGCTGCGGACATCGTTCTGCAGCTGATCCAGAGCACGAGCGATCACCGGATCGTGACGGCGATCCTGCATCGCCAGGAGGGCGAGCGCCGTCGTCGGCACATAGGGCCACAATTCCTTGCCGAACACGTTGGAGTTGCCATAGTTCCAGCCACCGATGCGACAGGCACGATCGAGCAGCATCTGCTCGCCTGCCCGGATTCGCTCCTCGGCACCGCTCACTCGCGCGACCGCGCGGCTCTTCTTCAGCAGCAGCAGGCACCAGGCGGTCGGCTCGACCCAGCTGAAGGTGCCGTCGATCCATGACCACGCCGCGAGGCTGTTGTCCTGCCGGGTGAAGCCCTGTGGCCTGAGCTGGATGCCTTTTGCCGCGACGAGCTGCGTCACGATCGGTACCGCGAGGGCGGTTGAGGCCGGATCCTGGAGAAACGTCAGTGCTGCGAGTGCGTTGAACGCATTGTTCGCCGGCACGCCGGCCACGTCGACGAGCCAGTTGTCCTGCCGTGGCCACCTCCGCAACGGGTCCACGCTCGGCGTCAACCCATCCGAGTGTCCAAGGGCGAGCACGGCCCAACAGGTGGGCTCGAGTCGACTGTGCTTTCCTGCCATGTACGCCCAGCCACCATCGCTGTTGCGTGCATCGAGTAGCCCCGTGCGAATTTCAGCACGGATCTGCGCAGGTTCGGGCAGCTTCGAGTGAGACATACGATGGCTATGGGAATATGGGGCTTGCGACCTGTATTCAGCAGTCCTTATCGGATTCCCTTGTCAGAGACTGCAGAGGATCCATGAATTGCGGAGCAGCTGTGTGGCGCAGCGTGAAAGTCCGAGCACTGGCGGGTAATCTGGTCACCTTCGCGAGCAGGCGATATCAGGCGCGGGAAGCGGTCAGCGCATGAAGGTCATGATGGAAGAGCCCCGCCCGCCACCGCTGCACTGCGCGAAGACGGGAACGTCAATCTACCCGGCACCAGCACTAAATCTGGCGCGCACGAGAACACCGCGATCGAGTCGGAAGACCAGCACAATGCCGCAGCATGTTGCTCACGGACCGGACATTGCACCGCGCCGCTACAATGCTGGCTGCACATGATGGAGAAGTCTTCGCGACCATCGCGGTCGCGGATCGCGAGGCCCGGCGCCCAGTCTCGCTCGCCATCGTGTTCGCTACGACCCTCTGTCTGAGCGCGTTTCTCATGTTCCTGATCGAGCCGATGATTGCGAAGATGGTCCTCCCCGTCTTCGGCGGCTCACCCATGGTCTGGAACGCGTGCGTCGCATTCTTCCAGATCACGCTCCTGGCCGGATACGCCTACGCGCACTGGTTTCTGCGCTGGGCCGATCGGCCCCGCCGCGCAGCGCTGCACCTCATTGTCGCGCTGTTGCCGTTGTGCGTCCTGCCATTCGAGCTCCCTGCCGGCTGGGTACCCGATCCGCACACAAGTCCCGTGCTCGCGATCCTTGCTGTCCTGTCCGTCGTCGTCGGTTTGCCGTTTGGTGTACTCGCCACTACCGCTTCGACCATGCAGCGGTGGTTTGCTTCGACCGATGACCGTTCCGCACGCGATCCGTATTTTCTCTATGCGGCCAGCAACGTCGGCAGCCTGATCGCCTTGCTGGCGTATCCCGTGCTCATCGAGCCGACGCTGTCGGTACGCCAGCAGACGCGGATCTGGGCGATGCTGTACGCCGCGTTTGTCGCCCTTTCGACCTTCTGCTTTGTCGCGGTTTGCCGTCGCCGGGACCCGCGCGCGTCGGCAGGCCCGTTGCCTTCGCACCATGCCGATCCGCAGATCATGGGCGTCGTGTCCTGGACGCAGGCCGGTCGCTGGGTGGCCCTGTCATTCGTCCCGTCAAGCTTGATGCTGGCGGTGACGACCTACCTCTCGACCGATATCGCCGCTGTGCCGCTCTTGTGGATCCTTCCCCTCGCCATATATCTGCTGACATTCGTGGTGGCGTTCAGCTCGCGAGGTGACCGAACGGCTGCCGTGGCCGCACGCCTCGTGCCGATGCTGATTCTCGTCATCGCGATGCTGACGATCGTTCGTGGCGGCGCGGCACTGGTTTTTATCATTCCGCTGCATCTCCTCACATTCGCGGCGATTGCGCTCGTGTGCCACCGGCAGCTGGCCTCAAGTCGACCACAGGTCGAGTCTTTGACGCGGTTCTATTTCTGGATCTCCCTTGGCGGGATGCTCGGTGGGGTCTTCACCGCCCTGGTGGCACCTGTGGTCTTTCGATCGGTGCTCGAGTACCCGCTCGGACTGGTCTTCGCCTGTTTCCTTCGGCCCGCGCAGGCAACCGGAATCGCCAGCGCCCGCAGCAATTGGCGCGGTCGGTTCCCGTTCCTCGTTCCAGCGGTTACGGTGGCGCTGTTAACGACAGTCCTGCTCGTGGCCGTGCAGCGCTTCGATCCGCCCCTGGGAATCCTGCTCGCCACGCTCGGCCTGCCGGCGATGTGGTCCTATCGCTATTCGCGACGCCCTGTCGTGTTCGCGTGCTGCCTGGCGGCGATGCTGCTGGCCGGCGAGGCTGTCGCGGTCGGCCGCGGCCGCGTTCTCGATTCAGCCCGTACTTTTTTTGGCATCTATCAGGTCAGCACCGACGTCACCGGCCGCTACAACGTGCTCTTTCACGGGACGACGCTGCATGGCATGCAGTCCAGGGATCCTGCGCGTCGTGGTGAACCGCTGACCTACTATCACCGGACCGGCCCGTTCGGTCAGGCGTTTGCCGCGCTCCCGATCGCGACGAGGACGACGGACGTCGCGGCGGTCGGTCTCGGCGTTGGCTCGCTCGCGACCTACGCCAGGCCGGGGCAGCGGTGGACGTTTTACGAGATTGATCCCGAGGTCGAGCGAATCGCGCGCAACCGCGCCTACTTTACGTACCTCGAGGACTGCGGTGCGCGCTGCCAGGTAGTACTGGGCGATGGCCGTCTCTCGCTTCTCCAGGCACCGCCACAAAGGTACGGCCTGATCGTTCTCGATGCGTTCAGCTCTGACGCCATCCCCGTTCATCTGCTGACGCGCGAAGCGTTGAGCTTGTATTTGACCCGCCTCTTGCCTGGTGGTGCGATCGCATTTCACGTCTCGAATCGGCATCTGTCGCTGGGCCCGATGCTGAATCGACTTGCCGCCGCGCACGGTCTGGTCGCGGTCGAACAAGTGCAATCCGTCTCGCCTTCCCAGGAAAAAGGCGGCAAGAGTCCGTCCGATTGGATCGTCATGGCACGAACCGAAGCCGACCTGGGATCGCTGGCGACCGATCCGCGGTGGCAGAAGGCATCGGTCTCCAGCGAGACACCGTTCTGGACCGACGATTTCTCGAACATCGTCAGCGTGATGCACTTTCGATGACGGTTCGGGCGGCGACGGCTTGGCGTCGGTTCTACAGAGCTTTTTCGAGTGGACGATACGATAAACACTAAAACCCTCATGGGAGACCACAAGATGTTGGTGCGCGCGAAACACCTGTTGGGCGGGGCGGCGGACGCCTGGAAACTTTTCCTGGCGAGCTTCCTGAGCCTCCACGTAGAGCTCGCCCTCATCCGGTGGATCCCGGGAACAGTGCACATCGTCGGTTTCTTCACGAATCTCGTCCTGATCGCCAACTTCCTGGGCCTCGGCATCGGCATGGCCCGTCCGGTGCCGGCCCGACCGTCGGTGTGGCGTTTCCTTTTCCGACTCGCCATCGTGGTCGCTGTGCTGGGAGTGGTTCACATCGTGAACCCGGAGGTCAGTCTCTCCCAAGGCGCCGACTACGGCCTGAACGAGGTCGTACCAAACGTCGGGATGTCGATCCCGTTGCCCTTGATTCTGACCGCGGTTTTCCTGCTCACGACCTGGATGACGATCCCGCTCGGCCAGCTCGTCGCCATACACTTCGATGGCATGGAGCGGATCCGCGCCTACTCGATCAACATCGCCGGCAGCCTGGCGGGCGTAGCGGCTTTCTCGCTTATGGCTTGGCAGGGGCTGCCGCCCGGCGTGTGGTTCGGAGTCGCTTTGGCGTTCGTCCTGCTGTTCGATCGGCGCCTCGTTTACGCGTTCCCGATTTTTTTGATCGGTGTCGTGCTCGTCGCTCTCCTTGTGCATGACTCCGACGGCTTCCGAACCCACGTGCGCTGGTCACCGTACTACAAGGTCGTGACGAAGCCGATCTCGACCAGCAGGAACCTCTCGGACGGCTTCGTGACCGACGTAAACGGGCAGTTCCTGCTGTCGGGTTTCGATCTGCGGCCCGAAGCATCATTGGCCGGGAAGGCCTCTCCGCAAGTCGCGAAACAGGTCGCGATGTTGAAGTCCTACTACTCGTTGCCGTTCCAGCTCCGTCCCGTCCGGCGGGTGCTGGTGCTGGGTGCTGGCGCCGGCAACGACGTTGCGGCCGCCCTACGCAGCGGCGCCGAGCACGTCACCGCGGTCGAGATCGATCCGCTCGTCCTCGGACTCGGCAGGGAGCACCATCCCGAGCGCCCGTTCGACTCGCCTCGCGTCACCTCGGTGCTCAACGACGCGCGTGCGTTCCTCAACCGATCCGAAGAACGTTTCGACCTTATCATCTTCGCCACACTCGACGCGCATGGCCTCCTGTCCGGCGCGGCGAACGTACGGCTGGACAGCTTCGTTTACACGGAGGAGAGTCTGCGCGCCGCGCGGGAACATCTGACCGATGATGGATTGATCGTGCTTTCCTTCGGTCCGTTCCGTGAAGACATCCAGCTGCGCCAGTACTCGATGGTCCGTTCGCTGTTCGGGCGGGATCCAATCTACCTCGTGCACAGCAATCAGCACCGTACAATCATCACGGGAGCGATCGATCAGCTCTCGATCGATCCGTTACCCAGCGAATGGCGCCACATTTCGACCGCTGAGATCGCGCAACAGCTGCAACGTTACCCGTACGCGGCACGCCCCGCGACCGACGACTGGCCGCATCTGTACATCCGCGAGCCGCGGGTCCCGACGGAGTACCTGGGCGTGTTCGCTGGAATATTGTTGATCTCGCTCTTGCTCGTGTGGAGGAGCTTCCGCGGAACTCGGACACTCGATGGTCAGTTCTTCTTCCTCGGCGCTGGGTTCTTGCTGATGGAGACCAAGAGCGTCACACAGTACGCGCTCCTGGTCGGGTCGACCTGGCAGACGAACTCACTCGTCTTCACGGTGATCTTGGCGACAATCCTCGCTGCGAACATCTTCGTGTTGACGAAACTCGAACGACCCCGCGTACCCTTGCTGTATTTGCTTCTGCTGTCGGCGCTGATCGTCTCGTATGCGTGGCCGATTTCGCGATGGCACGTCGCGCCAGGCGCCGGCGTTTACGCCGCCGCCGCCGTGTACCTCGGCGTACCGATCCTGCTCGCGGCGGTCATCTTTGCCGTCGCCTTCCGCGGCTCGCGGATCGGCAGCGAGGCGCTTGCCAGCAACCTTCTGGGTGCGATCCTCGGGGGGACTCTCGAGTACCTGTCGCTCGCGTTCGGGATCCGTGCTCTTAGCCTTGTTGCAGCTGCGATGTACTTCATCGCCTTTACCTTCTGGGCCTATGGGCGACGTACGGCCGAGTCGGCCGCGGCGGATACCGACGAGAATCGTCGTCTCGCCTCGCCGAACCTCGCCGCCGCGCGCGGCGTCTGAGGGAAGAAGGTCTAAAACGACAGACAAATGAGTGGACTGGGCCGCACTACGGTGCGGCCGTCACCGCCGTCACCTGAATCCATCGGGCCGACACATTGTTCGTCTCGTAGCTCTCTCCCACCGCATTGTTGCCGTCGGCCTTCACGAGCAGATAGTAGCTCCCAACCGCCGTCGTTGTGGGAATAGTGACGGCTGTTGTGCCCGCATTCGAAGTACCTGCTGCAACGCTCGGAACGGCGCGGACCTCGCCGAGCACCATGTCAGCGGCATCGAGTGCCGCGTTCGTCGAAAGGTAGAATCGAGTGACCGTCGCCGCGGCGCCGTCAGCGCCCTGATTCAGTACCGTGTCGCTCACATTGATAGCCGTTCCGGCGGCCGCGCTGCTCGGTGCCGAGGTGGCAGAGACGATGAGATCCGGCCCGATGCTGACCGCGCGGCTCGCCGTGTTGTTGGTTTCACTGGTTTCGTTGACCGTGTCGTCACCGTCCGCTTTCGCGATGATGTAAGAGAGGCCGGCGGCCAGGCCTGCGGGAAGGAGCAGGCTCGTCGAGCCGGTGCTCGATCCTCCCGCGGCAAGTCCGGGTACCGCACGCCCGCCCTCGAGCAGCACGTCGTCGGCGCTGAGCGTCGAGTTGCTTGACAGGTAGTAACGGGTGACTGAGGGAGTTGACGATCCCGCGCCCTGATTTATCACCGTTTCGCTGATTTCGAGGGACGAGCCGGCCGCCGCTTTGATCGCGGTCGTCGAGGGAACACTGACCACGAGATCGCTGCCGATCGTCACGCTGCGCGCAGCGTTATTGTTCAACTCGTTCGTTTCGGCGATTCCGGCATCGCCATCGGCTCTGGCAATCAGGTAGTACGTCCCTGCGGTGGCATTCGACGGAATGATCACCGTGATCGAGGCCGTGCTTGTTGCGCCGCCTGCCAGATCGGGCACGGCCCGGCTTCCGAGCAACGTATCGGCGCTGTCGTATGACCCGTTGGTCGATAAGTAGAACTTTGTCACGCTGGGGCCGATCGCCCCCGCGCCCTGATTCGTGGTCGTATCACTGATGGTCAGGGCCGAACCCGGACCACCTTTGACGGGTACCGTGAACGACGAGACGACAAGGTCGCCGCCAATCAGAATCTGCCGGTAATTCGTGTTGTTCGTTTCAGACGTCTCCAGCGCCGTTTGGTCCGCGTCGGCTTTCGCAATGATGTAGTACGTGCCGGTTGCAAGCGGGTTGGGAAGCGTCAGCGTCGTGGAGCCCGAACTGCTGGCCCCGGAATCGAGCACTGGAAGCTGACGGCTTCCTGCCAGCAGCGTGTCGCCCTGGTCGAGCAGCCAATTCGTCGATAGATAAAACCGCGTCGTTGACGCGCCGATGGGCGCTGCGCCCTGGTTCTTGATCGTGTCGGTCACGACAATGGCCGAACCCGGGGCGCCAGTGGAGGGACCAGCCACCGTCAACACCACGAGATCGCCACCAATCAGAATTTGCCGGGCTGTCGTGTTGTTGGTTTCGGATGTCTCCGGCGCCGCACCGTCCGCGTCGGCGTTCGCAATGATGTAATACGTGCCCGTCGAAAGCGGGTTAGGAAGCGTCAGGCTCGTAGTGCCCGAGCTGCTGGCCCCGGGATCGAGCACCGAAACGTCACGGCTCCCCGTCAGCAGCGTGTCGGCCGTATCGAGCACTGAATTCGTAGACAGGTAAAAACGTGTCGTCGACGCCCTGATGGGCGCTCCGCCCTGGTTCTTCGTTGTATCGGTTACGACGATGGCCGAACCCGGGGCGCCGGCGGAGGGACCGTTCAGGGCCGACACCACCAGGTCGCCGCCAATCAGAATCGGCCGGTAGTTCGTGTTGTTGGTTTCGGACGTCTCCGGCGCCGCACCGTCCGCATCGGCTTTCGCAATGATGTAGTACGCCGCCGGTACAATCGGGCTCGGAAGTGTCAAGGTCGTGGTGCTCGAGCTGCTGGTACCGGGATCAAGAGCGGACACGTCGTGGCTCCCCGCCAGCAGGATGTCGGCCGTATCGAGCACAGAATTCGTCGACAGGTAGAAACGCGTCGTCGACGCGGCAATGGGCGCACCGCCCTGGTTCTTGGTCGTGTCGGTCACGGCAATGGCCGAACCTGGAGCGCCTGCGGAAGGAACATTCAGCGCCGACACGACCAGGTCGCCGCCAATCAGAATCTGCCGGTAATACGTGTTGTTCGTTTCGGAGGTCTCCGCGTTTGCACCATCCGCATCGGCTTTGGCAATGACGTAGTACGTGCCCGTTGAGAGCGGGTTGGGAAGGGTCAGAGTGCTGGAGCCCGAGCTGCTGGCCCCGGGATCAAGCACGGATACGTCGCGGCTCCCCGACAGAAGTATGTCGGCAGTGTCGAGCACGTAATTGGCCGACAGGTAAAAACGCGTTGTCGACGCGCCGATAGGCGCGCCGCCCTGGTTCTTGGTCGTATCGGTCACGGCAATGGTGGAACCTGCGCCGCCGGTGGAGGGAACGGTCAACGCGGACACTACCAGGTCGCCGCCAATCTGGATGAGCGCGGATTTGGTGTTATTGGTTTCGGTCGTCTCGTTGACCAGATCGCTGCCGTCGACTTTCGCTACGACGTAGTACGCGCCCACAGTAGCTGTTGCCGGGATCGTCAGCGTGACTGTGCCCGTATTCGCGGCACCGGCGGCTAAAGCCGGCGCGTTACGGCTGCCGAGAAGCACATCGTCGCTGCTGATGCTCGAATTCACCGAGAGATAGAAATTGGTGACGGTGGCTCCCGCGGCGCCGCCACCCTGATTGCGCATTGCCAAGCTGACTGAAATCGTGCCTCCGGCGGCCCCGGACGATGCCATGGTCATCGTGTCGATGATGAGATCGGGTCCGATCAGGATTGAACGCGACTGGCGGTTGTTGTTTTCATTGCTCTCGTCGAGCTGGTCGTCCGCGTCCGCGCTGGCAATCAGATAGTACCTCCCGGCACTGGTGTTATCGGGAATCGGAACCGACAGCGATGCCAGTGAGACCGCCCCGGGCGCGAGTTCCGGAACTGGTACGTTCGCGAATACGGTGTCTGACGCGTCGAGCGTCGAGTCGACGGATAAGTAGAGACGAGTGACCGAAGGATGCGACAGTCCGGTCCCTCCGTTGCTGGTCGTCAGCGAAACGGGAATCGTCGAACCCGCTCCCCCGAGGGCCGGCACCGTGAATGCAGCCAGGATCAGGTCGGGCGGAATGTTCGGCGTTGCCGACGCTTGGTTGGAATCACCGCTGTGGCCAAGCGTGTTCTCCGCGGAAACAACATAGTAATATGTCGTGCCGTTGACGACGGCAGTGTCGGTGTAGGTAATCGCTTTCACACCCGACGCGAGCAACGTGTACGGACCGCCGGGCATCAGGCTCCGCTTGACGTTATAACGCATCGCACCCAGGACGGACGGCCAGCTGAGCGCGACGCGTTTGTCTGCGCCACGCGCCTTCAGGTTGGAGGGTGTTGCCGGCGGTGCGGTGCAGGCGGAGAGCGCACTGTTCACATTCAGACGGCCGCCGGTGAGCGTGGCACCGCTCAGTCCTGGCAGGTAATCGGCGGTGCCAAGGAGGATATCCTTCAACGTCGCCGTGTCGAGGGCGCACCGCGAGAGCACGAGTGCTGCCGCCCCGGAAACGTGGGGCGCCGCCATCGACGTCCCACTCAAGAACTCGTAATTATTGCCAGGAGTCGTTGAAAGGATGAAGTCTCCCGGCGCCGCCAGGTGGACGGAGGTCGCGCCGTAGTTTGAAAACCACGCGAAGTTGTCATCGAAACTGGTTGCAGCGACCGTAACGATATTGGGTGTGTCGAAGGCCGCCGGGTAGAACGGCAAGACGTCGTTGTCGCTCGCCTGGTTGCCTGCCGCTGCGACGAACAACATGTCCGCGTCGTTAATTGCATTTATCTCATCGAGCAGCGCCTGTGAAAACTCCGGTCCGCCCCAGCTGGCCGATAGAACGCGTACGTTGGCGGTGTTGGCGGGCTCGAACTCCTTCTTGACGGCAACAGCAAACTCTATCGCCGTGATCGCGTCTGCAAGCGAGCCGCTCCCTTGGTCGTCGAGAAATTTCAAGCCCATCAGCTGGGCAGTCCAATTGACTCCGGCGACGCCTGTTCCGTTGTTCCCCAACGCTCCAATGGTTCCAGATACGTGCGTCCCGTGGCCGTGATCGTCCATCGGGTTGCAGCTGCGTGTAATGGCGTTGAACCCATGCGTGCCCGCCGCACAGTGTATGACCGCACCGCCGACGGTCACGTTGAACGGCGTCGGCGCTGACCAGACATTGCCTGCGAGATCCTGATGTGTGTAATCGATACCGGTGTCGACCACGCCAACGACGTTCGAGGTGGAGCCCAGGGCGATATCCCACGCAGCAATCGCACTGATCCGTTCAAGCCCCCACAACTCTGAAAACCAGAAATCGTTCGGCTCCGATGCAATTTGAATGATGAAGTTCGGTTCGGCGTAGACGACGTCGCGGCGCCGGGAGAAGGCCTGAACCAGAGCTGCTGCCCTCTGCGACCGCGAGCGGACCAGAACGGCCCCCGTCGTCCCGACGCGTTCGACAGACCCGGCGTCGGATTGCGTCGCTATGTCAGCGAGTCCTGGCGCCTGTAGCGGATCGCGGAACTTGACGATCACCTCACGCGCGACGGCCATGCGGCCGTTGACATCCTCGCGCTCGAATCGAGATGGGCGCTGTGCCCTGATGTGAGGCGCGAACATGACGGTGACGGCCAACGCACCGACAACGGCGGCGATGGACAATGACCTGCGACGCATCGAAGTCTCCGGGATGTGCAGGGGATTGTAGAGCGGCACCGCAGGACTTCGACTACGTTGCCGGTTGATCTCTGTTCCGGAGGCAGACTTTAGTCGCTGGATCGTCCCGCGAGTGGCGGTGCGGATTGATTCTCGCGATGAGAATCGCCATCATCGCGCTGGTGGGAAGCTATCAGTGGCCTTCGAGAGTTCCGAATGGCTGCTGGAAGGTCGACCGGTATTCTGGTGAAGGTCGGACAAAATGCTGGCTCCGACCCGGAATGCTGAAATGTAAGGATGTGTCGCAGCGGGCAGCGAGCGCGAAACGAACGACAATCAGGCTGAAATTCAGGCCGATTCCAGCGGGGCCAGGCAGACCGGCCCGATGGCCAGGAACTTGCTCTTCAATCCACGTGGAGGAGCAAGGTCCGCCATGGTGATTGCCCAAGCACTCGTCGAACATGGACTTCTGTCCGCCTTGGTCGACGGCGTGTACTTGCTGCCCGGCTACATCGACGACGCGTTGCGCAGCACTCCATTCATCTGGGTCGGACTCGGTCTGGGCCTCTTTGGTCTCTGGAAGCTAATCAGCCGCTAAGAATCAGCTCAAAACGCGCGCGACGGAGATGCGCGGTTCCTCCCGCTCCGAGTACACGCCAGACTCTCAGCAACCTGACCTAGCGCCGCCCTCGCCCCCGGTCATGGGGCACGGCGCACGTGACTTGCGAGGTGGCGGAGTTACCAGCCCGATCGGTTGCGGTTGCAGTCACGGTATACACCCTTCCGCCGCCCGAGCCTTGTCTCTCCGCTCTCAACCAAACGACCCGCGGGTCGAGGCCGACGCCGCTGATGACAATATCGGGGTCGCCGCCGGAGGGCTCGTTGCTGGTGCCGGTGACCGAGAACGAAGCGATTCCCGACCGCAGGTCTGTCGCGCGCACAACGGCCATCCGGACTAACTTGTGATTCGGTGGCCACAGATTGCAAGCGAAGGTCGAAAGCCCCGATATCACCGGCGGCGTCCTGTCGAGCGCATTGACCTCGGTCATGATGCGGTTGAAGAGGGAGCTCGCCTCTTCCTGTGAAAGCTGGCCGTCTGCCACGAGTCCAGCGAGGATTTGACGCGTGAACTCGGCGGCATCGAAACTCGGGTTCTCGATCACCCTGTCGATGACCACGGCTCTCACACGCTCCTCGAGTGAAAGCGCGTCTTCTGCGCGTACGCCCCTGAGGTTAATCGTCGTCTTGCCGCTTTCATTTGCTTCGACGAGTGCCGCGGTGGCCAGCTTTGGCAGTGTGACGGGTGAATTGGTGGCAACCGAGAACATCTGCGCTGCCCACATCAGGCAATCAACCTCGAAGCGTATTTCTGCGCTGCTCACTGTGCTTCCAGCACCGACCTGCGAAGACACATCCACGGTGTCTGTATCCCAGTGCGCTCCGTCCCCACCGACGAAGGGGTTCGTCAATGCGAGTGTTCCAGCACTTCCGGTGAAGGATGCGCGTTCGGCGAATTGAGGCTGACCGTCACCGACGATGAAGCTGGTCGTTGCCGAAACGGGAGTGGCCGCCAGAAAGCTGGTGATCGTGGTGGTTGATGCACCAGACGGTGGAACAAACACGATATCGCCATCATGGGCAATGATCGTCTTCACCGGGTCTCCGGCTCTTTCGTACAGGACCACCAGCGATGCGCCTTGGGCGAGCACGATGCCACCGCCTGACGCCACGCCGGTCAATGCGTACGTCCCGTTCCCGGTCACGAACGGCGTGACGTCGGCTCGATAGACAAAACTAAGCCTGCGTTCCCAACAAGTGTCACGTCCGCTGCCGACCCTGTCGCCGGCGATCGGATTGCCGTTGAAGTTCAGATGGCTCAATGACGAACCTTCACCATTGGCCAGCATTCCCCAATAAAGAAGCGCCTGCACGACGTTGCCTCCGGGCGGCAGGCTTGAAAGCGAGATATTGGCGGCCGTTTTGTCTCTGAGACCCACACCCGCCGCCACGTAGTCTCCGTGCAGCGTCACGTTGAGAGCGGGCTTCAAACCGGTTGCGGCGACCATGGCGGCAAACTGCTTCAAACCAATGGCCGCTTCACGCAGTGCGGCGCCTGTCGATGGGTCCGATACCGCGCCGGGAAATATGCCCAGCCCGAGCGTAGCGATGGAGTCGCTGTCGCCGGTGACGATCGATACGCTGATCTCATGCTGCGCTGCCGCGTCGGCGCCCAACTCGGTAAGCGCCTGGGTGAATTCTGGCGGGAGACCGCCGGCGAGCACGTCGGACTGGAAATTGATGATGTCGCTCGAAGTGAAAGAGAAAAATATTCCAGCTGACCTGAACGCATCGTCTACGGCGTCGAGGAAGGAAGCCTGGGCGTCGAGCCGTGTGGCCAAATTCAGCGCATACCGGCGGACGGCTTCCCTCTGCTGGCGCTCCGAAAGCGTATCGCCAGCACTCTTCGCGCCCTGCACTCGACTCGCTGACACGAAAGTTGCCTCGGCAAAGGCGATCGACTCTTCCACGTTTCCAAGCAGCGCGTTCAGGGCATCGGCCTCTTGTTGCGTAAGTCCCTGCCCTGCGCTGAGTGGCTGTACTGACAATGAGCGCACGACCGGCTGGACGACAACTCTGAAATTGGGATCCGTGGCGTCGGTCGCGAGCGCCCGTACTCGAACTGACGCGTCAGCGAAGACCGCACCAGTCGGCACGAAGACGGCACATGCAGGCGAGCGGGTGAGCCCGGTACACAGGTCCGCAGCCGCAACCATCACCGACGCGATGTGAGCATATCGGTCGGCCAACTGGTTCATGGACCCGATGAAGGGCACGGTCTTCCCGGTTGGGTCTGGCGATGGAAAAAGCAGCGGGGGCGGCGGTGGCAGAGTGCTGGACCAGAACAGCGGATCCGGTGTGACGCCTCCAGGGCCGAATGGGACCTGCAATTCCGCTCTCACGTGAGGAACTGTCGAATGAGGGGATGGACCGAATCCGATGGCGGCGGCGATGCCGTTCGGCGTTACAGCCTGGCCAAAAACGAATACCTGGACGCGGCCGTCGCCGAAGATGTCTATGTCGTGCCGTTCGAATCTCGGCGCGCTTCCCGCTCGTCCCATCGTGTCGAAACTGATGCGGACTGCCTGATTAGGGCCAATCGGTGTCGTGCGAGCCGGATAGTCGAACATCAGAAACAGGGCCGTTCGTGCAGCATCCTGGTTCGCGTACATGAAGCTGTTGGACACAAACGAGAGCGGCTCGACGTCACCCCATTCCATGTCCCCGCTCGGGCAGCTCGTGAATGCCCCGTCGGTGACATGACACGCTGCAGTCGGAGTCGTCGCGACCTGAGCGGCAGGCACAACGGGGATTGTCACCATCACCAGCACTAAAGCGAGGGCCACCAGCCTCCGACTCATCGACGCCTCCATCGGTACACGAAAGCGAACGCAGACGGCGTTGCGGAGCGCAAACGCCGGCAGAAATGCTACACCCGTAGAAGCGATGCGAGAATTCCGTTCGTCGCCGTCCGTTGCCTCGTGAGCGATTCAATCTCTCACGAGTCGCGTGGAAAGGAAACGGCACTCGTGACCGGGCCGATCGAATTCAGCGGTGCCGGGCGCATTTCTTCGCCCCGCTGGTTCCCTTTTGTCAGTGCAACGAGAATATCTGTCACGCGCGAGAAGAACATCTGCGCGGCCCCAGAAAACCAGCTTCCAGACGGTCGAATCGTTTCCGGAGGCGACCGGATGCGATCTCAGAGTGCTCGGGAATTCGCATCGGTACCTGCTTTGCACCGTGGCCTGACGAACCAATCTGTCTCGCCGGGTGCCGCGGCGAAAGACCGCTCTTCCGCTGCCAGGCTGACATACGTACGAAGAGGGCTTTGGTCTGGTGCTGAAACTTTCGATTGTCGTTCCCGCGTATAACGAGGAGCGGTCGCTCCGTCCCTGCATCGAACGAGTGCTGGCGATCGCGGACGACAATCTCGAGCTCGAAATCATCATCGTCGACGACGCCTCACACGACGGCACTGCGAACGTGGCGCTCGAGGTCGCGGCACGTTATCCGGAGGTACGGGTTCTCCGGCACGCTGTCAATCAGGGGAAAGGCGCCGCGCTGCACACGGGGTTTCGTGAGGCGACGGGCGACTTCGTCGCAGTCCAGGATGCGGATCTTGAATACGACCCCCAGGACCTGAAACGCCTGCTCGGTCCGCTCGCCGACGGCAGAGCCGATGTCGTCGTCGGCTCGCGATTCCTCGCCGGCGATGCGCACCGTGTCCTCTACTTCTGGCATTCGGTCGGCAACCGCTTTCTGACGCTCCTGTCGAACATGTTCACGGACTTGAACCTGACCGACATGGAGAGCTGCTACAAGGTGTTCAGACGGGAGGTTCTGCAGAGCCTCGCGTTGCGCGAAACGCGCTTCGGCTTCGAGCCTGAGGTGATCGCGCAGATCGCCCGGAGACGCCTGAGAATCTACGAGGTCGGAATTTCCTATGCCGGCCGGACCTATGAAGAAGGAAAGAAAATAGGCGCGAAGGACGGCTTCCGGGCGCTCTACTGCATCATCCGGTACAACCTGCCGCACGCCCCGCTGCCCTTGCAATTCGCCGCGTACGTGTTCGTCGGTGGATTGTGCGGCGTCGCCAACCTGCTCCTCTTCGGCGGGCTCACGAACTTCGCACCAGCGTGGGTCGCCGCGCCGGCTGCGTTCGTCACCGCCGCGATTCTGAACTACTGGCTGTGCACCCTGGTGCTGTTCCGGCGCCGCCCCACATGGTCCAGATGGACCGAGCTCGGCTCCTACGGCGCCCTCGTTGCCGGCGTCGCGGGTGTGGATCTCGTCACCACGATCACCTTTATCGCCGCGGGGCTGCCGCCGATGCTCTCGAAAGCGCTGGCGTCGGGACTGGCACTCGTCTTCAATTTCATCGGCCGCCGCTTTCTGATCTTTCCGGAGCGCCGTCCGTCTGAGTGGGCGCCCGCCGGAACCCTCGATCAGCGCCCGCCGTCTGACGTCGCCGGCAGCGATGTCAGCGGCGTCGTGTACCACAACGTGCCGTCACGAACGGTTTTCGTTCTGAAGCCGTAGCGTGCGTGAAAGAGCCAGGTTGGATTGTGCAGGATGGTGCAGCAAACCCGGTATGGCTCCTGCAGGTCTGATCGCGCCGAGGCGCTCAGGCGACAGCTCAATTTCGCAGCTTTCCGCGCCGGCTCATTTCCTTTTCAAGCAGCGCCTCACCGATGAGGATCACAATGTACAGTGTCCCTGAGCTCACGAGCACTCCTGCTGTCGTCCAGAAGCGAGGCTCCTTCGTCAGCCGCGGATCCTGGCCCGCGCGGCTGGCGATCGTTCTCGCCGCGTTCGGTGTTCCGTCGGCGGCGCACGCCCAGGCTGCCTACGAAGTTGTGGCGGTCGTCGACTCACAGGGTCCGAATGGCGGCTACCCTCTCGCGGGATTGATCCAGGCGTCTGACGGAAGCTTCTACGGCACCACGTATTATGGCGGCGCATCCGGATGCGGGACAGTCTTCAAAGTGGATGCGGCGGGGACGGTGACGACCGTGCATAGCTTCACGTGCAGCGACGGCGCGTTCCCCCGCGGTGGACTGATCCAGACGAGTGACGGGAGCTTCTACGGCACGACGACCTATGGTCCCACCGGATTCGGAACAGTCTTCAAGATGGATGCGGCGGGGATGGTGACGACGCTGCATGCGTTCTCGTTGGAGGACGGCGCCTACCCGCACAGGGGACTGATTCGGGCGCTTGACGGGAGCTTCTACGGCACGACATCGTCGGGCGGCGCGTTCGGGGTCGGCACGATCTTCAAGATCAGTGCGGCGGAAGGGTTGACGACGCTGCATAACTTCTCCGATGGCGACGGGGCTTCCCCGGAGGCGGGATTGATCCAGGCGGGTGACGGCAGCTTCTACGGCACGACATGGGGTGGCGGAACGTATGGATTCGGGACGGTGTTCAAGCTGGATGCGGGTGAGACCCTGACGACCCTGCATCACTTTGACGGTGTCGATGGCGCTTATCCGTTGGCCGGCTTGATCCAGGCGAGCGACGGGAGCTTCTACGGCACGACTTCCTCGGGCGGCGCGAACGGACAGGGGACGGTCTTTACGATCGGTGCCACGGGGGTGGCCACGCTGCATCACTTTTCCTACGGTGACGGCGCCAACCCGCAGGCGGGTCTGATTCAGGCGAGCGACGGGAGGCTCTACGGCATGACGCCGGCTGGTGGGAACGACGGCCTCGGCACGATATTCAGGCTGGACGCGACCGGGTCGATCCCGGCGGGAACGCTGACGACCCTGCATCACTTCAACGGTGTCGATGGCGCTTATCCACTGGCGGGATTGATCGAGTCGAATGATGGGAGCCTCCATGGCACGACATCGGAAGGCGGACCAAACACGACCAGTAACGGCGTCGTCTTTCGCGTCACGTTGAATACTCCGCCCGTGGCCAGGGACGACAGCTACAGCACGCCTGAAGATACGGAGCTGACGGTCGGCGGGCCGGGCGTCCTGGCCAACGACAGCGATGCGGACGCCGATACCCTGGCGGCCGTGCTGATGACCGGGCCCACACATGGAGCGCTGAAACTGACCGCGAACGGCTCCTTCACCTATACGCCGTCGCCGGACTACAACGGTCCGGACAGCTTCACGTACGAAGCCGAAGATGGTGAGGACGCGACTGTGGCTACCGTGTCGATCACGGTGACATCGGTGAACGACGCTCCTGTTGCGCAGAACGGCACATGGACCACGACGGCCGGCACCCCGGTCAACGGAACCCTCGGGGCCAGCGACGTCGATGGCAATCAGCTGACCTTCGCTCTCGTGACCAGCGGGACGAAAGGTACGGCGGCCATCACGAACCCGTCGACCGGCGCGTTCGTCTACACACCCAACGCCGGCACGAGCGGTACGGACACGTTCACGTTCGTGGCCAACGATGGAACGATCAACTCGAACATGGCGACGGTCGCGGTGACGATCAACGCGCCACCGGCTGCGCCATCTAGTCTGACGGCCGCGGTCCAGTACTCGGGCGCCGGAAAAAACAAGGCGTTGCAGGGCGTGAGGCTGACGTGGGTTGATAGCTCCGATAACGAAACGCGGTTCCGGATTCAACGCTGTCAGGTGACCGGCAAGGGCAGCACAGTCACCTGCACCTACTCGTCGACGTCCGACGTGACTGTGGCGGCAAACTCGACCACCTGGCTCGATCCTGCTTCGTCACTCACCCGTTCCGCATCGTACCGTTACCACGTGCGTTCGGAAAATGCGGCTGGCAGCTCCGGGTGGGTCGAGGTGCAGGTCACGGTCCAGTAGCAACGCGAGGACGTCGAACCCACTGCTGAACGGGCGCAATGTCGGGAGTCATCAGGAGAGCAGGATCCTGAAAAAGCACGACAACGCAGAACACAGAATCTTTTTCCCGAGGATTCTCAGCGTTCTCAGCGGGTCTGCGTTCCTGCTGGTGATTTCGGCCGGGGCATCGAGTGCGCCGGCCCTCGTGATGGATACCAGCCAGTCAGAGGGCGGTCCTTGATGGTTTGACAATGCCATTGTTGCCACTGGTCACGGCTTCACTACAATCCTGAAAGGAATGCCCGGCGAGCCCATACGTGGAAAGACCAGCCGCACGTTTCCTGTCTACGCCGCAGCCCGGCCGATTACCTGGATTTTCCTCTCGTTCGCCATTCTGAAGACGGTCGCCGATCCCGACCTGTGGGGTCACGTCAGGTTCGGACTGGACATCCTGCGAGATCGCACAATCCCCGCCACCGATCCGTATTCCTTTACCCAGGACGTGCCGTGGGTGAACCACGAGTGGCTCAGCGAGGTGGTGATGGGCGCCGCGTACGCGGCAGCCGGCTCGTGGGGGCTGATGCTCTTGAAGGCGCTGCTGGCTGCCGCAGCCTGCGCGGTCATGTGGAGGGCGCTCGGACATGCCGCCGACCTCGTGCGCTGGCCCTCACTGGCACTGGCTGTCTGGGGAACGCTGTCGATCGCGTGGACGCTACGGCCGCAGCTCTGGACGCTCGTCTTGTTTGCGGCGCTGTGCCAGATCCTGACGTCGAGACGTCATCTCTTCGCAGTGCCGCTGCTCTTCATCGTATGGGTGAACACGCACGGCGGCTGGATTGTCGGCCTCGGCGTGCTGTTCGCGTGGTGCGCCGGAGAGATGTTCGAACTAATGCGGGGCTCCGTCCCCCGCCCTGGTCAGATCGAGCGGCCGCGACCGATCAAAGTGCTCGTAGCAGTAGCAGCGCTCAGTATCGTGGCAACGCTGCTGAACCCGTATGGCTGGCACCTGTGGGAGTTCATCGCCTCGACGGTTCGCATGTCGCGCGTCGATATCTCCGAGTGGGCGCCGGTGTGGCGCGAATCGTTCGGCAAGACGGCTCAGTGGCTGTGCGGCGTCACATTCGTTGGCCTCGTCTGGTGGCGCCGCGGACGGCCGCCGGCTCCCGTGCTCGCCGTTGTCGCGATGCTGGCGTACGCCTCGTTCACGGTGAGCCGGCTGGTGCCGATGTTCATCGAGGCGGCCGTGATCCTGCTGGGGGCGCGGCTCCCGCCCGCGGCGGCCGATACAGCGCCGCCGCGGGAGAGGACCCTAGTCGACGGAGCGATCCTCGTCATTGGAGTGGCCGCATCGCTCGTGGCCGGCGCCATTCCGCGATGCATCGCCATCGAAGGGCTTGCCGACCCCGATGTTGTGGCCGCCGAGGCGTTGAAGGAATCAGGAGCCAGGGGCCGCCTCGTCACGTGGTTCAACTGGGGAGAGTACGCCATCTGGCACCTGTCGCCGAGTCTGAAGGTCTCGACCGACGGCCGGCGCGAGACCGTGTACAGCATGCGGACGCTGCAGGAGCAGTACGACATCGCCTTCGGCCGGCCGGAAGGATTCCAGGCGCTGGAGCGGTTGAAGCCGGAGTACGTGTGGCTGTCGTACGGATTTTCCAGGGGGACGTCAGAGTGGCTGCAGGAGCACGGTTATCGAATCGACGTCGATACACCGCTCTCATTCGTTGCCGTTCGTGCGGACCTGCCGCGCGTCAGCCCGAAATCGGTGACTCCGACAGGGTGTTTTCCCGGGCCATGACCTCACGTGGCCCGGCGGCGGGCAGCGCGGCCGGGCGGCTCCCTGTCGATGCCCAGTTAACTGCTTTGTGGACGCGTCCCGGACCGATGCGGCGGCGGCCGCATTCACCGAATTTTGTGCGTGGGCAGCGCCGGGGCTCTACCTCAGTACTGTGGTCGTCACCGCCGAACTCCTGGCAGGGGCCGGAAGCATCAAGGACCGGCGGGCTCTGGAGCGACGGATTCTGTCGCCCACGAGGGCTTTCGTTTTACTACTGGTGGAAGCCGTCGGGCCAGATTTGCTTCCGGCGGATGGAGTAGTCATCGCTGGTGCCGGGTGAGTGTGACCGCGGGGATCGCTAACCGGCGACGGTCGATGGGGAACCAGTGCCTCTTGGCGCGCTCAGCGGATATGTTCGGTCTGAAGCCGGACACTACCGGTGAGGGCACGGCCGCGGTTTGCGTCCGACCAACCGACCGTTACGGGCCCCGGTCGGGGCTCGATGCGCCCTCATTCGATTGGATTGGTCCACTTGAGGCCGGCAAACCTCGCGAAGTCAGTGTCCGTAGAGTGAAGCTCCGCCTGATGCTCGATCGCCAGCGCCCCGAGGTGCGCATCGGTCGTCAGGTTTCCGGCTGTGCCGAGCCCTTCCAGCAGCCCGAACAGGATTTCCGCATGACGATCGCCTGGATGCAATATGCCGACATATGGCCGCCCGAGCCAGTCGCGCGCGTGCGCGCACGCCG
>JBKPAI010000024.1:0-41159 GCA_046726355.1 Acidobacteriota bacterium | reverse complement strand
GGGAGTCCGGCAGCCGTCCCATTGAGTCAGTCAGTTCCGCACGACACTCGACCCCAACGGACTTGCATCTCAGGTTCCTGAGGTGCGACACCATGAAACCCTCTGTTCGCCATGCGGTGTGGAGTGCGCTCGTCATCCTCGCGCTGGCGGCACACGCGTCAGCACAACTGCTTCACCCGTGGCCGCCGGGAACACCGTCCCGTTTACCAGCATCGTGTCCCCGAACATCTCGGGCACGCACGACGGGTCCGGCATCAAGGTGTTGCCGGTGAACCTGAACTCCTTTTTCGCATACACGTGCGGGTACCACAGGCTCCCGACGTTCTGCGATTTGGCGGTGGTCACCGCCGCCCACGTCGGATCGGCGATCGCGATGTCGGGACCAACGAAAACCTTGTCCTGGACGACGAGCGGGATCTCGCGTCCGCCGTTCTCGACGTACTCTGGCAGACCGAGATCAACCAGGTTGTCCTCTGCGTGATCGCGAATGAGGTAGGCGGTGGCGATCCCCGCATACGCGTTCAGCCTGGTGATCTCGTGCGCGTGGTCGTGGTACCACATCATGCGCGCGCTCTGGGCGTTCGGGTAGTAATACTCCGCCTGGCCCCGCCGCAGAGCGGGGTTGAGGGCCTGCATGAACTCGAACATGAAGCTCTCACCGGAATTGCCGTTGGGCGTGTACCAGGCCATCGGCCCGCCGTCGCTCGGCCACGGGACGAACCCGCCGTGCAGGTGGGTGGCAATCGCGTTGTAGCCGCTGCCGCCGTAGCGGCCGAGCACCTCCGGGAAGCCGCCGATCGACGGGATGCCGACATCCACAGGAAGAATGTGGTCCGGAGGCAGCCGGTTAGTCACCGTGAGCTGGGTCGGCGTGCCCTTGCGCGCCACGATGATGCCTCCCAGGTGGCGCTTCGGGTATGGGCCGTCACCCAGGGCCACCGACGGGCTGAATCCCCAGAGCCTCGTCGGATCGAGCGCAGGATGAAGGCGATCGACGAATTCACTCACATCCAGCGTATAGTGCACGGCGCCCGTCGCGGTCGTCCCGTCGCTGAGCGCCACGGGAATGCCGCCAGGACCGATGCCGCGAAGGGTGGTCCGGAACTTTGCGATGCCTGGCCAGCTCCGCCCCGGGACTGGATTGCCGGGCGTCGTGTACGCGTACGCGCGCCGCCACGGCACCATTGATGCGGCGCCCGCGGCGACGACAGTCTGAAGGAACTCACGACGTGAACGTTGCATGGCCTTCCTCACTTCCGGCATTCACGCTGCCCAGGCGTCGTAGAAGACGCAGTGCACAGAGGTCGTGACCCGATGCGGGACTGACGAGGCCGGCAGCTCGTGGGCCCACGTGCAACGTCATGTCGCGAGCTGAAAAACCTGTGGCCGAGGCCAGTCTGGCTGAGTTCCCTGGCAATCTGGTTGCCAGCTCGTGAGTATGTTGTGTCGTGTCCGTAAACAATGGAAAATAAACGACTTGGCCACGCCTCGTGAGGTAAGGCTCGCTGCCAGCCGCCTTCGAGTAACAAGAAGTCGTCACATCTGCACGGTGTCGCGCGCCCGTTCACGGAATTTCGGCATCTCGCCGCATCCACGACCGCCCGGCGGCGCCTCGCGAACCGAGGGCCGGCCCGCGCGCCGCGTTTCCGGCACCGCCTCCCCGCGTGCCGCACACATCGCGCTCTCTCCTGTTGTTTTCGCGCGGTATTGCGATTGCGTTGCAGCCTGGAGAGCCTACACAAGGAGGGGCGTATGCGAGAGGCGTCGTCCATTCATACGTTTCTGCAGCACGCGCGCGTGCCGTACATGGTCGTTCCTCATCGCGCGGCGTTCACCGCGCAGGAGGAGGCCGCGGCAACGCACGTTCCAGGCCGCGACTGGGCCAAAGTCGTCGTCTGCTTCGTCGACGGCAAACCGATCGAGGCGGTGCTGCCGGCGACGATGATGGTGAATCTCGAAAAGCTGCTGGACCTGGCGGGAGGCCGTGAAATCCGCCTCGCGCACGAAAGCGAGCTGCCGTTGCTGTTCCCCGAGTGCGAACTGGGCGCGATGCCGCCGCTCGGCCCGATCTACGGGCAGTCGGTATTCGTCGACGTTGCGCTCGCCGGCGAGCCGCAAATCGTGTTCGAGGGCGGGACCCATACCGGAGCGATCGCGATGCGCTGGCCGGACTTCGTCAGGAGCGTGAGGCCGATCGTGGGCAGCTTCGCCGAAGATCGGCCGAACCCGGCGGCTGCGCCCGCGGCGTGGAGCGGACGGATCTGACGCGAATGAGCAGTTGACATCCGTGCCGCGGCAGGCCGTGTTCGCACCTATCTGAACACGTACAAACGAATCAAGTTTGCCGGGCACGCACGGCTTTGGCGCGCCACCGGCGCGCCCGCCGGAGCGGAGCGGGGCAACGGGGCCCCGCGCGCGAAGGCGTGGGGGGCCGCGGGGGCGAAGCCCCCAGGATCTAGTAAGTCATGCGTGACGGTCTGTCAGTTTCTGTGCAGCAGATCCTTCGGGCAATCGAGCAGCGGTATTTCGAGCCGCTGACGCTCGATGTTCTCGCGGCGCAGCTGAAGAAAGATGCGCGGCACCTGGGCCGGCGGTTCCGACTTGAGCTCGGGGTCGGCGTTCACGACTATCTCGTGCAGGTGCGTCTGGATCACGCGGCGGCGGCAATCAGACGGGGAATCAAGATCGACGCGGTCAGCCTCCTGGTCGGTTATCGGAGCAAGAAGAACTTCTTCTCGGCGTTCAAGCGAAGGTTCGGCATGACGCCGGGGGCGTATGCGGCGTCGGCTCGAAAGCGATCGCGACGAAAGCGCCGAACGGCTGAATAAGGCCTGATGATCGGACGGGACTGCAGGCGATGCGTTGCTGCGGTGACATTGCCGTTCAACGGCAGCTGCTGCCAGTTTATATCCGGCCGCGTCCGGCTGCGTTGTTCGTTGACCAATTGAATGCTGACATGCGCTTCATTCAGCTGAGGGTCCACATCAACACGATCGCCGGATCAGCCACTGATTGTGGCGGTCCGTTTCGGTAGATCAGCCGCGCGCGACCAAGATCGGATCGGGCAGGGTGGTGCCGTCGGCATTTATAGACCTGTTCCGTTGTCGATGCGGCGATCAATTTGCCGCACTTTGAGAACGAGGCCGACGACGACCAGCAGGATCGCCGCCAGCGACCACGCGAGGCCGCGCCGCCGATAGCGCAATTCGGCCACGCCGTTGTGTCCGGCGCGGTCGACGCCGGCGACAATCCTGGATCCGTCGGTCACAATCGGCGCCAGCAGCCGCGGATCGAACGCGTGCATCTCGGTGCGCGCGAGCGTCAGCTTCGTCCCCGCCTCGCGCAGCGCGAGCTCTTGATCGCTGACCTCGATGCCGGCGTTCTTGACGCGGTCAATCAACGCACGCGACTGATCGATCTCTGACTTCAACCGCTCGATGTCGCCGCGCATCGCCTCGGCTGCGACGCTGCCCTTGTCGCTCCTGTCGCCGGGGGTGTGACAGGGAGCGCAGATGCCGTGGCCCGTTGTGCCGAGCATCTGGTCCGAGGGCTGCAGAATCGCGTGATTGCTGTGGCACTCGACGCAGCCTTTGTCGAAGATCTGCTTGTGCACGCTGGTGTCGAATTTCTGAGCGAAGACGGCATGGCAGGTCCCGCAGACGTTGGCGACGGTTCCCACACCGGGTGGCGCGGCACCATGGTTGCCATGGCAGTCGTTGCAGGTCGGCGCCGAAAGATCGTTCCCTTGCGTGAGGGCACGATAATGGACGCTCTTCTGGTAGTCGGCCAGCTGATTCGTCGGCATCGGCGAACCATTCGGGAGCGTGTAGCCTTTCATGTGCGCCGCGTTGGCGTGGCAGCCGGCGCAGGTCGCCGCCACGTTGGTCGAAAACACAGGCGCCTTTGCATCGCTGACGCGGCGGATCCCGTGTGCGCCATGACAGCTCACGCAGGTGGCAACGTTGGCGTCGCCTTTGGCCAGCAGTTTCCCGTGGACACTGGTGCTATATTCAGTCGCCTGGTCGATGCGCTGGCGCGGCGCGAACCGGCGCATGAGCTCGCCGTCGCTGTGACAGCGCGCGCAAGTCGCGATCACCGCCTGGCCGCGCGGCTTTCCCTTGAACCCGCGGCCGGCGTCGTGGGCACCGGCCTTGTCGGCGGCTGACGCATCACCGCCGTGACAGTCGATACACGCGAAGCCGCTCTCGCGGTGGATGTCCGGGGCCGCGAACAAGGTGGCCGGTGCCGCGAGACGGGAATCCGCCTGTGCCGCGTGGCAGCTGCGACACGAGCTCGCGGCCGGCGCGGCCTGGGCCGCGGCGCGCGCCGGCATGGTCGCGGCGCCGAACACGAATGACGCGACCGCCAGCCGGCGGCACGCACGACTGCCGCTCATCGGCATCCTCTACTTGGCATAGCGGCCGATGATCGTGAACGACACGAGATACAGCAACCCGACAAGCGCCAGGGTGGTGAACACCGGACTCGGCCTCCCCTGGCTGGCGCGGCGATCGAGGAACGGCACCAGAACGAGGAACAGCGCAGCGAGTCCGAACACGACGACGCCAATCTGCTCACCTTCGAACCCGAGGATATGGCTCGGCAGCAGTTTCAGCGTGTGAAACATGGCGAGGAAATACCATTCCGGCCGGATGCCGGGCGGCACGACTGCGAACGGGTCGGCCTTCGTCCCCAACTCCCATGGGTAGAACGCTGCGAGCGCGGCGAGGATCGCGAGCACCACGTACCACGCCAGCACGTCCCGCAGGATGTAGTTCGGAAAGAACGGCATCTGGCGTAACCGTTCGCCCGGTTTCAACCGGCGTTCGACGCCGAGCGGCACGCTCATACCCTGCCGCTGCACCAAAAGGAGATGGAGCGCGAGGAGCGCAGTCGTCACCGCCGGCAGCACGGCGACGTGCAGACCGTAGAACCGCGACAGCGTCGCGCCGGTCACATCGTCGCCTCCACGCAGCAGTCGCAGGGTGAAGTGCCCGACGACCGGGACCGCGCCGGCGATCCCGGTTCCAACTTTTGTCGCGAAGAACGAGAGCTCGTTCCATGGCAGCAGGTAGCCGCTGAAACCGAAGCCGAGCATCAGGAACAGGAGGAAGACGCCGCTGACCCACGTCAGCTCCCGCGGTTTTCGATACGATTTCAGAACAAAGACGCTGAAGAAGTGCGCGAACGCCAGGCCAATCAGCAGATTCGCCGACCAGCTGTGGATGTTGCGAATCAGCCACCCGAACTGCACCTGCGTGACGATGAACTGGACGCTCTCGTACGCTTCGCCGGCGCTCGGACGGTAGTAGAGCAGCAGCAGAATGCCGGTGAAGACTTGCACGGCGAACAGGAACAACGTCATGCCACCGAGGTAATACCAGACCTTCTGCGCGTGGACCGGCACACCTTTCTCGGCGACAAAATGGCGCAGGTCGGTCAGCTCGAGACGTTCATCGAGCCAGGCGACCACCTCGGGGATCACGCTCTCGACACGACGATCTCCGCATCGTCGCCCTCGCCGCGGACATTGACCTTGAATGTCTCGAGGCCGCGCGGCGGCGGCCCGGAGACGACATTTCCGCCGAGGTCGTAGGTGCCGTTATGACAGGCGCACCAGAGTTGTGACGTGTCCGCCTTGAACTGCACGGTGCAATCGAGGTGGGTGCAGACCGCGCTGAACGCCCGCAGCTCGCCGTCCGGCGTGCGGACGACGATGCCGGGCTTGCTGCCGAACTTGAAGATCGCGGCGGAGTTCGGCCGCAGCGCCGAAGCGCGGCCGGCGACGGCACTGGCGGTGGCCGGTTCGCCGCTCGCGGGAGGAATCAGGAATCGCGAGACCGGGTATGCGATTGCAATCGCCGTCGACACGAACCCGGTCGCCAGCAGGGCGTCGAGAAAGGTTCGTCGGTTGAAATCTGGCGGGCTATCTGCTGGCATACGTCAGATGGCGCCGTTACCTGGCCCCAACCACCTTACTTCTTCTTCATCGTCTGCAGGTAGGCTACCAGCGCGTCGACATCGTCCTTCGGCAGGTTGAACTGCTTCATCTCCGGTTTCCGCGTCGCCTTCGTCTTTGCCGCCATGCCCTTCGTGTCGGTGATCCACTGCCGGATTTCGTCGGCGTTCAGTTTGCTACCGACGTCGTCGAGCGGACCTTTCGCGTTGCCGTGCCCGCCAATTGAATGACAGAGCGTGCACTTCTGGTCGGTAAAGACCTTCTCGCCTTTCACGATCTTGGCATCCTGAGCCGAGGCCAGTGCCGCAAACCCCAGCGAGAAGGCAGCAATCATCACCGTCTGACGCCCTTTGCTCACCATCGATCGACTCCTTCTCCGAACGAGAGCATTTCAGAACCGATAGAGCACTCGCGCGTACACGGAATGACCGGTGTACGGCCGGTTGCCGTACCCCAGCGTCAGCGCGCCGAGGTAATCCAGGCGCGGAACGCCCGTCGCGGGTGCGAAACCGACCGGACCGCTGGTGTCGACGGTGTTGAAGTCGGCGACGTCGAGCTTCTCGAAGTAATAGCCGATCCCGACTCCCGCCGTTCTGGTCACGAGGTACTGGACATCGGCGTTGAGCCGATGCCACGCATTGGTGACATTCGGGAGCGGGATGAACTGGCCGATCGCGGCGAGGCCGGCGACACGCGGGCCGCCGTGCACGAACGAATTGTCTGAGTCGCTGTAGTCGTACCCGAAACGGATGTCGGTGTTCCGGACCGCGCGCAGCAGATCGAGAAAGACGTTCAGGTTGTTCGTCCTGTCGTCGTTGTCGAGCGTCCAGTTGCGGCTCGGATCGGTCCAGGTCGGGTCTGGCGGCGGGTTGGCATTGCGCGAGACCTGGAACGATCCGTAGCGGTCGCGGCCGTAGTTCACGCCGACGCTCACGACGGCTGTCGGGTGGTAGCTGGCGCCGACGTTCCAGCTCCGTACGGTCGATTCATGCAGGCCGAACAGCTCGCCCGGCCGGCTCACCGGCGCCGAGGTGTCGGGCAGGTATTCGTCCTGGCCGGCCGCGATCTGGAAATAGACGTCGACCGAGTCCTGCGGCATGACGCTGAACAGGAGCGATCCGCGCGTGCGGTTCCGGTCCGCTTCGTCGTAGTAGCGGAGCGTCGGCTGAGTGCCGCCAGGCCCGACGATCACATCCGCTTCGTCGTTCCCGGACTCGGCTTCGACGAAGCCTTCGCCGCGGCGGCGTCCGTAGTCGAAGGTCGCCCGGACCGAGACGTACCGGTTCGAATAGGCGTCGTAGGAGGCGCGGAAAATGTTCTCGCCGACGTCGCTGAATCCGCGGCCATGCCGGGCGACCGCTTCGTGGCCGTAGCCGACGCGCACCGTGCCGGCGTGTGCCGGCGTGAACGAGACGTTCGCGTCGAGGATGTGGCGGGTCGTATCGAACTGCGGCGAAAACCCTTCTTCATTCTCCTCCGGCACGGCATCGAACCGCACGTATTCAGTCGCATCGAAGATCGGCGTCTGAACGTCGCGCTTGTTGAAGCGGTAGCGGACGGTGACGTTGACCAGACGCCCCGGACGCGAACTCAGGTTCAGGAGCGCGTTGAGGCCTTTGGCCTCGGCCTGGGCGGTCGGCCGGGGCAGCCGCTCCAGGTGGGGGAACGCGGCCAGCACAGCCGCCGAATTGTTGATCACTGAGTTGATGGTCCAGGGGATCAGCTGTGCATCCTGGGTCTGATCGGTGAACTGTGCCGTGCCGTTGATCGTGGTCCGGCCCGGGATCTTGTACACGCCGGTCGCGCTGAACACGTTCATCACGTTGCTCGGCGCCAGTGCCTCGCGTCCCTGCGCCGGGCCGTTGCCGTTGCTGTAGCCGCTCGGATCGAAAGGGCCATTCGGCGGGACCAGGCCGTTGCTGAAATCGGAAATCTGGATGGGGTTGTCCCAGACGAGGCTCTCGTTCTGATTGTGGAACCACGATCCGTCCCAGCCGAGGCGGAGCATCGACGTAGGATTCCGCCACGACACACCGATGGTCGCATCGTTGGTGCGCTGATCGATCGGCTGCGACAGTTCGACCTGGTTGTTGAACGCAAACGACGCGCCCCAGGGCTGCTGCCCGTCCCGCTTTACCGAGGTGAACCTGCCGTCGATGTCCATGGTCTTCGTGGCTTCGTAGTTCACGTTGAACGCCGCCGTGTCGCGGCGGTAGCGGAGGTCGAACGGGTTGGCGAGCGTGTTGTAGATCGACCGGTTGGCCTTGGCCTGCGCCGCCTGCGCCGCGTTGCCGCACGCAGCCGGCGGTGCGCCCGGCGCGCACGGTACGCCGACCGCCGCTCCGTCGGCGGGCGCGAAGGTCGGTCCCTGCACGGCCCGCTGCGCGTTGTCATCCAGCGTCACCGTAGTGCCGTTGGTGACGAACGGCGTCGCGGTCAGGTAGCTGAAGTTGAGCGGCAGCGACACCCAGTTGAAGTTGAAGTCGACACGAGGGCCCGTGTAAGTCGCGTTGTAGCGCTGATCGCGATAGCCGACGTGAAGCGCATTGGCGTCGAACAAATACGTGTTGCCCGCACGATTCAGGCTGAAGCTCGAAAACAGGCCGTCGCGGGTGTCGCGATAACGCTCGAACCGCGCCTCGTCGCCGTCGGTGGTGGTGAACAGCCCGCCGATGTCGACCGTGCCGCTCACCGGCGGTGTGGGAGCCGGCGCCTGGGTCGAGGCGGCCCCGGGCGTTTGTGCCAAGCCGGCGGTGGAAAACAGAAGGAACAAAAGGAACCACGCACTCAGCATTGCCACTCGGTTGCGCATCGGAATCCTCGTTCTTTGGCACCTGCCGCGGAGGCTGCGCCGCCGCGGCACAATGTCATCGTTACTTGGACAGTCCCGTCGTTAGCGCAGCAACGCTTTGCCGGAAGGTGCGTTGGATCCGTGCACCATCTGATGGCACCCGACGCAGGCCCGCCCGAACATTTTGTTGGCGTTCGAAGAGTTATTCAGCAGGAACCCCTCATACACGGTCGGCGGGTGGCGCGAGGTGACATGGCACCGCTGACACAGGAACGGCAGCTTGCTCACCAGCATCCGGTCGTTGTTCGTCCCGTGCGGGTCGTGGCAGGTGATGCAGCTCTCGCTGACCGGCGCGTGCTCCCACAGGTACGGCCCGCGCTTGTCGGCGTGGCAGCTGCTGCAGCTCTCGTCGATGGTCGTGCCGGCCCGCAGCAGCCTGACGTTGGTGCTGCCGTGCACGTTGTGGCACGACGTGCAGACGAGACCGCCCTCGCGGACCGGCATGTGGTTGAAGCGGTATTGCTTGTTCGTGATGTTGCGATGACACTTGCTGCACAGCTCCATCTGGGTACGGGCCACCAGCTGCGGCGTGCCTTTCGGCGAGTGGATGCTGTGGCACGTCGCACACCCGACGTTTCGCTGATGGTGCTGGCTGCCGTCCCACAGCGCGTGCGACCCGCGATTATGGCAGGTCGTGCAGGTGTCGCTGACATCCGACGGCAGCACGCCGGAGCGCGGCGTGAACCGTTTGATCAGCGTCGGGTCGCCGCTTTCCGCGTGCGCCTTGCCTGGACCGTGGCAGCTCTCGCACCCGTGCGTCGCGGCGGGCGTGCGCTCCTTGAAGGCCATCCCGTGCACGGTTCCCTTGTACGCCTTGTCCTCGTGACAGCCGAGGCACGTCTCTTCACCGACGTACTCGGCCGAGCGTGCCGCCTGCGGCTGGGCAGTCGCAGCGGTTCCCCGGGCCGAGACCGAGGTGCCCTCGGTCAGCGCGACCGGAAGGCTCAGGACAACGACTGCCAGCACGCCACTCACCATGTTCCAGCTCAACGCCATCTCGGCTCCTTCTTCGAATGTCAATCTGGGAAGGGCGGGAAGCTCCGCCCTGCCACGTAGCCGCTGGTGATCAGGTGTCTTGGTGTTTGATAGAGACCGAATTCGGCGCAATCGACCGTACGCCGCGGACGGTATTAGACGACGAACGCGTGCGCAGAGGCGTCTCTCTCAATCGTCAGTGCCCGGCGCGAATGTATGTGCCCTGAGCCGTTCGCCTCAGGAATCCCGCGCGCACGAGCGTGTCGAGCAAGGCGCGGCACACCGCGGGATCAAGACCCCACAGCCGGCGTGCCTGATGCTCGGTCAGACCGAGATCCGGAATCTCCGAATACTCGCCGCGAATCCGCTGCAGCCACTCCGCCGGAACGTCGATACGTCGCATCACGGGCCGAACGCAGTATTTTTGGTCACGAACGCGCGTCGTGAAAGCATTTTCGAGTGTCGTTTCGACAAAGTAGCGACACTCAGCCGAGGCGTGACTCATCCGTGGCTTGAGGAGAGCCCATTTTTGTCCCACGCTCGCACTGGAAACTGACGTGTCAGAAAAACGCCACCTCACTGCTCCCGTGGCGGCTAGGAGCCCGTCCGAGGAATGGTAGACGGGCTGCCACTAAGCGCGTTGCGCGCGCAATTTTTCTTTACGGAAGTCAAATCCGTTTTTGCCGGCGTAGCCGGCCGACCAGGAGCGTGTTCCCGTTTCTCCGACACGCTCCTGGGAAAGACGTCAGCGCGAAACCCGGCGGCGTGGACCTGTCCGGCGATTTCTTTCAGCCGCTGCGACTCGACGGCACGGAGGCTCCCAAGCGCCGGCGCGCGGTCGATTGTGTAGATGTGCACCTCGGCCGGCTGGACCCGCTCGAGCGCCGCCAGCCATTCGCACACCGCACCCTCGGTTGTGTTGTCTACGCGCCCGGCGGCATCGGCGACGAACATCGCCTGCACGACGATCTTACGCAGACCGCTGAGCGCATCGACGACATCCGCGATCGCCGTGCCGCACCCGTTGACCCATCTGTAGGTAATCGGATCGCCTGCGTCCAGTTTCATGTAGCGCTCGTCGAACAGATCCAGGCCGCGGCGCACGTCCTCCCAGGCCGCGGTGGTGGAATTCGACAGCACCGCCAGCCGGATGCCCGGTGCTGCCGCGTCGCGGACACGGCACAGCCGCTCCGCAATGTCGTCGAAGGCAGGGTGCAGCGTCGGCTCGCCGTGCCCGGCGACGGTGATGCGATCGATCAACTCGTTCCGCCGGGCAGCAATTTCAAGACGCGCTGCAACGGCTCGCTCGACGTCGGCCGGCATGGGCCAGCGTCCACGCGACCCGGTCGGCGTCTGCCCACGACGCGTCCACCCGTACTGACAGTACGCGCAGTCCATGTTGCAGACCTTCATGCCTGCCGGCAGGAGATTGACGCCGAGCGATCGACCGAGACGCCGCGATCGCACCGGTCCATACACGATGTGTTCGAGAGGAGGCAGCGGCATGATACAGAAGTGTGCAAGTCTCCGGCCGCGGCACAGTCATTGAAGGATTCCAGTGCGCGGCGGCGATGTTGCCGGAATTCCGGCAGCCGATGGCTGCGGCTCGAGGCTGGCGTGCCGCCATCGTGGCCGCCGCCGCGACGGAGTGAAGCCGCCGCGCGGATTGCATGTCTTCAGCCACCAGGAGAGTCCGATCGTGATCTACCTTGCCGAACCGATTGAAGCCGACGTTCTCCGCATTCGCCATGAGTTCCTGGTGGCTCCGGAGCTCCGGTTATCCGCCGCCACGGCGGCTCGCCTCGCCGGCGTGTCGCCCGCCCACGCGTCGGAGATGCTGGCCTTGCTCGAGCAGGAAGGGTTCCTGATGCGCGCCGACGACGGCGTCTACCGGCGCACCGAGCCGTTGATGGCGTGACCGGCACACCGGTTGCTGCGTTTCCGTGTCACGGGGCACATGCCGGCTTGACGGCATCTGCCGGATGTGGATCGGGAGGAGAGTCTATGGCCTCACGAATTCTCGTCGCAGCGTTTCTGTTTGCTGGCGTTCTGACCGCGCAGGACGGCGCATCGGCGCGTGCGCGGCAGTGGGCGGTCGCCTATCTCGCCGAGCCGACGCTCGTCGGGTCCACCATCGTGCAAGGCCCCGTGCTGTTCGTCCACGACGACGCGAAAATGGCGCGGGGCGAGCCGTGTACCAGCATTCGGCTCTTCGATCCGGAGAAGGGACCGGCAGAGGAGCTCGTGTCGTTCCACTGCATTCCGAAGACGCGACCGGTCGCGGCCAGGTTCACCGTGACGACCAAGCCGAATGTCGAGCTCGGGTTCGGGTGCATCCTGACCGAGTATCAGTTTGCGGGAGACGCGGAGGGCCACGGCGTTCCGGTGGCGGCGATGGCGAACGTGCACTAGAAAATCACCACGGAGGACGCGGAGGGGCACTCCTGAAGGATTTTTCCTCCCCTCCTCCGCGTCCTCCGTGGTGTTACGGCAATTCGCCTCACCGCCTGCCGAACGGGTCGCTCCCGCCCGTTCGTCAGGCTCTTTTTTCTAGGAGTCTGTCCGAGAAACAATCATTGCACACCACGGGGGACCCGGAGGACGGGAGGAACACTCCTGCTCTCTTCGGGATCGCACCTCCGTGTCCTCCGCGACCTCAGTGTGAATCGACTGGACCCGCATCGCAGGCGCACGACTGGGTGCCGAATGTCCGGCAGGCAGCGGCGACAGCGCGCGTGCAACCGGCATCTCGCCGGGGCACGCCCGTTGCACCGCCGATTACGGAGGATTTCCAATGGCGGCTGCCGAAATGATTGTCACGGCGTTCGTGGGTGCGATCGGTGTGTGGCAGCTGTGGTACGCGCGGCGCGCCTGGCTCGCCTGGCGAGGGTTGCGCGGCGATCGGATCGTCACCTGCCCCGAGACCGGCTGGCCGGCGGGCGTGCGCGTCGACGTGCCGCATGCGGCGTTGACGGCCCTCGGTCACGGCCGGCCGGCGCTTCGCTTGGCAGACTGCTCTCGATGGCGTTCGCGCGGGCGCTGCGACGAGCCATGTCTGCCTGAAGCACGGCAACCGGAGTCTGCGGTCGGCGTGATTGCCGCGCATTGGTTCGACGGCAAGAAGTGCGTCTACTGCGGCTCTGAAATCGGGTCGTCCGATTTCCTCGACCACCACCCGGCCGTCACGGACAGCGGCGGCGGGATTCTTCAATGGACCGAGGTGGCGGCGGACACGCTTCCGGAGGTTTTGCGGCAGGCGAGGCCGGTGTGCTGGAACTGCTACGTGGCCGAGACGTTCCGGACCGCGCATCCGGAGCTGGTGACGGATCGGCCGCGGCGGCCGGCTTGAGGCGGAGTTCTGAGTTGTGAGTCTTGAGTCGTGAGTCTTGATCAGAACTCACAACTCAGAGCGTGTGAAGAATTCACACGTTTGGGCGCCTTTGGAAACCACAAAGCTCACAAAGAAGATGGCTTCTTTGTGGCCTTTGTGGTCTTCGTGGTTTGATTTGGCAGCCGATTTCTTCACAGGCTCTCAGAACTCACAACTCAGAAACTGCGTTGTGCCGCTCCCCTCGCCGCGAATCGCGCTCAGGACACGGTGCGCCACTGATCGGCGCGGTTTGCCGGATCGGCGAACAGCTTCGCCCATTCCTCGCCGCATCGCTTGAAATAACCGATGTCGGCTGCGAGAAGCGGCTGCAGGCAGATCTCGCCTTCGACCGCGCACCCGCCGGCGAGACAGGGATCGCCCGAAGCGGCGCAAGCGTCCGTGTACTCTTTTTCAACAGCCGCGCACGCCGCAAGATAGGCGTCACGCTTCGCGGCGGCGAGAAAGGTAACCAGGGCCTGCTTGCCGAACCGCCCTTCCTTCGCCATCCGGATCAGATGTTCCGGCGTTCCGATGAAATCACGCACTGCGGTGTCCATGTTGCCTCCTGCCAGGACGCGGTGTCGCGCGTCGCGCACACGGTGTAGAGCAAGCGATGTGCCGCGGCGCCTGGCGCCTTCCCGGCGGCAGGCGCGCACGGCAATCGTCGTAAGCGGCTCGCCGGACCAACGAGCAGGAAACGCCCACCCGAAGATCTCATCTCCGCGCGGTTTATCAGATGAGCGCCGCACGAATCGGGCCTTTGCCTTGCACTGCAGCGAGCCCGTATGATTGATGGGTTTTGCTCAGGGAAGGAGGCTCCATGGGACGGATTGCAACAGGTCTGATCATCCTCAGCGTTGCCGCCGCCGCGCCAGCCGCAGCGCAGGATGCGAAGGCCCGCGGTGAAAAGGTGTATGCCGATCAGAAATGCTCGCTCTGTCACTCAATCGCCGGAAAGGGCAATGCCAAGGGACCGCTGGACGATGTCGGCAACAAGTTGTCCCAAGACGAGATTCGCGCGTGGATCACCGATGCAAAGGGCATGACGGCCAAGACCAAGGCGCCGCGCAAGCCGGAGATGAAGGCGTACACGCTGCCGAAGGAGGACGTCGACGGGCTCGTCGCCTATCTGTCCACGCTGAAGAAGAAGTAAGGACGCGCCCCGCATCAGCTCGTGAACGGCAGCGCGCTGCTCCCCGCTCGGCGGAAATGCCGGGCGGGGATTCTTCGCGGCGCGCGCGGAATATTTCCCACCGAATGCGCCGGCACCGTCCAAGAAATCCTCCCCACCGCAGCATCGGCCCTGGTACACCCGTTGCGAAGTGTTCAGCCACGTCCGCAATAAGCTCCCAGCGCGGATGACACGGAGGCAAGGTCCCGTTCTTTGCCCGAGGCGCTCGGCGTGTTCTGAGCAAGGTAGTCCTTCGATCATGCTCGGGACGCCCTGAGCGCGGGCGACGCGCAGGATTCAGCCTCCGCGTCCTCGGCGTCCTCAGTGGTGACTAAGGAAGGTTTTATGACTGAAGGATCCGCTGGAGCCACGGTTGAACGATCGGAACACAGTTCGAACCCTGCCATGGACTGCGAGTGCCCTCAGAGCGGCGAAGGAATCGACTTGCGTGAGCTTGCTGCGGGCACCATGTTCAGCGTCCGCACACGCAATTCATGCTACCGGTTCGTCGTCATCCACGGCGCGCGGCAGCACGTGATCGTTCACGGCGGATCCTGGTGCCGCGAGGAGACGCCTGCGCGTATAGATGGCTCCAGCGCGCGTGGAGGTCTGTTCAGGACAGCCTGGATCGGCGTCGGCCTTCATGTGGAAATCGCCGTCGGACAACACCGGCGAATCGTCACGTCTCGCGTCTGCTCGATTGAGATCGGTTCCCTCCACACGTTGCCCAGGAGCGAGTCTGAAGAAAAACAGGACGCTCCTGCGAGAGAGTGCTCAGGTCTCCGAACGCCGGCTCAGGGCTCTCGGCCCATCGGTTCAGGTCGTGGCGCCGACGCTCGAGACACTCGGGCGGCCCAGAGCCCAGAACCTTGAGAGCAGAGCCTTCACTTTTTCATCAAGCCCGCGCGCGGCGGATTTCCGGCGCCTGAAGGAAACGTCCTGCCGGGAATCCGTCAGGCTGCGGGCGCCCTGTCGGCGCAATGGTGCGAATTCCTGGCAAATTGAGATGGTGACCTGAGGCCGCCGGGCCGCAACGCTGGCGCGATTGATGCGTCGATGTGATCACTGGCCGCCTTCTGCACGGCCACATCCGCGGGAGGTTCCACCATGATGGCCACGGAAACGACAGTTGCAGACTGGATCGGTCTGATTCGAGCCGAATTTGAGGAAATGCCCGGCCTGCTCCTCACCTGCCCGCAGGTCCGCCGCCTGTGGGGCATCGACTGCGCGACGTGTGAGGCGGCAATGAAGGAGCTCGTTCGCCGCGGCTTTCTCATGCAGCATCCGGACGGAGCGTATGGCCGGCCAACGGACTGGCTCAGCGAGGAACTGTCATGAGAACGATGCGAGCCGTGGTGTTCAAGGGCAAAGATCGAATCGCCGTCGAGGAAGTTCGCAGGCCCGAGCCGCGCGCCGGCGAGGCGGTCATCCGCATTACCACGACGACCATCTGTGGCACCGACGTGCACATCGTCCGCGGCGAGTACCCGGTCAAACCCGGTCTGATTCTCGGTCACGAGCCGGTCGGCGTCGTCGAGGAGCTCGGCGCCGGACTCGAAGATCTGTACACGATTGGTCAACGCGTGATCGTCGGGGCGATCACACCGTGCGGACAGTGCTTTTACTGCCTGAACGGATGTCACTCGCAGTGCGGGGGCGCGCTGGGCGGCTGGAAGTTCGGCAACACCATCAACGGCGCCTGGGCAGAGTATCTGCTCGTGCCGGATGCGAAGGCCAACCTCGCGCCCATTCCGCGCGGTCTCGCCGACGAGGACGTCGTGCTCTGCCCCGACATTTTCTCCACCGGGCTGTCCGGCGCCGAAAGCGGGAACGTGAAAGTCGGCGACAGCGTGGCCGTGTTTGCGCAGGGGCCAATCGGGCTCTGCGCGACGCTTGGGGCGAAGCTGAAAGGCGCATCGCTCGTCATCGGCGTCGACTCGAATGAAAGCCGGCTGGCCGTGGCGCGGCAGATGGGCGCCACGGAGACACTGAACATCGAGTATTGCGATCCCGTCGAGGAAATCAAACGGCTGACCGGAGGCCGCGGCGTCGACGTTGCCATCGAGGCGCTGGGAAGGCAGGAGACGTTCGAGAACGCGCTGAAGGCGATTCGGCCGGGCGGCACCCTGTCGAGCCTCGGCGTCTACTCGGGGAAGCTGGTCGCACCGTACCAGGCGTTCTATGCGGGACTGGCCGATCAGAAGATCGTCACGACCCTGTGTCCGGGCGGCAAGGAACGGATGCGGCGGCTGATGGCCATGGTGGAACATCGCCGGGTCGATTTGATGCCGCTCATCACCCACCACTTCGATCTCGAGAACATCGATGCCGCATTCGACCTGTTCAGCCACCAGCGCGACGGCGTCCTGAAAGTTGCGTTGCACCCAGCGGCAAGCAGGAGCGAGCGTCGGCCGCAGGCGGCCATCGCCGGTGCGACCGATCGGACGTTCTAACCGTCTTGATGCTGAACACGGCTCAAGACTTCGGCTGTCGGCGTTTGGGTTTAGTTTAGCGGGCTGCTGAAAACCCGACATTCAACGCAGAACCCGCTGAACCCGCTGAGAATTCTTAGGAAAAAGACTCTGCGGCTTCTGCGTGTTCTGCGTTTTCCGTGCTGTTCAGCATCCCGTTAGAGACACGGCCCAGCGCCGAGAGCCTTAAGCTGAGAGCCGGTCTCTTCAGCACCTCGAGGATCGTCAATGCCCGGCGACCGGCATACCCGGGATGTGCCATGAGCGAAGCATCCGCCGGTAGTGGGCGCGTTCGCCGTCGCCTTGCCCGGCGAGGCCCATCTGACCGCGGAGGTCGACGAGGCTCCCGTAGCCGTTCGCATCGCCCCACTCCTCGAACGCACCGCGGATCGCCGGCAGGCAGGCGGGACCTTCGTCCAGCAGCGCGGAGACGAGCTGAACGGCATCGGCCCCTGCCATCACGGCTTTCACGGCGTCGATCGGTTCACGCACGCCGCCGCTGACCGCCAGCGAGGCTTTCACCTGCTTCCACAGGATGGCAATCCATCGGAGCCGAAGGTGGAGCTCCGAGGAGTCGGACAGCTCGATGCGCAGCACCGCCTGCCGCGAGCTTGGAATGATGTCAGGCTGATAGAACCGGTTGAACAGGACGAGGCCGTCGGCGCCCATGCGATCGATCTGCGACGCCAGATGCGGCAGGGCCGAGTAGAAGGGCGACAGCTTCACCGCCAGCGGAATCGTGATCGATTCCTTCAGGACCGCCACGATGTCGATCAGCCTGCGCTCCACGCTGGCCGCGTCCTCGAACGGATCGGTTGCCACGTGATAGAAATTCAGTTCAAGGGCATCGGCACCGGCCTGCTGGATGAGCCTGGCGTAGTGCAGCCATGCTTCCGGATTGGTCCCATTCAGCGACGCGACGACCGGCACGTTGACGCGGCGTTTGATTCGCAGCAGCTGCTCGAGGTACTCGTGCGGCTCGATGCCGCGGCTGACGACGTCTTCCTCGAACAGCGAGTGCATCACGATGGCTGCGGCGCCGGCATCCTCGAGCCGCGAAACCATGCCGAGATCCTCGGTCAGCGGCGAAGCGCCGACGATGAACGGGTGCGGCAGGGTCAACCGGAGATAATGCGTGGTCAGATCCATGGTCGCCTCACTGCGCTGTTCGCGCCGATGCCGGACCGGGCTGCTTCGCCAGCTCGCGATAGAGCGACAACCGCTTCGCGATCTGCTGCCGCGCCCGGTCGACCAGAGTGGCGTATTCCTCCGAATCGTGCTGCGCGGTGGCCTGGAACCGCGACTCGACCGCCATCAGATCGGCCACGTCGGCCTTCGGCCCGGCCGAATCGAGCACCAGCGGCGGCTCGCCGTGTTCCGCCCGGCGCGGGTCGAATCGATACAACGGCCAGTATCCGCTGTCCACGGCCAGCCGCTGGTGCTCGATCCCCTGGGCCATGTCGTAGCCATGCGCGATACAGTGGCCGTAGGCGATGATCAGCGACGGTCCCTCGTACGATTCGGCCTCGCGGAACGCCTTCACCGTCTGCGCGTCCTTCGCGCCGAACGCGACTTCCGCCACATAGACGTGGCCGTACGCCATCGCCATCAGCCCGAGATCCTTCTTGCCGGCGCGCTTGCCGGCCGCCGCGAACTTGGCCGTTGCGCCGATCGGCGTCGCTTTCGACTGCTGGCCGCCGGTATTAGAGTACACCTCGGTGTCGAGCACCAGGACGTTGACGTTGGCACCGCTCGCGAGTACGTGATCGAGTCCGCCGTAGCCGATGTCGTAGGCCCACCCGTCGCCGCCGACGATCCAGACGCTCTTCTGCACCAGATAGTCGGCGAGCGCCTGCATCGGTGCCGCAGCCGGCTCGCCGGCCAGCGCCTCGAGCCGGCGCCTGAGCTCCGCGACACGCAGCCGCTGCGCCCTGATGCCGGCTTCCGATTTCTGATCCGCCGTCAGGAGTCCGGCGACCAGTTCCGGCGGGAGCTGCGGCGCGAGCTGCTGCAGCAGCGCCCTGGCGCGGGCTTCGTGCTGGTCGATGGACAGGCGGAGGCCGAGACCGAACTCCGCGTTGTCCTCGAACAGTGAGTTCGCCCACGCCGGTCCGCGGCCGTCGCAGTTGGTCGTGTACGGGGTCGTCGGCAGATTGCCGCCATAGATCGACGAGCAGCCCGTGGCATTGGCGATGACGGCGCGGTCGCCGAAGAGCTGCGTCATCAGCTTGAGATAGGGCGTCTCGCCGCAGCCGGCGCACGCGCCGGAGTATTCGAACAGCGGCTGCAGCAGCTGCGTGCTCTTCACGTCAGGCTTCACTCGCGCGCGGTCGACTTCGGGCAGGTCGAGAAAGAACGCGTAGTTCTCCCGCTCGGCGTGCCGCAGCGGCGGCTGCGGAACCATGTCGAGCGCCCGGTGCAACGGGTTGGCCTTGGCATGCGCCGGACAGATCATCACGCAGAGGGAGCAGCCGGTGCAGTCCTCCGGCGCCACCTGCACGGTGTATTCGCCGGCGAGATCGGTGCCCTTGAACGGCACGTGCTTGAACGTGGGCGGCGCGGCCGCCAGCCGGTCGCGGTCGTACACCTTGACCCGAATCGCGGCATGCGGACAGACCAGCGCACATTTGTTGCACTGAATGCAGAGCGCGGCGTCCCAGGCCGGAATTTCCGAGGCAATGTTCCGTTTCTCCCACCTGGCGGTACCCGTCGGCCAGGTACCGTCGACCGGAAACGCGCTGACCGGGAGTCGATCGCCATGGTTCGCGAGCATCACCGCGGTGACGCGCTTGACGAAATCGGGCGCCGCCGCGGGTACGACCGGCGGCACTCGCCGGACCGCAGTCGGCTCCGGCGGCACCGCGACCTCGTGCAGGTTGGCGAGCGTTCGGTCGACCGCCTCGAAATTCCGCTGCACGACCGCGTCACCCCGCTTCCCGTAGGTCTTTTCGATGGCGCGCTTGATGTGGGTGATCGCCTCGTCGCGCGGCAGCACGCCGGAAATCGCGAAGAAGCACGTCTGCATGATCGTGTTGATGCGCGTGCCCAGCCCGGCCGCCCTGGCAACGGCATAGGCGTCAATGACGAAGAAGCGCAGCCGCTTGTCGATGACCTGTTCCTGCACCTCGAGCGGCAGCTCGTCCCAGATCGCGTCCGGGCCGTAGGGCGCGTTCAGCAGAAAGACGCTGCCGGTCTCGGCCGATTGCAGCACGTCGTACCGTTCCAGGAACGTGTACTGGTGGCACGCCGTGAATGACGCGCTCGAGACGAGGTATGGCGCCGCGATCGGCGAGGGCCCGAAGCGCAGGTGAGAAATGGTGACGGCTCCGGACTTCTTCGAGTCGTACACGAAATAGCCCTGCGCCCAGTTCGGCGTCTCCTCGCCGATGATCTTCACCGAGTTCTTGTTCGCGCCGACCGTCCCGTCCGCGCCGAGACCGAAGAACACGGCTCGCACCGATTCGTCCGGTTCCACACGGAAGCCCTCGTCCACCTTCAACGACAGACCGGTCACGTCGTCGACGATCCCTACCGTGAACTGTCGTCTCGGAGCAGCCGAGGCGAGCTCGTCGAAGACCGCTTTGGCCATGGCGGGAGAGAACTCCTTCGAGCCGAGCCCGTAACGGCCGCCGATGGCGCGCGGCCGAGCCGTCGGCATCGTTTCCGCCAGCGCGGTGACCACGTCCTGGTAGAGCGGTTCGCCGAGGGCGCCAGGCTCCTTGGTCCGGTCGAGGACGGCAATCGCGCGAACGGTCGTTGGCAGAGCGGCGGCGAAATCGGCGGCGCTGAACGGACGGAACAGCTTCACCACCAGCACGCCGACCTTCGCCGCCGCTCCAAGGGCGTCGACCGTCGCGCGGACGGTCTCGGCGCCCGACCCCATGATCACGACGACGCGCTCGGCGTCCGGCGCGCCGTGATACTCGAACAATCGATGCGTCCGGCCGGTGAGCCGGCCGAATCGGTCCATGGCCGCCTGGACCGCAGCCGGTGTATCCAGGTAGAAGCGGTTGACCGCTTCCCGGTTCTGGAAGAACACGTCGGGGTTCTGCGCCGTCCCTCGAACGACCGGCCGATCCGGCGTCAGCGCCCGCCCACGATGCGCGGCGACGAGCGCCTCGTCGATCATGGCGCGCAGCACGCCGTCATCGACGGCGGAGATTTTCTGGAGCTCGTGCGACGTCCGGAAGCCGTCGAAGAAGTGCAGGAACGGCACGCGCGACTCGAGCGTCGCCGCGTGCGCGATCACGGCGAGGTCCTGCGCCTCCTGAACGGATGAGGACGACAGCAGCGCGAATCCGGTCGAGCGGACCGCCATCACGTCGCTGTGATCGCCAAAGATCGACAGGGCATGGGAGGCCACCGCTCGCGCCGTGACGTGGAAGACCGCCGGCGTCAGCTCGCCCGCGATCTTGAACATGTTCGGGATCATGAGGAGCAGGCCCTGGCTCGCCGTGAATGTCGTGGCGAGCGCGCCGCCCTGGAGCGCGCCGTGCACCGCGCCGGCCGCTCCCCCTTCGCTCTGCATTTCGACGACGGTCGGAACCGCGCCCCAGAGATTCGGCCGGCCGGCCGACGACCACGCGTCCGCCGCTTCAGCCATTCCCGACGACGGGGTGATCGGATAGATCGCGACCACGTCGCTCAAACGGTACGCGACGTCAACGCACGCATCGTTGCCGTCGACGGTCATCCACCTTCCGGGCATTCGAATTCCTCCGTGTGGTCAGAACGCCTGCAACGGGCGTGCTAGGTTCCCACCACGGAGGACACCGGGGACACGGAGGCAGAATCCTGTTGGGTCGGGAATTGACCCTCTGCGTCCTTCGCGTCCTTCGCGGTGGATCGGCACTACTCAGACACGCTCCTGACCGAAGCTCGCCGCGGGCGAGCGAAGGATGGCGCGAGTCTTGTAGGAAAGCCGGGCCAACGGTCCGCGAGCGGATTCACACGGGAAAGGGCGGGGGCACCATGACGTCTGATGCGAGTGAACTGAGGGAATTGTCGCAGCCGACTGCGGAAAAGTTGGCTTTACGCGTACTGGTGGTGGACGACGAGCCGTTGATCCGCTGGTCGCTGTCCGAAGTGCTCGGCGCGCGCGGCTGCCACGTCGTCGAGGCAGGCGACGCACGTGGCGTCCGCAAGGTCGTGCGCGAGATGCCGCTCGACTTCGACGTCGTGCTGCTCGATTACCGGTTGCCGGATTCCGACGGCTTGTCCTTGCTGCCTTTGATCCGGCAGCAGTCGCCTGATGCCCAGGTCATTCTGATGACGGCATTCGGGACCCAGGAGCTCGTTCGCGACGCCCTCGAGCTCGGGGCGTGTCGGGTCATCGGCAAGCCGTTCGACATGGAGGAGCTCGCGGATCTCGTCGCAGGGGCTGCGGCTTTTCGCGCAGGCGGTGCGGAATAATCCCCACCGCCGTGACGCGAATGTGGCGAAAACCCGTCACTCTGGCGGGTTTTCGCCATCCCGATCGCTGGCATCCGAGTTGCCCTTCCAGCCAGCATGATTACGAGAGAACGAATCGAAGCGGTCCTCGATCGCGTGCGTCCCTTCATGCAGGCTGACGGCGGCGACATCGAGCTGGTCGACGTCAACGGCAATTCTGCGGACGTGAAGCTCACCGGCATGTGCGCCGGCTGTCCCAGCGCTCACATGACGCTGTACCTCGGCGTCGAGACGGCCTTGCGTGAAGAGATCCCGGAATTCGAGATTCTCCGTCTCATTTAGCGAAGCTCCACTTCGTGAATCGATCCGCGGCCGCGCCACGGGCGGCCGCGGTGAAGGTGAAAGTTGTTTTGAGCCCTGAGGTTCTGAGTCTTGAGTTCTGAGTTTTGAGTCTCGAGTTTAGAGCACTGAATTTGGAGTTCCGTTCCGTCGCTCATAACTCATAACTCGTCATTGACGCCGTGCCCCGCACGGCTTGAGGACGATCATGACACCCGCACCGCCCATGTCGGACTCGGTCGTCGTCGGCCGCAGCGCCAGGATGCAAGCCGTTTTCGAGTTCCTGCGCGTGATCGGCAACAGCGACAGTACGGTCCTCGTCACCGGGGAGAGCGGTACCGGCAAGGAAGTCACCGCCACCCTGATTCACCAGTCGAGCCGGCGTAAGCACCACCCGTTCGTGGCCGTCAGCTGCGCGCTGTTCTCCGAAACCCTGATTGAATCGGAGCTCTTCGGGCACGAGCGCGGCGCGTTTACCGGCGCCATCAAGGATCGTCCGGGCCGATTCGAGCTCGCCGACGGCGGCACCATCTTCCTCGACGATATCGACGACGTGCCGCTGTCGATGCAGGTGAAGCTGCTGCGCGTGCTGCAGAACCGGACGATTGAACGGCTCGGAGGGACCCGCACCGTTCCTGTCAATGTCCGGGTCATTGCCGGCAGCAAGCGTGATCTGAAGCAGATGGTCGGCGAGGGCAAGTTCCGCGAGGACCTCTATTACCGGTTGAACGTGCTGCCCGTCGCGCTGCCGCCGCTGCGCGAGCGGCGCGAGGACATTCCGGTGCTCATGGACCATTTTCTCCAGCGCTATTTCCGGCGTCGGGGCGAAGACCCGCCGCAGATTTCCGACGCGGTGAAGCAGGCGTTCATGCGGTACAACTGGCCGGGCAACGTGCGCGAGCTGGAAAACGCGTGCGAGCGGATTGCCCAGACGTGTACGTGCGGCACGGTCCGCGTCGGGTGCATGTCGGCCACCATTCTCTTTCGCGCCGGATCGCAGTCGCCCGATGCCACGCTGCTGCCGCCGCCGCAGCCGCAGCAGGCCGCGCCGGTCGCGCTCGACGATCGGCTGCGCGAGCTCGAGTCCAACCTGATTACGTGGGCACTGAAGGTGAGCCACGGCAACAAGTCTCGCGCCGCAGAGCTGCTGCAGATCAAGCGGTCGACGCTCGGCGATCGGATTGCGCGCTGTGGCCTGGGGCGGGCGCCTCAGGCCGGGGAAGACGGGCCGGCGCCGCAGCCCGCGGCCAGCCATTCCACACCGTGAGGTGACCATGGACCTAGCCGGCGCGTTTTCCGTGATCTCGTTGGCAGCACCGCCGGCGGCCGTCGTCATCGCCGCGGTCGTCGCGTTTTGGCCGGGAGCGCCGCGCTGGCGGTCGCGCAGCCGGTGCACCAGCACTGAAAACAGTTCGGCGACCAGCCATGCTTGCACGGCGTGAAGATGGAGAAACGGCCGTGCCAAGCACAGCTAGGCGCGCACAGCGTGCCTGCGAGGGAGCGGAGCGGGGCGGAGGGGCCCCCGCGAGCGACCGAGCCGGGGTGTGGGGCGGAGCCCCACGTGATAGAGGGAGCGGAGCGGGGCGGAGGGGCTCCCGCGAGCGACCGAGGCGGGGTGTGGGGCGGAGCCCCACGTGATAAAGGACGGGCATCATGGACATTCGAACGATACTCTGCCCAACGGACTTCTCGGATGCATCAAGCCACGCGTTCGACCACGCCGTCGCGATCGCGCAATGGTACTCGGCCCGCATCCTGATGCTGCATGTCCACGTCCCGGTTGGCGCCAGCGTCCGCGCGCTCGTCGGTGCCGCAGGCGCCGCCATCGATGGCGAGACGGAGAACCTGGCCGACGAGCGCCGCAAACTCGCGACCGCCATGGATGCGATGCAGATGACCGCCCGCGCACGCACGCGCGACGTCGACGTCAACACGAAGGTGTTGTCGGGCCCCGCCGCCGACACCATTGTGGCCTGTGCCGCGGCGGCACCCGCGGATCTCATCGTCATCGGGACACGCGGCGCCGACGGGCTCGAACATCTGGTCCTCGGGTCGGTGACCGAAAAGGTGCTGCGCCAGGCGACTTGTCCCGTGATGACGGTGCCCCCGCGCAGCGGGGCGACGTCGGCGCTTCCGTTCAAGCGGATCCTCTGCCCGATTGATTTTTCAACGCCGTCGCTCGCCGGTCTGCAGCTCGCGTTCTCGTTCGCGCAGGAAGCCGACGCCACGCTGACGCTGCTGCACGTGATTGACGAGCCGGACGAGCACGCGCTGTTCGTCGCCCGCCCGTACGCTGTGCAGGGCCACCGTGCCGCGCACGAGCGGCATGTCCTCGATTACCTGCAGACGCTGGTTCCCGAGTCGGCCCGCGAGGCGTCGTCGCCGCAGCTTCGCGCGGCGTTCGGCAGGCCGCACGATCAGATCCTGGCCGTTGCAGCGGAAACGCGGTCGGATTTGATCGTGGTCGGCGTGCAGGGCCGCAAGGCGCTCGATCTGATGCTGTTCGGCTCGACGACGAACCAGGTCCTGCGCCGCGCGACCTGCCCGGTGCTGACGGTGGCGGCACGTTGTGAGGTGTGAGTTGCGAGTGTATTGCGGCCGTTTAGAAGGTACGCGCGCGACGGGCACGCCTAAAGCCTGCACACCGCCGCGAATCGTCGAGGTTGCACTGAGCATTCCGCAGCGATTAGTGTGAACGGGCGATGGCACCGATCGCACCGGCGCGTGTGAAGGCCGCACTGTGGGGCCTGCTCTTCACCAGCGTGCTTGCCGCGTTGATCGTGGCCGGTTCCCGCAGCCTGAATCACTTCGACGCCGCGCTTGTCGGCTACACCTTCGCGACGCACGCATCCAGGCCACGTACGGACACGCGGCGTTCGGCGTGCTCAGCGGCGCCAGCCTCACGACCGAGAAGACCTACCTGATGGGCAAGTTCGCCCGGGTCTGCCTGCGCACGCCGTTCATCGACTACAACGGCCGGCTGTGCATGGTCAGCGCCGGCGCGGCGAACAAGAAAGCGTTCGGCATCGATCGGACGACGAATCCCTGGTCGGACATGGTCGGGAGCGAGATCATCTGGGTGGCCGGCTCGAACGTCGCCGAGTGCTCGCCGATTACGACGAACTATCTCTGGCAGGCGCGCGAGCAGGGCGCGAGGATCATCGTCCAGGATCCCCGAATCACGCCGGTTGCGCGCACGTGCGATCTGTACCTGCCGGTCAAGCCGGGCCGCGACGCCGCGCTGTTTGCGGGCGTCCTGCATCTGATGATCGAGCACGACTGGGTCGATCACCGGTTCATCGACGAGCTGACGGTCGGCTTCGGCGAGGTCGCGGCGTACTGCCGGCAGTGGACGCCGGCGAGGACCGCGGAGGTCACCGGCGTGCCGGAGCGCTCGATCCGGCAGGCCGCCGAGTGGTGGGGAACCGCCCGAAGCAGCTTTCTCTTCCATGCACGCGGCATCGAGCACCACTCGACGGGCGTGCAGAACGCGCTGGGCACCATCAATCTCGTCCTCGCGACCGGGCGCATCGGCAGGCCGAAAAGCGGCTACGGCACGATCACCGGTCAGGCCAACGGCCAGGGCGGGCGCGAGCACGGGCAGAAATGCGATCAGCTGCCCGGCTGGCGCGACATCGGCAATCCCGAGCACCGGCGCCACATTGCCGCGATCTGGGGTATCAACGAGTCCGACCTGCCCGGTCCCGGCGTCGATGCGTACGAGCTGTTCCGGAAGATCGACGCCGGCGAGATCAAGGGGCTGCTCTCCATCTGTTTCAACCCCAAGGTCTCGCTGCCCGACAGCGGGTTCATCACACGCTGCCTCGAGAAGCTCGAGTTCTACGTCGCCATCGACTTCTTCCTCAACGACACCGCACGCCATGCCGACATCGTGCTGCCGGGCAGCTTGCAGGAAGAAGACGAGGGAACGGTGACGCAGGTGGAAGGACGCGTCATCAAGATCAACAGGGCGATCGACTGCCCCGGGGACGCGCGGCAGGACTGGCGCATCATCCAGGATCTGGCGCACGCTCTGGGCCGCCCGCACGGCTTCACCTTCCGGGAGCCGCGCGAGATTTTCGACGAGCTGCGCCGCGCCAGCAAGGGCGGCGTCGCCGATTACTCCGGGATCACGTACGAAAAGATCGAGCGCCAGATGGGCGTCTTCTGGCCGTGCTATAGCGAAGATCCGGCCTCGGGACGCCCCGTCGATCACGCCGGCACGCCGCGCCTGTTCGAGGCCGGCAGCTACAATCCGGTGGCCAGGGGCAAGGGGCCGTTCTACTTTCCCGACGGCAAGGCCCGGTTCAACGTCGCCGAGTACCGTCCGCCGATCGACGACGCCGACGGAGAGTACCCGATCTTTCTCACGACCGGTCGCGTCGTCAGCCAGTTTCTCTCCGGGACGCAGACGCGGCGGATTGGTCCGCTCGTCAACCAGTGCCCCGAGCCGCGCATCGAGATGCATCCGCGGCTCGCCGGGAAGCTCGGCATCGGCGACGACGATTGGGCGACAGTGGAGACACGGCGCGGCGCAATCACGCTCAGAGCGATGGTGGCCACGACCATCCGGCCCGACACGATCTTCATCCCGTATCACTGGCCGGGCGAGAAGAGCGCGAATCGCCTGACGGTGGCGGCGCAGGATCCGATCAGCAAGATCCCGCAGTACAAGGTGTGCGGCTGCCGGGTGCGCCGGGCCGCAGCGGCGCCCGCGTACGCCGCAGTGCGGGAGCCGCAGCAATAGCCGCCCGTGGCCAAGCCCGAGTACCTCCACTTCTTCATCGACCCGAACCGCTGCATCGGGTGCCAGGCGTGCGTACAGGCGTGCACCGAATGCGATACTCATCGCGGCGAGTCGATGATTCATCTCGAGTACATCGACCGCGCGCACAGCGTGCAGACCGTGCCGGTGGTGTGCATGCACTGCGAGCAGCCGACGTGCGCTGAAGTCTGCCCCGCCGATGCGATCAAGCGGAGCGGCGACGGCGTCGTCCAGTCGGCGCGCAAGCCGCGCTGCATCGCCTGCGGCAACTGCGTGCTCGCCTGTCCGTTCGGCGTGCCGGAGCTCTACGAGGACCGGCAGATCATGATGAAGTGCGACATGTGCTACGACCGCACGAGCAGCGGCAGGAAGCCGATGTGTGCGACCGTGTGTCCGAGCCAGGCGCTCTTCTTCGGGACCCGGGAACAAATCGAACAGCTGCGGCCGCTGTCCACACCAGTCAACCGCTTCCAGTTCGGCCGGCAGACCATCTCGACGCGCGTGTTCATGATGATGCCGCGCCAATTGGTGGTGCGCCGGCCCTACGTCGACGTTACTACGGCGATGGAGGATCGGCCGCGCGAGCGCGCCATCGCGCTGACGCCGGCCGGCGCCGACGATCCGTTCGTGGACGTGGAGGTCTAAGTGCTGAACGACGATCCGCGCGCTGCGCTCGACATCCGCATCGACACGCCGGGGCGTGAAGGGCTGACCGGCACCGCGCCGGCCAGCGTCTACTCGCCGCTCGCCGAATCGGAGCAGGTCACCATCGCCCCCGACTGGCGGCCGATGGACCGGCAGCCGGCGTGGCGCACCGATTTCCCGATCGACTGGCCGCAGGACCACTACGTCGAGCGCCGCGATTTCATGAAGTTCATGGTGCTCACGAGCCTCGCGTTCACGACCGGACAGTTCTGGATTGCCGTCCAGAACCGGCTGCGGCGCCGCCGCGGCCGCCCCGAACTCCGCCGGATCGCGTCGCTCAACGAGCTGCCGGTCGGCGCCGCCATGCCCTTCGCGTATCCGGGCGAGCACGACCCCTGTCTGCTGGTGCGGCCGGGCGACGAAGTGCTGGTCGCATACGGGCAGAAATGTACGCACCTGTCCTGCGCCGTTCGGCCGCGTCTCGAGGCGGGCATCCTCCAGTGCCCGTGCCACGAGGGGTCGTTCGACCTCGCCTCCGGCCGGCCGCTCGCCGGCCCGCCGCGCCGGCCGCTGACGCTGGTCCGCCTCCAGCTGCGGGGCACCGAGATTTTTTGCCACCGGAATCGAGGAGCGCACCGCGTGAATGTCCGGCGTCCCTTCACCCGCGATCAGCGCACGACCGTGGTGCACGGCATGCTCGCGTTCGTGCTGATGCTCGTCGTGCTGCAGCTGTGGTTGCTGACCGCCACGATGAACGCCTATCTCGGCGGCGATGAATCGGTGATCTGGCCGGCCGCCGCTGCCAGCCTTGCATGCCTGCTGCTCAACGCCGGGCTGCTGCGCTACCTGTATCTGATCGATCGCCTGCGGCGATGATCGGGGCCAGCCGCATCGCCTCGATGCACCCGGCGTATTTCGCGCTGGTGATGGCCACCGGCATCGTGTCGATTGCCTGCCATCTCGTCGGCCCCCGCGCGCTCGCAGCACCGCTGCTGTGGAGCAACGTCGCGTTCTACGCCGTGCTGTGGGTGCTCACCATCGTGCGGATTGCTCGATACCGTGATTGCGTGATCGCCGACGTGCTCCATCATGGCCGCAGCGTCGGGTTCTTCACCGTGGTCGCGGCCACGTGCGTGCTCGGCAGCCAGCTGCTCCTCATCGCCGCCGCACGATCCGCGGCGACGGGCCTGTGGATTGCCGGCGTCGTGCTGTGGGCGCTGATCACCTACGGGGTGTTCGCGGTTCTGACGGTCAAGCAGGAAAAGCCGTCGCTGGCGGAAGGGATCAACGGCGGATGGCTCGTGGCCGTGGTTGCGGCGCAGTCGGTGTCGGCGCTCGGATCACAGCTCGCCGCCGGCTTTGGCGGAGCAGCCGGCCGCGTGCTCTTCTTCTCGCTGGCGATCTGGCTCGGCGGCGGGATGCTGTACATCTGGATCATCTCGCTGATCGTCTATCGCTACACGTTCTTCACGCTGAGTCCGTCGGATCTCGCGCCGCCTTACTGGATCAACATGGGCGCCGTCGCGATCTCGACACTGGCCGGCGCGCTTATCGCGCTGTCCGCACCACAGTCGGCGGTTGTGACCGAGCTGCTGCCGTTCATCAAGGGCTTGACGCTGATGTTCTGGGCCACGGCGACGTGGTGGATCCCGATGCTGATCGTGCTCGGCGTCTGGAGGCACGCGTACATGCGCTTCCCCCTGCGCTACGATCCGCTCTACTGGGGCGCGGTTTTTCCGCTCGGCATGTACACCGTGTGCACGTTCCGGCTCGCACAGGCGATTGACGCGCCGTTCCTCATGGCGATTCCGAGAGTCTTCGTGTTCGTCGCTCTCGCGGCCTGGACGCTGGTCATGAGCGGCCTCGTGCGCGAACTGCTGCGACGTGCCCCGGGGATGTGATGTCCGGCGACGGTCCTGTCTCCCTGCTGCTGAACGCGACGCTGTCGCGACCGGTGCCGGATTTCCGGCACGGGCACTCTTCGACACGGATCGCGCCGCCACCCGCATGACAGGGTTGCCAACCGCGGGAAGCTGCGAGCGGCCGATCGAGTACCAGATCGCGGGCGCGTTTGAAGGGCATGGTGTGCCGAGGTAGACTTCAACGTCGCTCTTCAAGGACGACCTCGACACGCTGTTCGCGTACTGGTTTGGTGACGGAACGGCGGCCCTGGCCGGCCTTCTACTGAACCATTCCAGCAAGCACCGATGACCGCGCGCGCGACGTGGACGATGCGAATCAGCCCGTTATATCTATGCGGCTCGAAAAACGTTGTACTCGTTTCCTCACCGAGCCGCATAACGGTGTAGGCGCGCCACAGGCGCGCCCGCCGGAGCGGCCCGCCTTCGCGCCGGAGGCGCTACGGCGCGTCCGCCGTAGCTTTAGCGGAGGCGGAAGCGGGGCAAAGGGGCCCCGCGACGACCCCGGGGCCCCCACGGCGCGGACTGTGCGCCGTGGGGTGGGATGGCGTGGGGGGTCCGCGGGGGCGAAGCCGCCCGGATCTCGATTGCTTCGCGTGGCAGCCGTGACCGCCGCCGGCTGGCTCCTCGTGAGCCTGCCGGCCGGTGCACAGCCGGCACCCAAGCCGCCGGCGAACGAGGATTGTCTGACGTGCCACGCCGATCCGGCCATGAAGCGGGACGATGGACGAAGCCTGGCGGTTGACGCCCGGCAGTTCGAGGGATCGATTCATGGGCCGATGGCGTGCGTGGAGTGTCACGCTGATTTGGCGAAAGCCGAGCTCCCGCACGAGGCGAAGCTGGCGAAGGTGAATTGCGCCAGTTGCCACGAGGATATCGCCGGGAAGTTCCGCGACAGCATTCATTCCTGGGCCAGGGAGAGAGCCGGCCTCGTCAGCGCGCCGGCATGTGCCAACTGCCATGGCACGCACGATATCAAGCCGCACACGGACAGGACGAGCCGCGTCTATCACGGTGCGATTCCGGGCACCTGCGGCTCGTGTCACGCCGGCGTGCGTGAGCGCTACGACGTCAGCATTCATGCGGCGGCGCTGAAGAAGAACGATCCGCGCGCGCCGGTCTGCGTCGATTGCCACACCGCGCATGCCATCCCGCGGACCGATACGCCGGCCTGGCGCCTGAGCGTGACCGCGGAATGCGGCACCTGCCACGCGAACGTGGTCGACTCGTTCCGCCGCACGTTCCACGGCAAGGTCACCGAGCTCGGCTTCACGCGCGTGGCTGCGTGCGCCGACTGCCACGGCGCGCACGAGATCCTGCCGGCATCAAACAGCGCGTCGCTCGTCGCGAAGTCCCACCTCGTCGAGACCTGCGGGAAATGCCACGCCGGCGCGAACGAGCGCTTCGTCCAGTACGATCCGCACCCGGATCCCGGCAACTACACCCGCAGCGCGGTGCTGTGGTGGGCAAACCGATTCTACTGGGTGCTCATTCCGGGATGCTTCGCGTTCTTCGGCCTGCACAGCGGCCTCTGGTACTGGCGATCGAAACGGGACCATCAACGCCGGCCGCCTGGAGAGGATCGATGAGCTCGCGCGACGTCGAAACACCAGTTGAAGCGGCGGCGCCGGCGGGCGCGCGGCGGGCCGAAAGCGGTCCAATCCGGCACGTGGCGCGGTTCGACGCGAATGCCCGGCGGCTGCACCTCGTCGTGATGGTTTGCTTCCTGGGCCTTGCGGCGACCGGGATGCCGTTGCTGTTCAGCGATGCGCCGTGGGCGCGGCTGCTGGCCGGGATCTTCGGCGGGTTCCACGGTGCCGGGCTCGTCCACCGTTTCCTCGGCGCGACGCTGCTCGCTGCGGTCGTCTGGCATCTCGGCAACGTCGGCTACCGTGCGTTTGTCCGCGGCGAGCGCGGGCTGTTCCGCGGACCGGATTCGATGATGCCGCGGGCACAGGACTTCGTCGATGTGTATCGGCAGATCAAGTGGTTCTTCGGGCGCGGACCGCAGCCTGGCTTCGATCATTTCACATACTGGGAGAAGTTCGACTACTGGGCCGTGCTCTGGGGGACAGCGATTATGGGTGCCGCCGGTCTCGTTCTGTGGTTTCCGGTCGCGGCTGCCCGTGTCCTGCCCGGCTGGATGTTCAACCTGGCGCTGTTCGTCCACGGCGCGGAGGCGACGCTGGCGATCGGGTTCATCTTCGCCGTGCACTTCTTCAACGGCCATCTCCGGCCCGGCAAGTTTCCCATGGATCTCGTCATCTTTACCGGCGCGGTGAGCGAGGATGAACTGCGCCGCGAGCGTCCGGCCGAGTACGAGCGGCTGCGCGCGAGCGGAAACCTTGCCGCCCGTCTGGTACCGCCGCCCTCGGATAGCCTCCTGACGCGCGGCCGCGTTATCGGTACCGCCGGGCTGGTTATCGGTCTGGTGTTGTTCGGCTTGATCCTGTACGCGGCAATGCCGTAAGACGCTTCCAGAACTGAGAGTGTGTGAAGAAATCGATAGTCGACGCGTCAAGAAACACAAAGGACACCAAGCCGGAAATCCCTGTACAGGCCTGATCCTTTGGGCCCTCGTGTCCTTGGTGTTGAATGGATGCTCAAATGTGCGATTTGACAAGCTCTCAGAACCACGAACCCTGAGAGGCTGAGAAAAATCCGACCATGCCGCTCAACCTGCGTGTGATGCGGAACATGATCTCGATCGTCGGCGGGGTGCTGGTGACGACCAGCGCGGTGCTGTTCCTGATCGTGTTCCTGGCCGAGCTGTTCGGGCTGCACGCGAACCCGTACCTCGGCATCGTGTTCTTCCTCATTCTGCCCGGCGTGTTCCTCTTCGGCCTGCTGCTGCTGCCGGTGGGCGCGTGGCTCGAGCGGCGGCGCCAGCGACGCGGCCACGCGCCGAGCGTGCTGCACTGGCCGCGCCTCGACCTCAACGACCCGGTGCACCGCCGTGCGACGCTGATATTTGCCGTGCTGACGCTGGCGAATACCGTCATCGTGTCGCTCGCGGCCTACCGCGGCATCGAGTACATGGACTCGACGCAGTTCTGCGGCCAGGTCTGTCACACGGTCATGAAGCCGGAGTTCGCCGCGTACCAGGACGGCCCGCACTCGAGAGTGGCGTGCGTCCAGTGCCACATCGGCTCAGGCGCGTCGTGGTTCGCGCGCTCCAAAGTATCGGGGCTGCGCCAGGTCGTCGCGGTGTCGCTCGGCACTTATTCGCGGCCGATCCCCTCGCCGGTGGAGAACCTGCGGCCGGCGCGCGACACGTGCGAGCAGTGCCACTGGCCGGAGAAGTTTCACGGCGACAAGATCCGCCGCGTCTACGAGTACGCCGAGGACGACAAGAACACCGAATCGGTGACGACGCTTCGGGTGCACGTCGGCGGCGGCAGCGAGCGCCTCGGCATCGCGCAGGGCATTCACTGGCACATGAACGTGGCCAACGAAGTCGAGTACATCGCGACCGACGAGAAGCGGCAGGTCATTCCGTGGGTGCGGGTCAGGGATCGGTACGGGAACGTCAACGAATACACCGCCGACGGGGTCACGCCCGAGCAGCTGGCGAAGGGCGAACGCCGGCGGATGGACTGCATGGATTGTCACAACCGCCCGAGCCATCCGATGGCGGCGACGCCGGAACGGGCCGTGAACGAGGTGCTGGCGCGCGGCGACATCCCCAAGGATCTGCCGTTCATCCGCCGGGAAGCGGTCAAGGCGTTGAAGGCGAGTTATGCGTCGCAGGACGCAGCCGGCGAGGCGATTTCCCGCGCCCTCCGCGAGTTCTATCGGGCGAACGCGCCGGAGGTGTACATGTCACGCCGGCAGGACGTCGAGAAGGCGGTGCAGGCGACCGAGGCGCTGTACCGGCGCAACGTATTTCCGGAGATGAACGTGCAGTTCGGCACCTACCCCAATAACATCGGCCACATGGACTTTCCCGGCTGCTTCCGCTGTCACGACGACAACCACAAATCGAAGGACGGCAAGAAGATCAGCCAGGAGTGCGACAGCTGCCACAAGTTCGAGTAATCGCGGGGGAACGCCCGTTTCAGAGTCCCCGCGCCTGATTGCCGTTTGTTCGTAGGTAGCTGCGCAGCTAGTAGGCGCGCAGGCTCGCGGAAGCCACGCGAAAGCCGGAAGCGTCCTGGATAGCCGGCCGTGCGAAACATTCCGGCGAGTCGGGGAATTTTTCGCGCCCCGTGACTACCGGAAATCCGGCAGGTCCGCACAACCCGCGTAAAAATCGGCGGAAATGGCCCGGCATCGCGCTTGCCTCTGCAGTCTGCGCACGTCCGGACCTCGCGATGCGCTCGCGTGCGCGGCCCTGCCCACGTGCAGGCGCATCCCCGCGCGGGGCACGCGCGGTCCGGACCTACGACCCAGACGGGACACCTGCGGCATTCATCATCCTGCGAAAGAGGTGCGTTCATGGCGCCCAAGTTCACATCCACCGTCGCCGCGGCCGGTTTCGTGCTGTCGTGCGCAACCGCAGCATCAGCGCAGTCGAACAAGCCGGTCAGTCATTACGAGCCAACCGCAGAAGTCACGGTCGCCGGCGTCGTCACGGGCGTGGAGAGCGCCGCGGCCGCTGACGGCACCGTCGGCGTCCACCTGAAGATCAGGACGACCGAGGGCACGGTCGTGCGAGTCCATCTCGGCCCGGCGATGTTCATCGGCATGAACGACTTCTACTTCCTCGTCGATGACCTGGTGGCGGTCAGAGGGGCCAGCGTGGCGCATGCCGGCGACATCGGATTGTGGGCGCGCCTGGTCACGAAGGGGTCGAAGACGCTCACCCTGAGGAGCGAAGACGGGACGCCGCGGTGGCCGTATGCGACAGCGGACGATCCGGACGGCTGCGGCGTGTCGCACGCGCAGATACCACACTGACGTGTAGCGCCACAGGCGCGTCCGCCGTAGCTTTAGCGGAGGCGGAAGCGGGGCAACGGGGCCCCGCGACGACCCCGGGGCCCCACGGCGCGGACTGTGCGCCGTGGGGTGGGATGGCGTGGGCACAACAATGGGAAACAACACCAGCTTCACAGCCGTTTCGGACGACGTCCGCAGTCAGCCAGCGATGATGCTGGTGGACGAATTCATGCCGGCCTATGACGTGTCGGACTCAGTGGCCACGGTGGTCGCGGCGGATACGGCTACTACCTGGAATGCTCTGCTGGAGGTGGACCTGATCGAGGTGGGGCGCAAGCGACCGCTCGTTGCCGTCCTCGGGGCGCTTCGCGCGCTGCCTGAGCTCGTCAGCCACGTGCTGCACGGCGAGGGCCGGCCGCACGCGCCCAAACGCATGCGCCTGCGAGACACCACCGCGATTCCGCTCGGGGAGGGCGGGTGGGTCATCCTCGGTGAACGGCCGGGGGATCAAATCGCTCTCGGTCTGGTCGGAAAGTTCTGGCGCCCCGTGATCCAGTTCGCGCGCGTCAGTGCGGAGGATTTTCGCGAGTTCGACCAGCCCGGCTATGCGAAAACGATCTATTCGCTGGCCGTTCGCGCACTGGATTCACGACACACGCTGCTCTCAGGTGTGATGCGCACCTCGACGACGGACGAGGAGGCGCGACGCTGGTTCCGTCGTTACTGGACATTCGGCGTCGGTTCCGGCGCACATGTACTCGCCCAAGGAGTGGTGGACGTCGTGCGCGAAGCGGCAGAACAACAGTTTCTGAAGGACACGGGACCGCAAGGAGCGGGTGGTGGAAAAGATCAAGATCGAGCAGCATAGCTTTTCCGGAACGATCTGGTTTGCAGGCTGGCTTTTCACCATTGGCTACCTGCACTTGACGTTCTGGAAGGGCGTTCTCGCGGCGGCCCTTTGGCCGTACTACCTCGGGCTGATGTCCGCCTCGTCGCCGCAATAGGGTGAATGCGTACGCACCTCTGCAAACGAGCGGGTCGTCCGCCCTGAGTGTGAGGATCCACCGCGCGGCGGCTGGCGTGCTGCATCGAGGCGGCGGCTGCCCATCGCTTGTGACCGCGCCTCACAGTGCAGCTTAAGGCGATCGTGTCCGCACCACATATTGGCCCGGTAACGTCCGTCTATTTAACGAAGGTCCGCTCAAAACCTCAGTGCTCGTGGGTTTGAAGCGGAGCCCCGTTGCGTCGCCGGTCAGCAGGCTGACGCTTCCAGGCGGTCCTTCAGGTCCGCAAGATCGGCCTTGAGGACGTGTTGCACCTTGCCGGCAATCGCCCAATTGAGTGGGGTCAGCAAGCCGGGAGGCAGTCCGGCGCCGCCGAGCCCAAATTCGATCGTCACGCACGTCCCGTCGGCGACCGGCTCGAACGAAAAGACTGTTTCGATTCGGATGCCGCCTTTGTAATGCGACATCGTGTAGGTACGGTATCTCTCGAAGGCCGTGACCTCCATGTCCGCGGCGTCAACGCGACCCAGCATCTTTCGGGTCTCGCGCCACCGTGCTCCCAGTCCGAACGGTCCAACCGTAAGCATCTCGATCTTGACGATGCCCGAGACGTGCTCGGCCGCATGATCGAGGTCCGTAAACGTGTTGAAGACACGCTTGACTGGCGCATTGATCCAGGTCGAAACCGAGATGGTGGTCAGCGCGTTCACGTGCGCCCGAAAAGGCCGGCGCACCGGGGCCACATGTGTCCGGCGGTCGGCCTGATGATCGGCTAGTCCCATGATGGCGTTCGCGGCGGCGGCGCGCTGCATGGTTTCTGCGCCAGGAAAGCGGTTGGCAAGAATAGTTTCGAGCTTCTGACGATCGAACATGGGCTGCTCCCCGCTGTCACACGCGTTTTCTGTAGCGTCTGTAAACAAGTTCAGGGCCGTCTCATATTTATCGCTGTTACAGCGAATTGCACCTGCGGGGCGCCGGAATTCCGGCTCCGCGCGCAGGTCGCCGCCGGCTGCGCTGCAGCGGCAGGCATTGACGTCGACGGGCTCGTTGACAGCGGTCATCCGTCAAGCGGCTCCTGGAGCGTGCCACAGCATTGCCGATGACCTGATCGTGTGACGGCAGGATCACGCGGCGTCCTTTACCGTCGCGATCGGCACCACGCACCTCCCGACAACGCTCGTGGCACACCCTCTGCCGCGCATGCCGCGTCGGCTATTCGGCGGCGGACACGATCGCCATTGATCTCCTTGCAAACCGCCTGCGTGTGCGTCTTCCGCGTTGATCTCGCAGGCGGCGTGTCGCATCCGGGGTGTTCACCGGAATTCCGGCAGCGCTGCCGATCGGCCGGCGTGACGTTCAGAAGCGCGTATACTCAGGCCGGCGAGGAGAACCAGGTGGCAGCCGCGATCAGAAGCGCATCGGCCGATGACCCGCAGAGGCAGCTCGCGTCTTTTGTCGCCAAATTTGCCGCAAAAGACCAACAGCTGATTCGCGCCGTGCGAAGGGCGGTGCGCAAGCGGCTGCCCACGGCGAACGAGCTCGTCTACGACAACTACAACTTTTTCGTCATCGGGTACTCCCCGACCGAGCGGCCTTCGGATTCCATCATTTCAATCGCCGCCCGCGCAAACGGCGTGGGCCTTTGCTTCATTCATGGCGCCCGGTTGCCCGATCCGGAAGGGATTCTCCAAGGCTCCGGCAACCAGACCCGATTCATCCGGCTCGAGTCCGAGCGCGTGCTCGCACAACCTGAAGTCGAAGCGCTGATCGCCGCCGCGATCAGGCAGGCAAAGACGCCGCTGCCCGCAACCGGCCCCGGACGACTCATCATCCGCTCGATCTCTGCGAAACAGCGGCCGCGCCGAATGCCGGCGGGGTGAGACGCGCCACGCGTCAAGCTGGCTGCACGTTGTACTGCACATCGTCGATCGTCAGATCAATGTACGCGTACCCGCCCTCGGCATCGTGCCATCGCCCCTCACCGCCGGACGGCAGGCGCATCGCACCATACGTGCGACGGCCGCGGATCGGCGTCGACCAGCGGAGTCGTCTCATCGTTCCGTCAGACGAAGTCTGATAGCGATCGTCGGAGACGAAATCCGTCAACTCGCCGCCATCGTTGAACGACAACACCGCTTGGATCGCGTGGCCGGCATTGGTGAAACGTGCGCGCGCCGTACGCCCGTCGACCGTTTCCCACGCGATGGCCGGGTCGATCAACGTGGCCGGCGCCATGATGGACATGTCATTGAAGAGGGTGACGGTCTCGCCCTGCGTCATCTCGGGCCCGGCTGCCATCGCGACAGGAACAAGCGCCGCCGCCTTCACGCGCATCGATGCGGACGATCCGACGTAGCGGTGGTATCCCTGCACCGGGATCGTAAGCATCGAGGCAGTCAGATAGAACAGACGCGCCGGAGGATCGACGACGTTGTGCTGCTCGGCCGCAAACGGCATCCAGCGGCCTTGACGGCCATCGCGGATGCGCCCGTGCATCCTGACGCGGAAGTTGTGAACGCGCGGCCGTCCCACGACGCCAGCAAGACGAAGGTACCGCTGCACGGAAGCCGGGAGATGGGCCAGATCAGCATCTGTGATGGGCGCTGCCGGTGGATTGACCGACACGTGGCTCTCGACATCCCGGTCGTACTCCGCCCGCAGGCTGAATGGCCCCTGGCTCAGGAATCCGAAGGCGAGGCCAACGAGGATAACGGCGTTGGCCAGAGCGCCGACCTTCGCATCCGTCCACGAAGGGACGATGACGAGCATCGATACGACCACGGCGCAGACACCAATCGCCCACCATCCGCGCGGCCAGACGAACAGCGAAACTGCAGTGGCAATGAAGAGGAGCGCCGACAAAAGCCACAACGCGCCAGAGGTGGCGGAGATCGGCTGTGTCAGTTGCGGAAGGTCGGCCCAGCCAAACGTCTTCGCCGCACCGAGAAGGTGAATCAGGCCGTGAATGACGAGCAGGATGGCAAAGACCGTCACCATGCTCGATCAGCCGCGTGGGCATGCGCGGCTCGCGCACGCCGCTCAGCATCACGCTTGAGCGGCTTCAAAGAGAGTCGCCGAATCAACTCGATCCCAGGCGAGGCGAACGCCCAATAGCGACGGAACCGGGCACGAGCGGTCGCGTCCGTGGCAACGGCGCGGGTTTCGGTCCGGAAGATCGAGCTCTGATCGTCGATGGGATCGGCGCGCAGCGTCCACGCGATCTTGACGAATCCCGGCTGCGAAAACGCCGCGAACTCGCCGGGCGGAAGCGCATGAAAGGTGACGTTGGGCTCCCACGGTTTGGTGACCGCTCCAACGACGACCTCCCGGTCGGGCACCTCCGCGAGGACGCCCCATCCAAGCGCCTGCATGGCGTCCAGCAGCCCGCGCGGCTGCGGACGCTCGTCCGGTGTCGCGCGAAGGACCATCTCCCGCGTCTTGAAGATCGCGCGCACGACAGGCAGCTGAAGGAGATCCTGTTCGCGGGCGGCGGCCAGGGTCGCAGCGGCCGGCGCGGCGGCACGGATATGATGACGCTCGACGATCTCATATTCAGGCATGAATCGGTCGAGCAGTTCGTCATGTTCGGGTGCGTTGGCCTGCAGGATGCGGCCGTATCGATACCAGCTGACGGCGGCGTACGCGGCGTATGCGCCGGCAGCCACGCCGACGCCGGCGGCCAAAGTGGCCATCGTCGAGCGAATCCACGATTTGTTACTCATGCGGCGTTCCTCTGCGGTTACGTCAAGGGCTGCCTCGCCGAAGCTCGAACGATTCACGAGCGAAGGCGGGCGGTGCGTTCCGGACGGTCTCGTTCAGCTCCACTTGCCGGGCGATGCCCAGAAGTTGCTTGCGTTGCAGCACGACCGCGTCGCCAGCCAGCGGCCGCGTTCGCTCCGAGCCGTCGGCGTGAACCGATCGCCAGCCCGTGTGGTCACGCGCCAGCGCCGCAGCGAGCATTGCCGACGCGACGACAAGTCCCCAATCGAGTCCAACGCCGAGCCTGAACACGCCCACGGCGCCGTACAGCAGGCCAGGCACGAGGAGCGCTGCGCACCAGGTTCTCGAGCGAAGATTCTGGAAGAGCAGGGTCATGCCCATCGCGACCGACAGCGTCGGACACGGCAGGAGCCCGAACGGCGCCGCGTAGAGGTATGCCGTCCACGACTCCGTGTTGAGAAAGTGCGGATACGTCCAGCCAAAGACGACGAGCGCGACGCCGGGCGCGACCCATGTGGGCGACGCGAGAATCACCGACGCGTTCGAAAAGCGAATCGCTGTCCAGACGAGCGTGCCGGCGAGAACGGCAAAGACGGTCCCGTTGAACGGATTGCCCGATAGCCACGCGAGAAGGCTCACGGAGAGGAGCGGTGCGACGAGCAGGTGGCCGACCGACCGGGTCGACGGATGCCAGCCAGCGGCGAGCGTCACGAGCAGCGCGGCAAGGAGGATGTGCCAGGTGATGGCAAGCCAGCGCCACTCGCTGGCGATGGTGGTCAGCCCAGTCAGGATCGTCTCCTGCGACAGCATGTCACCCCTCAGGACCGGAGCGCATCCATGCGCGCGCTCGCCAACGATAACGTCAGGCGCAACGACTGTGCCCACGCCCCGCAACTGCTCGTCGTTCGGGTGGAGGTTTGTTTGCCTGCGCCAACCGGCGCTCGCGGAAGGAGTTAGGGGCCGTCAGGCAGATAGTGGCTGGCGGCCCACGCTCGGGGTCCCAATGAAGGATTTGGAAATTTCGCAGGTGCTGACGGAATCTCGGCACCGTGGAGGCGAGGGGCATCCGATCCGTTCACCTACCCCTCATCGTCGTAAGATTCACAGGCGTCACCGCGAAAGCGTGTTTCAACCGGACCAGAGGCGCACCATGATCGTCCATCACACACGCCAGCTCGGATCGCGCGGGCCCCGGCTCATGCCGCTCGGCCTCGGCTGCATGGGAATGTCCGACCTGTACGGCCCGGCGGACGAGAGGGAGAGCATCGCCACGATCCAGGCAGCGCTCGATGCCGGCCTGAGCCTCCTCGACACCGGCGACTACTACGCCTCCGGCCATAACGAGCTGCTGATTGGCCGGGCGCTCGCCGGGCGGCGCGACCAGGCCGTCATCTCGGTCAAGTTCGGGGCGCTGCGCGGCCCGGACGGCAGCTGGATCGGCATGGATACCCGGCCGGCCGCCGTGAAGAATTTCGCAGCGTACAGCCTTCGCCGCCTCGGGGTGGAGTACATCGACATCTACCGTCCTGGCCGCCTCGATCCCAACGTGCCGATCGAGGAGACCGTGGGCGCCATCGCTGATCTTCTGCAGGCTGGTTACGTCCGCGGGATCGGGTTGTCGGAAGTGGGACCCGAGACGATCCGCCGCGCGCACGCCGTCCATCCGATTTCCGACCTGCAGATCGAGTACTCCCTCATCAG
>JBKPAI010000023.1:0-45791 GCA_046726355.1 Acidobacteriota bacterium | reverse complement strand
GCCGCCAAAGGTCGAGTTGTCGACGATGAACAACGGCCGGACATCGCGGTCGATCCGCGTGTCGAAGAGGAAGGAGCCGAAGATCTCGGCCCGGTTGGCCAGCCCGACACCGAACGTGCCGGCAAAATCGCCGACGTTGGTGTAGCCCTGCACCCAGTTGGTGCCGCGGCGGTAGGCGCTAACGCTCCACTTCCCGTGGGGCAGCACTTCGCCCGTCGGCACGAACCATAATCCCGTATCGCCGAAGAACGTCGTTGTTGCCGGCCGCGTGGAGTCGTCAGAAGAGGACGTGGATGGCTGTTGCGGCGGCTGGTTCGTTGCTGAGGTAGAAGTGGTCTGGGCACCTGCCGCCGTCGCCCAAAACGCGCATGCCAGGGCGAGGCCTGCGAAGCGAAACGAAGTCGTCATCAAAGCTGTACCTCCAGCGGTAGCAGCGACCGGCAGTTAATATATGGCGGGCCGTACTTGATGTCAAAAATCTCGTTATGCGTCGAGGCGCTTCGGCCCGACGATCCAGGCGATGGCGATGCCGAGGATGTAGAGACCAATCATGGGCGCCGCGAAGACCGTCTGCGTCACCGGATCGCCGGTGGGCGTGATAATCGCCGAGAGAATGAACGTGAGCAGCACGGCATACTTGAACTGCTGCACGAGAAATCGCGCGGTGATCAACTTCATCTTGGCGAGAAAGAACACCAGCGTGGGCATCTGGAACACGAGCGCCATCGCGATCAGGAACTTGGTATAGAGCGAAAACACGGCATCGAGCTTCGGCATGAACAGCAGATCCTGCGTGCTGAAGCTCGCGAAGAACGTCATCATCCACGGAAACATGATGTAGTGATTGAACACCGCGCCGCCGACGAAGCCGAGCGTCGACAGCAGGACGAACGGGATCGCCAGCTTCTTTTCGTTCTGGTACAGCCCCGGCGCGATGAACATCCACACCTGGTACATGATGAACGGCGACGCGAGGATCACGCCGACGATCATCGACAACATGATGTAGAGCGAAAACGCTTCGCCCGGCTCGGTGTAGATGAGGCGGCTTCCCGGCGGGAGCTGGCGCATGGTCGGCGCCATCAGGAAGCTGTAGATGCGGCTGATAAAGGTGAAGGAGATCAGAATTCCGACGCCGACGGCCAGCGCCGAATTGACGATGCGCTTCCGGAGCTCGTCGAGATGCTCCAGAAACGACATCTTCGCGCCGGACGCATCGTCATCGTCATCCGGCGGGAATTGGTACGGGCTCGGCTGCGCGCCCGGAAACGGAACCAGCGCCATTGAAGGTGCGGCTAGGCGCTGTGATCGGCAGTGCGCACAGGTTCACTTTCCTGCGCAGACGCGCCGGTCGATGTCGTGGCCGAGGATTTGCTCGCCGCTTCCTTCTGCTCTTCGTACTTCGCCGCCGTTTCTTTCTGTTCCTCGATGCGGATCTCCTCTTCGAGCGTGTTTCGAAGCTCGTTCGAGGCTTTCTTGAACTCTGCGAGGCTCTTGCCGAGAGAACGGCCCAGTTCCGGCAGCTTGCGCGGACCAAAGATGACGAGAGCGATCACAAAAATGATGATCAGCTCGGGCATTCCGATGGAACCAAACATAATGTCCTACTTTCCTGCAACCGATGCGGGGCCGTTTCGAACCATTATAGAAACCGCCTGCCGGAAGGGTCAAGGAATTCCACCCGGCCGATGCCCAGAAGTCGTTGCCGCTCCGTAAGTTATCTGTTAGGATGCCGACTATGCGCCGCTATCGTCCCCTTCCTGCCGTCGTCTTCGCCATCGCTGTCTCCGCCCTGGTTGGCGGCCTGTTCGGCCGCAGCGCTCTGGCTACCGACGACAAGATCCCCGAACACATCAAGACGTTTTCAGCTGCCGTGAGCGCGATCGAGGCGAACTACGTCGAGAAGGTCGAATCGGACGCGCTCATGACCAGCGCGATCCGCGGAATGCTCGGTACGCTGGATCCGCATTCCAGTTACTTCACGCCTCAGGAATACGCCCGGATGCGCGAGCGGCAGGAGGGCCGCTACTACGGGATCGGCGTCTCGATTGTGTCGATCGACAACGACATCACGGCGGTGGTTGTGTTCGAAGGGTCACCGGCCTACAAGAAGGGCATTCGCAGCGGCGACATCATTTCAAAGGTCGCGGGCGAGAGCGCCAAAGGCTGGACGACGGAAAAAGCCATGAGCGTCCTGCGCGGCCCCAAAGGGACGCCGGTCCAGATCGAGATCAAGCGGCGCGGCTACGAGCAGCCGATCCCGGTGGAGTTGATCCGCGACGAAGTCTACATCCCGACGGTCCCTGCCTACTTCATGATCGACGCGACCACCGGGTACATCAGGATGCAGGACTTCGGCGAGAACACCGATCACGACGTGAAGCACGCGCTGCACGAGCTCGCGTCGAAGGGCATGCGGCGCCTGCTGTTCGATATTCGCCAGAACCCGGGAGGGCCGCTCGACCAGGCGATCAAGGTCGCCAATGAGTTCCTGCCGAAAGGCCGGATGATCGTGTACACGCAGGGGCGTATTCCCAACTCCGATCAGGAATACAAGGCCACCGAAGCGAGCGAGTTCACCGATATCCCGATGGTCCTGCTCGCCAACCGCAACAGCGCGAGTGCCGCGGAAATCGTGACCGGCGCGCTCCAGGATCATGATCGCGCATACGTCGTCGGCGAAACCACGTTCGGGAAGGCTCTCGTTCAGTCGATCTATCGGATCAGCGGCAACGCGGGACTGGCCCTCACGACCGCGCACTACTTCACGCCGAGCGGGCGCCTGATTCAGCGCCCGTGGGACGCGACGTTCGACGAATATCTGAGCTACTCGCTCAAAGATCAGGACGCTGTCCGTCCCCACACTGAAAGCGATTTGAAGCACACTGACGCCGGCCGGCCCGTCTACAGCGGCGGCGGCATCGAGCCCGACAAGCGGCTCGCCGGACCAATCGAAGGCTTCAATCCGGGCCGCTTCGGGCGTACGCTGTACGCGCGCCAGACCTTCGAGCGGTTCGCGCAGCGGTTCACGGCCGAAGGCGATACGCGGATCGGCGGCACCGCCGCGGGAACCGGCCGCAAAACGGTGAAACCGAATTTCGTGGTCGACGATGCGATGGTGGCCGATTTCAAGGAGCAGTTGAAAGCGGACCGCATCAAGATGGACGATGAGGCGTTCGCGAAAGAGCTCGACTTCATCCGGGCGATGATTCGGTTCCGGATCGACGAGGCGGTCTTCGGCGTTGCCGAAGCGCGCCGTCATCTGATCACGGTCGACCCGCAGGCACAACTGGCGCTGCAGATGTTTCCCGAGGCACAGAAGTTACTCGAGCTGAACAAAGGGAGGCGAACCCGGGCGAATCACTAGGCAGCACGTACAACCGATTCGGGCAGGCGACCACAACGAATTGTGCGTCAGTATGCGCTTGCCCCTATAACTAGCCCTTGTTAGACTGGCGGCCGTGCGAGTCCTGGGGCCCGTCTCCTCCGACCTTCCAGGAGGCGTAGGGCTCGCGACTGGCCAGAATCCCGGTTGCTTTCCCAGCCAACCCAGCATTCCATTGCGGATTGAGGATTGCGGAGCGCGGATTTGATTGAAGATCTCGCCCATCCGCACGTCGGATTGAGGGACGCGGATTGTGGTTCGAGACTCTGCAGTCCGCAGTCCGCCATTCGCATTCCGAAATCTGATTGGGCCCCTTATGCGCCTTGAACGTCTGCAAATCAACGGATTCAAATCATTTTCCGATCGCTCCGAGCTCGCCTTCGACAAGGGCGTCACGGCGATCGTCGGCCCGAACGGGTGCGGCAAGAGCAACGTCGCCGACGCGATCACCTGGGTGATGGGCGAGCAGAGCGCCAAGAGCCTACGCGGCGACCGGATGGAAGACGTCATCTTCAACGGCAGCGACGCGCGGAAACCGACGGCCAGTGCAGAAGTGCGCCTGCGATTCAGCGGGTTTCTCAAGCGGGTCGCCGACTCACGGGCGGACGGACGGAACGGCAACGGAAACGGCCATTACGGTCACACCGCCGGCGCGGACGATGGCCGGCGGCAGGCCGATGTCCCGGTCGCGGCGCTGCCAGTTCCCGATGAAGTGGAAGACATTATCCAGTCTGTTGTTCGAGAGGTCGAAGTCACACGCCGTCTGTACCGGTCGGGTGAAAGCGAATATCTCATCGACGGACACGTCTGCCGGCTGAAGGACATCCACGACCTGCTGATGGATACGGGTCTGGGAGCGAAGGCCTACGCGATCATCGAGCAGGGGAAGATCGGGATGATCCTCAGCTCGCGCCCTCTCGATCGCCGCCAGCTGATTGAAGAAGCGGCCGGAATCACGAAATACCGCGTCCGCCGGCGCGCCGCGGCGATGAAGCTCGAAGCGGCGCAGCAGAACCTCACGCGCATCGACGACATCGTGTTCGAGGTCGAGAAGCAGCGCGGATCGCTGAAGCGGCAGGCGGCCAGGGCGCGCCGCTATCAACGTCTGCGCGAAGAGCTCCGGCGATGGGAGAAGGTGCAGTTCGCCCGGAAATATCGTCAACTCGCGGAGACGATCGCGGCGGCCCGGGGCCGCCTCGAGGATGCGCGCGAACGTGAAACGGTGGCCGCGGGCCGCGTCGCGCAGGTTGAAACCGATCTCGGCCGGCTCCGCATCGAGCTGGCCGAAGGGGAATCGGCGGCGATGAAGACGCGCGAGGCGGCGCACGCCGTCGAGCTCGCCATTAACCGGCGGCAGCAGCAGATTGCGTTCGATCGGGAACAGGTGCAGGCGCTCGATGGCCGCATCGCCGCGGTTGCGTCTGAGCTGGAATCGCTCGACGCGCGCAGCGAACCGGCGCGGAACGCGATCGCCGCCCGCCGTGAGGCGGCGCTCGAGGCCAATGCGAGCCATGAGCGTGCGGCCGAGGCGCTCGCCGCCGAGTCGGAGGCCTATGAAGCCGCCCATGCCGCCATCGAAGGCCTCGAAGCAGACGTCGAGGCGGCGCGGAGCGAAGTGTTTTCGGCGATCAACTCGGCGACCGCCCTGCGTCACGCGCTCCAGCACGCCGCAGCGGCGCGAGACCGCGTCGGTGAAGTGCTGAGCAAGCTCGACGTCGAAACAGACGACGTCCGCGTCGAGTCCGAGCGCGTCAATGCCGAGCAGGCGGCGGCTGCCGAAGGGCTCAAGCGCGCGCACGAGGCGATCGAAGCGGCACGGATTGCACGCGCGGCCCGCGAGTCGGAGCTCGCCAGCGCACGCATCGAGCACGAGTGGCGCGCGCGCTCCGTCCGGGCGCTGGAGCACGAGCTGGCTGGACACGAGGCGCGGCTGCGTTCGCTCGACGAGCTCGACGCGGCGCGCGCGGGGTTCGGCGATGCGGCCCGAATTGTTCTTGCCCGTTCGAACGGCTCGGTGAACCAGCGCGGCGCCGTTGCCGACTATCTCGAGGTGCAGCCCGGCTACGAGCGCGCCGTCGAGGCGTGCCTGGGCGATCTCCTGCAACACGTCATCGTCGAGCAGCCTGAATCCGCAGTGGCCGGATTCGAAGTGGCCCGCGAGGCCGACGCGGGCCGGTGCGCCTTTCTGATTGCCTCAGGCGGACCGGAGACGAGCGCCCGTCAGACGGCGAGTGACGGTTGTCCCGCCGGCATGATCGCGCTGTCGTCAGTGGTCCACGTCGCCGGTCCGTTCGCCGGCGCGATTCGCAGCGCCATCGAAGACGCCTGGATCGCTCAGACCTACGACGCTGCGGCCGAACACAGAGACGTTGTCTCGCAGCCGATCGCCACGCTCGATGGGCACGTCTTTCGCGGGCCGCATCTGGTGGCCGGCGGCGGGCGGGCAGGCGCCCGCGGCATTCTCGAAACGAGGCGGGAGATCAAGGAACTGCGGGAGCTCATCGCGTCGCACCGTGAGACGCTGCGGCGGCTCGCGGCGGAAGCCGCGTCCTTCGAAGCCACCGTGGCGCAGGCGGCGGCGGTGATTGCGGCGCTCGATGCCGAGCGGCACAGGCAGGAAAAAGCCGTCGTCGCGTACGAGGCACAGCTGACGCATGCGAGGGACGAGCAGGCCCGCCTGATCAACAAGGCCGAACAGCTCGCGCGCGAGCGCCGGCAGGCGGAGGAGGAACGCGACACGCTCGACCGGCGCCAGCAGGAGGCGCGCTCGTCGATCGAGCGGCTCGAGAACGATCAACACAATGCCGAGGAGCAGCTGACGACGGCGCAGCGGCGCTTGTTCGAAGCGCGCGAGGCCATCGACGAGTTGAACCGCCGCGCTGCCGACGCGCGGGCGGTCCACGCCACGCTCGTCGAGCGGGCGAGCTCGATTCAGTCGGAAGTCGCACGGCTCGAGGAAGCCGCGGCAGAGATGGGGCAGCGGGCGCGTATCCTGGCCGCCGAACTCGCCGATTCACGGCGGCGGGCCGAAGAGCTGCAGAACGGCATCGCGGCGGACGAGGCTCGATTCGTCGACGACGTGCGGCAGCTCAATGAGTTGCGGGACCAGGTCGCCGCCGCCGACGATGCGGCGGCGGCGCTGCGGGCGAAGGCGGAGGAGCACGAGGCCGTGCTGAAGGACGCGCGTGCCGCGCTCGATTCCGACCGCTCTGTCGTCTCGGAACTGGACATTGCCCGCGCAACAGCCGAAGGCGACCTCTCGCACCTGCAATATACCTGCGAGGACGCCGTGCACGCGCCCCTTCACGAAGTCGTCGTCGAAGTGGAGCAGATGGAGCGGGCGGGAACTGTCACGCCGGATGCCGGCATGACCGCTGCGGATGAAGCAGAGGAGGAGATTTCTGCGGAGGACGCCGAGACAGTGCCGGAGCAACGCACGCCGGTCCGGCTGAAGCCCGAGCCGGGGAATGCCGATGGCCAGGAACCGCTGGTCGGCGCCGACGCGGTGATCGCGGCGCTGCGAGCCAAGATCGATCGGATGGGCGCGGTCAACATGATGGCGATCGAGCAGTTCGATGAGCTCGAAGCCCGCCACGCGTTCCTGACCAGGGAGCGCAAGGACCTCGTCGAATCGATCGCGCAGACCACGGAAGCGATCAGGCGGATCGATGAAACGACGCGCCGCAGGTTCGACGAGGCGTTCGGCGCGATCAACCGCAATTTCCAGGAGATGTTCAGCACGCTGTTCGGCGGAGGGCGGGCCGGGCTGACGCTGCTCGACGAATCAGATCCGCTCGAGAGCGGCATCGAGATTATCGCTCAGCCTCCGGGCAAACGCCTGCAGAGCGTGCAGCTGCTGTCGGGCGGCGAGAAGGCGCTGACCGCCATCGCTCTGATGTTCGCGATGTTCAAATACAAGCCGAGCCCGTTCTGCCTCCTCGATGAAATCGACGCGCCCCTCGACGACGCGAACATCGGGCGGTTCGTCGAGATGCTGCGCGGCATGCAGGAGCACACGCAGTTCATCGTCATTACCCACAATCGCAAGACGATGGAGATTGCCGACCGGTTGTATGGTGTGACCATGGAGGAGCCGGGCGTTTCCAAGCTCATATCGGTCCAATTGAACTGATCGGCCTGCCTCGGCGTATGTACTCGTAATGGGCGCGGTTTGCGAGCCGCTCCTGGGGTCGCATACACCACGGAGGACAGGAGGAAAAGTCCTGGGTTTTCAGGACTGATCCTCCGCGTCCTCCGCGTCCTCTGTGGTAAGTCTCTGGAAGGGGGCTGTTCGATGGCTGTCGTCCCGCGGCGCCTCTGGCTCCTGCTCGTCTTCGCGTTGTCCGGCTGCGACATGTCGCTCGGCAACCTCACCGGCCGGGCGACGGACGAGTGGACCCGGCGGTACCCGCTCTCTGCCGGCGGCGAAATCCGGATCGCCAATACCAACGGGAAAATAGAAGTCGAACCGGCCGATGGCGGGGAGGTTGAGATCCATGCCGAGCGCATTGCCCGCGCGGCCACCGATGCCGGCGCCCGCGAGCTCCTGCCGCGAATCACGATCAAAGAAGAGATCAGTCCCGATCGCATCTCGGTTGCAACCGAGCGGATGAGCGGGATCATGATCGGCGCCCGGTTCGAGGTCCGCTATCACGTCCGGGCGCCGAAAAGCGCGAGGGTCAACGTGACGAACACAAATGGCCAGATCGCGCTGACGGGACTCACCGGCAAAGTGGTGGCGAGGACGACCAACGGCGCCGTCACCGCCAGGGGCCTGGCTGGCGGAGTGGAGGCGCGGACGACCAACGGGGTCGTGAACATCGACTTCGCTTCGATCGGCCGCGATCCGGTTTCGGCGCGGACGACGAACGGCGCGGTCGTGCTCGCGCTGCCGGACGACGCGAGGGCCGATGTGACCGCGTCGTGGACCAATGGCGGCATCAACGTCGCCCCGGACCTGAAGCTCGAGGTGACGGAACGATCGCGGCGCCGTTTCGAAGGGCGGCTGAACGGCGGCGGCACGCCGATCGATGTGCAGACCACGAACGGCGGGATCAGGCTGCGGCCGCACGCGGCCGCCGAGGCGGAGGATTCGAAAGGAGAGCGATAACACCACGGAGGACGCGGAGGACGCGGATGGGAAATCCTGCCGAGGCACGTTCCTGCGGAGGCACAAGCCGGTATCTTTTCAGTGTCTTCGGTTCATGATTGCTGAATCCAACGGTCGCAGGTGATCGCGTTCCCGAGCCGACGAAAGAGATCATTGCGGTGTTGAACCTCCGCGTCCTCCGTGTCCTCCGTGGTAACAGACGCTTCATGAACGAGGACAAAGCCAGCAGATATCATCGGCTCAAGCGGAGGGCGAGCGTCCTTGCCCTGATCTGGAACGTCTCGCTGCTCCTGCTCCTGGTTGCCACCGGGTCGAGCGCGATGATGCGGGACGCCGCGGCAACGGCTGCCAGCCCGGCGACGTCACCTGAGTGGCGGCAGGTGATCACAGTGTTCGCGTACGTGACCCTCCTGGCCGCGGTCAACGCGCTTGGCGGGCTGCCGATGGACTTCTACAGCGGCTTTCTGCTCGAGCGCCGCTATGAGCTCTCCACGGAGAAGCTCTCGTCGTGGCTGCGCGACCAGGCGAAGGCGTTCGCCGTCGGCCTCGTGCTGGCCGGCGGCGCCGCGGAGCTGATCTACTGGTTGATGCGTCAGTCGCCGCGGGACTGGTGGCTCGCGGCCGGGTTGACATTTGCGATCCTGATCGTCGGTCTGACCAACGTCGCGCCGGTGCTGCTGCTGCCGCTCTTCTATCCGATCAGGCCGCTCGAGCACGAGACGCTGCGAACGCGGCTGCTGGCCCTGGCCGATCGGGCGGGTGCGCGCGTGCTCGGCGCGTACGAGTGGGGCGTCGCCGGCAAGACCCGAAAAGCCAACGCGGCGCTGGCCGGCATCGGGGCGACCCGCCGCATTCTCGTCTCAGATACGATGCTCGCCGACTACTCGGAGGATGAAATCGAAGTTGTGCTGGCGCACGAAATGGCGCATCACGTCCACGGCGACATCTGGAAAGGCATCATGTTTCAAAGCGCCCTGATGCTGGGCGGCTTCTACGTTGCGGCGCAGGCGCTCGGTCGGCTGTCGGGACCGATCGGATTGCGAGGCGCCGACGATATCGCGGGCCTGCCATTGCTGCTGCTGGCGCTCGGCGCGGTCTCGCTCGTCATGATGCCGCTCGCACACGCCATCTCGCGTGCGTACGAGCGCAGAGCGGATCGGTTTGCGCTCGACCTGACACGCAATCCGTCCGCGTTCGTCTCGGCGATGCGCCGGCTGTCGGCGCAGAACCTCGCCGAAGATAATCCATCCCGCCTCGTGCAATGGCTGTTCTACAGTCATCCTCCAATCCGCGAGCGGATCGCCGCGGCGGAAACCTTCTTTGGTCCTTAGTCCTTGGTCCTCGGGCCCGCCGGCCGGGCGGACCAACGACCAACGACCAATCAGCCTACTCGATGAGCCGATAGACGTCGCGACTGTCGTCGCTGGCGAGCCGTTCGACAGGCAAGCTGGCGACATAGGCTTGCAGGCTTGCCGGCGCCGTGAGGCGATTGACGACCAGGTAGCGGCACGGAGCAACGCCGTTGCGGATCTCCGTGCGCGGCTCTTCGCGCCGCTCATCATCGCGCCGTGACAGTCGCAGCAGCGTGCTCGTCAACGGCAACGCCGCGTACCGGTCAGCGGTGCCGGCCGGCATCCGGCCCAGATAACCGCCGGCGAGCGGATGGCTGTGAATCGTGGCATAGAAGAGCACACGCCGATCCTGCGATCCGGCGCCGGGCCCGAGGCCGTCGCCGACGCCGAATGGAACCTCGCACACCGCACCCGGCGGTGCCGCCGCCAGGGCGCGATACGATGGCGGATTGTCGAGGATCGTGAGCGGGATCGGCGCGTCGAAGAATTCGACGATCACCGCCGCGACGAGCATGCACTGCAGCGCCGCCGATTGCAGGCGTCCCTTGGATCCGGCGATTCTGATCGCAATCAGCATCGCAAGCGCCATGTACACCCCGATCATCGCTCTTCCCGGCTCACGCGCGTTCGCGACGAACGGGATATACCGCGCCAGGACTTCGGGCAGCCACAGTCCAACATCGAATCCGGCGACGGTCAGGAAGGGTCCAGCGGCCCACAGGGTGAAGATCGCGGCGACGATGTTCCACGCCCGCACGTCGCGCGTGTCAGGCGCGGCCGACGGCCTGCGCGGCCAGAAGACGAGCAGCGGCGGCACGACGCCAATCCAGGCAACGGTCTCGATGTAATTGACGCGCATGGCCCGATAGGCGCGCTGGCTCGGCCCGCGCATGAACGGATGGCGTGGATGCCCGAGCAGCGGGCCGAGGAGATCGATGCCGCGGGGCGCGCTCCGCCACAAATACGTCGGCGTGACATATTCGCGATGCCGGACGAGCCGTGCCGCTTCCGCAATGAGGGGCGCGCAGGCGACCGCGAAGACCGCCAGGATCCAGGCGAACGCGCGCAGCGCGGCATCGAGTGGCGAAGCCTGGCGGTTCATGGCGACGCGAGGCTTCCACGTGCACACGGCGGCGCCGATAAGCGACAGCCACATCAGGGACAGTGGATTCTGCGGTTGATGCAGTGACAGCTGTTGGCCCCCGACATCGGCGGTGAAGCCGCCGCCCAGGATGATCCACAGGGCGAGCGTCGATGCGGCCGCGGCCGTTGCCACGAGCGCTGCCCGGATGAGAAGGATTCTGTTCGTCTTTGCTCGTCGAGACCACGACACGTGAATCCATGATGGGACCGCCAGCGTGTAGGTCACCGCGAACAGCAGGAGATAGACGACGTAGTAGTAAACGGTATACGCCCCCGCCGCCAGGACGATGCCCGCGCCAATGCCGGCGGTTGTCGAACGCCGCCGGATTGCGAGGTGGAACAGGCACGCGAACGCCGGCAGCAGCCAGCCGGCCATCAGATCGAAATGTCCGAGCAGGTGCACCGAAAAATACGGTGACAGACCGAAGATGACCGCGGCGAGGGTTGCGGCGCGACGATGTCGCGTCATCGTCCATGCCAGCCAGTACATGCTCGCCATGTTCGCGAGCACATGCGCGAGCAGGATCAGGTTTTGCGCTGCGGCGATTGACTGGCTGCGGAGAACAGTGGCGCCGATGAGAGCGGGAAGCGCCGTGTGCGGGTGATTGGCGATCGATGCGCCGGACGGGTGGAAGAGAAACGTCGTGCGGAAGAATTCGAGTCCGGGAGTCGACCGGGTGTGCCGCATCCACCACAGGTTCCAGAGGAAGCTGTAGTTGTCGCCTGGATCGCCAGGAACCGCGCTCGACAGATGAAGGATGAGCGGCCAGGTCCAGACGATCGCCAGGATGGCGAACAACAGCGCCGGTGCCAGGTGCGGTGGAATTGAACCGCGGAGGACGCGGCCACCTCCGCGCAAGGCTACGGTGGCCCGCCGTAGCTTCAGCGAAGGCGGGAGGAGAGGAAAAATCCTGGGTGGCGTCGCCCCTCGACTGGCGGTGCGCCGGGGCAACGTGTCCTCGACGCTGCTCGGGACGGTCTGACCGGAGGCGAACGGGCGAAAGGCGGGATTCAACCTCCGCGTTCTCCGCGTCCTCCGTGGTGATTCCTACGACTTCGTGGTGTGTTCCGGGTGTCTGTTTCCCGCTTCCTCTTGAAGCAGCGCCTTCCGGCTCAGTCGGATCTTTCCGGTCGGATCGATGTTGATGACTTTGACGAGGAGCTGCTCGCCTTCCTTCAGCTCGTCACGGACATCTCTCACCCGGTGTGTGGCGATTTCCGAAACGTGCAGTAGGCCGTCGGTCCCGGGCATGATCTCGACAAAGGCGCCGAAGTCGGTAATGCGCTGGACTTTGCCCAGGTAAACCTTGTTCAATTCGGGCGTCGCGGTCAGCTCCTGAATGATCGAGATCGCCTTCTGCGCGGAGGTTTCATCCGCCGACGCCACGTTCACGCGGCCGTCGTCTTCGACGTCGATCTTGACGCCGGTGCGCTCGATGATGCTGCGGATCATCTTGCCGCCGGGCCCGATCACGTCGCGGATCTTGTCCACGGGAATCCGGATAGTCACGATGCGCGGCGCGAAGGCGGAAATGTTCTGGCGCGGCGCGGGCAGTGCCTCGCGCATCTTTTCCAGGATGTGCAGGCGGCCGCGGCGCGCCTGATCCAGCGCGGCCCGCATCACCTCAGTCGTGATGCCCGTGACCTTGATGTCCATCTGCAGCGCGGTAATGCCGTCGGCCGTGCCTGCCACCTTGAAGTCCATGTCGCCGTAGTGATCCTCGGCGCCGGCGATGTCCGAGAGCACGGCATATCTGCCGGTCGTCTCGTCCATGACCAGGCCCATGGCAATGCCGGCAACCGGCGATTTCAGCGGCACGCCGGCATCCATCATGGCCAGGGCGCCGCCGCAGACCGACGCCATGGACGACGATCCGTTCGATTCGAGAATGTCCGAGACGACGCGGACGGTGTACGGAAACTGTTCTGCGGGCGGAATCATCTGGGCCAGCGCCCGTTCGGCGAGCGCGCCGTGACCGACCTCGCGCCGCCCGGGGCCGCGCAGGAAGGCCACTTCCCCAACCGAGAAGGGCGGGAAGTTGTAGTGGAGCATGAAGCTCTTCCACTGCTCGCCCTCGAAGCTCTCGACCTTCTGCGCATCGTCGGCCGTGCCGAGCGTGCACGTCACCAGAGCCTGCGTTTCGCCGCGGGTGAACACCGCGGAGCCGTGCGTGCGCGGCAGGACGCTCGTCTCGATCCAGATCGGGCGCACCTCGTCGAACCGTCGGCCATCGAGCCGGACGCCGTGCGTCAGCACCTCCTCACGGAGCACCCGTTCCTTGAGGTCCTTGAAGATCTGCTTCGCCTCGAGCTTCCGCTCGACTTCCCCTTCCGGAATGGCGGCGACCAGATCGTCGAGCACCTGGTCGACGCGGTCGTAATTCTCCAGCTTGCCGCGGATGCGCATGGCTTCGGTGAGCGGCACCATCACCTTCTCTTCGACATCGCGATAGTACTCGTGTCCAATCTGCTTGGTCGGGACCGGCAGCTTCTTCTGGCCTGTCTCTTTTGCGAGATCGTCAATCGCCTCGACAATCTGCCGGATGGCCGCGTGCGCCGCCTCGAGCGCGCCGACGACCTGTTCTTCAGTCACTTCCTTCGCACCGGCCTCCACCATCACGATGCCGTCGCGCGTGCCCGCCACCACCAGGTCGATCGCGCTCACCTTGCGCTGCTCGAATGTCGGATTGATGACGTAGCGCCCGTCGATCATTCCGACGCGGACGCCGGCAATCGTCTTTTCGAAGGGAATCTCGGAGACCGCGAGCGCGGCCGAAGCGCCGGTAATCGCCAGCACGTCGGTGTCGTTTTCGGCGTCGGCAGAGAGCACGAGCGCGATGACCTGCGTCTCGTAGCGCCACCCGACCGGAAAGAGCGGCCGTATCGGCCGATCGATCACGCGGCTGGTCAGCACTTCCTTTTCGGCCGGCTTGCCTTCGCGTTTGAAGAAGCCGCCCGGAATACGGCCCGACGCGTAGGTATACTCGCGGTAATCGACGGTGAGCGGCAGGAAGTCGATCCCCTCGCGGGGCGTCGCCGCACGGCAGGCGGTCACGAGCACGACCGAGTCGCCGTAGCGAATCACGATCGAGCCGTGCGCCTGTTTGGCAAGCTTGCCGGTCTCGAATCGCAGCGTCTTGCTGTTGATGCTGACTTCGCGCGTATGCATAGAGAAGCTTATTTGCGGATGTTCAAGCGCTTGATGAGATCGGCGTAGCGCTGAGCGTCCTTCATCTTGAGGTAATCGAGCAGCCGGCGGCGGCGGCCGACGAGCATCAGCAGGCCACGGCGCGAATGATGATCCTTTGCGTGGGCCTTGAAGTGCTCCGTAAGATAGTTGATTCGTTCGCTGAGCAGGGCCACCTGCACTTCAGGTGAACCCGTGTCCGCATCGTGGGTCTTGTAGGTTCCAATCAGCTCAGTCTTACGGTCTTTGGTCAGTGCCACGTCCCAAGGTCCTCCACGGTCGCCCCAGTTCCGGCCGTTTGTTCGTCGCGAGCGTCAGCCCCGCGCTCCGGACCGGATGCGCCGTATATCGGAAATCTTCTTACTCCTGCAAGCTCAACATGTTACCTCAAAATAACTGAAGGATGCAAAAACCCGGAGGCGCCGGAGTGCTCGGCGATGCCAACGAGCTCGCCGGCGGCATCGACCAGCCGCACGAGCGCATGTCCCGATGACGCCTCATGAAATCCGCACGCCGCAGCAAAGTCCGCCGGCCCCAGATCGCGGCCATGACAGGCCTGGCGGACACCGTCGGCGGTCAGGACGACGGACGACCAGCCCCGCAGCATCCCGGCCATCGGCACGATCGCGGCGCGGGCATGCTCAGGCTCACGTTCGGCCGATGCCAGCGTGATCGACTCCTCGACCGTGAACGTGCCCGTCCGGGTACGCCGCAGGCCGGTCAGGTGCGCGCCGGTGCGGAGCCGCTGGCCGAGCTCGTGAGCCAGGGATCGGACATAGAACCCTGCGGAGCAATCGACCCGCAGCCGGAGTGCGGGTCCGTCACATGCGAGGATTTCGATCCTGGCCACGGTGACCTCGGTTGGGGCCGGCCGGATGGGAGCGGCATCCGCGTCGGACTCGAGGCCGGCCTTCCGTGCGAGCGTGTAACTGCGCCGGCCGGCGATCCTCCTGGCCGACAGGGCCGGCGGCTGCTGAAGATAGGTGCCGCGGAACGCGTCCAGCGCGTGCTCGATTTCGTCACGCGACGGCAGAGAGCCGGCGTAGGGCGGGCCCAGCGGGCGCCCGTCCGCATCACCCGAATCGGTCGCGACGCCCAGACGGAGGTCCGCCTCGTACGTCTTGTCGGTGGCGCTGAGAAAGCGGGCGAGCCGTGTGGCGCGGCCGAGTACGAGCGGCAGAAGACCCGTGGCCGCGGGATCGAGCGTGCCGGTGTGGCCGATACGCCGCTCGCCGAGCACGCGCCGCATCCGCGCGACAACGTCGTGCGACGTCGGACCGGCCGGTTTGTCAACGAGCAGCAGGCCATCCATCGATGACGGCCAGGATTTTTTCGACGAACTGCTTCTGCAGCGCATCGATACCGCCGCTCACGGTGCAGCCGGCCGCGTTCTTGTGGCCGCCGCCGCCGAACTCCTTCGCCACCGCGCTGATATCGACGTCGCCCTTCGAACGCATACTGACGCGATACTGCTCGCCTTCGATCTGCTTGAAGAACACGACCGCCTGGATCTCCTTGACCGTCAGCGGCAGGTTGATCAGCCCTTCGGTGTCCTCGTAGGTGCCGCCGCTGGCGCGGGCGATCTCATGATCGAGGTACACGATCGCAACCCGCCCGCTTTGATCGATCTGCATTCCCCCCAGGACGGCGCCGAACAGCTTCAGCCGTCCCATGTTGTTGCTGTCGTAGATGTTCCTGGCCACCAGGACCGGGTCGACGCCGGCGAGGAGCGTCTCGCGGCAGATGTCGAACGTGCGCGGCGAGATGTTGGAATAGTGGAACGATCCGGTGTCGGTGAGGATGGCCATGTAGATATGCGTCGCGATCTCCACGGTCAGCTTCACGCCGAGAGCGCGGACCAGATCGAAGACCATCTCCCCGCAGGCGGCCGCGCTCGCGTCGAACCAGTTGAGCGCGCCGTACGCGGTGTTGCCGGGATGGTGATCGATGTTGATCACGAAGAAGCGGCCGAATCCCTCGACGCCGGTGCGTGCCAGGTCGCCACACTCCATGATGATCGCGGCATCGGCGTCGCCGTCGAACCTGCGGGCGATCGCGATGTCGGCGACGCCTGGAAACTGCTGCAGCGGCGGTGGCGCCGGGTCCGAATTGACGATGACGACGTCTTTTCCGAGCTCGCGGAGCGCATAGGCCATCGCCAGCTGCGATCCGATCGAGTCGCCGTCGGGCCGCGCGTGCGAGGAGAGCACGAACCGCGCGCGCGAGCGAATGACCGAGGTAATCTGCTCGAGCTCAGGAGGGGTCGTCGTCATCGGTGGGCGCCGGCGCGGCGTGAAGCTCGTTAATCAGCTGTTCGATGCGATCCTGGCCGGCAATCGATTCATCGTACACAATGTGCAGCTCCGGAACACGTTTGAGCCGGAGTCGCGCGCCGATTTGACGCCGCAGAAAGGGCAGCGCCCGATGCAGGGCGCGATCGGAATGGCGGCGGCTTCTCTCGTCGCCGAGCGCGGTATAGAAGACACGCGCCTGCTGCAGGTCGCCGCTCACCTGCACGCGCGTGATCGTCACGAATCCCAGGCCGGGATCGTGCACCTCGCGCGCCAGCAACTGTCCGAGCTCGCTGCGGATCTGGTCGGCGACGCGATCGGGTCGGGATCCTTGGGACATTGTGCTGGCGTCTCTGGGCTTCTGGCTCTGGGCGTGGGGCTTTCGGCTCCTGGCTCTGGGCTCCCGGTCGGACAGCAGGCCTGAAGGCCTGCACGACAGCAGCGATGTTCAGCCCAGCGCCGAAAGCCCAGAGCCAAGAGCCCTCACGTTAAGAACTCCACCGAGGTGCGCGTGATAAGCCCCGGTTCGACCCGCTCGATCTCATCAGCCGCAGCGGCCAGCTCGCGATCGGCGTGCTGTTCGTCGGTGCTGACCGTCACCACGGCGAGTCCGGCGCGCTGCCACAGGTCCTGGTGCTCGACTTCGGAAACCGCGACGTTGAACTTCCTCAGCCGATCCTTGATCCGCCGCAGGACCATCCGCTTTTCTTTGAGCGACTGAGTGCCGGGAACGTGGAGCTCGACGGTCAATAACCCCACAACCATAGGCGCGATCAGAGAGTGCAAGACACGCGGCAGCGATACAGCGACCTACCACAGAGGACGCGGAGGACGCCGAGGTTCAATCCTGAAAAGGACCAGGATTTTCCTCCTGTCTTCGGTGTCCTCCGTGGTGAGATCGTCGTAATCCGCTCTAGACTGTCACCGCGACCCGTTCCATTGCGAAGACCTCGATGACGTCGCCGACCTTGATGTCGTGAAAGCGCTCGAACCCGATGCCGCACTCGAATCCGGTCTTCACCTCGCTCACATCGTCCTTGAAGCGGCGCAGCGATCCGATTTTGCCTTCGTAGACGACGACGTTGTCGCGGACCAGGCGGGCCTGCGTCTCGCCGGCGCGGGTGATCCGCCCTTCGGTCACCAGGCAGCCGGCAATGGTGCCGTACTTCGGGACCTTGAACGTATTGCGGACTTCGGCGATGCCGATGCGGACTTCCTTAAACGTCGGCTCGAGGAGTCCCGCCATCGCTCGTCTCATCTCGTCGGTCACGTTGTAGATGACCGCGTGCTGCCGGATGTCGACGCGCTCGCGCACGGCGATATCTTCCGCGTTGCGATCGGGCCTGACGTTGAAGGCGATGATGATGGCGTTCGAGGCCGACGCGAGCAGCACGTCCGACTCGTTGACCGCGCCGACGCCGGCGTGGATGATCCGAATCTTCACCTTCTCGTCCGCCAGCTTGGAGAGGGTGTCGGCGAGCACCTCGGCCGAGCCCTGGACGTCGGCCTTGATGATGATCGGCAGCTCCTTCATGTCGCCGACGGCGATCTGCGCCTGCAGCGATTCAAGCGTGAGCCTCGCCCCCTTGGCGCCGAGCGCCCGCGTCTTGGCCTGCTCCTCGCGGAACGCGGCGATCTGACGCGCCCTGGTGGCGTCGGCCACCTGGAACACGTCGCCGGGCTGCGGCAGCCCGGTCAACCCGAGCACCTCGACCGGCGTCGACGGTCCTGCCGCCTTCGTCGGCCGCCCGCGATCGTCGATCAGCGCGCGCACGCGGCCGACAATCGGGCCGGCGATGAACGTGTCGCCCACGTTCAGCGTTCCATCCTGCACCAGCACGGTCGCGACCGGACCGCGTCCCTTGTCGAGCTTGGATTCGAGCACCGTTCCCGTCGCGCTGCGCTTGGGATTCGCCTTCAGGTCGCCGATATCGCTGACGAGGAGCACCATTTCGAGCAGAAGATCGATGTTCTGCTTCTTTCTCGCCGACACTTCGACCGTCACCGTCTGGCCGCCCCATTCTTCGGGCATCAGGTTCAGCTCGGTCAGCTCGCGTTTGACCCGCTCCGGATTGGCGTTCGGCTTGTCGATCTTGTTGATCGCGACGATGATCGGGACGCTCGCCGCACGGGCGTGATCGATCGCCTCGCGCGTCTGCGGCATCACGCCGTCGTCGGCGGCGACGACGAGAATCACGATATCCGTGACCTTCGCGCCGCGCGCCCGCATCAGCGTGAACGCTTCGTGGCCGGGCGTGTCCAGGAATACGATGTTCCGCTTGTTGATCGTGACATGATACGCGCCGATGTGCTGCGTGATCCCGCCGGCCTCGCGCTCCGCGACGCGCGTCTCGCGGATGGCGTCGAGCAGGCTGGTCTTGCCGTGATCGACGTGGCCCATGACCGTGATCACCGGCGCCCGCGTCACCACGTCCTCCGCGCGCACGTCGTGTGTGCCCACCTGGAGCAGCTCCTCTTCGAAGCTGCGCATCTGGACGTCGGCCCCAAACTCACGCGCAACCATCGTGGCCGTCTCGGTATCGAGCGTCGAGTTGATGTTCACCTTCAGCCGCTTCATCAGCAGCTTCGCGAGCACGTCCTTGACGCGGACATCGAGCTTGTCCGCGAGATCCTTGACGGTCATGCCCTCGGCCAGCGTGATGCTTCGCGTGACCGGCGGCGGTTCTGCCGGCAGGTGGGGCTGCGCTGGACGAGCCGGATGTTCGCGACGCGTCGTGGTGGCAGGGCGGCCGCCGCCGGGCCGAGCCCCTGGAAACGGCGGTCGCGACGGCATTCCCGGCCGTTGCGGGTACTGCTGCGGCGGCCGCGGGGCCGAGCCCGGTTGTTGCGCTCGAACCGGCTGCGAAGGCAGTGGACGCGGCCCGCCAACCGGGACTTGAGGCCGCGGCAGAGGCGGTGACGGTCGCGGTGCACCCGGTTGCGCAGCCGCAGGCCTCGGCATCGGGTGCGCCGGTGGACGTGCGGTCGCGGCTCCCGTCTGTCCCGCCGCGCCTCCGGCCGCCGGACGCGCGGTCGTCGGAATGGCAGGGCGCTCCGGCCCCTTTGCCGCCGGACGTGGCACGGCACGCGGCGCTGGCGCCGTCGGCAACGGTGGTGTTGGGGTGGTCGGACGCTGTTCTTCAATCCTCAGGCGCAGCGTGGGCGGAACCACACGGCCCGGCGCCTTCGGGGGAGCAGCCGGCGCGGGTGGTTCACTGGCCGGGACCGACGGCGGCGCCGGTGCGTACGCTGCGGCCACAGGCTGCGGCTCGACCACGGGAGCCGGCGGCTCCGCCGCGGGCAGCGGTGGCGGCGCTTCTATCGTCGGCTCGACAACCGGCGGCGGTGGCGACGCCTCTGCGACGACCACTGGCGGAGGCTCGGGCGCCATCGGCTCGGTCGGCGGCGGCGGTTCCTCGGCAACGGGAACCGGCTCGGGTTCAGGCGCCGGCGGCGGCGTAGCGGGCACCGGCTTGACTGTCTTGACGAGACGCGGCGGCGGGAGCGCCGGAGCCACCGGCTTCGGCGGCTCAGCCTTCTTTGCCGGCGCACCCTTTTTGGCGCCTGGCCGCGGCGCAGCGGTCTCGGCGAAAATATCGCCGTTTGGCAGCGAGATGTTGCGTTGTCGGGCGAGCCGCTCGACGAACTGACGCGCGACGACTTCTTCGATCGTGCTCGAAGCGCTCTTCACCTCGATGCCATGGTCGCGCTTCAAGAGCGCAGTCACTTCCTGGCTCGTCGTGCCGAGCAGTTCCGCCACCTTGTAGATCCGGACAGTTGCCAAGCCTTGTTACCTCTCACTCCAGTGGCCCTTCGGCGGCGGACACTTCGCCGCGGACCGCTGCGAGAATCTTCTCAGCAGTCTTGCCGCCGATGCCGGGAATTTCCGATAGTTGTTCGGTGGTCGCCGCGGCGACCGCTTCCTGCGTCGTATACCCTGCCTCAACCAGTTTGCGCACGGTCTTCTCGCCGATGCCGGACACGGTGAATGGCACCGGCACATCCGAGGCGTCTGCGACGTCCGGTTCGCTCGCGGCCGCGGCGTCCGCGGCGCCGGCTGCTTCGAGGCCTTCGAACTGCGCCTCGACCTCACGCCGCTTTTCTTCCTCGCTCTTGATGTCGATCCGCCAGCCGGTCAGCTTCGCGGCGAGACGGACGTTCTGCCCTTTCTTGCCGATGGCGAGCGACAACTGCTTGTCTTCGACGATCACTTCCATCACCCGCTCGCGGTCGTCGACGATCGAGACCCGCTGCACTTTCGCCGGGCTGAGGGCGTTGGTGACGAACGCGATCGGATCCTCGGACCACTCGACGATGTCGATCTTTTCGCCGCGAAGCTCGCGGATGATGGACTGAACGCGCGTGCCCTTCATCCCGACGCACGCGCCCACCGGATCGACGTCGCGCTCGCGCGAATACACGGCCACCTTGGCGCGATCGCCGGCTTCGCGCACCGCCCCGCGGATCATCACCGTGCCGTCGTAGATCTCCGGCACTTCCTGCTCGAACAGCTTGATCAACAACGCCGGGTCGGTGCGGGACAGCACGATCTGCGGGCCCTTCGCGCTCCGGTTCACGCCCTTGATCACCGTGCGCACGCGATCGCCGGGGGTGTAGCTCTCCGCGCGCGACTGCTCCTTGCGCGGCAGCACCGCCTCGATCCGTCCGACCTCGAGAATGATGTCGCCGTTCTCGAACCGTTTGATCGTCCCGCTGACCACCTCGCCGATGCGCTGGTTGTACTCGGCAAAGATGTTCTCGCGCTCGGCCTCGCGGACTTTCTGGAAGATCACCTGCTTGGCGGTCTGCGCGGCGATGCGCCCGAGCACTTCGGTCGGCTTCGGAAATTCCATCTCGTCGCCGAGCTCGATGCTGTTCGCGACTTCGTCGCCGTAGATCGGACGGTACATTTCGCGTGCGTCGCGCAGCGAAATCTCGGTGGCGGCGTTGGTCACGTCTTCCACTACGGTCTTGAGCGCAAAGAGATCGACCTGGCCCGTTTCGGTGTTGAACCGCGTCTTCAGGTTCTCGCCGGTCTTGTAGAACTTGCGCGACGCGGTCGCGACGGCCTCTTCGATGGCACTGATGACGGTTTCGGGCTCGATCCCTTTTTCTTTCGCGAGCGCTTCGATCGTCTGCTGCAAAGGATTCGACATCTTTTACTCCGGGGAACTTACTAGACCGGGGGGCTTTGCCCGCCGGACCCCCAGCGCCGTCGCTCGCGGGGACCCCGCAAGCCCCGCTTCCGCTCTGGCGGGCGCGCTCCGCGCGCCTCGACTAACGGCCAACGACTGACGACCAACGACTTAAAATTCCACCTCGAGGTTCGCGCGCGTGATTGCCTCCATCGGTACTCGATGCCGCTTGTGGTCTTCCCCGTCAATGAGGATATGTCCGTCATCGACGCCGCCAAGTGTGCCCCTGAGGAACGTCTGGCCATCGACCGGCTGCCGGGTCACCACCTTCGCGCGCCGGCCGGCGAATCGCCGGTAATCGTCCGCTGATCGAAGCGGCCTGTCGAGTCCCGGCGACGAGACCTCCAGGACGTACGCGGACGGGATGATGTCCTCGACGTCGAGAATCGCACTCAGGTCCCGGCTGACGTTCGCGCAGTCTTCAACGCTGACGCTTTCTTCGGCTGTGGCCGCCGGGCCCGGCCGATCAATCTGAACTCGGAGAACCATCCCGCCCGCTTCGCGGCGGAACTGTACGTCGAAGAGGTCCAGACCGAAGCTTGCCGTCACGCGGCCTGCCAGGGTGCGAACCGGTCCGAGCACGTCGACCCCGTCAGCCCGGTCATCCCTTTCGGCGTCTGCCATTTTCGGGGCCTTAAACTAAAAAAGTGGGCACACCGCCCACTTCGGTCCTACACCCAGGCTCCGAATCCAAAATTATAGCACGGGCCGAGCTAGCAAGTCGTAGCCGCGCGCGCCGACGATCTCGACCTGGGCAAAATCTCCAGGAGCGAAGCTGGACGGGTCACATTCAGTCAGGTAGACCGACGCGTCGATTTCGGGCGCCTGCGAGGCCAGCCGCGCCTTCAGCACCAGGTCATGATCGGGCGACGGACCGTCGATCAGGACCCTCGTCCGCTCTCCGATCCGTCCGCGCTGGCGCCGCGCGGCGAGTCGCTCCTGCAGGCGCATCACCGAGACGCGGCGTTCCTTCTTCACCCGCGCCGGCACATCGTCGGCCAGGGCGTAGGCTGACGTCCCTTCCTCGTGCGAGTAGGTGAAGACGCCGACATGATCGAACGCGTGGTCGCCGACGAACTCGCGCAGCGCGTGGAGGTCCGCATCGGTCTCACCCGGGAAGCCGACGATGAACGTCGTACGGAGCGACACTCCCGGCACACGCGACCGGATGCGCGCGAGCAGCGCATCATACGTCCGCCTGGTCCCCGGGCGCTTCATCCGCTTCAGGATGCGGTCCGAGGCGTGCTGCAGCGGCAAATCAATGTACTTGCAGACCCTTTCGCATTCGGCCATCGCCGACAGCGTCTCGTCGTCGATGGTGGTCGGGTACAGGTACAGCAACCGGATCCACACGAGGCCGTCGACCGCATTCAGCTGGCGGAGCAGACGGGCCAGCGCGCCGCGTTCCCCGCGGTCGATGCCGTAGAACGTCGTGTCCTGTGAGATGAGTATCAGCTCTCTGACCCCGCGCGCGGCAAGCGTGCGCGCTTCGCGGACGATCGACTCCGCGCTGCGGCTCCGGTAATGTCCGCGCAGCGTTGGAATGATGCAGAACGAGCACTTGTAATCGCACCCTTCGGCCACCTTCAGGTAGGCGTAGTGCCGGGGCGTGGCGAGATGGCGCGGCGTGTCGGCATCATAGATGTACGTGGGAAGCGAGACCTGCGCACGACCACCTCTGAAGAACGTGAGCGGCGCGGTCTCCGGCGTTGTCCCGCCCCCGACGTCGATCGCGTTCACAATCCGCGGCACTTCGCCGGTGCCGAGCACGACGTCGATCTCCGGGATCTCCTTCAGCAGCTCCTCACGGTACCGTTCGGCGAGACAGCCGGTCACGATCAGGCGGCGGCAGGCGCCGTTCTGCTTGTGCTGCGCCATTTCGAGAATCGCGTCCACGGATTCCTGTTTGGCCGCATCGATGAACGCACACGTATTGACGACGAGGACGTCTGCTTCGGCGGCGTTCTGCGTGAGCTCGTGGCCGGCGTCGCGGGCAAGGCCCAGCATCACCTCGGAGTCGACGAGGTTCTTGGGGCAGCCAAGGGAAATCAGGCCGATCTTCATTCAGTAATCACTACGAAGGACACAAAGGCCTTCTTAAGCATCAGGGATACAACCGATACAACATCCTCGGATACGGGATCGTTTCCCGCACGTGCTCGAGTTTGCAGATCCACGCGACGACCCGTTCGACGCCCATGCCGAACCCGCCGTGCGGCACGCTGCCGTACCGGCGCAAATCGAGATACCACTCGAACGCCTCCTGGGGCAGGCCGTGCTCCGTGATCCGTGCGAGGAGCAGATCGAGATCAGCGAGCCGCTCTCCACCGCCGATGATCTCACCGTAGCCTTCAGGCGCGAGCACATCGACGCCGAGCGCGACCTCCGGACGCGCCGGATCGGGCTTCATATAGAACGCCTTCACCCCCGCCGGATAGCGGTGCACCATGACCGGCCGATCGTACTGCTCGGACAGGGTGGTCTCGTCCGGCCCGCCGAAGTCGCCGCCCCACTGGATCGGCAGGCCCCGCGCCTGCAGCAGTTGCACCGCCTCATCGTAGGAGACGCGTGGAAAGGGTTTCTTGACCGCTTCCAGCTTCGACGTCTCGCGCTCGAGCACCGTGAGCTCCCGGCGGCGTCGATCGAGGACGCGCGCGACCACGTCGACGATCAGATCCTCGGCGAGGCTCATGACGTCGTCCAGGTCGGCATACGCCATCTCCGGTTCGACCATCCAGAACTCGGTCAGATGGCGCCGCGTCTTCGACTTCTCGGCGCGGAAGGTCGGCCCGAAGCAGTACACGCGGCCGAGGGCCATCGCGTTCGCCTCGTTGTACAGCTGACCGCTCTGCGTCAGATACGCCGTCGTCTCCTCGAAGTACTGCGCGGGAAACAGCGTCGTCGTGCCCTCGCAGGCCGCCGGCGTGAAGATCGGGGTGTCGGCGAGGATGAACCCGCGCGCGTTGAAGAAGTCGCGGACGCCATTGATGATCTCGTGGCGGACGCGAAGGATCGCCTGCTGCCGCTCGCTGCGAATCCAGAGATGACGCCGATCCAGGAGGTAGTCGACGCCGTGCTCCTTCGGCGTAATCGGGTAATCGCGCGACTCGCCCACCACCTCGATGCTCTTGACATCGATCTCGAAGCCGCTCGGCGCACGCTTGTCGGCACGGGCGGTGCCCGTGACCATGATCGACGTCTCCTGCGACAGGTGGTCGGCCAGCTTGAAGACGTCGTCGCCGACGGCGGCCCGCGACATGACCGCCTGAATGAAGCCGGTGCCGTCGCGGACGATCAGGAAATGGATCTTGCCGCTCGAGCGGCGATTGTGCAGCCAGCCTTTGAGCGTGACTTCTTCACCCTCGTGCCGCCCGATATCTTCGATGTAGACGTGCATATGACATTCCACCACGGAGGACACGGAGGACGCGGAAGGAAAAATCCAGCGCGTTTTCGAGATTTGAACCTCCGCGTCCTCTGCGTCCTCCGTGGTAGATTCCTATTCCACCAGCAGCCGTTCTATCCGCTCGCGCGCCTTCCTCGCCTTCTCGAGCGTTTCGCGCGGCGACGCCGGAGCGGCAATCTCGAACAGGAACGTTCCGTCGTACCCGATCTTCTGCACCGATGTCAGCGCCGCCGGCCAGTCGATCGTACCCTCGAAGGGGACGAGATGATCGTCGCTCCGCCCGCGGTTGTCGTGCACGTGCACGGCAATGAGGTGCTCCGACACTGTCTCGAGCGCGTCGATAAGATCCCCTTCGATATGGGCGTGCCCGAAATCGAGGCAGATGCCGACGCCGCTGCCATCGAGATCGGCTTCAACGAAGTGCACCAGCGAACCGGCGACGGAGAGTTCGTTCGAGAGCACCTCGATGGCAATCCGGACCCCGAGCGCCTGGGCCGCGGGCTCCAGTTGTTCGATGCTGCGGCGGGCGGCCCCGCGCGCGTTGCCGCCGCCGGGTGCCGGCTGCGTCCGGGGGACGCCCAGGTGCAGCACCAGGACTTTTGCCGGAATTCGCCGCGCGATGTGCAGCGCTCGTTCGGTCTCGCTGACCGCCGCCAGGCGCTCGTCCTCTTCCGGTGAGGCGACTGACAGGACGCGCCCCCAGCGCCCGCCGGTGAAGCTCTCGCCAATCGGCGCATGGATGCTGGCCAGCCCCAGACCTGCTTCAGCCAGCCACTGCTGGAGATCGGCCACGGTTGCGGGATTGTGGTAATCGAAATGCGTTCGGGTGGCGAACACCTCGACGGTCTCGAACCCGTGAGCGGCGATCTGCATCAGATGGTCGCGTGAGAGCCGTTGACCGTGGTAGAGGCGCGTCGACACCCCGAATTGACGTTTTCCCACAACCGGAACCACCAATTGTACTCGCAATAAACCGCGGCGGGCGAGCTGCCAAAGGTGAGGACGCCGCGCGGACACAAAAAGGGAGGAACCACAGAGCTCACGAAGAAGACCGGGAACCACAAAGCTCACAAAGCTCACGAAGAAGACCGCGATCTTGTCTTTGCGGTCTTTGTGATCGTTGTGGTTCCTTTTCAGGTCATCGCAGCTTCGAGGTGCTTATCGCAACTCCTCGATGTGGCTCGCCAGCAGCTCGAGCAGCCGCTCGAATCTAGGATACTTCTCCAGGTTGAGGCGCGCGTAGCGGAGCGTGCGCGGGACGTACTGAATGTAGACCGGGTTGCGCCGCGCGATCGTCTGATAGCCGAACGTCCCGAGCGCCTTCAGGTTTCGTTGCAGCGCCATCAGATCGAACCGTCGGCGGAAGTCGGCGTCGTCGGGCCGGCCCTTCAGTGCCAGGAAATAGGCGATGAGATCGTCCACGTCGCGATGGGTGAGGTCGATGTACGAATCGCGGAGCAGCGACGCGAGATCGTAGGTATCGGGTCCCATCCGAGCGTCCTGAAAATCGATCACGTAGAGACTGCCTTCGTGCAGCATCAGATTGCGGCTGTGATAGTCGCGGTGGCAGAGCACCTTGGGCTCGGCGGCGAGCTCGCGCACAATCGCCGCCCATTCGTCGGCGAGCGCGGATCGCTCAGCGCCCGACAACTCCACGCCCCGGTAGCCCTCGAGAAAGTGCTTCACGAAGAACTCGAGCTCCCACGTCAGCTTCTCGACGTCGAACGAGACGCCGTAGGGCAGATACCGCGGCGACTCGAGCTCGGCCCCCCGACGCTGCAGGAGCTCGATCAATCCCACCGCCTGACGGTACAGCGCCGCATGCTCGGTCGGCGACGACGCGCCGAGATGGGCCTGCAGCGTGACGTCGCCGAGATCCTGGAGGGCAATGACACCCAGCTCGTCGGAATGACCGAGGATGGCCGGCGACGGCAGCGGAATCTGCCGCATCAGCTCCGACACGTTCGCGAACGGCAGCTTCGAAAAGTCGATCGGGCCGGCATGGACCGACAGCACGATCGTCGCGCCGTCGCTGGAGATGACCCGGAAATATTTCCGGTCCGACGCGTCGCCCGTGAGCGGCACGACCCGTGTGCTGCCCGGTGTCAGGCCGCTGTCGAGGAGATATCGCTCGACTCGATCCTGAACTTCCAGCGTCTCGGCGGTTCGCTGCTCGCTCATCGTGCCGTTACCCTCACCCGGCCCGCGTCCTCTGCGACGAGCACTGCGTCCCGGTACGTCGCGCCGGCGGGGATCGAGACGCCGTCTGTCACGATGCACCCGTCGATCACCGCGCCGGCCCCGACCTCCACATCGTCCCACAGAATCGAGCCCTCGACCCGCGCATCGCGGTCGATCCGCACCCTGCGGCCTACGGACGAGCCGCTCTGACCTTCCTTGTGCATGAGCGCCACCGATGTCTGCCAGTAATCATCGACGGTACCGACGTCCCAGAATTCCGTGTCACACCTGAAGCCGCGTACCGCGCCCGGCTTCGACGCCATCAGCGCATCGTAGACGCCGCCAATCGATTGGCAGGGCACGTGCGGATCGAGCGGCGCGAACACCGAGGCGTTCACGACTTGCACACCGATGTAGTGCCACGACTCTGCAGCGGCAGGACCGCGTCGCACGAACCCGACGATCGTTCCGCTCTCGTCGAGCTGCACTCCACCATAGCGGGCGAACTCACGGTTGGGGACGAGCGCCAGCGTGACCAGCGCGCCGGACGCGCGGTGAGCGGCAACGAGCGCCGCGAGATCCAGATCCGTCAACGTATCGCCGTTGACGATCAAAAACGCCTCCGCCGCAATGATGGGCAGCGCCAGCCGGGGACCGCCGGCACTGCCCAGCACCTGCGGCTGTTCCCAGGAGTAGCGGACCCGCGCCGACAAATCGGCCCCGTCGCCGACAACTGCGGTGACCGTTTCCGGCCGATGGTGAAGGTTCAGCACGAGATCCGTGACCCCGCTGGCGGTCAGCCAGCGGATGATGCGGCGAACCATCGGCTCGCCGGCAACCGGAATGGCGGGCTTGGCGCGGACATCGCTGAGCGGCCGCAGCCGCGTGCCGTGCCCGGCGGTCAGGACGAGCGCGTGGCGGATGCCGCATCCGGCGGCTCGTGTAAGAGATGAGACGTGTGATTCCAAATGGGGAGTACGCCGGGGCGGCAGAAATAGACCATTACTCGTCGTCGAACATCATCATGTCGGCCGGCGGGACGCCGCGATTTTCACAATCGAGCACGTAGAGCCGGCGGTACGAATCGAGCAGGTAGTCGGCTGGCCCACGTCCGAGCGCTCCAGCCAGGTCGGCGATCCCGCGGTCGCCGCCTTCGATCTCGACAAAGGTTCCAACCGGCGTCTCGTCGATCGCGACGATGACATCTTCGAGCGCGAACTCCTCGCGATATTTCTGGTAGCGGAACCACACGCGATACCCAAGGTTCTCGAGGACGGCCACCAGCACCGGACCATCGGCGACGATCGTCTCCAGCTCTTCACGCAGCTTCATCAAGGATGGCTGCACCGGACCTTTGAACGTGATCAGGCTCTTTCCCGATTCCAGACGGATGCGAAGCACACAGCGTCGCCGCCGCAGTCTCTCGTCGGCCGTGTCGAGAAGACAGTCTTCCTGGAGGCGGCGGCTTCGGAGCGGCGTGGCTCCGGCCTCGAGCACCGCCGATCGGGCTGCGGCGGGATCGTCGAACCGCAGCTTGACTTCACGTTCGAGCGTCGCGGTCATCGCGACAGCTTACATCGCAATCGGCCGTGCGGGCCGGCTAATCAGCGAGCGAACAAAGACATACATGGTGAAACATTCGAGCGCAAACGCCGGAAAGCCGAGGTAACCGGGCAAAGGCATTTCGAAGATCTTCAGATTTTCGAAGATTGGCACACTGTACTGCCACTTCGCGTGCGCCCAGTAATTCCAGAGTTCCCAAAGACCGCCGCACAGAAAGCCGCTGAGAATCAGGTTTTTCGTACGGTTGAACTGACCGTGCCGCCAGTCGAGCAGCAGCGATTCCCCGCCGCGGGCCGCGTTGATGGGATCAAGCAGCAGGATAAAGCCGAGCCATACCGGAGCAGCGAGGTACTGCGCCACGGCCGGCGTCACGACAAATGGCGATCCGAGCATCAACGCTCCGAGTGCGATGGGGGCAGGATGGGCAGGAGAGGGAGGACGGGCGGGATAGGCAGGATGAGCAGGATGGGCGGGATGGGAATTCTCCACTCGCATTTCCCCTCCTGCCCGTCCCGCCGCTCCTGCCCCTCCTGCCCTCCAGACGCTTATCAGCTCTGCGGCTTCGAAGATCGCCGGCCAGATCGTCGCAAACGACCACGCATAGCCGAACGTGCGCAGCAATGCATTCTCAGGCAGACCGACGTAGTGCCAGTTTTTGAGAACCAGGTTGAAGCCTTCGAACACGAGCCAGAGGGGGATAGAGACCAGACACAGCGCGGCACACTCGCGCGGCGAAGAACGAATCCAGGAGTTGCCGCGCGCGCGGTAGACGACGGTGTCGGCGAAGATGATGAAGCCGGTCCAGCAGATCGGAGTGTTCCACGATGCGAACGGCTCGATTCCCGCCAGCGTCGCCGCTTCGGAGACGACCATGATGGCGAGTCCGAGGCCGATGGTCACCACGGAGGACGCGGAGGGAAACTGCTGCATCTCCTAACTTCCCGTCACATCGCCGCGCAAGTTGCGGGACAAATTCGGCACGCTCAGTTGTGCGTCGAAGGTGAGGTCAACCGTGCGGTTTAACCTCCCCGTCCTCCGCGTCCTCCGTGGTACATCACGTGACTCTCATCCGATACGAACAGCCGCGCAGCGGCGGCGCGCCGACCCCTTTTCCGAAGATCATGACCTTGTGCGTGCTGCCAAGGCCGCCGGGCATGATCAACGTCTTCAGGTGGCCGATGACGGATGGCGGATGGCCCATTGATCGTCCACTGACCATGTCCGGCGGCAGGAGCCCCATCAGAAAGTAGGTCTGATCCAGGAAGCCGAGCGTCTGCAGGCCGGCCGCTTCAGCCGCGGCGCGCAGGCTGCTGAAATCGACGTGAGAAGTGATGTCCTGCTCGCCCGGCGACTGCAACCAGTCCGGTGCGCCGGCCAGCTCGGGCCCGGCGCCTCGGTGTCGGCGGAAGGTGGTGAGCGTGCCGGACGAATGGGATGCTGAATACAGATCACACGCCTCGTGGCCGTAATCGATCAGGATGATGAAGCCGCGATCGAGAGATCGGGCGGCGGCGCGGATCCAGGCCACGGCGCGCAGGTTGATTTCGACCCGCCAGCCCTGCTGCAGCTCGATGCCCAGGCTGGTGGAATACTCAGTCAGCGCCGGCGTTGACAGCCGCCCTTCGACCAGGATGAGCTCGTTGCTGTCTGGCGCCGAGGTAGTCACGTAGACCTCACGCAGCCCGTCTGCCCGCATCACCACCTGGTGCACCGGCATCGCATCGAGCAGTTCGTTGGCGAGCAGCACGCCTTCGAATGCCGGCGGCAGATCGGCGCCCGACCACGCCAGTTTGCCGCTGTGATTGCCGAGCGTGGCTGCCTGTGCCGCCCGCGCAGCAGGCGACACCTCTACCAGGTGCAATCTCAGCGATTTGTAGACGTGAGGAGAATGCGTGCACGCGGCGGTCAGGATGTCGGCGGCGAGCCGCCCGTCTCCGGCGCCTGCTTCGACCAGGTCGAACCGGGATGTGCCATGCGAGGCGAGCATCGAAAACATTTCGGAAAGCTGGGTTTCCAGCAGCTCTCCGAACAGCGGCCCGACATCGACGCTGGTAAAGAAATCGCCCGCACGGCCGGATCGCCGGGCCGCGCGGGCGTAGTACCCAAACTCAGGATGATACAGGGCAAGTTCCATGAACGCGGCCACCGTCAGCGGACCGCGTTCACGGATGATGTCGGCAATACGCAACCAGGCACTACCACGGAGGATGCGGAGGTTCAATCCCGAAACGAACCAGATTCCTCTGCGTTCCTCCGTGTCCTCCGTGGTTGAGATTTACTCCTTCTTCACCGGCACGAACACTTCCTGATCGCCGCGCCACACGCGCAGCTGCGCGAGGTGGCCGCTCTGCACCTTGCGCAGCTCGGCGGCCGCTTCCGCGGCGTTCGAAACCGCGCGGCCGTTCACCGACAGGATCACGTCGCCGCCGCGCAGCAGTCCCGCTGCCGGTCCATCGGCGTCGACGTCGCTGATGACCGCGCCCGACTGGCCGGACGGCACGCGCAGGCGCCGCGCCAACTGCGGCGTGAGGTTATCGAGCGTCAGGCCGAAGCTGCCGGTCGTGTGCTGTTGTTCCGGCGGTTCCTGATCGGAGTTCGGTCGCGCGCGGCCCTGATTCTGTTCCGCCTCGAGATCGAGCTCCTCGATAGTGACGTTCAGCGTCTTCTCCTGCTTGTTCCGCAGCACCTTGATGGGAACGGACGTGCCGGGCTTCGTGGCGACCACCATCTTCACGAGGTCATCGCTCTTGCTGACCGGCCGGCCGTTGAACTGGGTAATGACATCGCCCGGTTCCATACCGGACTTGGCGGCCGCTCCGCCCGGGGTCACCTGCGAGACCACAGCTCCAGCGCGTGATTTCAGTCCGAAGTCCTCGTATCCCTCACGCGGCACTTCCGCCACCAGGACGCCGATACGGCCCCTGACGATTTTGCCGGTGTGCAGCTGCGGGAGCAGATCGCGAATCGTGTTGATCGGCACCGCGAATCCGATGCCGATATTCCCTTCCGTCCGCGCGTTGGTGATGATGGCGGTGTTGACGCCAATCACCTCGCCGCGCATGTTCAGCAGCGGGCCGCCCGAGTTGCCCGGGTTGATGGCCGCGTCAGTCTGAATCATGTCGTTGTTGCGGCCCCTCGCGACGGGGAACGCGCGGCCGGTCGCGCTGACAACGCCGACGGTGACGGTGTGTCTGTAGCCGAACGGATTACCGATGGCCATCACCCAGTCGCCCGGCGCGATCTGCTCCGAATCGCCGAACTTGGTCTCAGGCAGCGCGTGGCTCGGCTTTTCGAGCAGCTGAATGAGGGCGCTGTCGGTCAGCGGATCCCGGCCGATCAGCTTGGCATTGTAATAGGCATCGTTGTCCTCGCCGTAGAACGCGACCTGAATCTTCGTCGCATCCTCCACCACGTGGTTGTTGGTGAGGATCAACCCGTCCTTGCTGATGATGAACCCGGTGCCGGCCGCCTGCGTGGTCTGCTCGCGTGGGCGCCGTCTGCCGCCGCCCTGGCCGGGTGCCTGGTCGTCCTGACCGCCGCCGCCCGGACCGAAGAACCGATGAAAGAGATCGTCCGGCGTCCCGCCGCCGAAGAAATCGGTGAGGTCCTGCGTACGCGTCTTCATTTCGGTCCGGACATTCACGACCGACGGCGTGACCGATTTCGCGATGTTCCTGAACGTGTCGGCGTTGAGCGCCCCGGTGACCGGCGCGCTGTTCATCGCCGGCGCGGCTACGGTCTGTGCCGACGACGTCGGCGCGAGATCGAGCCGTGAAGCGATGACCATGCCGACCGCCAGCGACGCGACGATGGTCAGCAGAAAGTAAAACAGGGTGGTCTTGCGCGTTGACATCGTGACGACCTCCACCGGCCCGTCAGGTCCGAGAAATCACATTCCCATCGCGGAGCACGCGGAGAACAGGAGGAAAATCCTGTCGGCGTCAGGATTCTACCTCCGCGTCCTCTGCGTCCTCCGTGGTTGTGCCTACAGCTCTACAATCCGGTCCTGCAGCGGCCCCGTCACCGCTGCGTCTTTCGACGACACCACCATGTTGATCTCCGTCCGCACGCCGAAATCGTCGAAGTACACACCCGGCTCGATGGTGAATCCGGCGCCGGCGAGCAGCCGGCGATCGTCATGCGTTTCGTAGTCGTCCATGTTGACGCCGTTGCCGTGCACCGACTCGCCGAGGCTGTGCCCGGTCCGGTGCAGAATCTGCGCGCCATACCCGGCCTCGCGCAGAACCGCCGACGCGGCGCGATCCACTTCCCACCCGCGCAGCGCGCGGCCGGCGCTGATGGCATCCTTCACCAGGCCGACTCCCGCGTCGCGCGCGGCCGCCACTGCCTTGAACGCCTCCACGAATCGCGGCGGGACCCGCGCACCCGTGTATCCCATCCAGGTGATGTCAGCAAACACCGCGCCCGGCCGATCGAGCTTGCCCCAGAGGTCGAGCAGCACCAGCTCGTCGCGGCCGATTGCGCGGTGCCGGGCCGCCGTCGGCAGGTAATGCGGGTTCCCGGTGTTTTCAGCAGCCGAGACGTTGGGCGCTGAATCGCTCACGAGCCCTTCCTCGGCGAACCATGCGGCCATGAGCTCCTGGATCTCGTACTCGTTGGTTGTCCCCTGATCCCGCAGCCGCCGCGCAATCGCCTCGAACGCACGGTCCTTCACGCGGTACAGCTTCTCCGAAGCCGCCCGATGCGTGGCGATCGCCTCGGCATCCCACACAGACGAGAAGCGCTGAACGAGATCCCCGGATGAAACGATGGTAACACCGGCCTGACGGACCAGCTCGATCGTTCCAGCATCCACGCGCGCAACATACGGGATGGCGCACTTCGGCGAATATTCCATCGCCACGGTCCCGGCGCCGGCCAGCAGCCGGCGCAGGCCTGTCTCGAGCTGGTCCCGTCCGGCGTACCTTTCACTCGTCCCGGGCAGGTGCGCGAGCGTGTTTTTCTCGATCGCGTGCACGAGACCGCGCGGCTCGCCGTGGGCCGGTATCAGGTAGTACCACCGCCGCGTCGCCAGGTGCCCGCCCTGGCGGGCGACCCCCGTCAGATCCAGCGCGATCGGGTTCAGCCCGCGGAAATCGTAGAGCAGCCAGCCGTCGATACCGTCGGCCTTGAGCGCCTGCTGAACGTCTGAGATATTGAGCCGGACCGCTGAATCGGCCGTGCTGGGGGCAGCCATCCCATCCAGTATAGCCGACGCTATAATCGGCTCACTTAAGCCATAATCGGTTCACTTAAGCCGTGCTTTCACGCCGATGCGGTGCCCCCGTCGGCACCCGGGCTGGTGCACGGCATATCCACCAATTGACGCCGTGCAGGCACGGCTAGAGCCTCACCATGAAACGACGAGTCCGACTCGCGGCGCTCTTCGCCTTTCTGACGGGCAGTGTGCTCGGCGCAGGCCAGAATCCTCCGCCCGCCGGCGGTCAGGCGCCGCCGCCGCAAGGCCCGACCTTCCGCGTCCGCGTCGACTACGTCGAAGTCGACGTGGTGGTCACCGATCGGGAAGGGAACCTGGTGCGCGATCTGAAGAAAGAGGACTTTCAGGTGCTCGAAGACGGGAAACCGCAGTCGATCAGCACGTTTACGCTGGTCGACATTCCCATCGAGCGGCCTGACCGTCCGTTGTTCCAGGCGGACCCGATCGAGCCCGACGTGAGGAGCAACGAGCAGCCGTTCGACGGCCGCGTCTACGTGATGGTCATCGATGACTACCACACGAATTTCGGGCGGACGCAGCGCGTCAGGGCGGCGGCGAAGCAGTTCATCGAACGCCGCCTGGCTGCCAACGATCTCATGGCCATCGTGCATACGTTCGGCGCGACCGATGCGAACCAGGAGTTCACGAGCAACAAGAAACTGCTGCTCGCGTCGGTGGACCGGACGCTGGGGCGGAAGCTGAAGTCGGCGACGGCGAACCGGACGGAGGAGTACTACCGCACGCGCGACCTGCGCCAGTCGGGCGATCCCATCAACGATCCGGAGGATGCCGAGCGTGCCTTCAATGCGCGGTCGACGCTCGATACGCTGCGGCAGGTCGCCGACTGGTTTGCCTCGGTGCGCGGCCGCCGCAAGACGATCCTGTTCGTGAGCGAAGGGATCGATTACGACATTCACGACGTCATCGCGCAGACCGGCTCGAACCATCTCGGCGCGTCGATGGTGCTCGATGCAACCCGCGACGCGATTGCAGCCGCGACCAGGGCGAACGTTTCCATCTACGGCATCGATCCGCGCGGCCTGACTGATCTCGGCGACGAAACGATCGAGATCGGCTCGTTTCCTGACGACACCAGCACCGGCATCGGACCGGGCTCGATGTACAACGAGCTGCGCCTGGCGCAGGACAGCCTGCGCGTGCTCTCGGAGGAGACGGGCGGCTTCGCCGTCGTCAATCGCAACGACTTCAGCACGGCGTACGACCGCATCGTCAAGGACAACAGCTCGTACTACGTGCTGGCCTATTATCCGCCCGACTCACGGCCGGGACGCGTGCACAAGATCGACGTGCGCGTGACGCGGCCGGGGCTGGTCGTCCGCTCGCGGAAGGCCTATCTCACGCCCAAGAAAGCGGAGCCGGTCAAGACCAGCGCGAAGGATACGCGTTCGCCGGAAGTACGCGAGGCGCTCGACAGTCCGCTGCCCATCAGCGGTCTCGGCATGTCGGTGTTCGCGGCGCCGTTCAAGGGGACGGCGCCGAACGCGTCGGTCCTGCTCGGCGTGGAGCTGCGTGGCCGCGATCTGCGCATGGCGCAGAACGACCAGCTGCAGATCTCCTATTTCGCGATCGACGCGCAGGGAAAGGTCCGTGCCGGCAACACGGATGCGCTGACGATGAGTCTGAAGCCGGAGACGCGGACGCGGATCGCCGAGCACGGCGTGCGGATGTTGAATCGCATCGAGGTCCCGCCCGGCCGGTATCAGCTGCGCGTTGCCGCGCGCGACGGCGGCGGCGGCTCGGTCGGGTCCGTCCTGTACGACCTGACGGTGCCTGACTTCACCAGGCTGCCGATCGCCATGAGCGGCCTCGTTCTCACCTCACAGGCATCGTCGGCGCGTCCGACGGTGCGGCCCGACGAACAGCTGCGGTCGGTTCTGCCGGCGTCTCCGGTCGCAAACCGCACATTCCCGCAGGACGACGAGATTGCGCTGTTCGCGGAGATTTACGACAACTCGGCTACCACGCCGCACAAGGTGGACATCACCGCGACGATTACGACCGATGACGGCAAGGTCATGTTCAAGGCCGAGGACGAGCGCGATTCGAGCGAGCTGGGAGGCCGGAGCGGCGGCTACGGGTACAGCACCAGGATTCCGCTCAAGGACGTGGCGCCGGGCAGCTACGTGCTCACGGTGACGGCGCGATCGCGTGTCAGCCCGAACCCGAGCATCGACCGCCAGGTGCGGATCAACGTCACGCGATAGAACACAAAATGACGCGGTGAGTGCGAACCGCGGCAGTGATCGGAGAACGGGAACAATGGGAACCACAAAGCGCACGAAGATCACAAAGAAGACGCGAGCGGCGAAGAATTGTCCATCTGTCTTCTTTGTGGGCTTTGTGGTTGTTATCCTTTCAAGGTTTGTCAGCTTTGTGGTTCCCGTCGGATCTGCAGCTCGTTTCCTTGCCGGCTTCGTGGTTCTCGTGTTAATGGCAGGCTCCGTGGTTCATGGGCAGGCGGCTCTTCCCCGGACGATCGCGAAGGGCGATCAAAGCAACATCGAATCGCCGACGCAGGCGCTGGCCAGGACTGAGGCCGAATGGGTGGCGTTATGGCGCCGCCACGCAGGCGATCGGGACAGGCCGTCGGTTGATTTCAACAAGGAGATGGTTGCCGGCGTTTTTATGGGCAGCCGGCCGCACGCCGGCTTCAGCACGACGATCATCACGTCGATGGAGGTGAAGGGCGTGCTCGTGGTCCGCTATACGGAAACAATCCCCCCGCGCGAAGCCGTCACCGCACAGGTCTTGACGTCCCCCTATCACCTGGTCGCGATTCCCAAGGCGGCGGTCGCCGACGTGAAGTTCGAGAAGGTGCCGTAGCGATTTCACGCGGAGGACGCGGAGGACAGGAGGCAAAATCCTGTTCCTTTCAGAATTCAACCTCTGCGTCCTCTGCGTCCTTCGTGGTTGCAGCTCTGACGCACAAAAAAGGCCGGCTGCGCGTGCGCGCCTGCCGGCCTGTCTCATTCCAAATTTCCGAGCTCTGAATTGCTTATTTCTTCTTCGCTGCCGGCTTCGTCGACGATGCCGCTTTCGTGGCCGGCTCCTTTCCCGTAGCCGGCGTGTCCAGCGACTTCACGGCATGAGGCTTCGGCACCGGGCCGTTCGCGTGGCTGAACTGCAACATGCTCTGCGCCATCTTCGTGTTGACCGGCGTTCTGATCTCGAGCGACGCGATTTCGCCGGGTTGCAGCAGGCCGTTGATCACGGCATCGCCGCCGGGAATCATGTTGCCGTCTTTGTCGTACCAGGTCTCCGCGATGCGCAGGCGCGGAATCGGCGCGGTGGACGTGTTCTTCACCGTGATTTTCGTGATGAGCGTCGTGCCCTCGCGGCGCGTCGGACTCTTCACGTAATCGATGTCTGCCGCGCCCTTGATGGGCGGGGTGAATTTCTTGCCGGCGAGCACCGATTTCATTTCAGGTGCCTGCACGGCCTGGGCGAGCGCAGAGACGCCGGCCAGGCTGGCGCCGGCGAGCGTCGCGGCGACAACGAAACGCGCGCGATTCATAGTAGACCTCCGGGGAATGGACGAGATGACACCGACCCGCCGCAGCGAGCGGTTAGGATTATATCAACTATCGGGTCAACAACTTCCAGTCATGACTGACGTGGGGCTCCGCCCCACACCCCGGCTCGGTCGCTCGCAGGGACCCCTGCGCCCCGCTCCGCTCCGTCCCACCCCACGGCGCACAGTCCGCGCCGTGGGGGCCCCGGCTCGTGGGCGCGCTGTGCGCGCCTACTGACGTGGGGCGGCTCAGCCAGCCGATCGCTCACATTTCGCCGTTCCAGTCCTCCGGTTCCGGGTTGACCGACCGGAAGATTTCCATGTGCCATTTGCCGCCGCCCCACGGCTCGATGACCTCGGCCGCGACGACGTCGACGAGAATCTCCGCGAACATCCGGCCTTCGGGATCGCCTTCCAGGTGGTACGCGGGCTCGTCCCACGCAAAGTTCGGGTAGAGCATCAGCGTCAGAAACAGATCGTACCCGTCGTCGACAACGATCAACTGACCGCACGGACGTTTCAGCGTCGAGTGATAAATGAGATATTTCTCGGCGCTGTGCGCCCGGATATACCGCTTGAGCGCGAATTCACGCGCGACAATTTCTTCGACGGCAATCTTCTTGTCCCAGCAGTCGCGGCAATACTTCTCCTCGCCGCGCGGCTCCGACACGTCCTTGGCGCCGCACAGCGCGCAGCGCGACTTGACGACCGACTTGCGTGGCATATGATGGAAGTCTAGCACTATGGAGCGACCCTCGCACGCAGGCCTCCGCCACGTCGCGCTCAACGCGCGCCGGCTCGAAGAGATGAAACGCTTTTACGTGGATCTGCTCGGCTTTGCCATCGAGTGGGAGCCGGACGCGGACAACATTTATCTCTCGTCGGGGGTTGACAATCTCGCGCTGCATCGATCGGCCGGTGCCGGCGTCGCCGACGCGCGCGCTCGCGCCGAGAGTGCGGCGGCGCCACGATCCACCGAGGCTGCGCTCGATCATCTTGGCCTGATTGTCCGTACCGCGGACGATGTCGATCGGTGGGCCGACTTCCTGGAAGGCAACGGCGTGGTGATCGATGCGAAGCCACGCACGCATCGCGACGGCGCGCGATCCTGCTACATCCGCGACCCGGACGGCAATCGCGTCCAAATCATTCATCATCCTCCAATCAGCGGCCGGCTCTAATCTCGGGGCCTCACGCGGTAACGTGCAAGGGGCCTGACGGTGCAGCGTGCTGGGCATCTGACGCTGGAGCGTGCTGGGGGGCTGACGCTGTAGAGTGCTTGGGCCTGATGCTGCAGGGTGCTGGGCCTCTGACGCTGAAACGTGGGGAGGACTCGCGCTGCATCGAGCTGTTGGAGATTCGTTCGCAGCACCTTGGACACCGACCCTACACTGTCAGGCTCCCAGCACTCTGCACCATGACCGGATCCACCCAGCACCCTGCCGGATCCACCCAGCACCCTGCACCGTCAGTCGCCCTGCAGCGACGTCTCGTTTTCAGGACCGGGTAACGGTCCTTCGTTCCAGCGCCGGCGCGTACATCCGCTCCGCGTATTCCTTGACCATGCGGCGCGCGCAGAAACGCGGCGCGACCGTGCGGATTGACTGCTTGATGGTCGCGATCCATCGGTGCGGGACGTTTCCCGCATCGCGATCGTAGAAGGTGGGGACGATCTTTTCTTCGAGCAGCCGATAGAGCGCGTCCGCGTCCGCCGCATCAACGGCCTCGTAGCTGTCGCTGGCGGGCCGGCCTTCAATCAGCCACCCGTTGTCGCCGGTGAAGCCCTCGGCCCACCAGCCGTCGCCGATGCTCAGGTGCGGCACGCCGTTGATGGCGGCCTTCATGCCGCTCGTTCCGCTGGCTTCCATCGGCTTCCGCGGATTGTTCAGCCAGACGTCGCAGCCCTGCGCGAGGAAGTGCGCGACATGGAGATCGTAATCGTCGACAAAAGCGACGCGTCCGGCAAACAGCGGATTGAGCGCCCGCCGGTAGACCTGCTGCAGGTGGTGCTTCCCGATATCGTCGGCGGGATGCGACTTGCCTGCGAAGATGATCTGCACAGTACGTCCGGGAGCGTTCAGGATGCGCGCCAGGCGCTCGGCATCGTGGAACACCAGCTCAGGGCGCTTGTAGCCGGTGAACCGCCGCGCGAACGCCAGCGTCAACGCCTCGGGCTCGAGCAGCGTGCCTGCCGCGACGACGCGCGAGATCCCGACGCGTTCTTCCACCCACCGGTGCCGCGCGCGCTCGCGCACGAACGTAAACAGGTACCGCCGCAGCGACTGCCTGATCGCCCACAGCTCCTCGTCGGGAATGGCGAGCACGCCGTCCCACATGGCGGGATCATCCTGCCGCTCGCGCCAGTCGGCACCCAGGTACCTGGCGAACACATCCGCCATCTCACCCGAGATCCACGTCGACACGTGGACGCCGTTGGTCACCGAGGCCACCGGCCGGTCGGCTTCGGCCACGCCGGGCCACATCGGCGCGAACATCCGGCGGGTCACTTCCCCGTGCAGCTTGCTGACACCGTTGGTCGCGTCCGCCGACCGCAGCGCCAGCGCCGTCATGTTGAACTGCATCCCCCCGCCGTTGTCGTACGCCCCGAGCGCCAGGAACCGGTCGCGATGGCTGCCGAGCGTTCCCCACGCGCCGGCGAGGTGCTTCTCAACGAGGTGAAAGGGAAAGGCATCGTGGCCCGCAGGCACGGGCGTATGCGTCGTAAACACCGTCGTCGCCCGGATGTGTTCCACCGCCGAGTCGAACGAAGAGCCCTGCTCGAGCAGATCGCGGATCCGCTGCAGGACGACGAACGCGGCGTGGCCTTCGTTCAAGTGGAACAGCCCGGGAGCCGATCCGATCGCCCTCAGCGCGCGGACGCCGCCGATGCCGAGGACGATTTCCTGCTGGATGCGCGTCTCGCGATCGCCCCCATACAGACGTGCCGACAGCTCGCGATCCCACGGGGCGTTCTCTTCGAGATCGGTATCGAGCAGATACAGCGTCACGCGGCCGACTCTCACGCGCCACACGGCGACCAGTACCGAGCGGTCGCCGAGCGGGACCGCTGTAATGCACGGTTTCCCGTCGCTGGCCAGCGCGGGTTCGACCGGCGCATCGGCCCAGTTCAAACGTTCGTAGCTCTCCTCCTGCCATCCTTCGGCCGAGACATGCTGGTGGAAGTACCCCTGCGGATACATGAACCCGACGCCGATCAACGGCACACCGAGATCTGACGCTTCCTTGCAGTGATCCCCGGCCAGGACCCCGAGACCGCCAGCGTAGATTGGCAAGGATTGATGGAGCGCGAACTCGGCCGAGAAGTACGCGATCGGCTGCCCGGACAGGTGCGGGAACTGGTGCGACCACCAGGTGTTCTTCGCCGCCCGCGCCGCGTCGAGGCCCGCAATGGCGCTGTCATAAGCCTCCAGCAGTTCAGGGTCGCGGGCCGCCGCTTCGAGCTTCTCCGGGGTGATGACCCAGAGCATGCGGACCGGGTTGTGTGCGGTCCGCCGCCAGAGGCCGTAATCGAGACGGCGGAACACGTGGCGCGCGTCCGGGTGCCAGCTCCACCAGAGATCGATCGCGAGCTCTTCGAGGCGGCCAATACGGGAAGGAAGCGGTGAACGGCCTGTGTATCGCGTCATGATTCAGTCACATGCGCCGACGAGCGCCGCAAATGTTGCCAGATCGATATTACCGCCGGAGACGACCGCAACAACTTTGCCCTGGCCGGCCCGGCCGCTGAGCGCGGCCGCAATCGCGCACCCGGCCGCGCCCTCCGCGATGACGTGCGCCCGCTCGGCGGCGAACTTCATCGCGCTCGCGACCTCGTCGAGCGTGACCACGAGCGATCCCGCGAGCGGCGCGAGGAGCGGCCACATCGATGCCAGGACCGATTTGCCGCCCGCGCCGTCGACGAACGATGGCGACCACCGCTCGAAGTACATCGGCCGGCCGGCGGCGAGCGACGCGCTGAGCGGCGCGGCGGTTTCGGGCTCCGCGGCATAGACGCGCGTGTGCGGCTTGAGCTCGCGCACCACGGCTGCAATACCGGCAAGGAGACCACCGCCGCCAATCGGCGCGACAATGGCCTCGACGTCGGGAAGGTCTTCGAGGATCTCCAGCCCCACGGTCCCGTTCCCCGCGATAAACCGGTCGTCATCGAACGGGTGGACGAAATGTCCGGTCATGCGCGCGGAGGCGTGCGATTCGACCGTCTGCCAGCACTCGTCGTAGCTGGCGCGAACGATCGTCGCGCCGAGCCGCTCGATCGCCTGCAGCTTGGTCTCGGGTGCGGTATCGATCACCATCACCGAGCAGCGTGCGCCGGCCTTGTGGGCGGCGAGCGCGACGCCCTGCGCGGCATTCCCGGCGCTGACTGTCCACACGCCGCGCACAAGCGCCTCGGGAGGGAGTTGCCGGACTGTGTTGTAAGCGCCACGAATCTTGAAAGAGCCGATGGGCTGCAGGAGCTCGAGCTTCAAGTACAGCTCGGGGCCGTTCGGCACAGGCACCGGCACCAGCGGCGTGCGGATCGCCGCCGCATACACGGCTGTCGCCGCGTCGCGAACGGCAGCGATCGGGATGCGGCGCTGGAAGATCGTCGTCGACAAGGCCGTCGATACTAATAGCCCGTGCTGAAATGCGTCAAATCTGTTGAAAACATCTCAGCTGTTTCGCGATCCGCAGATAAGGCGAGCGGGGCAGGTGGGACAGAGTGGAGCGAGGCCGCGCGTTGGTCAACGCGCAACCCACTCGACCCACCTGACCTACCCGACCCACCTGACCTACCCGACCCACCTGACCTACCCGACCCATTAGCGCCTCAAGAGCTCCCGGATGCGGTCGACCGGAAACGCTTCGGCGGATCCGCTACGCGAGGTCACGGTTGTCGCCCGGAACAGTGAGTTGTAGACGGCCTCTTCGGTGGCTTCAAGCGCGGCTTCGAACAAGGGTGACGTGGCGTCCGGCGGCAGCACGCGACGCGTGTGCGGCGCGGCATCGTTGAACCGGCTTCGCATCTCGGGCGATGTCGAGAAGGCAATGGCAAAATCGCCGCTGCCGTTGCTGTAAGCGGAACCAGTCCGGCCGAGTCCGAACACGGCACGGGCGGCGAGCCGCTCCAGATCGCGTGCATCGACGGGTGCGTCGGTGGCGACGACGAGCATGCACGACCCGTCGTGGTCGGCTCCGGGCGCCGCGCCCCGTTCGGCGCGCCGCGCGGGTGGCTGCAGGATGCGGAACACAGGAAGCCCCGCGATCGTCAAGTTCCCGCCGAAGTTCGTTTGCGCGAGCACGCCGACGGTGTAGCTGCTCTGATTCGATCCGGTCGGCGGCAGGCGGCGCGAAGAGGTTCCGATGCCGCCTTTCCACCCGTAGCACATCGTGCCCGTGCCGGCTCCGACCGATCCTTCCGCGACCGGACCGCTGGCCGCAGTCCTGATCGCCTGAAGCACGTGATCGCGCGTGATGTGAAGACCGCGGATGTCGTTGAGGCTTCCGTCGTTCGTTTCGCCCACCAACGGATTCACCGATCGAACCTGCTCGTTGCCCGGCTCGGCCAGCGTGTAGCGCACGACGGCATCCATCGCGACGCCGACGCTGAGCGTGTTGGTGAGGACGATCGGTGTCTCGATCGTGCCCAGCTCCCGGACCTGCGTCGATCCAGCCAGCTTGCCGAACGCGTTCCCGACGAAGACGGCGCCGGCCACCTTCTCCTGAAACAGGTTGCCGGCGTGCGGGAGGATGGCGGTCACTCCCGTGCGAACGTCGTCGCCCTCGACGAGCGTCGTGTGCCCGACGCGGACCGGGTCGACGTCGGTGATCGCGTTGAGCGGACCGGGTTGGTAGATGCCCGGCCGAACGCCCACATCGCGGGCCCGCGGCCGGCTTTGTCCTGCGACCGACACGACGAGCGCTCCTGAAATCACCGCCACGCCGCACGCGAATCGCCCACTGAATCGTTGTGCGGTCTGCATGCGGCATTGTATGGCACGATCCGTTGATGCGGCGCGTGACGCTGGTCTCGTTCTTTCTCATCGCCCTTGCCACGCCGATCCGCGCGCAGGGCCCGCCGCCGCGCATCGGACCGATCGCGCTCGACCTGCACGGCACCGTTCCGCGATTCCCGGAGGACGGCGCGCTCGCGGCGAGCCGCGGGATCTCGTTGAACGAGCTTCCCGGTACCGGGCTCGGCGTGCGGGCGGCGCTCCACCTGTACTTCTTCCGCTGGCGTGCGATCACCTTCGGAATCGGAGGCGAGGTCGTTTCCGCGCGTGCGAAGCAGACGCCCGACGCGGCAGCGGCCGGCGTGCGCGCGGTGACGGAGCGGTTTCGGACGCTGGGCTCGCAGCTCTCGTTGAATTTCGGATCGGGCGACGGGTGGAGTTATCTGAGCGGCGGCATCGGCCGCTCCAACTGGTCGATCATTCCAGGCAACGGCGCTCCGCTGGTCGCGGACGATGAGGTCTTGAAAACGATCAATTACGGCGGCGGGGCGCGGTGGTTCGTGCGCCGGCACGTTGCCTTCAGTTTCGATGTTCGCTTCTATGCCTTGAACCCGGGAACACCATCGCAAGGGTTCCCGGCAAGTCCGCGGACGACTTTCATGTCCGTCGGTGCGGGGATCTCGGTGAAACCGTAGGGCAGGAGGGGCAGGAACGGCGGAATCACGCCGGCCCGTCGACGGCGAGGAATTGCGTTCCGCGCGTCTCCGGTCCGAGTGCAATCAACACCACCAGGACCACAGCCGATCCCACGATGCAGATCGCCATCGCGTCGGACAGCGCCAGGCCGCGGTCCTGGAGCGTGCCAACGAGCGTGGGTGTGAAGGAGCCGAAGCCCGCGCCCACGTGGTACGCGAACCCCGCGCCGGCTGCGCGCGCGACGGTCGGAAACCGCTCGGTCAGATATGCCGGTACCACGCCGAAGTTGCCGACGCCGAAGACACCCATGACCAGCGCGCCGGCCATCAGCAGCACGCTGTTCGTCGTGAGGACGTACATCGGTATGGCGGCGATGCCGATCAGCGTGGCGAGAATCGCGGCGCCGCGGCGGCCGAGCCACGTCTCTGACAGACGGCCGATCAGCAGCGCACCCGCGATGGCGCCGGCGTTGAATGCGAGCAGAAACGGCAACGCCGCACGTCCCGTCCTCGCCAGCATCGTCGGATACCAGTACGTGAGCGAGTGATACATGAAGAGGAACGCTCCCATCATGATCGAGGTGTGCAGCGTGGTGAGAATCACCGGCCGCGAGAACAGGCGGCCCAGCGAGATCGGATCGCGCTGCCGGTGCTCCCGGAGATGGCGCTGCCGCTCGAGCCACACCGGGCTTTCCTGGACGTTCTTCATGATGAAGAGCGCGATCAGCGCCGGCAGCACTCCGATCCACAACATCGCGCGCCAGCCGAGATCCGGCCGATGGCTCACCAGCGGATAGCCGAATTGAAACACCAGCGCCGAGAGCAGAAACCCGAGCGAGTAGCCGCTCTGCATCATCCCCGACGCGCGGCCGCGCAGGTGCGCGGGCCAGTGTTCCAGCGTCAGCGGCATCCCCGCTGCCCATACGCCGCCCATTCCGATGCCGAAGAGCGCACGGCACGTAAACAGCATCGCGTACGAGGTGGAGAACCCGCTCAGGAAGGCGAACGCGGAATACCAGAGAATGGAAAACATCAGCGGACCCTTGCGGCCCCAACGATCAGCGGCGGTGCCGGCCCCAATCCCGCCCACGAGGCGGAACATCAAGGTGATCTGTCCGAGCAGGCCGGCCAGCATCGCGTTGACCGCAAAGCTCCGCTGCACGTCGACGAGCAGGAACGTGAGGATCGTATAGTCGAAGCCGTCGAGCACCCATCCGGAATAGGCGCCGATGAACGCCATCCACTGGCCGCGTGTGACCTCGCGGTACCAGGGCCGCGCCGGCGCGAGCGGCTGCGGCTCGAACCCCACTCCGGGCATGGCGCCGGATCATACACTCCGAACTCGTTGTTCGGCTCGGACAATGTCACAATCGAACGAGAGGAAGTAGCCGGCAAGCGCATCCGCCCGAGCGCGATGAACGGCAGCGTCCAGAAGCAGCGACCAGTCTCGAGCAGCCACTGACACACGGCCAGGACCTGTGCGGCGATTCCTGCCGAGAACAGCGCGAACGAGCTGGTCCAGAGCTGCTTGTGGATCGGGAACACGTGATCCCAGATCGGTCGGTGTCCATCCGTTCCACGC
>JBKPAI010000022.1:0-16065 GCA_046726355.1 Acidobacteriota bacterium | reverse complement strand
GGGCGGCGCCGCTGGCGATCAGCCGCCGGCGCGCGGCGATGCGCCAGGCCGGGGCGGGCGCGGCGCGCTCGGTGAATTCACCCCTCCTCCGCCGCTGGCACTCACGTGGTCGATGTTCCGCGGACCGGGCGCGGTGAAGTTCGCAGAGCCGAAGCCGTCCATCAACAAAGACGAAAACGGCAAGGCGGCGACGACGGCGACCTTCAGCGCGGCGGGCGAGTACATCCTGCGCCTGCAGGGAAACGATTCCACCGGCGAGGGCGGTGGCGGATTTCAGTGCTGCTGGACCAGCGTCCATCTCGCTGTCTCGGTCAGACCCGCGCCGGGCACAGGCGGTCGGTGACGACAATGCCGCTGTACGACTTTCATTGCGGCAGGTGCGGTGAGGAGTTCGAACGGCTGGTGCGCGCCGGCGACATCGTCGACTGTCCCTCGTGCGGCGGACGCGATGTCGAGCGGCTGCTGTCGACGTTTGCGCTGAGCACGGAGGAGCGCCGAGCGGCGGCGGCACGGCAATCGCGGAAGCTGCAGATTGCGAAGAACCGCGACAAGGTGATCGCGGAAGAGGAGTATCGTCAGAAGCACGACAAGGAGTAATTCCCCGCGGCACGGCCTTCTCGCAGCCGTGAGTAGTGCGGACCTTCAGGTCCGGGGTGCCCACGGCGCGGACTGTGCGCCGTGGGGTGGAGGTCCGCCCGACGGCAGGCCGGAAGGCCTGCACGAACAACCGAGGATGGCGGCAGCCTCTGCTCAGGTGGTCTGTGGCCGCGCTCGAAATTCCGGAGTCCGCAATCCGCAATCCGCAATATGATCGCCTGGTGCCGAGCCGCCGACGCCTCGTTGCCGCGCTGACTGCCTCCGCGATCGGCATGACCGCCGCTCTCGCGTCCGCTCAGCGCATCTGGGTTGGCCGCGGGGGATTCGGGCGTGAGGCGCCGAAATGGGCAAAGCGCGCGAACTTCGACGGCAGCTTCAACTACTGCCGCGGGTTCTACACCAGCGACCGGCGCGAAGACGGCGGCATGGGCTGGTGGACCGATTATCCGGGCGCCGACAACAACTTTTCCGTCCGTCTCAGCGAGCTGACGTTCGTCCGCGTGAAGCTGGACGCTACCGGACAGCCTGACAACGTCGTCGTCCAGCTCACCGATCCGATGCTCTTTCATTGCCCGATCCTGTTCATGGAGGACGTCGGGACCATCCGGTTCACCGATCAGGAAGTTCAGCGGCTGCGCGAGTACCTCCTGAAGGGGGGCTTCCTGTACGTCGACGATTTCTGGGGAACGCAGGCGTGGGATCAGTGGGTGTACGAGCTCGGCCGCGTCCTGCCACCCGGTAAATATCCGATCTTCGACATCCCGCCGACGCATCAGATCATGCATTCCTTGTACGACGTCAAAGCCATCCCGCAGGTGTCGTCGATCCAGTTCTGGTATCGGAACGGCGGCAGCGTATCGGAGCGGGCCTGGATGAACGACAGCCCGCAGTCGGATTTCCGCGGCATCCAGGACGAGCACGGCCGCCTGATGGTGGTGATGACGCACAACACCGACATTTCCGACACGTGGGAGCGCGAGGGAGAAAACCGCGAGTACTTCGAGCGGTTCTCGCCCGACGGCTACGCCATCGGCGTGAACATCATCCTCTACGCGCTGACACACTGATCGAATACTCGTGTCAGTCATGAGTTGTGAGTGTTGCGTCATGAATTTCAGATCTGCGGCGCCTCGCGAGGAGTGCCGAGACTCATTACTCAAAACTTTCAACTCAGAACTTCATTAACGTCCCCACCTTGGTCACTGAAGTCGTCGAAGCTGAAGGGCACCTGATCGACTCCCAGCTCCTGAACCTGATGTTCGACACCGTCGTGCGCAGCGATGCGGCGTTCGAGGTGATCGACTTCCGCATCGGGCGCACCAACGAGGAACCGTCGTTCGTGGCGATGCGGATCTCGGCGGACACCGAACCGGTTCTTCACGAAGTGCTCGAAGAGCTCGTGGCGCTGGGATGCCGCCTCGCGCGGGCCGAGGACGCCCACGTCGTCGCCGCCGATCGCGACGGCTGCGCGCCGGAAGACTTCTACTCGACGACGAATCGTCGGACGTTCGTCCGCCGCGGCGGGCAGTGGCTGCCGGTCCAGCGCCAGCGGATGGACGCCGCCATCGTGATTGACGGCGGAAGCGCGAGCTGCCGCAAGCTCCGCGACATTCGCGCCGGCGATCAAGTCGTCTGCGGCGTCAGCGGCGTCAAGATCGTCCCCGAGTTCCGCGAGCGCGATCGCCTCGGCTTCGCATTCATGACGAACGAGATTTCGTCCGAGCGGCGGGTCGAAGTCGGGGTCGCCCGCATCGCCGCGATGATGAAGGAGGTGAAGCGGTCGCGCGGGCGCATCGCGGTCGTCGCCGGTCCGGTCATCGTGCACACCGGCGGTGTCGGGTATTTCGGCGAGTTGATCAAGCTCGGATACGTCGACGTCCTCCTCGCCGGCAACGCGCTTGCGGTGCATGACGCGGAGCAGGCGCTGTACGGCACCTCGCTCGGCGTCGACCTCGAGACCGGGCGCGCCATCGAAGGCGGGCATCGTCATCACATGCGCGCGATCAATACGATTTCACGCGCCGGCGGGCTGCGCGCCGCCGTCGCCGCGGGCGTGCTCACCTCCGGCATCATGCACGAGTGCATCACCCACGGCGTCGACTACGTGCTCGCCGGCAGCATCCGCGACGACGGCCCGCTGCCCGATACGGTGATGGATCTGGTCGAAGCGCAGAACCGCTATGCCGCGGCCCTCGACCACGTCGGCCTCGTGCTGGTGCTGTCGTCGATGCTGCACGGCATCGGCGTCGGCAACATGCTGCCGGCATGGGTCCGCCTGGTCTGCGTCGACATCAACCCCGCCGTCGTCACCAAGCTTGCCGATCGGGGATCGTCGCAGACCATCGGGATTGTGACGGATGTGGGATTGTTCCTGCGGCAGCTGGCGTCGGCACTAACAGAGGACTAGGAACGCCTGCGGGTGATGGAAATTCATTTTCGCCGGCTGACCGTAATGGAGCAGACGGAGGAAACGGTATAACACAGAGAAACGGAGAAACAGAGACGAACAGAGAAGCCCGGTCCCCTCCCTTATTCTCAGTTGCTCTCATCAGGCGCAAACGTCTCTTCGTAGTCCTCGATCGAGGCGCGCACCACACGGAGCGCGTGCTCGCGGCCGTAGACGCGCGCGACGCGCGCATGCGACCGCCGCCCGGGCACCAGCTTGTAGGTGACGAAGTAGTGTTCGAGCCGCTCGACGAGGACCCCCGGCACCTCGCTGATTGTCCGGGCCGCGCCCCAGACGTAATCGTTCTCGAGCACAGAAATGATCTTGTCGTCCGCTTCCCCGTGGTCAATCATCTGCAGTCCGCCGATCACACGGGCGCGAACGATAATCTCGGTGCGGTCAATGGCGCGTTCACTGAGCACGCAGATATCCAGCGGATCGCCGTCGCCGCGTCGTGCCGGCGGCGCAAGCCTGCACACGCGGTCGCCGCAATAGGTGCGCGGGACGAATCCGTAGAGCGTCGGGTGCTGCGCCGACGACCGCTGCGGCCGATCCACCCGCAGATACCCTGATACCTTGTCGACTTCGTACTTCATGAGATCGAACGGCGTGATCTCGATGAACGCGTTGAGCACTTCCGGCGGATCGGGTCCGACCTCGAGCCCATGCCACGGGTGCGGGCGAAAATGACTGACCTGCCGCGGTGCGCGACCGGACCGCGACCGGGGCGGCGGATGTCTTCGTGCGGGCATGCTGCGTTCACCTGCGGCGCGGACTGCCTGATCGCTCGCGACCGTCAGATCCTTCGCGGGTTCGTCTCGGCAGCGGCGAGCAGCGCGCGCTCGATGTCAGCAACCGCCTTCGTCGGCGGGTTTGCGACGCCCACGAGGATCTTCCCGTCCGCGACTTCCGGGTCGTACAAGCCGGACCCGCGGGCGGGGAGCCGGGCCGTGACGAGCAGGGTGATCACCGTCGCCACGATCCCGCCCAGCATTGTCAATTCGAACATGATGATGAGGTTCGTCCACCACGACACGATCGGCATGTTGCCGGTCGGGAGCGGCCACGAGGATTGCGTCATCGAGGTGAGCCAGGCCGCAACCAGGAGCCCGATCGCGCCGCCGCCGGCGGCAATCCAGTACATCCAGGTCGCCTTGTCGCGATCGGCCAGCGGATGATCCTCGATCGGCTCTCCTGACACGATCGTAATCTGCGCGTCGTGAATGCCGGCGCGGTGCAGACCGTCGACCGCGCGAAGCGCCGCGGTCGGATCGGGATAGAGCGCGTAGAGCCCGGTCATGGGTGTGTTCTCAACAGCGGATGCGCGGCCGCCTCGCGCGGCGCCGCGTCCGGCACGTCATGCGTGCCCAGTTTCAGCTCCCAGATCGAGATGATCGGCACGAGCTTCGAGAAGAGCACATACAAGAGGATCATCGCCGCAAAAGTCGACGTCGTGATGATGATCTCGACCGGCTGCGGGCGATAGCTGCCCCACGTGTAGGGCAGGTACTTGTGGCTGAGCGAAGGAACGATGATCAGGAAGCGCTCCAGCCACATGCCGGCGATGACCGTGAGCGAGGCGATGACGCAGCCGGCGATCGTGCGCAGCTTCCTGACGGAGAGAATCACGAACGGCACAACGAAATTGCAGACCACCATCGTCCAGAAGAGCGGCGCGAACGAGCCTCTCTGGGTCGCCAGGAGCGCCTCGCGTTCAGCGGTCGCATTGCCGTACCAGACGGTCAGGCGCTCGTTGAAGATGAAATACGCCCACAACAACGACATCATCAACAACAGCTTGCCCAGGTTCTGAAAGTGGACCGGATGGAGATAGGCCTCGAGGCGGAGGAATTTTCTGAGGCCGGCCATCGCGAGAATCAGCGCGGCGATGCCGCTGAAGATGGCGCCGGCGACGAAATAGGGCCCGAAGATGGTGGAGTGCCACATCGGGACGGGCGCCATCGAGAAGTCGAACGACACGATCGTGTGGACCGACACCGCCACCGGGATGATCGCGATCGCCATGATCTGCATCGCCGATTCGAGCCGGTGCCACTGTTTCGGCGTACCCCGCCAGCCGAGAGCCAGGATGCCGTAGGCGCGCCGTCGAAACCCCGCCGTCTTGTCGCGGACGAGCGCGAAGTCGGGGATCATCGGCAGCAGCAGGAACAGCACGCTGCCGGTGAGATACGTCGTGATCGCGAAGAAATCCCAGACCAGCGGCGAGCGGAAATTCGGCCAGATCATCCGCTGGCTCGGATAGGGGATGAGCCAGAAGAACAGCCACGGCCGCCCGAGATGGATGATGGGAAACAGCGCGCCGATCATCAGCGCGAACACGGTAATCACCTCGGCGCAGCGCGTCACCGGCCGCCGCCATCCCGCGTTCACCAGCCGCAGGATCGCAGAGATGAGCGTGCCGGCGTGGCTGATGCCGATCCAGAACACGAAGTTGGTGACGTAGAAGGCCCAGTAGACCGGCATGTTGATCCCGGTCATCCCGAAGCCGTGGTACATCTGGTAGAACCAGGTGACGAGGCCGGCGGCGACGAGACTGCCAAGCACGACCACCAGCAGCCAGAACCGCCACGAGGTCTCGAGCAGCGGGCGCAGGAGGTCGTCGCTCAGGCGGCGCGCGCCGGCTTCGTTCATACGCGGGGCTCCGCCCCGAACCCCGGCTCGGTCGCTCGCGGGGACCCCGGCGCCCCGCTCCGCTCCCTCGCGGGTGCGCTGCGCGCGCCTCCCTCGCTCTGCCGCTCCAGATAGGTGACCTTGGGACGCGTGCCGAGATCCTCGAGCAGCCGCGCGCCGCGGGTTGATCGCGACAGGCGGGAGACCTCACTCTCGGGGTCGTTCAGGTCGCCGAAGACCAGCGCCTTCGCCGGGCACGCCTGCGCGCACGCCGGCGTGACCTCGCCGTCCTTGAGCTCGCGCTGTTCGGCCTTCGCGGCGGTCTGGGCGCCGCGAATCCGCTGCACGCAGAACGTGCACTTCTCCATGACGCCGACTTCGCGGAGCGACACGTCGGGGTTGAGCTGCAGGTGCAGCGGCTTGGGCCATTGCGGATTGAAGAAATCGAAGAACCGGACGTTGTACGGGCAGGCGTTGGCGCAATAGCGGGTGCCGATGCAGCGATTGTAGACCTGCGCGTTCAGGCCATCGTCGGTGTGATGGCTGGCGTACGTCGGACACACCGGCTCGCACGGCGCGGCCTCACAATGCTGGCACATGACCGGACGGAATTTGAGCCGGACCTCCGGGAACTCTCCTTCCCAGTACCGCTCGACACGGATCCAGTGCATCGCGCGGCCGCGGGCCGCCTGATCGGGCCCGACCGTCGGGATGTTGTTCTCGGCGTGGCAGGCGGTCACACACGCTGCGCAGCCGGTGCAGCGATCGAGGTCGACAGCCATTCCCCAGTTGTGCGGCATCTGTCAAGTCTCAAGGCTCAAGTCGTATCACTCGCGGCCGGACCAGATAACCCTCCGCGTCCTCCGTGACGAATTCATCGCACCTCGTGCTCGTGCGGGTGCTCGTGCACCTCGCCGGCGAACAGGATCAGACTGCGGTCGGCATCGCCCGCGCGCGCGATCTTCACGCGCGTGGCCGCCCAGGCCAGGGCGCCGGTTTCCGCCTCGGTCACCGGCGCGAGAATCGCGATCGGATTCGCACCGCGGCCGCGCGCGTAGCGTGTGAACGTGCCGTGGCCCTGACCGACAGGCATCGCAATGAGGTCGGGGGCGATGCCTGGCGACAACACCGCCGGCGCGCGCACCGTCCCTTGTGTCGACGAGACCTCGACGAGATCGCCCTGGCCGATGTTCATCTTCTGCGCCGTGGCCGGGTTCAGCTCGACCCAGCTGCTCCACATCGACGAGGTGAGCGGATCGGGCAGCTCCTGGAGCCACGGCAGATGCGCGAGCGAGCCGTCGAAAAACGCCTGCGATGGATAGGGCAGGAAGTAGAACGGATACGCATTCGCATCGCCGTCGAACTGCGGCTCGGTATACCTCGACGCGTTCGCCGTCCGTGGTTCGGGCTCAGACGCACGAGCGCCGGGAACCGCAGTCGACGGCGCGGTCGCCCGCGAACCCGCCGTTCGCGACTCGGCACCTGTCCGGGATGTCCATCCCTGTTTCTGCACCTCGGCCCAGGCCTCCTCAGGCATCGACGCTTTCACCATCTCCTCGAACGTTTTCCATGGCAGCGTCACCGGACGGCCCAGCTTCCCGGCCACTTCGAGAAAGACATCGGGCGTCGCGCGAGTCTGGTGCAGCGGGCGCATCACGGGGCCGGCGGCGTTCGCGACGGCGACGCTCGCGCCTGCTTCGGGCAGCGTGTCGGTCCAGGACTCGAGAAACGAGTGATCGGGCAGAATCAAATCGGCGAGGGCGCTCGTATCGTCGATGAAGCTGCCGAAGCTCGCGATGAAGGGGACCCGTTCGAGCGTTTCGCGCACGCCCCATGCCCGTGGCGACGCGAACACCGGATCGGCCCCGTCGAGCAGCAGGACCTTCGTCGAGGACAGCTGTGCGGCCGACTCGCGCGTCAGCGACGGGCGCCTGCGTTCGGCGTCGGCACGCGTCGCGTCGGCGCCGCCCTGGGGCATGAACGTCAGGCCGCCCTCGACGCCGACGCTGCCGGCCAGGGCGTTCAACGCGTTGACCGCGAGCGCGGTGAACAGCCCGTTTGTCTGTGCGAGCGGCGCACCACCGACGATTGCCACCGACGGCCGGCGCTCGGCAAATTCGCGCGCAAGCCGATCGAGGCGTTTCGCGGGCACGCCGGTGATCTGTTCCACCCGCTCCGGTGTGTAGTCGTTGAGGCCGGCCGACCATCCGTCGATAGCTCGTCCCGCGCGCCCGGCGGCGTCCGCAGGCCGCAGCTTGTTCTCGATGATCGCGCGGGCGAGGCCGAGCGCGAGCACGCCCTCGGTGCCCGGCCTGATCGGAACCCATTCGTCGGCGCTGGCGCCGGTCTGTGACATTCGAGACTCCACCTGAACGAACGTGCCGCGCGTCTGCGGCTGCCCCTGGCGCATCTCTCCGTACCCGTAGCTCTGGGCCACGGGCGAATTCCAGGTGCCGAGGAAATCCGCGCCGAAACCGATGACGTGCCGCGAGCGCGCCAGATCGAATGTCGGCAGCTGCTCGGGTCCGAAGCTGATCGCGTTGGCGCGTCTGAGCACGCTCTCTCCGAACACTTCGACGGCGACGGGCGCGGCCGCGCCAAACCGCGTCGCGAACTCGGCAACGACATCGTGGCGGCGGCTTCGTCCGCCGCGCGTCAGGATCGTGAGCGCGCTCTGCTCGCCTGCGGCAGCCAGCGCATCGAGCCGGGAGACAAGATCGGCGATCGCCTCGTCCCAGCTCACCGCCTTCAGCTCGCCCGTGAACCGGGGACCGCTCCGCTTCAAGGGCTGCGTAATCCTGTCAGGGTGATAGGTAATCTGGATGGCGGCCTGCCCGCGCGGGCAGAGGCCGCCGTGATTGATCGGATGATCCGCCTGCCCTTCCAGCTTCTTCGCGGCAGCAATCTTCACTACTCCGGCCTGCCCATTTCGGACCACCTCGGCCTCCGCTTCCATGACGCGGACCGTGAGCCCGCAGCCGGCGCTGCAGAGCGGGCAGACGCCCGGTTTCCACTCGGCCACGCCCGGCACCAGCTCGTCGTCCGGGATGAAGCGAATGAGCTGAGGCGCGGCATCGCCGCAGCCCGCGGCCAGCGTGGCGCCGGCACCGGTCACCGCCGTCAGCTTGATGAAGTCGCGCCGGTCCATGTCTAGGTGCGCGTCAAGGATGCCATGCAAGCCTTACAGTGCACCACGGAGGACGCGAGGAGAAATCCTGTGGGTACTTCGTCCGTATCGCCCGTGGTGGTTCCGGATAACGGCATCGGATTGTCGGCACGTTGTCGAAGACGGAAGCGCAGACCGCAGAACAGACCCTGCAGGAACTCCCTCCGCGTCCTCCGCGGTAATTCGCTAGTAATGACACGTCAGGCAATCGTTCGGTGCATTCTTCTGCCGATGGCAGTTCACGCAGAAACCCATGCTCAGATCCACGTTGCGCTCGGCGACGGTCTGCTCGGCAACGGTGCCATGACAGGTCGCGCAGTCGACGCTGGCGCGGATGTGCGGCGCGTGATTGAACCGCACGTGCGCTTCGCGCGTGTACCCGTAGACGCGCTGCCAGGGGATGTCGATGCCGGTCTTCTGGTAATTCGCGACCTGCTGGATCAGCGGTCGATCCGCCGCGATCGCGTCGTGACAGATCATGCAGGTCTTCACGCTGGGCAGGCCTGCTACTGGGCCCTTGGTCACGCTCTCATGGCAATAGTCCGTGCACATCAATCCTTTTTCGATGTGCCGCTTGTGCGGAAATGCGATCGGCTGGACCGGCTTCGGCCGGATCCCGAAGAAATCGCGTGCGGCCTGGGACACGGTCGGGCGGGCGGTCGTGAACACCGCCGACGTCCCAGGCGGCGCCTGTGTTCCGCACGCGGCGGTCGCCGCGAAAACGGCCGCCGCCAGCCACGCTCTCGTCACTTGCCCTGAAGGCTGCGAAGGTAGTTGACGACGTTCCACATCTCCGTTTCCGTCATCTTGCTCTTGAAGCCCTTCATGTCGAACTTCGGGCCGGCGCCGTCGCGAATCACCAGAAAGAGCTCGCCGTCGGTCGACCCGCGATCCCATTTGTCGTCGGTGAGATCCGAGGGATGCGTCCCTTCCGGCGCCATTGGACCGTTGCCCTTCGCATCGGCGTTGTGGCAGAAACGGCAGTTCTTCTGGAACGACGCCTGGCCCGCCTTGATCGAATCGGGGCTCGACGCCACGGGATTCTTCAGCTTCTTGCCTTCGGCGCTGCCGCCGGGATTCTGAACGGCGGCTGAGGCTGTGATGAGCGCCAGCCACGCGAACACCAGCACGACCATGAGTCCAGATACACGACGCATAAACCGTTCGACTCCTTTGCTATTCAAGAGGATTCTGAGGTTGCCGATTTTATGCCATTTTTGTGAACGCACACGAACGGCGATTAGCCGGTACGGCTTGGAAGGCGCTTACGGAAAGTGAAATCGCTTCCCCGATTGGACCAGGCAGCCTGGGACTCGGGAACCTGAGCGCCGGCTCCCACTGGGATCCGATTGCGCTCCGCCTCGTCAGCGTCCTTTGTCCGACTGATCTTTCTCGAACCATGCGCTGCCGTAGTTCATGAACGGCCCGCCGTCGGTCGATACCGTGACCGTATTGCGATAGCGCACCGGCGACGTCAGGCGCAACGCGTTCTTGATGCGCACGGTCTTGCCCTTGTACGAGAACGGCGAGCCCTCATAATAGATGTTGAAGTAGCCGCCGAGATCGCCGCCCACCGGTGCGATCTGCTGATAGGAAAAACCGCGGCTGTCGGAGACGGCCCGCGCCAGCGTGCGGCCCTCTTTCCGGTAGGCAATCACTTCGTTGATGGTCAGCGTACCGCCCGGTCCCGTGGCGGTCGTCGCCGCCTCGAAGAACGGTCCGTCGACGTGCTTGTACACAATCGAACCCTTGATGGTACCCGCGGGGCCGAGGACGCCGTCAGGCACCTCCCACTCGAACGTCCACCTCCCGGGAAAGTATTCGTCGAAGTTGAAGAGCGGCTGCTCGTCCGTCACCTTCGTGGGCCGGCCGAGGTCCGGCATCTGACTTTTCGGCAGCTGCGGCCTCTCGGGCTGGGCAGCCAGCGGGACGACGATCGCAAAGCCGGCCAGAGCGGCGATCCACCCGCGCGTCATGCTCCGAAGCGTAACGCGGCCGGCCCGGGGCGTCAACGATGCGCGCGCGCGAAGCGAGACGCGCTGCGCGAGCCGCCACAAAGGACACGATGGGCCCCAGGGATCGTACAGCTTGAAACACGATCAACGCAGAAACCGCAGAACTCGCAGAGCGCGGTCATGTTTGTTTGCGGGCTCCGCGAGCTCTGCGTTGATCGTCGTCCGGGGGATTTTCCTGTACGATTCGAGGATTCTGGGGATTCGGGCGTTGAAGATCAGTTTCGCACTGCTCGCGGCGCTGGCGGCCGGCGCCCTTCAGGCACGAGCCCTGAACCTGCGGCTCACGCCGCCCGACTTGCAGCGCGCGTTGACGCTGGCGCGTTGGCCGACCACCGACGCTGATCGGGCCCGATTCCACGACCGCTACAGGTTTGCTGCGACCAGTCCCACCGTCGAGTACTTTGCCGTCAGGAACATCGAAGTGATCACCGAGTTCCGCCGCCTCGAGTTGATCGCCGAGGAGCACGCGCGGATCAACGACACGTTCGGGCGCGGCGGCATGCGCGAGGCGGAAGAGGCACTGCGGCCGTGGCGCGGTCGCGTGTCCATCATCGTAACCCTCGCCTTCGATCCGCTGAAATACATCACCGGCGTGCCGCCGGTCGACATGGTGCTGGAAGGACCAACGCTCATCGCTCCTCTCGACACCACGCGGAACGCTCTCTACAGTGCCGGCGATCATCCAGTCCTGATCGGCGCGACCATTGAATCGATCTTCGACGCAGAGACGATCGGTCAGGCCGTGCGTCCCGTGTTCATTCACCACCAGGGCAAACTGATTACGCGGCCGCCGATCGATTTCTCGAAGCTCGAATAGTTGACGTCAGTCGTTTACGAATGGTCTGCCGTCGTCAACACCGTGACCGATTCATACTGCGAACGTAGGGGCCGTTTGGCGCCGTCAATTTAGCGGATCGGAAGCGCTGCTTAAGCCCCGCGGGGACCGACGAGTCTTTCATCGCCGATCCAGCAGATCCGAAATGTCCGCGGTCAGCAGCCGCTCGAAGCACTTCCAGCGCCGATCGCGATCGCCGGAGCCGGCGCAGGCATCCACGAACGTCTTCGCGGCCTGACGGCCGAGCGTGTAGGCGGTGACGTAGCTCCGATACTGGTTGATGTATTTCAACATCGCGCCGGTGTCCGGCATCAGGGCCTGCTCCTCGAGCGCCGCCGACGCGCGGGCAAACTCGAGCTCTCCATCGAGATACTGTCGCGCGATGTGCACCTGGACATCCTGCAACTCGTCGACCAGCCGCGCGACGCGCACGGAGGTCTTCGCGTCGCCGGCAATTCCCGCGGCCGGAAACAACTGGTCCCCCTCGAAGGCGGCGCGCTCATCATCGGAAAACGCGACCGCGGCCGCGTACATCGCGCTGCCTTCGGCCAGGAATGTCCGCGGGGAAAAGAGCGGCTGGACTGAGAATTCCGGAAGACGGTCCTGCAGGACGTTGTCGACGAGGATGTTGCGCAGGTGATGTCCCGGATACGTCTCGTGACACGCGGTCTGCAGCAGCCGGTCGACAGTGAAGCGGAAATCCGCATTCACTGAAACGAGACTGCGCCCGCCACCCAGATACCGCGAGTACGCGGCCCACGGCTTGTTGCGGACGAACTCGGTGGTCACCCCCGCGTCGGAAGGCCGCGGCACGTGGGCGAGCGTGCGTCTGCGGCATTCCGCGAGCGCCCGCTCGAAGACCGCCGGAACGCGAGGCGATGGCACGACGAAGTGGCTTTCGTAATGAGGGAGGCGATCCGCGAGCGGCCCCGGGCCGGGAATCAGCGCGTCGATGCGGGCTCGAATCCCGGCGAAATGGCGGTCGGCCGGGGGCCCGGGCGCCACACCGAACAGTGCCCGGCTCTCAACGTCGTACGGCGGCCGGTCGCCCAGCAGCAGGCCGGCACGCGTCGTCAGAGCGGCGAGCTCGTGCAGCAGTTGCTGCTGCCGTGACCGATTGCCGCCGGACAGACCACGTGCCGCGAGGCGCGAGATGGCCGCGTCGGCGGAACGTTTGATCGACCGGAGCGGCGGCGGGTGTGCACGCACATCGCGAACCAGCTCCGGCGAGCCGATGTAGAAATCGAGCCAGTCGGGATCGCGTTCACCGAGAGCGACAGCCAGGCGGACGTATTCAATCGCCTCGGCGTCGAGCCGCGGCCGGGGGCCGCGATCGGACGGCGCCGTAACCCCGAGGAACACGACGAGGCCCGGTGCCGCAAGGCCGGACAGTCGGCGGACCCATCGGTTCCCCTGGCGAGGCTGACTCATGACAGGACAGATTTGGTTTACCAAACTACCACTCGCCCGGACGGTGCGCGGATCGACTTGACTTGACGCCGCGCGCAGCTTGCAGGTATTTTTGATGGGTCAAAATATGAGTTTGGACGCCCACCAGAAAAGCGTCGGCATCAGTGTGGCCGCCCTCATCGCAGCGATGACACTCGTCGCGGCGCCTGCGGGGGCGCAAGGATCCGCTCCTGAGACGCCCGGCTATCCGAGCACAGGCCCGATCTCGGGCTACATGGACTTCCATTTCAACAAGGAGGCGCATCAGGACGGCACGATCGACTTCCACCGTTTCGTTCTGTTGCTCAGCCACAGCTTCTCGCCTCGTCTCCGCTTCGTCGGGGAGCTCGAGCTCGAACACGCGTTCGTGGAAGGTCTCGAAGAAGGAGGCGAGATCGAGCTCGAACAGGCCTACGTTGATGTTCTCCTGGCCCGGGAGGTCAACTTCCGGGCCGGCATGCTGCTCGTGCCGCTTGGCATCATCAACGAGCGGCACGAGCCGCCGGTGTATCACGGTGTCGAGCGTCCGCTGGTCGACACGTTTATCATCCCCACGACGTGGTTCGAGGCGGGCGCGGGGGTGCACGGGGAACTGCGCCACGGCTTCCGCTATCGTGCCTACGTGATGGCTCCGCTCAACGCGCTCGAGTTCAGCGCGGACGAGGGCATTCGCGAAGGACGTCAGAAGGGATCGAACGCCAACGTACGCAACGTCGCGTCTACCGGCCGGCTCGAGTACCTCGGCCTGCACGGCCTGGTCGTTGCTGCGAGCGGCTGGCACGGGAAATCGTCGTTCTCGGTCCCGAGATTGACGACGACCGTATCCATCGGCGAACTTGACGCACGCTACCGGCGTGACCGGCTGGAACTGCGGGCGCAATTTGCACGCGTCCGCATTTCGGATGCTGCGAGCCTGAACGATGCGATCGGACGCCTCACCGGTGTGCCGCCGAATGTCGCGGAGTCGCTGCAGGGCTTCTACACCGAGGCCAGCTATCGGTTGTGGGCACAGGGTTCACCGCGCGACCTGGTCGGCTTCGTCCGCTACGAGAACTTCGACACCCAGCACCAGATGCCGGCCGGCTTCGTCCCGCTGAAGCAATTCGACCGCGACGCGTGGGTGTTCGGCCTCACCTACTATCCGGATCCTGACATCGCGGTGAAGGTCGACTACGTACGCGAGCGGAACCAGAGCAACGCTATCCGGGCGCCTCGGTCGGTGAACGTCGGCCTGGGGTGGTGGTTCTGAAGGGTGAGACGCAGGCTTTCAGGCCTGTGAAGGACACATTTGATTCAGACCGCAGTTGTCAATGACAAGGATGACACGCATGTTGAGAAGCTTCGCGCTGGCGGTTGCCGGTCTGGCGCTGGGCGCCGGCCTTCCGGCGCAGCCGCAGCAGAACGGCCCGCGTGTCGTTCGGATCACCGCCGAGCGCTTCTCGTTCACGCCATCCGAGATCAGGCTGCAGACCGGCGAGGAAGTCGAACTTCGCATTCGCAGCGAAGACACTGCGCACGGGTTCCGCCTGATCGGCACCAGCGTCGGCGGTGTGGTGCCGAAACGCGGCAAGGGTGAGCTGAGGGTCGTCTTCCGACCCGCGCAGTCCGGGAAGTACACCTTCGAGTGCAGCAGGATGTGCGGTGCCGGCCACAACTTCATGCGCGGCGTCGTGGTGGTGAAGTGAGGATCGCGCGAATGAAGACCAGAGGACCTTTCTCGGCGGCGGTCGCCGCGTGCGTGGTGTGCGGGATGCTGTTGGCGCACGGCCAGGAGCGGACGCTCAAGCCGGGCGACCCGCTTCCGGGCATCTCTCCGGTGGATTTTTCGGATTTTCGCCTCGGGCTCGACGACTTCACCGAGGTCGAAACCGCAGAAGAAGGGCTCGGCCCCGCGTATAACGGCACGAGCTGCGCCGTCTGTCACAACCTGCCCGCCATCGGCGGCAGCGGCGTCATGCTGGAAATGCGCGCTGGTTACCGCGACGAGTCCAACGCGATTCAGGGCCTGAACGCCGCCGGCGACACGCTCATGCACATGTTCTCCACGCCGAACCACACCTGCCAGGCGGTCATGCCGGCCGAGGTGAACGTCGTGGCCCGGCGGACGCCCATCCCGCTGTTTGGCGCGGGCCTTGTCGAAGCCATTCCCGATGAAGCGATCCTGGCCCTGGAAGATCCGCTGGACCGGAACCGCGATGGTGTCCGCGGCCGCGCAGCCGTCATCACCGACATCGTCAGCGCCACGCGCCGGGTCGGACGGTTCGGGTGGAAGGCGCAGCACGCGACGCTGCTCGCATTCGGCGCCGACGCGTACCGGAACGAGATGGGAATCACAAACGATGTGTTCCCGATTGAATATGTGTTCGGCGTATCGGAATCGCAGATGCGGCTCTGCGATCCGCGCCCCGATCCCGAGGACAGACGCGATGCCGTGACGGGTCGGCGCGGCATCGACAATTTCGAAGCGTTCATGCGGTTTCTGGCCCCGATCGGCCGATCGACCGTTGACGAGACCGTCCGTGCCGGCGAGCGCGTGTTTGCGGCGATCGGATGCACCGCCTGCCACACGCCGTCCTTGACAACCGGCCCCAGCTCGCATCCGGCTTTCAATCGAAAACCGGTCCCCCTCTTTTCCGATCTGCTGCTGCACGACGTGGGTACCGGCGACGGCATCCGCCAGGGCGCGGCCGACCCCGACGAGATTCGCACGCCGGCTTTGTGGGGCCTCCGGTTCCGCCGTCCGCTGCTCCACGACGGCAGCGCGGCGACGATCGACGACGCCGTCGGCCGGCACAGCCGCGAGGCCGATCTCGCGCGCCGCGGCTTCGAGCGGCTGTCGGCTGCCGATCGCACCGCGTTGTTCGCGTTCCTGCGATCGTTGTGACGTTGGGCCGGGTGGGCAGGCAGGCCGGGTGGGTCAAGTAGG
>JBKPAI010000021.1:0-8559 GCA_046726355.1 Acidobacteriota bacterium | reverse complement strand
TCCACCGGCACGCCAAAGGGCGTCGAAATCACGCACTCGGGGCTCGCGAATCTGGTTTCGTGGCACCTCGAGGCGTTCGACGTCAGTCCGGCGGATCGCGCCAGCCATATGGCGGGTCTGGGATTCGACGCAGCCGTGTGGGAGCTGTGGCCGTACCTTGCCGTGGGAGCCAGCATTCATCTCGCCGACGACATGACCCGCGCCGCAGCCCAGCTGCTGCGCGACTGGCTGGTCGCCCGCAAGATTACCATCAGCTTCGTCCCGACGCCGCTCACCGAGCAGCTGCTCGCCCTCGAATGGCCGGCCACCACCGCTCTCCGTTTTCTGCTGACCGGCGGCGATACGCTCCGGCGCTACCCGCCGCCAGCGTTGCCTTTCCAGCTCGTCAACAACTACGGGCCGACCGAGTGCACGGTCGTCGCGACATCCGGAGTCGTCCGGTCCGAGGAGCAGCACCAGAGCGATTTGCCGCCAATTGGCGCTGCGATCGCGAACGCGCAGGTTTATCTGCTCGATGATCAGCTGACTCCCGTGCCACCGGGTACGGCGGCCGAACTCTACATCGGCGGCGCCGGCGTTGCGCGCGGCTATCACAACCGTCCCGACTTGACTGCCGAGAAATTCATTCCCGACCCGTTTGCGATCGAACCGGACGCGCGGCTGTTCAAGACCGGAGACCTGGCCCGGCGCCGGCCGGACGGACAGATCGACTTTCTCGGCCGCATTGACGACCAGATCAAGATCCGTGGCTATCGGATCGAGCCGAACGAGATCGTGGGCGCGCTGAACCAGCACCCCGCGATCCGTGAGAGCCTCATCCTCGCCCGCGAGAATGCGAGCGGCGACAAGTCGCTCGTGGCCTACGTGGTCGTCGGAACCGAGCCGCCCCCCACCCATACCGCTGTGCGCGATTTTCTTCGCGCACGCCTGCCCGAGTACATGCTGCCCGCGGCGTTTGTCCAGATCGGCTCGTTCCCGTTGACACCGCACGGCAAGATCGATCGCGCGGCACTTCCGGCGCCCGATCCCGGCAATACACTCACGGACGACGCATCGACGAGTCCCCGAACGCCGACCGAGCGCCGCGTCGCGCAGATTCTGGCTGGCTTGCTGAACGTGAAAGAGGTCGGCCGGGACGACAATTTCTTTCTGCTCGGCGGTCATTCACTGCTCGGCGCCCAGCTCATCGCCCGGCTGCATCACGCCTTCGGAATGGAAATCGAGCTGCGCAGCCTCTTTGAAGCGCCCACTGTGGCCGCCTTGTCGGCGGAACTCGATCGGCTAGCCCGAGAGCGTGAGACGCAGCCGCAACCTGGTCTTGCACCGTCCGACCTCCCACAGCAATCGGACGCCCTGGTGTGCGCGGGGCCGGACGAGAAAGCGGGTCCACGTGTATGACTCCTGAAGATTCCTGCACGACGGCGACGGCGGATCCGGGTTTGAGCCTGTACCATCTGCTCGATCCCGCGGTTGCGGACAACCCCTACCCCCTCTACCGCCGCTTGCAGACGGAAGATCCCGTGCACTGGGACCCCTACCTGCACGCGTGGGTCGTGACTCGCTACGCGGATGTCGTCACCGTGCTGCACCGGTGCTCGGCGCAGCGCCAACCGAGCCCCGACCAACTCAACGCCCTCGAGCTTTCCGAGCTCAACCCGATCGCACAGGTGCTCGTGCGGCAGATGCTGTTCCTCGACCCGCCCGCGCATACGAGAGTGCGGGCGCTGGCCGCGGCGGCGTTTACTCCGGCGCGCGTCGAAGCCCTCCGCGCGCACATTCAGGAGATCACCGACAGCCTCATCGATGCCGTGCTGCCGGCCGGACACATGGATGTCATCGCCGACCTGGCCGATACCCTTCCTGCGACCGTCACGGCCGAACTGATGGGCGTGCCGGTGGCAGACCGCGACCAGCTGAAAACGTGGTCGAAGGACTTCTCGGAGATGCTGGGGAACTTTCAGCACAATCCCGGCCGCGCCACCCTGATGCTGACGACCGTTGAAAAGATGACGGCATATTTCCGGTCCAGAATTCGTGAACAGGAGTACGAGCCGCGCAAGGGAGTTCTGCACGCGCTGATGACCGCCGAGGTCGACGGCGACCGGCTGAGTGAGGAAGAAGTCATCGCCAACGCGATTATCACAATGACCGGCGGGCAGGAGACCACCACGAACCTGATCGGGAATGGTCTGTTGTCGCTGCTGCGGCATCCCGACACGCTGGAACGCCTGCGAGCCAATCGCTCCCTGGTGCCCGCGGCCGTGGAGGAACTGCTCCGTTATGAGAGCCCGATCCAGTACACGGCGCGGCTGGCCCCTGCTGATCTGGAACTGAGGGGCACGGTGATTCGCAAGCGCCAGGCGGTGATGTCAGTGCTCGGCGCCGCAAACCGGGATCCGGAACGCTTTCCAAATCCGGACGTCCTGGACATCACACGCCAGGACAACCGGCATCTGGCCTTCGGCTGGGCAGCTCATTACTGCTTTGGCGCGCCGCTTGCGCGCGTTGAAGCACAAATCGCGTTCGATACGATCCTGCGACGGCTGAACAATCTCGCGCTCGCGCCCGGGCCGCTCATCTGGCGCCGCAATGCAGGATTCCGGGGCCTGGAAGCGCTGCCGGTCACCTTCGAGCCGGCAGCCCCAGCTCGCACGTAGTCATCGACGAGTCAGTCTCCAGAGCGTACCGAAAAAGCACGACCACGCAGAACGCGCAGAGATCGCAGAGCTGGTTAGTTTAGTTAAGGATTCTCCAGGACTGTCGGGTTCAGCGGGTACTGCGCTGAACATTGGGCTGACGTGACCCCGTTTCAATTCTCATGAAGTTCTTCCCTGGCATTTCCTCGCGCTTGCGATCTTCTTTCGGAACCTCCCAGGGAGAGCAGGCTCCCCCTGTAACACCTGCGACCCGGGTGCAGCGAGGCTTCAAGGTTCGCGAAGCATCGTTCAAGGACCATGAGCAGATTGCGTTGCTCGAATCCCGCTACGGGCTCGTATCCAAAAACTACGACGAATGGAGCCATCTCTGGCTGGGCAACCCTCTCTACAAGGAGATGCGGGCGGACTGGACCATCGGCTGGGTACTTGAGGACCACAACCATCGCATCGTGGCCACGATGGGGAACATCCCCTTGCCGTACGAGCTCGAAGGCCGGCGGATCCTGGCCGCTACCGGCCGCAACTGGGCCGCCGAACCGGCGTGCCGCAGCGTCGCGCTCATCCTGTTGGACAAAGTGGTGAATCAGAAACAGGTGAGTCTTTACGTGAACAATACCGTTGCAGGCCCGGCCGCGGCGGCGCTCGATGTCTTCAGGTGCCCGCGTGTGCCGGTCGGCCTCTGGGATGAATCCGGGTTCTGGATCACGCATTACCGGGGATTTTCAGAGAGCGTTCTCAGTTGGAAGAGCTATCCAGTCCCCAGGCCCCTCAGTTACCCGCTCGCTGCCGCGCTGTGTGTCAAGGATCACCTCGGCAAAGCGACACTGCGCGAGAGCGACGTCGAGGTGGAAGTGTGTTCAGGCTTCGACGATCGCTTCGACGACTTCTGGGAGCGTTTGCAAAGCAAGAACCCGCACCGGCTGATGGCTGTACGGACGCGCGAAATCCTGGACTGGCACTACAAGCACGCGCTGCTCGACGACCGGCTCTGGATCATGACCGTGGTCGACGGCCCCCGCCTCGCTGCCTACGCCATTTTCGAACGAAAGGACAAGCCGGAGCACGGCCTGAAGCGAATGTTGCTCGTCGACTTCCAGTCCCTTGACGGAAGCACCGCCCTGCTCCCCCCGTTGCTTTCCCGCGCCCTGAAAATGTGCCGCGACGAACGCATCCACGTGCTCGACCACATCGGTCGGTGGCTGGAGAACGAACAATCGACCAACATCGTTGCGCCCTACCGGCGCAAGCTGTCTGCCTGGTCATTCGTCTACCGCGCACACGATCCCGCGCTCGCGGAGCGACTGAAAGACGCTCGTGTGTGGGCGCCGTCGTTGTTCGATGGTGACGCCAGCCTGTGCGCCGGACTGGTCATGAGGACACGTGAGCAGGCGGTCACGAGGGGCGTGACCGCGGCCGTCGATTCACCCTGAGAACATGCCTGGCTCCTCTGCCCGCGCGGTGCCCCTGTGGCGGCCGGCGTCATCTGCGGCTCGCCTTCGCGAGCACGAGATCCATGTCTGGTGCGCGGCGCTCAACGACTTTTATTCCGAACTGCCCCGGTTCGAAGCGACCCTTTCGCGCGATGAGCACGCACGGGCCGCCGGGTTCCGCTCGCCTGACGATCGTGACGCCTTCATCGTGTGTCGCGGAGTTCTTCGACAGTTGCTCGCTCAGTACGTGAGGCGGGATGCGGCCGCTATGGCGTTCACCTACGGCCGCTTCGGGAAACCCGAGCTCGCCGGGCTCCGCGATCAGGGTCCGATCTACTTCAATGCGTCGCGCTCAGGCGCGCTGGCCGTCTACGCGGTGACGGCTGCCGGTCCGGTTGGAGTTGATGTCGAGCGTCTCCGGCCGGTGACCGAGCTCGAATATATCGCGGCGCGGTTCTTTCCCCGCGATGAAGCCGACCTGCTCCGGACACTGCCGCTCGACGTTCAGATGGAGGCGTTCTTTGCCTGCTGGACGTGCAAAGAAGCTTTGGTGAAAGCGACCGGTGACGGGATCGCCCGAGGCCCCGGATCGAGCCGTGTCGATTCCGCCGCGCGCCTCGACGGTGAATCTCGGGTTCCTCAGCAGGGCTGGCGGTTCCAATTGCTGCAGCCCGCAGCCGGCTATCTCGCAACGCTCGCGCACCGGCCGGGCGGTGCGCGCCTGCGCCGCTGGACGCTGTCCGGCCCCGCTTTGCACGGCAATGGGTACGGACGTGTCTTTTTCCGTGACAGGGACCGCTCAGGCGCGCACGGCGAGGCGGAGTGTGGGGCCGAGCCCCGTGTTAGAAAGACGCCGATCGGACCTCCCTCACAGCTCTGGATGCATCAGCCATGAGTGCTAACGATGTCGGTGCCGTCGTTCTCGGCGGCGATTTTCTAGGGCTCGGTATCGTGCGCAGCGTGGGCCGGCGGGGTGCCCCCGTCTGCGTGATTGACGACGAATGCTCCATCGCTCGTTTCTCGCATTACACGACTCACGCCGTCCGAGTGCCGGACCTGCGTCATGAAACGCGTGCTGTCGAGGCCGTCCTGGACGTCGGACGACGGCTTGGACTCAAAGGGTGGGTGCTGTATCCCACACGGGATGAAATCGTCGCGGCTCTGTCCCGGCACCGGGCGGAGCTTGCCGACGTCTTTCGCGTGCCGACGCCAGAGTGGGACAGTATCCAGTGGGCGTGGGACAAACGAAACACATACCGCCTGGCAGAACAGCTTGGCATCCCGACTCCGCGGACCTGGTATCCACAGGATCTCGGAGATCTGAAGGAAATCGACTGTGAACCGCCGCTGGTCATCAAACCGGCGATCAAGGAACACTTCATCTACGCGACAAAGGCGAAAGCCTGGCGCGCTAATACCCGCCGCGAGCTCGAGAAACGGTTCCTCGATGCCCTCGCCATTGTCCCGCCCGGCGAAGTGATGGTTCAGGAGTTGATTCCCGGCGACGGTCGCCAGCAGTACGCCTACTGCGCTTTTTTCAAGGATGGCGGAGCCATCGGCAGCATGGTCGCCCGCCGCCGGCGCCAGCACCCGCCTGAATTCGGCCGTGCCAGTACATACGCGGAGACGGTGGATGAGCCGCTCCTCGAAGAGCTGTCACACCGCTTTCTACGGGCAATCGATTACTACGGGTTGACCGAGCTCGAGTACAAGCTGGATCCACGCGACCAGCAGTTCAAACTGCTCGATGTCAACGCCCGCACGTGGGGCTATCACACCTTGGGGCTGCAGGCCGGTGTTGACTTCCCCTACCTGCTCTTTCTCGACCAGTTGGGAGGCCCGGCGGCCATCTGCCGCTCTCAGCCGGGCGTGCGCTGGATCCGGCTCGTCACGGATGTGCCCACCTGTCTGGTCGAAATGCTGTGGGGCCGCCTTGCGTGGCGTGAGGTCCTGCGATCGCTGACGGCATTCGAGATCGAATCGGTCTTCTGCAAGGAAGACGTCCTCCCAGGCCTCGTCGAGTTGGCGCTGATCCCCTACCTTTACGTGAGGCGAGGCTTCTGATGCCCGTTTACCTGATGGCTGGTCTGGCCCTGTCGCTGGCCACGGCCCTTCCTCTCGCCTGGAAATGGCTCCTCGGCATGCGCCGCACTGCCGTCGCTATCACAGCGCTGAGCCTGTCAACAGGCATCCTGGTGGAGATCGCGGCGCCGTGGTTCCTGGGTGGCGCCGGCATTCTGGTAAAGGCCGCCACGAACTGGTTCCTGACGATCGCGGCGGCCGTCGCACTGCTCGCCCATCGCTTCTACCGTGACCCGGAGCGCAAGGTCCCTCAAGCCCCCAACGTCATCGTCAGCCCGGCTGACGGTGAGGTTGTGTATGTGCGCCAGTCGCGACAAGGGGCGCTCCCGGTATCGACCAAGGCCGGACGCAACTACACGCTGTCGGAACTGACAAAGACACCGCTCGAGATGGCGGACGCCGTGGTGATCGGCATCGGCATGAGCTTCCTGGACGTCCATGTCAACCGCGCGCCGATCGCCGGCCTGATCGCGGCGAAGCAGCATTTCCGCGGCTTGTTCGGTTCATTGAGGCGGCCGGAGATGGTCTTCCACAACGAGCGGATGACGACCGTGGTCCAGGCGGGCGACCTGCAGTTGGCTGTCGTCCAGATCGCTTCCAGGCTCGTTCGACAGATCTGTTCGTTCGTTCACGAGAGCCAGCAGGTGGAAAAGGGGCAACGTATTGGCATGATTCGCTTCGGCTCCCAGGTCGATCTCGTGCTACCGCTTCGACCGGATCTCGAGGTCACCGTCAAGCCCGGCGAAAGAGTGACAGCCGGCCAGTCGATTGTCGGGGTCCTCCGACGACAACACTAGTAATAAGAATAAGGAGGGTAACCGCCGGAGCGGTCGCCCTCCTTGGGATATTGAGCCAGACTTCCACAAGCGTGTTCCGGCGTCTCGGAAACACTCTCGCAGAGGACCCTGGGTATCTACTGCCGGAGCAGGAAGGTCAGCGTTTGAATTCGTAGGCGCCGATGTCGGGCAGCAGGCTGCTGACGGCGAGCGGTACGGTCGAGCCGCTGAAGTCCGTCTTGTACCCGAGGTCGATTCCTGCGTCGATCGCCGGACTGGTCAGCTGCAGGCGAAAGTCTCTGCCTGACACGTTCATGAACAGCGGATTCGAATTCTGTTCTCCGGTTCCCAGGCTGTAGCCGACGCCAGAGCCGCTGACCATGTTCGCCATGTAGTAGACGTTGTTTGTGTGTCTGAAGCTGCCGGTATTGGCGATCTGCGTGTCTGAATGGAAGATGCTATTGCGCACTGTCAGGAACGACAGATCCGAGTTTGAGGCAAACAGCCGCCATACGCCGCCATCGCCCGTTCGCTGATAGACAGTGTTGTTGTCAAAGACAAAATTTGACATCGTGATGGCATAGCTGCCTGTGGTATTGAACCAGAAGGCCCCGCACGGTTGACCCGCGTCCGCGTGGGAGTTCACCAACACGTTGTAGACAAATCTTATGTTTTTCGCAGTTCGCGAGCCGCCGCCGGCACCCGACTCGAAGAACCCCTGCGGGTTCTCGGCGTAGTTATGATGGATATACAGGTTGTCGCCGTTGTTAAAGACCTCCACGAACTTCCCGTTGAAATTGAAGAATGAATCCCGCGCTCTGCAATTGATGCCGCGATTGTAGGAAACCTCATTTCCCCCGCTCCCGGCTTGTTGGAAGAAGAAGCACCCGGCCCCATAATTCCCTCCCGCCGCATCGTTCACGATGATGTGCAGGTCGTGCACGTAATTCTGTGTGAGGAGATTGAACTGTCCGTAGACCGCCGCTCCATAGCCGGTCGCCGTGATTTCGTTGTTGCGGATCACGTTGTGGTTGGCGGCGCTGCCCAGAAATATCCCGGCCTCGTGCGCATTGGTGATCCGGAAGTTCTGGAAGACGATCCAGCTGCCAGTGATCACGACCGTGCGCGTCAGGTCGCTGCTTTCGGGTGCTGTTGCACGCTGAATCACAGGAGTATTCCCGGAGCCGTAATCCCGAAACGTGATCGGGTTGCCGCTGGCGCCGCTGCGCGAAACTGTCAGGGTGCCCGTCCACACACTACCGCGCTTGAAGTTAATCGTGTCCCCCGCCTGGAAGCCGGTGCTGTTCACTTTGGCAAGCGACTTCCATGGGGCGGTCGACGACGTGCCGCTGTTGGAATCGGAGCCGCTGACGTTGTCCACATAGAACTGGCGGCTGCCGGTCGATGGGGACGTCGGAGACGGGGTTGGACTTGTCGAGCTCGCCGTCGCGACGTTGAAGCTCGTGATGCCGTTGACCCAGTACTTCGTCGCGGACCAATCCGCCGTAAAGAAGCCGGCGTTGACCTTATACGTTCCGGCAGGCAATGTGCTCGGCACAGGGTAGTTCCACGTGTACGTGCGCACCTGCCCGGCGGCAAAGACCTGGTTGTTAT